>CACWWZ010000054.1 GCA_902764705.1 uncultured Prevotellaceae bacterium | reverse complement strand
GTATCGTCGTTATGTCATGCTCCTTAATGTCACGCTCACCAATCGTGGATTGAAGTAAATGTTTTTAGTTTAAGTTGTAATGAAAGAGCCATTGCCATACGGGTGATGGCTCTTTTTGTGCAAAAAATTTGGCTATGTCGTTAATACTTCGTACCTTTGCACACGTTTTAGGAGAATTATATTTTGAGTTGAAATTTTGAGAGAGAGTAGGTTATATATTATATTTTGGATTATAAACTTGCTATTATTTTGTCAGACAATTGAAGGAAAATCTCTATATGGGAATAATTCCAGGAGGCAGTTGTATGACAATAAACTTGACACCTTGTCGTTAGGTGAACGAATAAGTTTGAAGACCAATTTTGTAGATTGGATAGCCCTCATTCCAAATTTAGGGGCTGAGATAACTTTGGGAAATATGAATTGGAATCGGTGGACAATAGGCATTTATGGACGTTTGAATCCTTCCACTCATACATTACAGACTTCTTATCATGTCTATGACCTTAGTGACATACGTTTCGAAGTCCGTCGTTATCATCATGGAAGGGGAGTGCTCCGCTCGTTTTTCATGGGCGTTTATGGCGCTTATGGAAGCCATAATCTTAAATGGAGCACAACTGGTTACAAAGGCAACCACCTTGCTACAGGCCTCACTGTAGGTACGTTGGCACCTCTTTATAGTTTTGTTAATGGAGGAAGTCTGGATTTGGAGTTTTCTCTTAATGCAGGGGCTGTATTTACCAAGCATGAAGAATATGAAAAGGTAGATAATACCTATGTGGTAACAAAAAGTGCTTCCAATTATAAGTTAAATTGGTCTCCACTTCCGTATTTATTGATTAATGATGTCTTGAAAGTCAGTTTAGTGTATCACTTTGGCCCCTCAGTGGCTAATCGTTATAAGAAACGTATCACTATTGACGAGCGATATCGTTACCATTTGGGTGAGCTGAAGATGCAGCGTGATTCTGCCAATCTGGCGCGTCAGCATGATAAGGAGATGCGTCGCGACTCATTAGAGAAACTTGATTATGAGCGCCGTTTTGAAAAGCAGCGACTGGAATTAGAGCGGAAATACTTGAATGATTCCATTTCACAGATCAAGAAACAAAAAGCAGCCGAGACAAAAAGGAGGGGGAAGGAAAAATGATGAGGTGGAAGTTGATATTGTTCCTGTTACTCGTGTTTCTGAGCCCTTCCAGGTCCAATGCCCAACTGTTGGCTGTATCTTCGGATGTAGCCTTGCTGGCGGTGCAGACTTATAATGTGGGTGCAGAAATGACTGTTGGCAACAGAAGCACATTGGGTTTGAATGTGATGGGCAATTATCATCCCTGGATACTTCATGATATGCGGGCGTTGGCGGTGATGCCAGAGTGGCGTTATTATTTCAGCGGACGTCCTATGATGTATCACTTTGTCGGGCTGACAGGTGTTTTTTGCAACTATGATTTTGATTGGAAGGGCGAAAACTATCATGGTGATGCGGCTGGACTGGGGCTGTCTTTTGGTTATGTACTGCCTTTGTCTGAGCGCGTGAACCTGGATTTTCATACTGGTGTCGGCTTTTTTTTCTATCATGAGAAAGGCCGGGGGGTGGGCAATATGATACTCCCTACCAAACTGGGTATATCACTATCATATATTTTAAAATGACAATAGCGCGTGGATAGCATTAGAAAAATAGGAGTTCTGTTTGTCCTGGCATGGTGCATGGCTTTGTGCTCTCACGCTCAGGTGGTGCATATCACGGGCAGTGTTACTCGTGCGATGAAGACCATGGACGGTGGAAAGCAGAACACCCCGGTCAGTATTCCTGTGTATATTTTTGATAATTACACAGAGGCGGAACGTCAGGCACGGGAATACCGCACACAGTCCATGCGGCAAGGGGGCTATGCAACTGTCAAAAGTAACGATATTGCCACTCCGGATTACGAAGGGCATTTTGAGGCTGATATTGCTTCGGGAGGAGCGTTGCTCGTCATTGACGAAGGAACTCCGCGCGTCATCAAGATAACCTCTGCACTGAAATACGACATACAGTTGAAAAGTGACTCTGCTGATGGTATCTTGCTGAAAAATACAGATATTTATGGTGAGCGTCGAGGTATGCAGATGCGTGAACTGCCCCCGATAGATGACGGCCCGAACCTTCATTGGAATGTGTCTGTGTCTATTCCGGCCTATTATGGTAACAAACATGCCAGACTTATCTTCCAGCCGGCTGTCATTGATTGCCAGACGGAGGATACGATACAGTACTTGGAACCAATGGTGTTTGATGGTAAACAATATCATTTAGCGCAGATACGTCGGAAGAGTTTTGATTTTCAGCGTAATGATTCCTTGGCAAAGTACACGCAATTGCAGAAACTTACTGAAAAACCATTTGCTTTCCAGTGGGAAACGACTTATCCCAAGCCCAATCCTGAGCATAGCTATAAATGGGTTTCAGACATGCTCCTCGAAGACTATACGCATGTTTATTATGATGATGACACCAAAGAGGGTACCTGCAACAGCCGTAAACCATGGAAAATGTTGGATATAGGTTTTGCCCGCAAAGATATTGTACTTGATGAGCGATATTACGAACAGGCCAAAGCCCAGCTTCGTGAGACAGACCGCGATCTTCAGCTGACTTTTGAGATAGGAAAGGCCATTCTGACTGATGACTCTGTGAATATGCAGACCATTAATCGTTTGGTTCGTGAGTTACGCTCTTATGGGCGACAGCTGATGAATGTGAAAATCCAGGGTACTGCTTCACCTGACGGTAATCCTGAACGGAATGCAGAACTGGCCAACAAGCGTGCCCAGCACGCTTTGACTATGATTAGTCAGTATGTGGGGAGTGCAAGTATGCAAGTCGCTCCTCCTAAAGTCTATTCATGGATGGACGTCGCAGACTCTTTGGATGGTCGTGGGTTGAACTCTGTGGCTACAGAACTTCGTGAGATGGTACAGCGCAATGCCGTGAATGGCATTCGGCAGCTGATGGTCGAAACACCGGAAATGAACCAGATTTTGCAGAATCTGCGTCTGATGAAGTGCTCCTATACCATTCGTCAGAACAAGGTCATGGATCCGGATGAGGCATTATGGGCCTACTATCATGACAAATCTTATGGGGAAGGAGGAGACAATAGATTCTCCAATGGTGATTATTACCATCTCTTTCGCCAAATAACCGATAGTGCGGAATTGCGGAAACTGACTGATAGGGCATATCGTGAGCTGAGAGATCGAATGACTTCTAAATACAGCCCTTTTGCCGCCTATATTGCCAATCGCGTAGCCAGTTATGCAATCGCAGATGACGAGGTCAATACCGACATCTTAGCCCCCTATATAGACATGAAGTCGTCTTTAGAGGCACAAAGGCAGATCTCGTTTGATAATGAGTACAAATACACCATCAACCGGCGTGAGTTGGTGGCAAACCAGGCCATCATGTATTTCCGCGCCATGAAGCTTGGTGCAGCATCACATTTGGCAGACAAGTTGCCCGATACGGAAGATTTCCGTGATATTAAAATGTTTACCGATTTGGAAACATTGTTTTTTAAGCAGAATAAAACTGCTTCCGAGCAGCAACGTGCCATGCAGGCCCTAAACTATGCCATGCAGACCAGCGATGTGAATCGAGCAGTGTTGAGTTTTGAGTTGGCTCCAGAGTTAGGGAAAACCTACCAGGAAGTAGAGCCTTTAATCAATGCACTTCCGGATGATAACCCCAAGAAGTGGTATATGAAAGGTGTCATCGCTGCCAATAGTTCTGAAACAAATGATGACGATTTCATGGAACTGGTTGCAAAGTATGGAGCTGAGAAGGCTATCTTGATGAAAGAGAATCAGACACCTTCATTTATAGCCTTTATGCAGCATTGTTTTGATTTGGACTCCACCTATTATACTAAATATTATCTCTCAGATGCCAATATCAGCGACGAAATTAAGAAGAAGTACCCTTATAAGCCGGAGCATGCTCAGGAATATCGTGAGAAGTTCGAGACGCTGATGCAGCAGGGACAAAGGAATCATGATGAAAAACAGGAAATACAGGAAGGAAAGGAAGAGCATGAAGATCATTAGAATATTGCGATATGGCTTATTGCCCATTCTGTGCTGGGGTACCCAGCGCAGTTATGGCGATTCTGTTTCGGTTTCACAACCAGTTGATACTGCGTCTTATGAACTTCCTGCCCCTCGCAATTTCAATGCCCTTCGCTTCGCCTTGGACCGACAGCATCGATACATGGGAGATGTGATGCCCAAAAAGCATACTTATCTCGATTTTGGTGCTGGCATCATCATGTTGAAGCATAGTAATATGGATAAGTATGAACCAGTCACCAACATACACCTGCGTTTGGGACGCCAGTTGAGTCCGTTGCATTCAGTCCGCTTAGGACTGTCTGGTGGAGTGGGGTATATCCCAAGTGGGGAAACCGGTGACGGACCAAGGACGTTGATGGGAATGTATGGTGCCGAGGCTGACTATCTGTTCAATTTCTCATCCTATCTTTTGGGATATCGTCCGGAAAGAACCGTTGAGTTCTCTGGCCTTCTTGGTCTTGGATTCAATCATCTGCTGATTGGTGCAGGCAATAACCGCAAGACGGCATATGATTTGAAAGAGAATAGTTCCTCTTTCAATTTTCACGCTGGCTTTCAGATGAAGCTTTTTGCCGGCCCTCGGGCGGCCATTACGGTCGAGCCTTATGTGATGGTGAGTAATAACGGGATGGACTTGTCTATGCAAGGCAATAATTGGCATAAGTATCATGTGTCTTATGGTTTTAACCTCTCTTATCTTTACTATTTCGACAATCTGTTGTCGTCTCCGTCTGATGCGGGATCTTTTAGGAAAAGGTTCAAGGATGGCGAACGCTGGTTCCTCAGCGATGCCGATGCCCAGTCTCAACGGCGTCCTTTGTTCTTTGATTACGGAATGGGAATGTCTGCCTTTACGACCTTCGACCAAATGACCATGGGCAGTACTATAGGTCCTTCTTTCTCCATGGCTTTTGGCGGATGGCTTTCATCGGCAATAGGCTTGCGGGCAGGCCTGAATGCTACCAATGCTGATTGGTCAAAAGCAGAAGACAAGGTGAATATGATGGGCTATGCTGCCTTTTCCATTGATGCCTTAATCAATCCTCTCGGCTTTACCCGACGTTATGACTGGCAGGCGCCTGCTGGCGTTAATTTGATAGGAGGCTACGAATTTGGCCTGTTCAAGTTCATCAATGCCGGTGACAATAGCCGTAGCATGTCTATGGGCTACAGGCTTGGCATTCAGCCCTGGTTGCGACTGGGGCACAACACCCGTCTCTTTGTGGAACCTGTTTACGCTTTCTTGCTTCATCGGCTGGGAAACGAGAATCGCAAGCGTGATGATCAACTGTCTGTTCGTCTGGGTGTTGAACTCTTGATGGGAGGTCAACAGCCGCTCGATGTCGATGGAAAGCCTGTATTCTTGCCTGCTGGCTATTTCGTAGGTGTTGGCGGTGGTTGGAACACGACGATTAAGAAATGGTGTTTTGCTAACACGCACTCCAATCTGTTGAAAAATGGCTTGCTAATGGCAGGTTACCATTTTGACGGTTATAATGGGGTGATGCTGAGTGGAGAGTATCTTACAGAAAAAGTAGGATTGGAAAACGACCAGGAGCAGCGTTGGAAATATTGGATGTTGTCTGCGGACTACAAACTGAATCTGTCCAATTTCTTGGCTGGCATGAATCATCAGCGGACTTGGAACTTCAGTGCTTTGGCTGGCCCCACTTTGGCTGTTGGCGAAGGTAAGACTTATCTGGGGGCGAATGTAGGCTTCCAATTGGATTATAGGCTGAGTCGCTACTTCTCTCTGTTCTACCAGCAGCGTTTCTATTGGATGAGCAAGCATTTATATGAAACCAATCAATACTTCAATCAGGCAGGAAATCTTATCAGCAGTTCAAATGTCGGTTTAATGTGGCATTTCGATGACTGGATCAGACCTACAGTTCGAGTTGCCAAAGGGGTCGCACAGGGCGTAAGTCATGTAGCCAGTTCGTTTGGGCATGGTGTGGGTAAGTTGTTCCAACAGGAGCGTAGCCCGTTTTTTGTGGATTACGGCTATGGCATCTCCTGGCAGCCGGGTATGCAGGCTGGTTTAGGCGATTCATTTGGCGCGTCTCTTCAAGCCTCTATGGGATGGTGGATGTTACCTGCCGTGGGAGTCCGTGGAGGGGTTAATATGTCCCGAAGGGGTGCTTTCAGCCTTGAAACAAGTTCAGGTGAGGCTGACCGCATCTCTATGTCCACTACCGCCTCTCTCTTTGCTGACTTGTTGGTGAATCCATTGGGTTTTGTGAGCAACTATGATTGGAGTCAACGATGGGGACTCAGTTTGATAGCGGGTGTTCACAAAGGGTTCTTTATGATCAAGGGAAGTCAGGGTATTGCTCGTGGCAAGAATGTATTGGCAGGTGGCTGGCGGGCAGGTATGCAGGTCTGGTTCAAGTTGCAAGACGACTTGAGACTGCATGTAGAGCCCATGTACACTCATCTGAATAGTGGCGATGTGTTCGTCGATAATGCTACAAAAACTCATGTCAGCCAGACACATCGCAAAGATTATTCTCAATTAGACATGAAGGATGCCGTGAGTATTAGAATTGGCTTGACGGCTCTTCTCAGGAATCCCCGCAAACGGCATACTGCCACTTTTGACGACAGCGGATTACATCTGTTGCAGGTTGCTGCAGGCTGTGGCTGGAACTTTAATCTGAATACTTGGAAGGAGTCGGGTGAGGGCGTGAATCTGAATGCCCTTCTGATGGCAAGTTATGCATTCAGCCCTTTGCATACTGTCCGTGCCCAGTTCGAATATGTGACAGCCAAGGAGGGACAGAACACGAGTACGAACCTCCAGTTGGCATCATTGGACTATCAGATCAGCATGACAAGTTTGTTGGCAGGGTATCAACCGGCAAACAGGTGGGATGTTGGCTTGTCTGCCGGGCCTTCAATGAATATGAACAAGAAGCGTTTAGGTGTGAACTTCGGATTGAATGCTCATTACCGGTTGGATAGCCACTGGGGATTGTTCTATCTTCACAATGTCTATCTCTTTGGACGCCAACAGTTCCAAAGGGAGCAGTTCACTTCTTCCCTGTCATTGTTCAACACCTTCAACGTGGGACTTTCCTATCGCTTCTGAGGTTACAGTGCACTGCTGAGACGTTGGGCATAGTTGTCCATGGGGTCTATTTCCATGATTTTGTCTACATATATCAGGCAACTGTCTTTGTCGTGCTTGCGATAATAATAGTAGGCCAGGTATTTGTAGCTTTCCATGAGTTGCGCAGTACTTTCGCCGTTGGAACCTAACAAATTGATGACCTTCAGATAGTAGGGCTTTGCCAGGCCTTTTTCCGTTTCAGGGTCAAGAGCCACATGGGTTCGGGCTCGCCAATATGTTCCTAAATAGCTGTCGGGACGCATCTGCTCAACCTTCTGGAAACAGATATCGGCTTGGTGGAGGGCTTCTTCTTTTTCGGCATTGAGTTCCTTGCCGTTCTTCTTGTCTGTACCCTTGGCATAGTATAGTTTCCCTAAATGATATACCTTGAAGGCTGTCCTGTCTGCTTCGTCGATTTTTTCTAAGTATTGCTGGTAATAAGTGATGGCATTGCTGTAATCGTCAATTTTTTCATAAGCTTCCGAAATGGCTTTGAGGGCGTCGTTACGGTTTTCGTTGAGTTCCAGCACCTTGACGAATTGCTGGATGGCAAGATCGTAGTTACCCTTCCCGTTTAGTGCATATCCGTAATAGATGTAGTCAAGGTATTGGAATGTTGGATGGTCGCTGTGATGAAACAACTTGTCGGCAGCTGCGAGAGCAGTGTCATAATTTTTGAGTTCCGTATTGTTGTATAGCAGCATACGGTTAAAAGCCGGATGGCGTGGAAAACGTTCTATGGCTTTTTCTGTAACGGCCAGCGCACTGTCAAATTTCTGCTGGAAATAGTAGGAGAGGGCATAGTTGGTCAACTCGTCCTTGGCCATGCTGTCCATGGGGAGCGTCGCATAGACTTCGGCTGCTTGGGCGTACTTGCTGTTCTCATGATAGATGTCAGCAATCTTCAGGTCTACTCTGACAGGGTTGTAATACCATCTTAGTATCTTTAGCTTTTGTACAGCTTTTTCAACGTCTTTCCCTGAGTACAGCCTGGCATATTTGAAGTATCCCTCTGGGTCACGCTTGTCAAAATACATGGCACGAGAGTAGTAGTACTCTGCGGTCTTAAAATCGTTCTTGGCATAGGCGATGTCGCCTGCCAAGTTGATGATAGAGGGCGAAATACGATACATGTGGTAGCCTTTGTCGTAGAAGTGTTCTGCGTCTGAGATCCTGCCTACGCGGAGAAATAGTTTCCCGATTGCAGCAGCAAGGTCAGGATTCTTTTTGTCCTTCTTAAGCAGAGACTCTGCATAGTGGAGGGCGTGAACGGAATCGTGTTCAATGCTGTTCCGTAAAGATTCGAGTTCCTTGACATAGGAATTACCGCACACAGTCCCACACATACATGTCATCAAACATATGATAAAGATCTTTTTCATTCTCTTTTTACCTCATTTTTCGGTTGCAAAGGTAATCCATATTCGGTAAAATACCAAATTATTTGTCTATAATAAGAAAAAATAGCGGAAAAATGGTCTATATTTTTAAAAAAAGTAGTACTTTTGCACCCAAATTGGTGATAGTTTTTATACAATACCGGAATCTTTAAACGAAATAAATAGGAATTTGTATATGTCTGATGAGAAGAAAATTAGTCCGGATGAATTGGAAGGACTGATAGAAGAACAAGAAGGACAATCGGTTTTTAGTCTTCAGAATCTATTTACCATGTTCGTCCTGAATTGGCAGTGGTTTTTACTGTCGCTCTTTATATTTGTATGTGGCGCATTGTTATATCTGCGCTATGCCACTCCTACCTATCAGGTGTCGGCAAAAGTGCTGATTAAGGACGAGCCCAACAAGCGCCGTAATTCAGGGCAGATGTTGGCCAACATGCAGGAGTTTGGCTTCCTTTCTACCTCAGAAGGTATTATGAACGAGATTGAAATTCTGCAGTCTGGCATTTTGGCACGTGATGCAGTCCTCAATCTGAAACTCTATACCGAATACAAACTGGGTGGACGAATTAAGAACGTATTGGTTTATAAATACCAGCCCGTTAATGTGGACCTCGACGCGACACATTTGCAGGAGTTTGATACGGAACTCCTGAATGGCACTCGGCAGATTAAGATGGAAATCACTAAGGGCGATTCTGGCTATAGGGTTGAAGGCGAAACTTGGTTGAATGACCATGCCGTTGCTTCTTTCGAGAAAACGGTATCTGCCCTGCCTGACACCATCTCTACCTCGTATGGAACACTGACACTCACTGCCAATCAGTTGGTAGCGAATAAGAAAAACGACAGTTTTGAGAATGGAGCGCCTCTTTATGTGACCATCTTGCCACCTATGGCTGTGGCTCGCTCTTACGTAAAGTCTCTGACCATTGAACCTTCCAGTAAGCAGACTACTATTGCACAGTTGACAGTCGTCAATACCAGTTCGCTGCGTGCAATGGATTTCGTCAAGGAACTGGTGCATTGTTATAATGCACAGGCCAACGCTGATAAAAATGAAATAGCCTTGAAGACTGAAGAGTTCATCAATGAGCGTCTGGAGAAAATTGACAAGGAACTGGGAAGTACGGAGGATCAACTGGAGAAGTACAAGCGCAACAATGCTGTCACTGAGTTGAATCTTGATGCTGCCCAGACTTTACAGTTGTCAAGCGAGTATTCTCGCAGATTGGCCGAAGTCAATTCTCAGATCCAGTTGTTGGATTATCTGCGTAAATTTGTTGACAATCCTTATAATAAATATAAGATTATTCCTTCGAATGTTGGTATGACAGATCATGCGTCTACCACACTGATTGCCAGTTTCAACCAGGTTGTACAGGATCGTAATCGCTTGTTGAAGGCTTCCAGCGAACAGGCGCCTCAGGTGCTTGCGCTTACCTCTACGCTGGATGAACTACAGTCGGCCATCCATGCCGCACTGCTTCAGGCTCGTCGGTCTGTTGACATTCAGCGTCAGGGACTGACCAAAGAGTATTCAAAGTATCAGGGACAGATTAGCAATACGCCAGAAAAGGAACGTGTACTCAATCAGATTGGTCGCCAGCAGGAGGTGAAGTCTGGCTTGTATCTGCTATTGTTGCAGAAGCGTGAAGAGAACTCTATCTCGCTGGCTGCTACGGCAGATAAGGGCAAGATGATTGATGAGCCTCAGATGGGTGGAAAGGTGAGCCCGAAGAACATGATTATCCTTTTGGCTGCTTTCATCTTGGGATTGGCGATTCCCTTCATGGTATTATATGTCATTCAGTTGCTGAGTTATCGCATCGAGGGACATGATGACGTGGCCCGTATGACGAAGTTACCTATCGTGGCAGACGTGCCTGTCGCAAGTGAGAGTGCAAAGGATTCGGCTGGTATTGTGGTCCAAGCCAACAAGAATAACCAGATTGACGAGATATTCCGCTCCATGCGTACCAATATCCAGTTCATGATGAAAGAAAGCGAAAAAGTGATTCTCTTCACATCGTCAACATCGGGTGAGGGCAAGACCTTCCTCGCAGCAAACTTGGCTGTATCTTTTGCTTTGTTAGGCAAGAAGGTCATCCTTTGTGGTCTTGACATTCGTAAACCGGCTTTAGGGCGTCTTTTCGGAGTGAAAGACCGTACACGGGGTATTACCCAACTGCTTGTCAAGGATGAGGTCAGCCCGCAGGAACTTGCTGCCACCGTTTGCCCATCTGGTGTAAACACCAATCTTGACTTGCTGCTTGCAGGGCCTGTACCTCCCAATCCCACCGAATTGCTCGCTCGTGAGAACCTTTCTAATATATTGGACATGCTCAAGACACAGTATGACTATGTGATTCTTGATACTGCACCTGTTGGATTGGTAACCGATACGTTGCAGATTAGTCGCTATGCCAATGTTTGCTGCTACGTATGTCGTGCTGACTATACGCCTAAGGCGAACGTGGGATTGGTTAATTCGCTGGCTGAGGAGGGTAAGTTGGTCAATTGCTGCGTCATCCTCAATGGTGTCGACATGTCCAAGAAGAAGTATGGCTATTACTATGGCTATGGCAAATACGGCAAGTACGGACGCTATGGCTATGGTAGGTATGGCTATGGTAGGTATGGCTATGGTAAGTATGGTTATGGGAACTATGGCAACTATGGCAGTTACATGGAGTCCCACTACGGTAATAAGGACGATAATAGTATCAAGAAGTAAATTCGGTATTAATAGTAGATAGAGATGTTAATTGCAGTGGATTTTGACGGAACCATTGTTGAGCATAGATATCCGGAGATTGGACCGGAAATTCCCTTTGCCATTGACACGTTGAAGATGCTTCGTCAGGACGGGCACCGCTTGGTGCTGTGGTCCGTACGCGAGGGACAACTCTTGGACGACGCTGTCAATTGGTGCAAGGAGAGAGGACTGGAATTCTATGCCGTCAATCGGGACTATCCGGAAGAAACGGTGGACAACAATCCGCATTTTTCACGCAAATTGAAGGTCGATGTCTTTATCGATGACCGCAATATAGGTGGTTTGCCTGACTGGGGCACAATCTATCGCATGATAAAACAGCACCAGAAGTGGTATCACATCATAGACGAGGCTGCAAGAAACAGCCTTGAACGGCATGAAGCACCTAAGAAAAAACATTGGTGGCAATTTAAGTGACAATTATATATATAATGAATATGAAGAAGATTAGTTCTATTCTTGTTTTAGCCCTGATGGCATTGATGCTGGCTTCCTGTGGCAGTACCAAGAACATTGCCTACTTCCAGAACAGTGACAGTATTTACTATGAGAAGTCCCGTATGCTTTATGATGCGCATATAATGCCTAAGGATCAGTTGACTATCACGGTGAGCACTACCAATCAGGAAGCTGCAGTACCCTTCAACCTGACCGTCCCGACTCCTTATACCATGGGACAGCGCACTTCGACTAGCCAGCCTGCTTTGCAGAGTTATCTGGTTGACAATCAAGGTTACATCACCTTTCCCATCATTGGCAGCATCAAAGTTGGTGGCCTGACCAAGTCGGAAGCAGAGCGGATGATCTTGGAGAAGATTCGCCCATACATGGCCGAATCGGAAAATCCCATTGTGACGGTTCGTATGTCAAGCTATTCCGTTTCTGTGATTGGAGAAGTCAATCGCCCGGGTAGTTTCCAAGTTTCTCGTGAGAAGATTACGATCCTCGAGGCTTTGGCACAGGCTGGAGACCTCACAATCTATGGTGTTCGTAACAAGGTCAAACTGATTCGCGAGGATGCTACAGGCAAGAAGGAGATTCATACGCTCAATCTGAATGATGCTAATATTGTTAACTCACCTTATTATTATCTTCAGCAGAACGATGTGGTTTATGTGGAGCCCAATAAGGTGAAGGCTCAAAACTCCAGCGTGGGCTCTATGACTACGCTTTGGTTCTCGGCAACAAGTATTGTGATTTCACTTGCATCATTATTGTATAATATCTTGAAATAATGGGAGAACATCATCATACTCATCATCACCACAAGGAAGACGGAGCCTCTCGCTTCAAACATAAAAGTTTGGCTGCAATTAGGAAGCGCAAGCAGATGGCAAAGATCTTGAAGATGGCACTTCTGGTAATTGCTGTCTTGATGGGAATTGTCGTGTTGCTGGCCTATACGGTTGGGTGATATTATTTTTTTTGAAAGACTGACTAATTATTTTTACTCATGAAAATTGCAATTGTTGGTACCGGATATGTAGGTTTGGTTAGTGGCACTTGTTTTGCTGAAATGGGTTCCCATGTTACTTGTGTCGATGTCGATGCACAGAAGATAGAACGTCTGAAGAATGGCGAGATGCCTA
>CACWWZ010000053.1 GCA_902764705.1 uncultured Prevotellaceae bacterium | reverse complement strand
CTATCGTCTCATTTGCAGTGAACCTCTTCGTGCCTACGAGGAGCTGAAAAAGAATGGCGTAGCTGTTGCACAAAGCAATGTCTTCGCCCTTGAACTCGACGATGAGCCCGGCCGTGCTGCCGATGCTGTTGAGACCTTCTCCAAGGCAGGCATCTCCATTGCCTATATGTACACCTTCCTGCTGAACGGCAAGGGCATCATGATATTCCGTACGGAGAACGCAGAAGAGGCTGAAAAGGTCATCATCGCCAACAAACTGAAATATATTGAGGAGCCAGACCTCTCGAAACTGGCATAACACTTATGAAACCATCCCACTTCTGACGTGCTCTCACAAAATTAGCGGCATCACCCATTTTTGGTATGATGCCGCTAATTTTGCATTCCGTGAGGACTTAGCCTTTTTTTATTTCCTTTGCCGCTTTGTACGGCAGCAGTTCCTTGTACTCTTCCTCGGTCATGTTACCATGCAGCCTTGGCAGTATCTACTCAAAGTATTTGTATGGTGCTATGCCAAGCAGGCTGCATGACCCGATGAGCGTCATGTACACGGCTGCATCCTTTGCCGACTCGTCACTGTCGACGAAGAGCCAGTTCTTGCGTCCGAGGGTGATGGGCCTGATTGAGCGCTCGACGGCATTGTTGTCTATCTCGTAGTAGCCCTCGTCGCAGTAGCGGCACAGGCCGTCCCATCTCTCGAGTGCGTAGTCGCAGGCCTTGGCCAGTGCGCTTGCCGGCGTGTCCACGGTTCTGTACTTCTCAAGCATCAGCCTGATGAAACCGAGTATGGGCACGGCCTTCTCCTGCCGCTGGCGGCGTATCTCGTCGTGGTCGGCATTGGCATATTTGAGATTGGCCTCCAGCTCGTAGAGGGTGGCTATGTACTCCAGGACTTGCCGCGCCTCGGGCGACGTGTCCCTGATCTGCTCGAACTTGCGCCGGGCATGGGCCATGCAGTAGAGCGTCACGATGCCCTCCATCTGCGACTTCTCTATGTTCTCATATACCGTATACCCGTCTGACTGTATGGCCGCCCTGCGGTGGAGCAGCTTGGGCCTGATGACCTTCTCGCCCCGCGAGCCTTTCTCATAAAAGAATGCAAGCCCGTATTGCCCCATGCCGTCCACCGCGTCCCAGATGTAGCCCTTGCGCGTGTGGTGCTTCTGGTCGTTTATCGGGGTGGTCGTCTCGTCCAGGTGCTGGTACTTGGAGGAGAACACCAGCTCCGTCTGCTGCTCGTAGATGGGGAGGAGCACGTCTGCCAGGTCGTGCTGCCAGCGGTTGATGCTCGTCGTGGAGAGCTTCAGCCCCATGGCCTCGAAGCACTTCGCCTGGCGGTACTCGGGAAGGTGGTGGCAGTACTTGTCGGTGATGATGGTGGCCATCGTCTTGTTCCCAGCGATGCAGCCCGGGAGGCAGTTCTGCGACTTCCGGGCCTCGAATATCTGCGTATGGGCGTCGGTGGGCTTCGCACCCTTCAGCTTGCAGATGGCCTCGCGCTCCACGCGTACCGACACCTTCGGACCCTCTATCTCCAGATACTCGTGCGTGTTCCACCCGATGACCACCATCGTCTCAGGGTCGTAGCCCTCAGGATAGAACACGGACGGCTCCTGGCGGGGCACCTCGGTGCCGATGCGGTAGGTCTGGCCTTTGCGTGACTGGGCGGCCTCCTTCTGCGAACGGCGGCTGTCGGCCTCCTTGTGGACGGCGGCCTTGGTGGCCTCGACGCGCTTGGCCTCCTCCTTCAGCTGCTCGTCGCTCAGCGGGAGCACCTGCTCCTCGCCGAAGTCCAGGCTCAGCTGGCTGGGATCCTCCGGATGGAGCTTCTCGCTGCGGCGACCGTATATCTGCCGCTGGAACAGCCTCACCTGCTGGTTCAGCTTGGCTATAAGCTCGTCCATTGACGTAATCACGGCATCCTTGTCGGCAATCACGATTTCCTTGTCGGCAATCACGGCTCTCTGGCCAGCAATGACATCACACAGTCCGTCTATCACACCGGCACTCGCCTTCTGGGGAACATCCTTGCCGTGGATGCTCCTCTCTGCCTGTGTCAGCTGCTTTATGTACTGTTTCCTCGTCATTGCCATTGATTATCTGATTGCAGGTGCAAAGGTGCTACTTCTTTCTGACATGTGCAACATAATAAATATTATTGTAACTTATTGTATATTAAAGCGCTTCCTGCGGGCGGCAGAAGGATACACGCCCTCCATGAACAGCAAGAGCTCGTCCCACCTCAGAGAATAGAACTGGGGAGCCGAAGGGCTGCGGAACACCTTAAGGCTGATTCTGCCCTGCTCCAGACGCTTGTAGTAAATCACATAGCCACCGCGCTCCCAGTGAAGCAGCTTCATACGGTTGCGGCTGCGATTGAGAAACACATAGACACTGCCGTCAGTAGTCGACAGGTGCATCATACGAACCAGACCACTCAATGGCTCCACTCCCTTGCGAAGGTCTACATGACTACCGTAGACCATATACTTGTTACTTTCATTCAGACTAAACATAACAACATAATTTGAGACTGCAAAGGTAAGGAGATCCTTGCAGTCTCAAAATACGTCAGAAGTGGGATGGTTACACACTTATAAAGGGGTGCTTACCATTAGTGAAGCACCCCTTCTTTCAGTTCCTATTATTAGACTTATTTCTCCTGAATAATCTCAACCCGATATCTTTTGTCCTGGCTAGCAAACACAATCTCACCCTTACGACCTGTATTATAGGCAGGACTGGATTTTGCTATAGCACTAACAGTTAGTTTAAGATTTGAAATTTTCACATCTTCCTCAGAGGCCGCTGAAGCTGATCCAGAAACTGCTTCTTTCAATGCAGAGAAAGCACTACCAAAAAATCCCTTCTTCTTTTTTACCTCTACCTTAGTAACGATCCAGTCTGGTTTCGATTCTATGTACCAAGTCAAATCGTTATTAGAAGTGATTATAGAATCTGAATTTGTATAAATCTCCAATGTCTTATTACCACCTTTTAGACCAAATGTTAACTGATTGGCATTCGTACTCAATGTAACAGGTTTACCAAATTGTCGAACTGTGACGACTTCCCGTTTGTCACCAAAATCAACATTAACCACCTGTTCACGATCCAAGGTTTTATCGTTCTTATCTACAGCTATATCTATAGACTTAGCATCGCTGCTGCGTGTTACCTTTATAAAATTATCCATACCCTCAACACCTGCTGGCACTGTAAAATTCCAGTCCATAGTCTCAGCTTCCACCTTGATATTCACAGCACCAGGTTTATCCCCAACAAACTCTACCTTGTTCTGGCTGAGAGAGAACGCTTTGGGGGCTATAGTTGGAGCAGGAGTGGTTGTCCTTGCCGACCCTCTGCCACTACCTTTCCGCAGAGATGCAATATTTTTATTGCAAATAGCAATCTGATTATCACACATCTTTTTCTTGTCCGCAGTGGTATAAACAATCTTTGCCGCCTGAAACTTCTTGATAGCGGCATTCTGTGAAGGCACAGTCATAGTCTGTTGCAATTTCTGTCCTTCCATAAACAGTTTATCACCACTCTGTGCATATCCTACAGATGACACACTAAGCAACAACAAGAAAGTAAATAATTTAAGTAATCTATTCATTTCTTATTATTCTACCTATTTAGTTATTATTTTATACTATTCAAAAAAGTTTCCACCTTCCTTGCACGTTCTTCTGCCAGACCAGCAGATTCTTCCTCACCCATCTCACCCAGCATCTTCGCCTGCTCTGAAAGAGTTTGTTGTGCTTTCTTCAAAGCCTCCAACACCTTTTGTTGGCGCGAGGCCACATCAACTTTCACCTTGAAGGTCTTATCCTTATTTAGCAAGTCTGCAGCCTCCTTATAGGCACTATATGCAGACATTAGCGATTGCTCGTATGTTGCATTTTCACTATCCATGCCTTCAGAGGCTTCTTGGTCTGCCTTATCTAGTTTTGAGTTGAGCGTTGACATAAACTGTGTTTTTTGCTTTTCAAACAAAGCCTTTTCTGCTTCAGCTTTAGCAGCATCCTGCTTATTCTTGGCAACAATTCCTGCAATTCCCAAAACTATAACAAGAGCGACTATAGCAATTGCAATTCCTATCTTTTTCTGTCTTGAGAGACCACCCTGCATACTCTTCGGATTTTCCAATGCTACACGCATTTGTGCCGAAGTCTGGAAACGCAGTTCTTGTTTCTTCTCGCAAGCCTTGGCAATAATTGCCTTCAAGTCCTTATTCTGAATAACATCCAATGGCAACTTTGCTTTCAACTGCTTGTCCAAAATCTCATGACGAGCACCTTCAAAAGGAGTATGTCCCACAATACACTGGTAAAGTAGTATACCCATGGCATAAATATCTGTTGTCTGATTCTGATGTTGAATATCACCTAATGCCAACTCTGGGGCTGCATATTCAGGCTTACCCATAAACTTGCCAGCTACTGTCAAAGACTTGTCACTAGTGGTCAACGTATTCATTTGTTTGGCAATACCAAAGTCAATGAGTTTTATATGTCCATCACTGGTCACCATAATATTGGACGGGTCAATGTCACGATGGATGTAACCTGCATCGTGCAAAGCCATCAGTCCTGACAGTACGTTTACTACGATTATCTTTGCAAAATGTTCAGGATCATTTTTATAGTCCTGCATAAGTTTGACAGCATAGGCGACATCTTCTCCGTCTCGGTCAGTTGTCTTGCCTTCAAAAATGTCGTACAGCGAAACTCCATTCAGCAATTCACTGACAACATGATAATGTTTGACAACACCAGAGGGGGTCTGCTCATTGATTTCAATGAAACCTAACATCTCTACCAAATTGTCATTACGCAACTGTATGGATGCTTCACGCCTTGCACGCTCTATAGCCTGTGCTGGCAGGTCATCGAACATAAACTTAATAGCTACAGGACGCGTAGCACCTGTGCGTTCGTTGACACAGATACCTTTATACACTTGTCCCATGCCGCCTACTCCAATGGGCTCGTCAGCAGAGTCCACTTGATAGTAGATACCATTTCTTCTCTCTACTTCACCTTGTAATCTGACTATAGACATAATAATATTACGTTTTTATATTTGACTCTTAATTTTCTTAATCTTCTCTGCCAACTGATCAATCTTTTTGGATGCCGGCATTGTCGAAATATAAACCCTTTCCTGGTTTTGACCAACCTTCATCGCTAAACTTTGAGGGTCTTTTAGTTCACGCACCACACCGTCGATTGTAGATTTGTGTTTCTGTCCTGTTTTTTTATTCAAATCAACAAGCAGAACAAGAATTTCATTACGGTACTGCGCTTTCTTACCCATCGTCTGTGCAAAATCCTTACCACTCACCTCTTTCATACTCGCCAAACGGTTTACAATTCGTTGCGCAGTTTCCTGAGCTGAAACATTATTGGTTTTACCCTTAGAATTGTCTTTACTTTTTACTGGAGCCGTTGCTTCTGCTACTTTCTGCTCAAGTTTATCAACTTTGTTCATTAAACTGTCAATATACTCCAACAATGATGCTTTCTCATATTCCAGCACCTCTACACGTGTAATAAGCTCTTTACTTCCCTTCTCCTTTATGTCGTTATAGAGTTGCAATGAGTTTTCCATCTGGGCTATCTGTTGATTCTTTTCATCTAACAGTGCCTGAAGTTCCTGAAAATCAGCATTATTGCTGCCACTACGCAACTGCAGGATATTAAAGAGCAGGCTCACTGCCAACAAGACTCCCAAGACTCCCACAATCATTCTAGTCAGTTTATCCATCTTTTCTTTAAGTATTGAGTTCATATTCACTTCCACAACAGCCATGGTATGATTGTCATGATGCCCTCCCGTGGCAAATCCACGTTGATCTACCTCTGCAGAAAGATTGCCTACCAGCGACTGGATATCTTGTGCGGATGTTAGACGCTGTGCCAGTTCCTCATGAGGCATAATACCCCATACACCATCCGTACACAACAAGAAGCGGTCACCTTTATGGAAAGCCACCTCATCAATCTCAGGAACATGATTACTGGTATTCCCAAGTCCGCGCATTATAACATTTGACTGCGGTGACACACGTGCCTGCTCCTCTGTCAAGGCTTTATTGCGCACTAACTCACCAACTAGCGAATGGTCCTTAGTCCTAAAGATGATACGCCGTCCCCTTATCTTATAACAACGGCTATCACCCAGATGTGTCACTAATGCCGACTGTCCACAAATAAGCACAGCAACAAGAGTAGAACCCATGCCTTTCAGACTTGGCTGCTCCTCCATTTTCTGGTACAATGCATCATTAGCTCTGCTAACAGCTCTTTTCAATGCTTCCACACGCGAAGCCTGTGGACTGCTATTCAGCATTTCTGACAAGAAGACGTTTTTAGCAATATAGGATGCCGTCCTGCCACCAGGACCACCACCCATACCGTCACACACCACCACAAGAAATCCTAATGGCGTATCTACCCAGCCCATGTCGTCCTGATTTTCAGGACGCCCGCCTTGTTTAGATATCGCTATACCTCTCAGCTGATAGTATTGTGACGTAATTGGTGTCATATCTATTGTACGATAAATGGTATTGCTCTTTTCTTTTTAGCATCATAAAGAGCATAAACACCCTTCCTGTAGAGTTCGTATTCTGCCTTTGTAGTCTTGTTCACGCTAGTTTCAATTTTTATAGCATGAGTCACGGCATTTACCAAGTCCTTATAGCTAAAACTATATATCATTTGCTTCTTCACCTTGGTCTCAGTCACCTTCACCAATTGGAATGCCTCAAGTCCAGCGTTGTCGTCCAAACGATATTCTACTGTTATTTGCGCTTTCCCACTGGCATCTGTCTTCAATGCCATTTTACCAATGCTATCCAACACAAGGACATCATCTTCTTCTACCACCTTGACAAAGTTTACAGGCTTTCTGTTAATAACCACATCACCATTGTTCAACATGAGGTCAAATTTGGGTGCATACTTAGGATTCTCTTCCTTGCGCAGTTCTGCAATCTCTGAAACTTTAATTGTTTGAATAGCTCCAGATGATGTCTGAATCAAAAACAGATTCTCAGAATCCTTCTTGCTGGCATAGTTTTGCTCAAGGATAATACCTCTTACCACTGCACCTCTTACAGTCCTGATAATGTCCACCAGCGGACTCTGCTCGAAGATGTCTTGATTCGGATTAATGGGGCGGAAAGTGTACTTCACCACGTCATTACTCTTGAACGACTGTACCATACCATTATCCATATAGAGGCTCAATGAATTGTCGGTTTCTCCCGCATACTGGCCTTCATATGTTCTGCCATTCTTCAACTCATAAATGCGATTGATGCCTGACAGAGCTGTCTTCTGACGGCGATCAGACCTAATAGCCTTAATATCACTCCAAGCAACTACATAACTATTGGGAGTCAATTCTAAATATTTCACTGTAACACCTCGTTCCAACACTTTCACGTTATTAGCAGAATGCATACCTTTGATAAGGTACCTCTCAAAATTCATTCCCTTCAAATTCACTGCTGTGTCAACCATAACACTATCATTTAGATCTTCCTTAAACGAGACCTCATTAAGTGTAAGTATACGATTGTCACCAGTACCACTGAAAGCATCATGCTCTGCCGCCCAGTCTTTCCAAGCCTGATCCAACAGATTGTATTTAACCTGACGATCAAAGACGTCAGCATTATTGCTATTGACTATAATAAGAGCCTTCTCAGTATGTACGGTCATCTTGCTAGAACCATCCTGCGACTGTATATAGCCTTCTAACACCGAGCCGTTCTTCAGCTCTACCTTTTGTACTATTTCTGCACCAGACACACTATAAGCGGCCAATGCACACATTATTATTGAAAATATACGTTTCATTATACCTTAACTACATTAATTAAAATCATGTGGCTTTTCTAGAATCTCCTTGATATACTTGGCTTTCACACCACGATTGAAATTATCACCCTTACCAGAGTTGAGAATTCCAATCAACATTCCCTTACGATTAAAGATGGCTGAACCACTGGAACCATGCAAAGCTGCAGCATCGAAAGAGAATGAATATTCCGTTGGATCAACAGTGATGTTACCACCAGTTCCATAGCAATGAATACCCGTACGGTTTGCATCATTTTGCATAAAGGGATCTGCAGCAGCAGGGAATCCAAGCACATATACATGTTCACCTGCCTTATACACCTCAGGCCGAATATCCATAGAGTCTTTCACATTGACAAAAGCACAATCGGCATTGGGCAGATGTTTAGTGACAGTCTGGATTAGTGCAACATCCTTTTCGATATTCTTTCTATCTTCATCAGCACTGAGCACACGGCACTTTATCACATTATCTTTGTCAAACAATGCATCGTTAGGTACTATGGCAATGTAGTCCAACACACCCTTTACTTTAATCTTAGAAGTATAAGCAGAGAGTACTGTTGCTTTGCGCTTCAGATATGCTACATTGGCCGCATCTCTAGTTGCTACTTTTTGAGCCATGAACCTTGACAAGATACCCTCCAAGAACTCCTCGTCTTTATTAAACAACCATGGTTTTACCACATGCAGGTTAGTGACTATCTCACCTGAACTAGATATGAAGAAACCGGTTCCTGCTCCAAGCCCTTGATTCCTTACCTCTGACTTATTGTTTTCCGCAACACGCTCATACATCTTGTCAAGGGCATCCAACAATTCAGAAGAAGTCATACCGCTAACATCTTGATAACTATCCCCTAAAGGCAACAATTTCTGTGGAATACCGAGAGCCACGATCTCCTGCGAATTAAGATCCCCAATGCTTACCTCATAGTGATACACAGTTTTGACGTACACTGCACTGTTTTTATAACGGCTATACAATTGTCCGTCCTCGAACGAGGGATCCATGTGAGTTTGAATATACTTATGTATGCCCCATCCTGCACCTACAAGCACACACAGACAAGCAGCAATGAGGGCAACGATCTTCCAAACTTCCTTAGGCCACTTTACAATAGGATCTTTCAGGTTTACTGGTACACCACCACACACTACGGAACTGCTTTTCTTGATACGCACAGGGTTGTTGCTTGGAATTTTGTTCCCGTCAACCGTTGTGCCATTCTTACTATGGTCTATGATGTACACCTTGTTGTCACGTCCTATCTTTATTGTTGCGTGATATCGGCTCACTGTCCCACCGGAAATCTGGATGTCATTATTAAAGTGTGAACCTATACCATAGATAGCCTTGTATGCCGAATTGTCTTCTGGCATGGGCACTTGTCCCCACTGCAACTCCACGTCGGCAAAACGAATGGCATCACCACGGCGTATGTTAACAGGTTTCCCTGGCTTTATCTGCTGATTCATAATAAAAGTACCATTGCGGCTACCCTTATCCTCCAACATGATGTCACCGCTATTCATTAGCGTAATCTCAGCATGTAGCGAACTTACCTTATCACTATGCAGTACGATGTCACAACCTGCATCGCGTCCAATTTTTAACAGTCTCATAGTCTTTCTTTTTTATAGGTTAGTATTCTGCTTAGTGGAAGCGTGTAGGCTTCTCTTCTTCCTTTTTGCCTTTTTCGGGATTCTTGGCTCTCGGCTTCTTAGCATCGCCTTTAGCCTTTACACTGGCCTTCTTCTGCGCACGAACTTTGTTTAGAGAGTCCTGCACATGCTTCTTAATAGAATCCATACGAGCCTTCTCGTCTTCTTTCATCTTCTGTTCTTCTTTCTTAAGTGCTGCACTATCTACAGTTACCGGAGTGGGGTCGGGAGCAGAAACTGGCTTGCTCATAAATGAAGTATAGCCCCAAATAGCGCCGCCAATGAGCAGTACTGCCAACAATGCTATCAACACATAGCGGATAATCACTCCTTGAGTATTGGGAATCTGGTTCCAGTCCAGCTGGGCTACATGAGCAAATGACACCGTATCGTTACGGGTCACAGGCACTGGTACATTCTGATTAATTCTAATGCCATTCACATAAGTACCATTATGGCTTAGGTCCACAATAGTCATCTTACCCGACGATTCGACATTCAGTGTAGCATGTCTACGACTGATTACGTCTGTATTGTCATCGATGATGATGTCACAGGCAAGGTCTCTTCCGATAGAATAAACTTTCATATTACTTAAGTTTTTTAGTTATTTCGATTTTTCTTTAATCTTGTCTAACTTAACAGCCATTTTCGCCACACTATCCTGCAACACCTTGATAGTACTTTGCTGAACAGAGTCACGCTGGCTGTACTTTGCCAAACTGTCGCAGCTCACAGACTGATTACTCAAGGCCGTATAGTGTGCTGCCTGTATCACATTGGCTGCAATGCTAATAAGGCAAAACACTGCCAATGCTACAAGAATTATTTTTGTTTGTTTTGACATAACAGGTTTGAGTATTGAGTTCGTTTTCGTTTCCACCATAGCCAGTGTCAGATTATCATACCCCTGTCCACTAAGCCGTCCTAAATTGTCTACATAGGTTGCTACATTATCCGTCACAATTCCCAAAGGTTTTTTCTGCGCGAACATCTTCAGCAACTGTTTTTCGGGCATCGTACCATGAATACCATCTGAGCATAATACGAAACGATCGCCCTTCTCATAAGGCAACTCTTGAATATCGACCTCTACATCGGGCTTTATCCCCAATGCTCTAGTAATGATGTTCGACTGTGCTGACAATCGTGCTTGCTCTTCAGTAATGACGTTCTGCTTCACCAAGTCAAACACCATAGAGTGATCAAACGTGCGGAACACTTTACGTTTACCACGCAACTGATAAATACGGCTGTCACCCACAAATGCAATCTGGGCAGCACGTTCTGACAAAAGGAGCACAGTAGCCGTTGATCCCATTCCTTTCAAAGAGGGATTCTCGTTGCCTGCCTCTATAATCGCCATGTTGGCTCTGCGAATGGCCTTAATCAGAATATTGGATACCTCTTCATCCTTGCTTGCGCCCTCTACACCTGCTACAATTTCATTAACAGCTATCGTAGAGGCAGTCTTACCGCCAGGTCCGCCTCCCATGCCATCGCAAACGGTAACCAGAAAGCCCCATGCTGTTTGAGCATAGCCATAGGAATCTTGATTCTCATCGCGTCCTCCCGTTCTTGACTCCGCAAAAGCAGTAAAAAGACGCTCATTCCCTTGATGAAGCTGTTGTAGTTCCATATTCCTATATCACTAATATCACAATGACAAATATCAGTACCGCCAGCACCATCACCCCACCCAATAGCATCATGGCATTTTCCTGTATCCAATCCATAACCTGTTGCGACTTAGAAGGCTCCGGCAACAATGCTGCTTGTATAGCATGTTTAAAGTCCAAGGCTGTCTGATAGCGTTTTGATTGTTCTTTCTCGGTGGCTTTCCAGATGACCTGCATCAGTTTCTTAGGAATCCGTTCACTGGCAGGCAAATTTTCCTTCATCTGGCGTGTCATGGTTTCCACTTCTGTATTGCAAGACATTGGATTACTTCCATTTAGCAGCTCATAGAAAGTGATACCCAGTTCATAGATGTCCGTTGTGGCATTAATCTGTACTATTGTGCCATTCTGTTCTCTCTGCATCTGCTCTGGAGCAGAATATTCAGGCGTACCAATAAACCCAAACGAAGAGAACTTGTTTCCAGCGTTCATCCTTGCTATACCCAAGTCCATCAGTCTGACATTCGAGTCATTTTCAATCATAATGTTCGACGGCTTGATGTCACGATGGATAACACCTCGTGAGTGGACATAGTCCAAGGCGTCAAGCACGGCACAGATGGCACCACAAATCTTTTCTGTCCTATGAGGAGAGTTCTCAAAACCCTTTACATATTCGTCTATATTCTTGCCTTGTACAAAATTGCTCAAGATGAAGATGGGACCTGTTTCTGGTGCATACTCACAATAGCCAATCATCTCTACCAAATTAGGATGGCGAAAGGCTAAAGAAGCTTCCTGTTTCGCACGCTCACGAATCATTTTATTATTAGCAAATGCATCTTTCACACGCTTTACAGCTATCACCATACCGTCACGGCATCGGTATCCTTTATAGACATCTCCCATGGCACCACTCCCCAACGGCATATCCGCTGGGTTGTAACAATACCACTCACCCATCACATACAAATACAAATAAGGGTCATTGGGCCTTTGTTGAACAGCCTGCACCATTACATTCCTATTGTACCGCCCTTGTCATTGTTGATGGAACCGTCAAAGCCCACAGTACCTCCTCCGGGCACGAAACCACCTCCAAAAGGCGGTGGTCCAAACTGGCTTTCAGGACGGGTGTAACCCGCAGGTGTTTCAGGCATACCTGGTGCAGTATTTGTTTCCTCTTCAATAGCGATAAAGTCCTTAGAAACTGACAGTCCTAACGTAGCAGCGTCTACCAAAATCAAGTACAGTTCGTAGTTTTCACCTATCGTAATAATATCACCATTCTTGCATTCTTCTGCTGTGAACCCCAGACTAACTCCATTCAGCATGGTACCATTGGTAGAACGTGCATCACTGATTGAAGCGATTACTTTCTCAGGATTTTTCATTTTCCTTACCACCAATACTGCATGTTCCTGCGACACAGTACCTTCTGGCAGAACAATGTCACAATTTTCACTCTGCCCTATCGTATTCTGTCCAATCTGCAAAGGCCAGAACTCACCTGCTCCTGTGCGCGAAACCGAATACAGGAACCCCGCTATAGGTTTGCCTGTCTGAATAGATGTTCTACGAGGCTGTGAAGCTTGAGGCTGCATAGCAGGCTGCACCACTGTTTGGTTCGGGTTACGAGGTGCCGCACTAACTGGCTGACCCTCAGACATTCCTGGAACATAAGTTCCGCGCTGTTGCGGACGTGGTCCTGCATTGCGTGAATAGAAACCAGAATTAACACCGCCCCCACCATTATAACTAGGACTATCGGCAGGTTCTAAACCTTGGATGACTGTTTTATTCTGTGACATAAGCAATAATATTTTGTAGTTTTATCCATAATAATCGTTTGCAAAGATACAAATTATTTAAATAAAAACAAAACATTATTGAAAAATTGTTTAACTTTCCCAGTCATCTTACCATTTTCGTGCTTTCTTATTTTACAACTCAGCGTCGATGACCGCCCTTTTTTTCCTGTATCCGCTTGAGGTAAAGACGGCCAGCAGCCTGCCGGTCTCGTCTGTCACGCGGATTTCTGCATAAGGCATTTTGGGATGGTCTACCAA
>CACWWZ010000052.1 GCA_902764705.1 uncultured Prevotellaceae bacterium | reverse complement strand
CCCACCAAACTTTTTCCAAATTATTTTGCGAAAAAACAAAAAGTTTTCGCATTCTTTTACAATGCGAAAACCATATACCTTATTATATTATATAGAAACGGCTTACTCGAAGACCTCTTCTATACTATCTTCACTCACATCGCTCAGTCCTGATTCATCCATATTGCACGGATTATATCCTGGCGGAAGATCGAAAACAGCTTTCTCGTTATAGCCAAGCTGTTTGTCTTTATAAACTTTCTGCATATACAGAGCAAATACCGGAAGAGCCATCGTTGCTCCCTGTCCCATTGCCATCGAAGCAAAATGGATATCACGATCGTCACCACCAACCCATACGCCAGTCACCAGAGTCGGAGTCAGTCCCATGAACCAAGCGTCACTATTATTATTTGTTGTACCCGTTTTACCACCCAATTCTGCCGTAAAGCCATATTTATGGCGGAGACGGCCAGCAGTACCTCCATCAACGACAGCCTTCAGCATATAAAGCATCTTGTTGGCACTTTCTTCGCTGATGACTTCGTTCAAGCGAGGCTGGAACTGAGCAATCTCGTTACCTTCATTATCCTCGATTCTTGTCACAAACATATGCGCAGCACGTATACCATGATTGACGAAAGCCGTGTAAGCACTCACCATTTCGCCCACCGTAATTTCACATGGTCCAAGACACAAGGCCATTGACGGATGGATTTCCGGATTGCGTATACCATATTCATGCAACAATGTCACGAAAGCCTGAGGACTAAGCTTACTCATCAAGTATGCTGATATCCAGTTATTCGACTGCTGGAGTCCCCACTTCAGGGTTACCATCTCGCCATAGCGTGCATGTCCAGAGTTACGGGGAGTCCACGGGCGTCCAGCCACCATATAAGTCTGCTGCACGTTAGGAGCCAAGTCGCAAGGTGAGAATCCATTCTCCATAGCGAGAGAATACAGGAACGGCTTGATAGTAGATCCTACCTGACGTCGACCCTCCATCGCCATATCGTAAGCAAAATGGCTGAAGTCAAGTCCTCCGACATATGCCTTTACATGACCGTTCTGCGGACAAATGCTCATGAATCCCGTCCTCAAGAACGACTTGTAATACCTGATAGAGTCTAGCGGAGTCATGATGGTATCTTTCTCGCCGTGATATGTAAACACTGTCATTTCCGTCTTCGTCTTGAAGGACTGCATAATCTGCTCCTCCGTAGCACCATCATTCTTCATGAGCCTATAGCGCTCACTCTGACGAACGGAACGCATCAGGATTTTATTCAGCTGATCTTGCGAGATACTACCAGAATACGGGGCATTCTTATGTCCTTTGTTTTCTTTGTCGAAAGCAGGCTGAAGGAACTTGACGACATGTTCACGGGCCGCCTGCTCAGCATATTCCTGCATACGGGAATCAATGGTGGTATGAACTCTCAAGCCATCGGTATACACATTATAGGGGTCGCCATTTTTCTTATAGTTCTTATTACACCAGCCATACAAGGGGTCTGTTTCCCAGTTGATAGAATCAATATGGTACTTCACCATGTTCCACGAAGGATAATCAGAAACGTTCGGTTTCTTAGCCATCATATAACGGCGGAGGAAATCGCGGAAATAGACGGCAATACCGTCCTTATGGTCAGCCACATGGAACTTCAGGTTCAACGGCTCTGCACAGTATTTCTGATAGTCTGCATCTGTGATATAGCCCGCTTTCAGCATCTGCCCCAACACGACATTACGGCGTTCCAACGAGCGTTCCGGATGACGGACAGGATTATAGAATGACGGATTTTTGCACAATCCCACAAGCACAGCCGACTCCGTAGGAGTCAGATCCTTGGGTTCCTTGCAGAAATAAGTATTGGAAGCCGTCTTGATGCCCACCGCATTATGAAGGAAATCAAAATAGTTGAGATACATAGTCAGAATCTCGTCCTTCGTGTAGTTGCGCTCCAGTTTGACAGCTATCACCCACTCGATGGGTTTCTGCAACAGTCGCTCCATCACACTGTGTGCCGTCTCTGAATAGAGCTGCTTGGCCAACTGTTGGGTAATGGTCGATCCGCCACCGGCACTCTTCTGTCCGAAGATTCCACGCTTGACGACAGCACGTCCCAAGGCATAGAAGTCAATGCCCGAATGTTCGTAGAAACGGACATCCTCCGTAGCTACCAAAGCCTGCACCAGCGATGGCGACAACTGGGTATAGTCAACAATAATACGATTCTCTCGATTATAGTTCCAGGTACCCATCACCCTGCCGTCGGCAGAAATCACCTGTGTGGCAAAACGGTTGATAGGATTCTGGAGGTCCTCAATGGGCGGCATATAGCCTATCCACCCTTCGTTGATGGCATAGAATCCGAATCCTGCTGTCAGTACAGAAGCGACCAAAAGTGCCCATAAAGTACGTATAATCCACTTTTTCATGACTGGAAAATCTTTAGTTTGCGTGCAAAATTACAAAAATCTTCTGAATAATCGTGCAAAATTCAGAAATTATGTGTAAATTTGCACCTAAATTACCAAAGACAAATGGAAAAGCATGATTTTGTAACGATTGCCGACCTCACACGAGAGAAGATTCTCTACATGATTGAGATGGCACAAGAGTTCGAACGTCACCCCAACCGCGAGTTGCTGAAGGGCAAGGTTGTGGCGACTCTTTTTTTTGAGCCCTCAACGCGAACCCGTCTCTCTTTCGAGACGGCAGCCAATCGTCTCGGAGCCCGTGTTATTGGCTTCGCAGACCCCAAGATTACCAGTGGCACCAAGGGCGAGACGCTGAAGGACACTATCCTGATGGTTTCCAACTATGCCGACGTCATTGTGATGCGCCACTATATCGAGGGTGCAGCCCAGTATGCCTCCGAGGTGGCCCCCATCCCCATCGTCAATGCCGGTGACGGTGCCCACCAGCATCCCTCACAGTGCATGCTCGACCTCTACTCCATCTACAAGACGCAGGGTACACTCGAGAATCTGAACATCTATCTGGTTGGCGACCTGAAATACGGTCGTACCGTTCACTCGCTCATCATGGCCATGCGCCATTTCAATCCTACTTTCCACTTCGTGGCCCCCAAGGAGCTGGCCATGCCCCAGGAATACAAGATCTATTGCAAGGAGCACGGCATCCAGTATCAGGAGCACACCGCCTTCAACGAGAAGGTCATTCAGGATGCCGACATCCTCTATATGACCCGTGTACAGAAGGAGCGTTTCTCGGACCTGATGGAATACGAGCGCGTCAAGAACGTGTACATCTTAAATAATGACATGTTGCGACTGGCCAAGCCCAACATGAAGATTCTGCACCCCCTACCCCGTGTCAACGAGATAGCCTACGATGTAGACGAGAACCCCCACGCCTACTACATCCAGCAGGCCGGCAACGGACTCTTTGCCCGCGAGGCCATCTTCTGCGACGTGCTGGGCATCACGCTTGACGACGTCAAGAACGACAAGACGATTATTAAATGATTTCCGGAATAACGTAATAACGTTATACCGTAATAACGAAAAAAGGAAAGAATCATGAACAAGAAAGAACGCCTCGTTGCTGCCATTGAGCACGGCACCGTTATCGACCATATACCCGCCGCCAAGACCTATCAGGTGGCCAGCCTTCTGGGACTCTTCGACCTGAAGACCCCCGTCACCATCGGATTCAACTACCCCTCGCAGAAAGTCGGCATGAAGGGAATCATCAAGGTGTCGGACAAGTTCTTCACCGACGACGAAATCTCACGTCTCTCCGTTGTGGCGCCTAAAGTCATCCTTAACATTATCCGCGACTACGAAGTGGTAGAAAAGAAAACCGTCGAGACCCCTGACGAAATCAAGGGTATCGTGAAGTGCAACAACCCCAAGTGCATCACCAACAACGAACCCATGGCCACCCACTTCCATGTGGCTGACGGCATCCTGACCTGTCACTACTGCGAAAAGGAACAGGATATTAATAAGGTAGAGCTGGTATAATTACGGCATTTCTCCGTATAGTGAGCAAAAAAAAAAATCGTGCAGTTCTTTTCGGACTGCACGATTTGCATTCAATATATTATTTGAACATCAGCTGGGCGAACTGGTAGAGGCTGCGACGCCAGGTGTGCCACTCGTGGGCCGTGCCAGGCGATTCGTAACCGACGGCATTCATGCCGAGCTGTTCCTTGATATTCTTGGCCGCCTCAACGCATCCCATATTCTCCTTGCCGCCACCGCTCATGAAGAGCAACTTGACGTTTTTGGCGAAACCTTCTGAAGCCTTCACCTGGTCAACATTCCATGCACCGCTGCTGAAAGAGCCGACATAAGCGAACTTATCAGGATTGGCCAGTGTAATCTCACGAGCCTGCATGCCACCCATCGACAGACCGGCATAGGCACGATGCTGAGGGTCGGCAATGACGCGATAGTTCTTCTCCACCATCGGGATGATGTCGTTGAAGAGCACATTCTTGAAACCTTCTGAGAAACCACCGAAGCCACGACGAGGCCCACCCTGACCGGGAGCACCCTGTGGACGCTGACCACCAGCAGAACGGGGGCCATTGAAGTTTCCAGGACCAGCAGCACCCTGTGGGCGGGGACCACCGAAACCACCCTGCTCACCAGGACGACGTGTATTCAGACCATTATCCATCACGATGATGCAAGGAACAGCCTTGCCCTCAGCAATCAGATTGTCCATAATCTGAGCGGTATGCCCCTGCTCAGCCCATCCGTACTCGTTCTCACCCATGCCGTGCTGCAGATACAGAACGGGGAATTTCTTCGTGGGATTGGTGAAATACTCAGCGGGCAGATAGACATGACAGCGACGCATCTTCTCCGTGTAGGTCGACCAGTAGAACACCTCACTCACAGAACCCTGCGGCACATTCTTCACCTGCCAGAAGTCCTGGTCGTCAGAAGGAATCTCAATGCCGCTGCCCCAACGGCTGGCGCCATAATAATAAAGACTGCCCGGATCAGGCACAGAGGCACCGTCGATGTTCAGCTGATAGTAGTGGAAGCCCTCGTCCTGAGGTTCCGAAGTACCAGTCCACACACCGTTCTCGTCCTTGGTCATGATGTAGATCTTGCCGGCAATGTCGAGTCCTACGAAGGTTGCATCGGGAGCCTTGATCTGTGCACGAACCATGCGTTGTGAGTTGACCATCGGGTACTGTTTGTTGTCCTGATTGGTCGATGCAGGTTTGAAGTCTTCAGTTACGTTTTCTGTTACTGATGGAACTTTGGGGTTCTCTCTGGGAGCACCAAACTGAGCAGATGCCGTCAGGCATGAGAATGCCATCAATGAAAGGATAATTTTTTTCATAAGTAAATGTTTATTTGAATGGTTTGATAATTATTTTCTATTTTTGACGCATCTTTTCCCCAAAAGTAAAAATCCACTTGCAACAGTTATATAACATTAACATTTCTGTCCGCAATGAGGTGTACAACTTAAAGCATTATTGAAGTTCTTTTTTGTCACAATATAAAAATTTATACTGGATATTACGTTAAATCTGAACAAGTTAATAGTAATTTGCTAAAAAAGTTGTAATTTTGCAGGCAAAATTTGCAATTGAATATATGAGGAAGGCATTATACCTTATTCTAAACATAGCCCGAACAGGCTGATGTGTGCCAAAAGCAGGGGCTTGCCGCGCTGCTCTGAGACCCGACGGACCTAACAAGGTATAACTAACAATAAGTATCACGATATAAAGAACAACAAACAATGAAAAAAATGATTCAATGGGTGTTCGCCGCCACCCTCGTTTGCGGGGCTATTTCCGGGGCCGCCCCGAACTGGTAGCCGTGAAGTACGTGTTCCCCGCAGGCCAGAAGCTGGGCTGGCACCACCATCCCGTGATGAACTACGGCATCCTGGTACAGGGCGAACTGACCATCATCGGCCAGGACGGCAAGGAGAAAGTGGTGCATGAGGGCGAGGCCGTCGTAGAGATGGTGAACACCATCCACCACGGCGAGAACCGCGGCACAAAGCCCGTCATCCTCTACATGTTCTACCTCTCGCAGAAGGACCTGCCCCTCGCCGTGCAGCATCCGGAGATTCCGTTGGAGTAACTTAACGACAGAGAAACGATGGAAGCATACAAACAGATCGACCTGAACGACTATGTTCAGACAGGCGAGGGCGGGACGGCCCTTACGTATAACCACAAGGACGGTAAGACACTGGCCAAGCTCTTCATGCCCAGCGTGACAGCCGACAACGCCATTCGCGAGTTCAGCATCAATCAAGTGGTCTATGAACTTGGACTGCCCACACCGAAGCCCATCCGTCTGATTACCGACGGTACGCGCTACGGGGCAGAGTATGAACTGATACAGCCCAAGCGCTCCTTCACCCGTATCATCTCGCAGGAACCCGACCAGCTGGTGCCGCTGTCTGAGCGATTCGCCGTGCTGGCCAAGCAGATACACCAGACCCCTGCCGACACTATGCGGCTGCCGGACATGAAGGAGCTTGTGATGCCATGGATTGATAAGATTTCCAATCTTCCAGACAATCTCAGGGCGCGTATCAATCGTTTTATGGATAGCATTCCTTCTACGCCCACCTGTCTGCATGGAGACCTCCACATCGGCAACATCATCACCGACGGACAGCGCGACCTCTGGATTGACGTGGGCGACTTTGCTTATGGCGTGCCCGAATGGGACCTGGGCATGATGTATTATGCGGCAAACTTCTTGAGTGCAGAGCGTGCCGACAACATCTTCCATTTGGACAATGATACGCTGAAGGCTCACTGGACTGCTTTTGCAAAGGCATATTACGGCACCGACTCCCAGGAAGTGTTGAATGCTGAGGTGCAGAAACTGCAGCCTTTCATCTTTATCAAGATGACATTCTTTGTGAGCAAACTCTGTGATGGCAAGCGGCCTCTTAGTGAGTTCATTATACAGTATTTGGACAAAGCCTTACCAAAATGATGACAAAGCCATCCTATATTCTATTCATAGTCATGTTGTTCTTCTCCGCACAAGTAGCCCACTCACAACGAGCCATCGCCTTTGAAGGCGTAGAGAATGCCCGCGACATGGGCAGTCTCGCCATGCAGAATGGGCAGACTGTCCGCACGGGTATGCTCGTGCGCAGCGGAAACCTCACGAAGGCTACCGACAGCGACGTGGCTGTGCTGAAGGAGAAGTATCATCTGACTGACGTGTTCGACTTCCGATTTGAGGCTGAGGCCAATGCTGCCCCCGACCGTATCATAGACGGGGTAAGCTACACCCACCTCTCAACTTTGCCCAAGGCATTCATCCAAGGATTCTCCTCCAGTCGTGCCGACACGACCAAGATGGACACGCGGGACATGCTGGCCGTGCTGATGAAATACGCCTTCGAACCCAAGGCGCAGACGATGGCCCGCCAGCTCTATCCTGCCATTGTGACCGATTCTGCGGCGCAACACTACTACGGTGTGTTCCTCCGTGGTGTCCTCCGTGCCGAGGGTGGTGTGCTATGGCATTGCTCACAGGGCAAGGACCGTGCCGGATGGGCATCGGCTTTCCTCCTGGCTGCCCTTGGTGCCAGCCGCGAGACCATCGTCGAGGACTTCGACCTCTCTAACCAGAGTTACGCTCGTCAGGTGGAAGCATTGACAGCCAAGGTCCAGGAGAAAGAGGGCGGCAAGGAGGCCGTTGCCTTCGTTCGCGCCATGGTCGGCGTGAGCCGCGAGAACTTCGTGACAACCCTCGACCTGATCGACCAGAAGTATGGCTCGCTGTCTGCTTACATAGAGAACCAACTGGGTTTCTCGAAGAAAGAGCAGCAGCAGTTGAAGGAGAAATACTTGACAAAGAAATGGTAGTCAAAAAAGTGATAGTAGCAAATTGAATTTTGTCATGGAAGAAGTACAGAGAATCAAGCGACAGGGCAGCGAGAGCCGCCAAGCTTGCCTGGATGGCCGAGTCGCGATGGAGCTCGACAAAGTCAATCTGAACGACTACACCCAGATTGGTGAGGGTGGCAACGGGAAGACATACGTCAGCTCGGCTGCTCCGGACGAAATCCTCAAGGTGAACAATGCCCGCTTGAGCACATGGGAAGCCGTCAAGCACGAATACGATGTCTCCAAGGCCGTGGCCAGCCTCGGAATCCCTGTCCCTGCGATGTATCGCATCGTGCAGGTCGGAGATGCCTATGCTACCATTTCGCAGCGCATCAAGGGCAAGAAATCTCTCTCGCGCATCTGTCACGACGAACCCGAGCGTACCGAAGAGATGGCCCGCCTCTTGTGCCGCAAAGGGAAGGAACTATTCGCTACGCCTTGCAACACCGAATTCTTCCCCAGCAGGAAGGCACAGGCGCTACTGGCCGTAGAGAGAGCCACTTTTGTGAGTAGGAAGAACAGGGAGAAAATCCGGGCCTTTATTGAAACCATCCCTGAATATACTCACTGCGTTCATGGTGATTTCCAAACAGGTAACATCATCCAGGCCGGAGCGGATTACTATTGGATTGACCTGGATCGCTTTGGGTATGGCGACCCCATGTTCGACATCGGCCACCTCTTCCTCATCTGCCACATCTATGCTCCCATGAAGCGGGTGCAGGACATCTTCCACATGACCCTGGAGCAGTTCCACCGCTTCTGGGATGCCTTCGCCAAAGAATACACCGGACAGGATGACCACGCTGCTTTCGATGCCCAGGCGGGTCGCTTCGCCGCCCTTGACGTCGTACTCCGCACCGTCTTCCAAAAGTCCAACTTTGTCGAGAAGCTTTTCTTCGGCATCTATATACATAAACTGATGAAACAATATTATTCGTAATAACTTATGGCAAACAAACCCTTAGACACCACACTGCTGGACCGCGCCATCGTGTTCGCCGTCCGCGCCCATGCCGGGACAGAACGTCGCGGCAAAGGTTTTCCTTATATCGTTCACCCGATGGAGGCTGTGGAAATCGTGGCCACGATGACACCCGACCAGGAACTGCTGGCCGCCGCAGCCCTGCACGACACCGTGGAGGACACCGACGTCACGGTAGAACAGATCCGTACCGAGTTCGGCAATCGCATCGCCTCGCTCGTGGCCTCGGAGAGCGACATCGTGCTCGGCGATTTACCCGCCGAGGAATCTTGGCACGCTCGCAAGCAGGCCGCCATCGACCGTCTGGCTCGTGCCTCGCACGATGCCAAGATTGTAGCCCTGGGCGACAAACTCTCGAATATGCGGGCCATCGCCCGCGACTATGCCCAGCAGGGCGATAACCTTTGGAACCTCTTCCATGCCAAGGATCCCAAGGACCACGAGTGGCACTACCGGGGGCTGGCCGCATCCCTCAGCGAACTCCGCGACACCTTTGCCTACAAGGAGTTTGAAAATCTCATCAATCAAGTGTTTGCGGGCCGAAGCCCTGAATAATAAACAAATAATAAATAACAAATGAACAAGAAATCTCTGCTATTATTATTATTTATTCATTTTTATTTATTCATTAGCCACGCAGTGGCGCAGGACGAGACCATCGTGTTCACGCCGCAGTGGACGGCACAGGCCCAGTTCGCAGGCTACTACGTGGCCGAGGCCAAGGGCTTCTACCGCGAGGCCGGTGTGAAGGTGCGCATAGAACATCCGTCGTCCACGCAGCCCGCCATGAGTCGCCTACGTAACAACCAATGCCAGGCCACAACACTACAGCTCTGTCAGGCGTTGGAGATTATTGATGGCGGCATCCCCCTAGTGAACATTCTTCAGACATCGATGAACAATGCCATGGTCATTGTCTCTGCCCGCGACAAGGATCCGCTGACACAGAAGGGAGCCAAGGTAGGTATCTGGAGCGTGGGCTTCGGACAGCTTGCCATCTGCATGAGCATCAAGGATCATTTGGACTATCAGTGGGTGCGCTTTGCCCAGAACGTGAACCTGTTCGTGTCTGGAGCACTTGATGCCACGCTGGCCATGAGCTACAACGAGTACTACCAGCTGGTGCAGGCAGGCATCAAAATGACCGACAAGAACGTGTATCGTTTCTGCGACCACGGCTACAACGTGCAGGAGGACGGTGTTTATATGACCCGCGACTACTATGCCAATCATAAGGAGCTGGCTCGCCGCTTTGCCCAGGCCAGTCGTAAAGGCTGGGAGTGGGCAGCCGCACATCCCGACGAGACACTGGACATCGTGATGCAATATGTCGACAAGAACCACATTGCCACCAACCGTGTGATGCAGCGGCTAATGCTCAAGGAGGTGTTGCGCCTGCAGGTGGACCGCGAGTCGAAGAAGCGCGAGTTCCGCTTGCGTCCCGACATGGTGCGGCAGGCCAGCCGCCTGATGGCGGAGAACCAGATGCTGGGCCGCGAAGTGACATACGAGGAACTCGTAAGTGGAAAGTGAATAATTAGCTACCGCATGGTTATGAAAAAAATCTTAACATATATCCGTCGCAAACTATCCGTCAGGGTCAGCCTGTGGGTGGTATTCTTTGCAGCCATCATCTTCAATGTCGCCCTTGGCTTCCTGTTCTATCAGTCTCGCGAGGCTGTGCGCCAGGAGGCTATTAACCGCGCCACGCAGATACTCGACAAGACCTCGCTGCGCGTGGATAGTATCCTGAACCGTGTGGAGGTGGCATCGAACATGACCAAGTGGCTCGTTGAGCGACACCCCGACAAGGCCGACTCGATGTTCGTCTATAGCCGAGGCATGCTGCAGAATAATCCCGACTTCTACAACTGTTCCATTGCTTTCGAACCTTACTACTTCAAGGACAAGGGCCGCTACTTCTCTGCCTATACCAAACACGTTAGTGACTCTATCCGCACCATTCAGGGAGGCAGCGACAGTTATCAGTATTTCTTTGCAGACTGGTATCTGATGCCCCAGCTGCTGGAAAAACCGTGCTGGACGGAACCGTATATGGACTTTGACGTGGCTACAAACACCAGCGAGATGGTGACAAGCTACTGTCAGACTCTCACCGACAAGCAGGGGCAGATGATAGGCGTCATTAACGTTAGTCTCTCGTTGAACTGGCTGTCGCAGACCATCTCAGCCGTCAAGCCTTATCCCAATTCCTACAGCATCATGATAGGTCGTGGCGGCACCTATTTCGTACATCCAGACACGACGAAAATCACCCGCCAAACCATCTTTACACAGACGCTGGAGCAGCCCGACACGGCCATGACCGCTTTGGGCTATGCTATGCAGCATGGCGAGGAGGGCATGAAACACATGAACATCGGTGGTAAGGACTGCTATGTCTTTTATAAGCCCCTTGGCCAGACTGGCTGCTCGATGGCCATCGTCTGTCCTGAGAGTGATATATTCAGTGGCTTCGACCGTCTGCGCCGCACCATCATGACCATCGTCACCGTCGGTCTATTGCTGATGCTCTACCTGTTCATCCGCATCATCACCCGTGAGTTAAAACCTCTGCGTCGACTGGCTAAGGAGGCTGAGACCATCGCCTCTGGTCAGTTCGACGCTGTACTACCTGATTTCCAGCGCACTGACGAGATAGGCCAGCTGAGCCACTCGTTCGGCAACATGCAGCAGTCGCTGGTGAAATATATCGAAGAACTGAAGGACACTACCGCCCAGAAGGCCTCGATAGAGAGCGACCTTCGTATCGCCAGCGGCATACAGATGGGCATGCTGCCCGAGAAGTTCCCCACGCGGGACGACCGCGATGACGTGCAGCTCTTTGCCTCTCTGACCCCGGCCAAGGAAGTGGGCGGTGACCTGTTCGACTTCTATTTCCGCGACGAGAAGCTGTTCTTCTGCATCGGCGACGTGTCGGGCAAGGGTGTACCTGCTTCGCTCTTCATGGCTGTGACACGCTCTACCTTCCGAACCGTGTCGGCCCACGAGTCGATACCCGACCGTATTGTGACAACCATGAACAAGGCGATTGCCGACATGAACAAAACCCACATGTTTGTAACTCTCTTTGTCGGTGTGCTCGACCTGCCCACAGGACGCTTACACTATTGCAATGCCGGCCATGACGCTCCGTTGCTCGTCGGTGCTGGCGTGGGCGAACTGCCCTGCGACTCGAATATCCCCGTTGGCTTTATGCCCACATGGAAGTATTCCCTGCAGGAGGCACAGATCTTCAACGGTACCACCATCTTCCTCTTCACCGATGGACTCACCGAGGCTATGGATGCCAACAACGAGCAGTTCCAAATGGAGCGCGTCAACGACGTGGCCACACAGGCACTCTCCCTGCAACAACAGGAACCCCGTCAGCTCATCGCACGGATGACCGAGGCCGTACATCAGTTTGTGGGTGATGCCGAACAGAGCGACGATTTGACCATGATGGCCATACAGTATATCAAGCAGCAGAGCGACGTCAGGATGCGCAAGAGTCTTGTGTTGCCCTGCGACCTGCAAGAGGTGCCGCGACTGAATGACTTTGTCGAAGAGGTCTGCCAGGGTGTGGGCTTCGATGAACTCCTCACTATGAGTATCAAGGTTGCCGTCGAAGAGGCTGTGGTCAACGTGATGAAATACGCCTATCCGTCAGGACAGCAGCGCGACGTGACCATCGAAGCCGCATCCAACGATGTGCGTCTGAAGTTCTCCATCATCGACAGTGGCCAACCTTTCGATCCCACCGTTCAATCGGAAGTCGACACCACGCTTTCGGCCAAGGAACGGAAGATTGGTGGACTGGGCATCCACATTATTCGTAAGAACATGGATTCCATCAACTATGAGCGCATAGATAACTGCAATGTGCTGACGCTGAGGAAAAATTTTAAAAAAATTGATAATTAATAATTAAGAATAAGATTATGAACGTAAAAATTGAAAAGATTGACGGCAACATAGTTGCCATTCTGGAAGGTAATCTCGACACAGCTGCTGCCGCAGAAACCGAAAAGGCAATGAGTCCACTGAACGACGTGGAGGGTAAAGATATCATCATTGATTGCACTGACCTGACATATATCTCTTCAGCCGGTCTGCGCATTTTCCTGGGCATCCTGCAGAACGCCCAAGCCAAAGACGGACATGTGTATATCAAAGGCATCAATGATAATGTCCGTGCTGTCTTCACCATCACGGGCTTCAGCAATATCTTCGAGTTTAAGTAAATCCGTTCCGAGATGGATAGACAAATATCACTTGATCCGCATGGTGAGATGCTGATGCAGCAATACCGCAAACTGCGTCCTACACTGCAGCAATTAGCAGATGAGGCCAGCAACCAGTTACGCCATGCACTGAAAGAACAGGGTATCTATATCACGGCCATGGAGCACAGGGTAAAGACCGAGAAGTCGCTGACCGGAAAACTGGAGCTGAAGGGTGCGAAGTACAAGAGCATCGATGACATCACCGACCTTGTGGGGCTACGCGTCATCACCTTCTATACCGACGAGGTGGACAAGGTGGCGGCCATTGCCAAACGTGTGTTCGACATCGACTGGCAGGAGAGCGTCGATAAGCGTAAGTTGCACAAGCTGGACTCCTTCGGCTACAATTCCCTGCACTATATCTGCCGACTTAAAACTGGTGGCCCGCGCTTCGAACTGCAGATGCGTACAGCCCTGCAGCATGTGTGGTCTACCATTTGGCACGATACTGGCTACAAAGGCGATGTAAAAGTTCCCGACGTCTATCTGCGACAGTTCAACCGATTGGCAGGAATGGCAGAGTTGATGGACGATGAGTTCAGCCGACTGCGAACACTCCTTACCGACTATCGCCGACAAACACTAGCGCTGGTGAAGAGCGGTAAGCTTGACGATGTGTCACTCTCGCGCGACACGTTCCGAAGTTATCTGGAACTGCACCCATTTGACCGTCTGAATAAGCGTATCGCTGCCGTCAACCAGGCCGAGATTTGGCCCGTATCGGTGATGTCCTACTTGCCGGTTCTGGAGTCGTTCGGGATGGAGACGCTTGGCCAGGTACAGCGCTTCATCGACGAGAACAGCGAAGATGCCTATCAGTTGGCACTCTCACAACTGGCCATCACCGACCTCGACATCCTCTCGTCGAACACAGCCCTCCAGTATCTTTGCTTGGTCTATGTGCTGAAGCACGACGGAGGACGCGATGGTCTGAAATCACTCTACGACCTCATCAATGGCGAAAGTGATGCCAACAGTATCGTGGCAGATATGATGATGGAGCAGGCCAAGACGCTACCGTTTATGCGATAGGTAAGGATACGAAGATAAAAATATATTCATCAGGAATAAATTATATCTGTAGAGAAATGGAAAACTATAAGAACAAATGGAATCTACTGCTGTCGGACAAGCGACACAGTGAGATAGGACCAACGATTGAACCTGACAGATTCAATCCGTTTGAAAATGACTACGGACGCTTACAGAGCGCGATACTCACCGCGTAAGGTGCAAAGCCATGAATGAAGTTAGTAGTGCCGTCCAGGGGGGTCCACCACCCACGTAAAGTCTGAAGGCTGAGGGCTGACGTCGGATACATCTTCCTTCTGACATCTTACATCAGACATCTTACATCTATCATCATCCTTCGTCGTACCTTCTTCTGTGATGAAGCCTGCCTCGGGCAATATCTCGCGAAGTTTACTGACGATAAGCTGCTCAGACCCTTTGTCCACATACGACACATCGTCGTGGGCTTGCTTGCGCTCCACTTTGTCCAACGAAAAACTCACGCGTTCCTTATTAATATAGGCACCCGCCTCGCGGGCCACCCTGCAGACGCTCATTGTCAACTGTTGTAATTCCATCTGTTTCAGTCGTTCGTTTCTTTATGCCTGCGAAGGTACGAAAAAGAAAGCAGAATACAAAAGAAAAGCTCGTTTTTCTTCTTTCGAAGAAGACTTTTTCGTTTTTGCTAACTCCGGAGTCTGCACGTGTTACCACGGGGAGTCTGCACGTGTTACCTCGGGGAGTCTGCACGTGTTACCTCGGGGAGTCTGCACGTGCAAGCCCGAAAGCCTAATATAACGGGCTGGACGAACCCTATGCATAAATAAGGACGGCTCTCTGATTTCCGAAAGTGGATCACTGAGAACCGTCCCCAAGTTTCCCTCCCGCCGAGGTCAGTCTTATTTTCGAGGTCTTGGGAGAGCCAGACTGCACCTAACAGCACAGGATGGCAGTTCTGACAGATGGCAGATGGCAGTTAGCCCAAATCGATTTCGAAAAAGGCCAAACCAAAATCTATTATTATATATATATTTATATATATAATAATATATAATATAATTATACAATTCTCTCTTTCCCTTTACAACCTCCCAAAACCTAATTGCCATCTGCCAGAACTGCCATCTGCCAGTAAACCAGCTTTGTCCGATACCCAGTAAAATATTACAGTTATTATTTGGTTGTTTCAAAGAAAAAGCCTACCTTTGCATATCGTAAACAACCTGTATTAAATATGAAAAGATTAATTTCTGTAGCATTAGCATTACCATTATTAGGTATGATGATGGCATGCGGAGGTAAAGCCGAAGGTAATCCTGAAGCCGATTCCCTGCGAAATGTGTTGAGTGAGACCATGTCTGAGAAGGACGAGATGGACTTGTTCCTTGATGCCGTGAATGCAAGCATGGACAGCGTGGTGAATATGGATCAGGAGATTCTCCGCACAGGAGGAGAAGGCGCGCTGACCCGTAAGCAACAAATACAGCAGAACATAGAGGCATATAAGATGATCCTTCAAAGACAGCGTGAGCGCCTTGCTGCCCTTGAGGAAAAATTGAAGGGCAGCGAAGGCGACAAAGCAAAGATGCTGAAGACAATAGCCTCGCTGAAGAAACAACTTGAGGAGAAAGACCAGGCCATCGTGGAACTTACCGAAGAACTGGAAAAGCGGAACTTCGACATCAAGACCCTAAAAACACATGTTGAAAAACTGAACACCCATGTGGCAGAGTTGGAGGAGGAAAACAAGAGCCAGGAAGAGGCACTGGTGGCTCAGAGTGATATGATGAATGAAGCATATATATTCATCGGAACGAAAAAAGAACTCAAGGAAGCAGGACTGTTGAGCGGAGGGTCGCTGTTTAAGAAAAGTAAACTCGACCTTTCAAAGGTAAATGCTTCGGCATTCGAAAAGATAGACATCCGTAGGGACAAGACGTTCAAGATTCCAGCCAAGAAGGTAAGCGTGCTCACTCAGATGCCTTCAGGCTCATATGAAATCAAGCAAAACACTGATGGCACCAGCACACTGACTGTCACTGATGCAAACCGTTTCTGGAGTGTTTCCAATTTCTTAGTTGTGAGTTATTAACATTTAGACGATGAATACAAGAACCATTCTATTAACATTGATGTGTTGTCTTGTATTAACTATGCAGGCACAACAGAAGGAACATGTGGTACAGCGAGGCGAGGATTTCACCACGATTGCCCGGAAGTACGCCATCAGCGAACAGGAACTGAAAGATGCCAACCCCACCAGTAAGGTCTGCTATGCAGGTCTGAAACTGATTATCCCCATGCATGGTGTTCTGGTAGAAAGAAAGGAAGTGACACCCAAGCCGATTGACATAGAACTGCTCTCCAGCGATGACGACATCCTCACCAAGAGCAGTGCAACGACCTATCAGGTGGGACATTCGCTGTGGAGGGAACATAACTACATGGGAGCATTCGTATATCTTCATGCGGCATTGCGCGATGGAGATAAACGTGCATATTACCCTCTTGGCAATTGCTATGCTCAGGATAGCGTACAGTGCTATAACATCGACAATGCCGTCAATTACTACCGTCTGGCTATTTCTGAAACGAAAGACAAGTCGGAGGAAGGCTATTGGATGGCATGTGGAGCACTCGCCAGTCTATATATGGAAGGACGTGGTGTCGACAAAGATCTTAATCAGGCAAAGAAACTATGCGCAGAATATCAGCGCTATGCCGACACAGACAATAAAAAGGATGCGGACAAACTGCTGAACAGCATAAAAGCCGAGGAGAGGGCTATCGCTGAGAGAGTCGCAGCCGAAAAGCGTGCAGCACAGCAATTGGCCGCAGCAGAGCGGCGTAAGGCACAGCAACAAGCCGCAGAAGAACGGCGTAAGGCACAGCAACAGGCCACAGCCCAGAAACGTGCGGCACAGCAACAGGCTGTGGCCACGAGGCAACAACCGAAACAGCAGAATGTAGCAGTAGCACAAATAAACAATACAACCAAAAACAATGAGGTTCCTTTTCCTGGCTATAACCGTGTGACTGGAGGATTACCACAAGTGGGGGAAACAAGGTATTGGAATAAGTCAGGAACCTATGGATACTGCTCCATTTATTGTTATAGAACTAACGATGGCACCATATTATATCAAGTTAGCGGAGAGCCTATAGACTTGCAACATCCAATGCCACGATATATATACCAATGCCAAGAGAATGGTTGGAATATATATAAGCGTGTCAACGTTCGTGTAACGACGAACTATGCAGCCTTCCCAAGAGTTGAGACATTAACCTTCTACGATCCTATTTCTGGACAATTACGCATATCCACCGATGGCAATACAGTCATTACGTTGAATGGTACCAGATACGATACGCCTATTGACCAAACCACAGCTAATGCCCTTTCCCAAGCCCAGAGAGATTTCATTGCCAGAGGCATCGGATCTGGCGCAATTATGCTTGAAAACAAACCTAGCGATGTAGAACAACAATTAAAGAATGATATCGATGAAATAGACCGCAAGCAGGCTGACCGCCAGAGAGAAGAAAGAGAGGTGAGGGAGCAAAGGGGAGAATTATTACGTGGTCACCGAACTACAGTCTACAAAAGTACTAATACGGACAGTACCCCCACGGTCTGGTGCAATATATGTAATCGCTGGGATAAGCCGCATTCTCATCCGATATCCAAATGAATGAAACTTCTTAATATATGAACCCTAGAAAAAATGGAATCGAGGAGGAATTGGGGTCGAATATGACTAACTTTGCCACAGAAAATAATCTAACATTTTAATTATCATACAAAATGAAAATTTATCTTCTCCTTATATTGTTGTCCGTTTTCAACAATGCTTTATCACAAGAAAGGAATGACGAAATTATGGTCGTACAGATGATGGAAACAAACGCTGTAGACTTGAAATGCGAAATATATCCCTATTCCAAAGATTATTTCAAAGAAAAAGAATTTGACCAACAAATGCGTGACTTAATTGCTAACGGACGATATATAAAATCAATTTCCACCACTAAATTCGGAACCGTCGTACTACATGAGCAGAATACGCATTCTATTGAACAGCAGTATGAAAGAATATACACAACGAAGGAAATCAACAAGAAATTTAAAAATGGCTTCGCAATAAAATACTATAACAAAGAGCATCGTTATACGCTTTTTGAGAAAAATCCAAAAGTCACCAAACAAAAGTTAGAAAAAAAACCATGGAGCGATAAAAAAACAGCCCAAAAACTTGCAGATATGAATGCTAAAGGATTCTTCCTTGTAACTATGATATATGATGAAATGATTATGCAAGACGGACGTGATGACATCACAGAACAAGTATATAATTCATGTTACGGTTCTGCTGTCTTGTCGGAAGTCGAGAAAATGCAGGATAAGGGCTATACGGTAGGTTACGTCAACAAAAATTATAGCGATTATGCCAATCTTGATACCTACGAAATCATTTTTGAAAAACCCCGTGACGGAAATTTAAGGAAACAATGTATTGCCACTATTAAGACGCAAGGTTTTTTTGTGGATTTTCTCTCACAGAGGGTAACTCCTGGTTATAATCTTAATATGACTTGGAGCGGCTGGCCAGATATCGATTACGAAAAGAGAAATGCAGAATTATCAGAACCAGATACAAATATTTGGGATGTGCTGAGTGGACTGGCAAACACCGTATCTGGGTTGGCGGGTGGAACCACTGGAAGCAACACAACTATGAATGCCACAAATATCGAAAACACAAATAAAACTCAGCAGAAAAAGACGGTTAATAACCCAAAGAAAGAAGAATCTTGCTCACACTGCCACGGCACAGGTATCTGTAACTACTGCAATGGTGACGGTTACAACTACGTCGCTGGAAATCCTGTAAAATGCACAGCATGCACAGGTTTGATCGGCCAATGCAAATGGTGCAAGGGTAGTGGCAAAAAGCGGTAACCCAAAAACACTTGGAAGCCATTCTTTTTGATAAGCAGTTGGACGAAGTCTCTCTGGCAGATGGCAGTTAGGATTTTGTCGATAAAAAGTGGCTTTCTGTCGATATGTATAGTCGCTGGGACAGGTAGTCGCTGGGACAGGTACTTGGGTATGACGGCTCCTATGACTCAGGTACCTCTTACCTTTGCACCAGATTATAGATAATGTTCTAAATGTAAGATGTTAAACATCGTATAAGTTTAGGACATGCGGTCATGATTTTGTAGTTTTGCT
>CACWWZ010000051.1 GCA_902764705.1 uncultured Prevotellaceae bacterium | reverse complement strand
AGATGCTTAAAGAGCTTGTCCTTCATAGTGAAGGGGCGGTATTTAACAATGCAGGACAGATACTGAACCACGAGTTGTATTTCTTGCAGTTTAAACCTGTCGGTGAGGCTGTTCAAGGCCCTGAGGGAGCACTTGCTGCACAGATAGAGAAGCAGTGGGGTAGTGTGGAGGCTTTCAAGGCTGAGTTTGAGGCTAAAGGTGTCGGTCTGTTTGGCTCTGGCTGGGTATGGCTATCGGCTGATGCAAATGGTTCTTTGGTTATCACGCAGGAGCAAGGGGCATCTAATCCGGTGGTGAAGGGTTTGAAGCCGCTACTGACCTTCGACGTCTGGGAGCATGCCTATTATCTGGATTACCAGAACCGCCGCGCTGCTCATCTCTCAGCTCTTTGGCAGATTGTCGACTGGAAGGTGATAGAGAAGAGGTATGATGGCTGAAGGCTGATGTCTGAGAGATGCCGGATGTATGACGTCTGACGTCTGAGGGCTGAAACGAGGGCTGAAGTATGAAGGCTGAAGGCTGAGAGATGCCGGATGTATGACGTCTGATGTCTGAGGTCTGAAACGAGGGCTGAAGTATGAAGGCTGAAGGCTGAGAGATGCCGGATGTATGACGTCTGACGTCTGAGGTCTGAAACGAGGGCTGAAGTATGAAGGCTGAAGGCTGATGTCTTCCGCAGGTGCAGATTGACAAAATGTCGGATTAGGAATTGGCGGTGTGGTATAGTGATAACGTGATATACCCCGACAAGGTGCGCTTGAACTGTTATTACTATAGGCATTATTCTTTCATCAAGGACATACAGATGATTCTGTGTACCGTGTTGGGGAAGAAGATGAAGTATGCAGGAGAAATTATATAGGATTCATGGTTAAAGGTTCCTCGACGAGCGAAGACTTCATGGTTCATAGAATGGAAAAGGGAATTTTCCTAAAATTCCCTTTTGTTCCCTTTTTGAAGATGTAAATATATAGCTTATGATTGAAAAGACTCCAATATTTAATGTTACGAAAGAGACTTTTGACTTGTTGTTGGATAATGATTTGAAACCATTGTTTAACAAAATTAATACAGAATATCTATATTGGGACAAGGTGAAATATCTGGCACCTAAAGGTGTTAGACCGGAGGATTTATGGGCTGCTGTAAAGATTATAAGGAACTCTAATATGAAAAGGGTGCAATTAAAGGATCTTACATTCTGTTTTATGATTACGGAGCAGATGCAGAAAATTTTGCATGAGTTTGACATGAATCTTGGTGGTAATTTGGGAACATTGAATATTGTTCCTGAGAAAGATCACACGTTCTATTTAGTGAGTTCTATCATGGAAGAGGCAATTGCTTCAAGTCAAATGGAAGGAGCTACAACGACGAGAAAGGTTGCAAAAGATATGCTGCGCAAGGGAAGGAAACCTTCAAACAAAAGTCAGCAGATGATATTTAATAATTATCAGACAATTGATTATATAATCAATAATAAAGATAAAGACTTTACACTTGAAAATCTCTTGGAAGTTCATAAACGTATTTCGTCGCAAACTATGAATGATGTAGAAGATGAGGGGGCGTTTCGCAAGTCCGACGATATATATGTGATGAACGAGATTACAGGAGAAATAGCACATATACCTCCTTCACACCGTGAGTTGAATACTTTGTTAAAGAATATGTGCGATTTTGCCAATAATGAAACGCAGGAAGGATTTATACACCCTATAATTAAAAGTATCATACTGCATTTTATGTTGGCATATATTCATCCTTTTTCTGATGGTAATGGGCGTACAGCAAGGTCGCTGGTGTATTGGTATCTCATTAAACAGGGATACTGGCTGATGCAATATCTTTCCATATCGAGAATCATATACAAGAGCAAACCTGCATATGAGAAGTCGTTCCTATATACTGAAAACGACGAATTGGACTTGACATATTTTATTCAATATAATCTTAAGGCAATGAATGATGCTTTCAAGGAACTTAAGATGTATTTACAGCGCAAGATAAATGATGCTGAGAGCATGCATATTCTATATAATGTAAAAGATGTGAATGAGCGTCAAGCAAAAATCTTAAAGATACTAAAGGACTTGCCAATGAGCATCTTTACGGCAACAGAGATTTCGACAAGATTTGGTGTGGATATTAAGACTGCCAGAAAAGATTTGCAATGTCTTGTTGATTTAGGATTTATGGAAACACGGAAAATGGCTGGAAGTAAAAGTATAGGTTATATTAGATGCAAAGATTTTGAAGAACGCATAAAAGTAGGAAAGGGAACAAATGGGAAATAGAAGGAAATTCCCTTTTAGCCTAATTGATAAATTAAAAATAAATAAAAATATATTATGTCTGAAAGAAAAACTATTTACCTGTGCCTTGCGCATATGAGCGAGAATCAAGGGGACTCATGACTGGTTAAGGGTTAAGTGTTCATGGTCTAATTTTGGTTCATGATTACAATACAGGATTTATACAATATACTTGGTAACAAGATTTCTAATGAGATGCAGAAGTCGCTCATAAGGAATAACTTCCCTCCGCAAATCGCAGAACGAATGTGCGATGCCATTGACGGCCAAGAGAAAGCGGAACATTTCCAACGGCTCCTGCAGGAATATAACGAATGGCTCATCAACCAGCAAAGACAGCAGGCGATAGTCGAGAGGTTTTTGAGGGAATATAGGAAATAGAAAGGATAACAGCTACGGTCTGAAAGACTGTGGCTGTTTGTGATTTTAAGCGAACACGAATTGCACGAATCTACACGAATAGAATAGGTAATATTACGTAGATGATATGTTTCCTTTTCCATAGGAGTTTATGAAAGCGAGCTATCATCACCCCTATGCTAAATGAAACCTTTATTCAAGAATAAAGCAATCCATGACGGATTGTCATCTACATAAAACGAATTTATCATTATGATTATCTATAAGGAGGAGAGGTGGCAATAGATGTCAGATGTAAGATGTAAGATGGATCAAGAAACACGTTGGTTGATGAGGTATAATGAGGTGAAGAGCTTCATTGAGACTAATAAGAGGAATCCATCGAAACATCGAATTGAGGAGCATGATATGCTGAACTGGGTGAAGCATAATAGGAAGCTCTATAATTGTGGAGAGTTGAAGGAAAACCGCGTTGAAGCATTCAAGAGATTGGTGGAGCTGAGTGAGCAATATAGACGTAAGAATCAGTATGAGTGAGCGTGGGAGGTAAAGGCGGGCGGTGCTGACGCTTGCGGCTGCACGATGTGCGCGGGGAGCGGAGTAATGTGCCGCGTGAAGCGCGGGACTTTACGGAGCGGAGATGGTGTAATAGAAGGAAGAATAATAGTAAAAAATGGCCTCACAATTGAAAATCTTGGGAATTTTAGATTGAAAATCTTGGGAATTTTTGTATCTTTGCACCGTGGTTTTTGAATTGACGTGGACCGGGGGGACGGGTACCTGTTTCAGATAGAATATGAACAGTTAGATAATAAAGAAGTTAAGGAATGCCTCGTCAAGCTAGAGAATCATCAGGAACTGGTATATATCACGTGATGATGCGCGGTATAAATCACCAAGATGCCAGGGGACAGAGGTCAGTGACATGAACGATGGCTGAGGGCTGATGTAAGAGGGAAGATGTAAGATGGAACAAGAAACACGTTGGTTGATGAGGTATAATGAGGTGAAGAGGTTCATCGAGGAGAATAAGAGGAATCCGTCGAAACATCGGATTGAGGAGCATGATATGCTGAACTGGGTGAAGCAGCAGAGGAAACTGGTGAATGCGGGGGCGCTGAAGGCTGAGAGGGTGGAGAAGTTTAAAGAGCTGCTCGCACTCAGCGAGCGATATAAGAGGAAGAATCAGTATATGTAATAACGATGAAAGCCAACTTTAGGGTTGGCTTTCTGTCGTTTATAGAGGGTTACACCGGCTCGACTTCTTCGAGGTCGGGGAGGAGGTTAATGAGTGACTTGCCGTCGATCTTGAACTCTTCCAGGGCGGTGTTGCCATCAGGATAGACTTGGTATTCCTCGGTGTAGTGTTCATCGCAGAGGGCGACATGATCGGTTGTTGACAGGAAATAGTAACGCTGGCCTTTGTAGACAAAGGTGAGGTCGTAGCCCTGTACAGCAAAGTCGTAGAACAGTGTCTCTTCTGCATCGGAGGAATAACCGTGGTAGAGGCCGTGCTTATCGCCCTTTGGGGGATACTTCCCGTTGTAGGGGTAGCCGAGGAGGTCGGTCATTACATAATCTGATTTTGCCATATTACTTTAAATCTGAAACATTCTTGAGTAATTTCTTCATAGTAGGAGTCAGCGGGTGTGGCTCCTCGTCGAGAGGCTTACCATCCTTCCACTTATGGTAATGGGCTCCAAGGCCCTTGTGGTCGGTGGTGTGGATTTCCCAGAGCTTCTTGCCATCGGCCCCGTATTTAGCGATAGCCTTTACACCGGAGCCATCCTTATTGAAGATGGCGTAAGTGGCGTTGGGGCTATGGCTTTCTTCGGGCAACTTGACAGCTCCTTTCTTCTTGAGCTCGATGACCTTGGTTCCGTCTTTCAGTTCGTGGACTGTCTGCCAGCGACGGCCATTTTCGGTTGCTGTAGAACCGTTTGCAAAACTTCCGTTAGCTCCCATGGCGTAATTTCATTAAGCGCTCGTTGCAGAAATAGAGACTGACATCGCTGTGTTCGTTGGGCATACGAGTGCCATAGCGAATGATGAGAGAGGGATGGAGCGTAGAGACGGCTTGCTCATAGCCACGATACCAAAGGTATTTGGAGACATCGTGCTTAAGGATGCCGTTGCAGTTGATGGCAACAGGGGAATATTGTGGGATGCCGGTGAAACTGTAGCCATAGCTGTCGGGCAATGACCAAGTGACGTTCGGTATGACCACAACACCCTTGTCCTGCAGATAGCGTGCAAAGGCGCGGTTAATGTAAGCACTAAGGTATCTTTCTTGTGCCGACATGTCGGCATATTGTGAAAGGTCTGGGGCTATCACTGCGCGGCACTTCTGGAAGAAGTCCAGATAACGCTCAGGGTGACGGAGCACGCAGAGAAAGTGCTTATCGTAGATGTAGAAGTGGACGACGGCTCCATAGTCCTTATGGGCGTAGGCTTCGTGGAAGGGGACTAGCCTGATGGGGACAATGGATGCCACGTCGACGGGTTTCAGCACTGGCAGCTGTGGTCTGCTTGCTGAAGGCAGGCTGCCATAGAGTTTGGGGTGGATCAACTCCGAATAGTTGAATCGGGTGGTTCCTAGATCGGGTAGAAATGTAACCATATTCTATGCCTTTCTTTTAAATTGAATTAAATAATTCTAATATTTTCCCGATTTGAGAACCTCTATTAGCAAAAGTGAAATTTTTAATTTAACTTTGCAAAATCTTGCGGGTTCTTCCTGCTGCGTTGGGTAACTAAGAGTGCCAACCGGGAAGCAAACCTTCTTGCCTCACATTATTGCCGTAGTGTGGGGCTTTTTCGTTACCTTGATTGGTTATATCTTCTGTTGCATGGTGATGCCCTCCAAATGATTATATTTGCCGCCATTGCAAGATGCGCTTATCGAGTTCTTGGGTTGGCAGGCGTTGGTTTAACATTTTAAGTTCCTCTAGTTTGTTGGCTGCTTCAGCGGGTGTTAGGAGCTGGTGCTCCACGAACTGGTCGAAGATATAGAGTATTCCATGTACTTCGATGCCGTCGGCCTTAGCTGCTTTGCGCAGGTTACCATCACCAGTCATAAGCACATAGCCGTTGGCTTTGGAATATGTCCAGACACTGCAGTCCTGCAAGGAGATGTTGGACTTGCTTTTCTGCTCTTCATAGAAATCGATGAGCGTGTTGAGTTCGTCGATTTCGAAACGTTTGACAGTCAGTTTGTAGTGACTACGGATAGTGTTCATCTGTTTTTTCTGGTGTGCCTCTTTAATCTCATTGAGAATGAAGTCGGTCGTGTGAATCTCCCACGGTAGGTGGAAGAGTTTTTCAAGCAGGCTTGTCTCCAACAAGTCAATGAATATATTGGTATCGCTGACTGCTACAATTGTCATAGGTTATATGGTGTCTGAGTGTTTGCGGACTTCATTGACTGATACATGCAGGAGTGCGGCTGCCTTGGATATGGAAACCAACTGGCGGGTCAGTGCATCGTAGACCATGGTCTGGAAACGATGAGTGGACTCCTCCTGATAGTATGGCCCCTCGACATACTTCTTGAAAGACTGATCCATGTTTTTGCGGATGCAGTAGTTGCGATGGCGCTTTTCGCTTACAATACCCATGTTGCGGAGCTTGTAGATAATGGCATCGACAGAGATACCATAGTTCTTATCAAGGGCAATAAGTTCAGTGAAGGTAATCTTGTCCTTACCTGCAAAGGTTTCTATCAGGATGGAACCTGGTAGGAGCATCTCACTGGCAAAGTCGTTGCAAAGGTTTTCCTTTTGGTGCTGGGTGAGTTCTGGGGCGAAGTGCTTATTAAAAAGCAAATGGCAGAGCTCGTGAAAGGAGGTTAAGCGTCGTCGCTCAATATTGTGCTGATTGCTGTTGAGTACGATAATAGGGTGACTGTCGTTGACAATGCCGCTGACACCATCGAAGTCTTCTGGCGCTTCGGTGATGAGTACCTTCACACCATGGCGTTCAAGGAGCTCCATGACGTTGGTGATGGGGGCCTTGCCTAGTTCCCAACGCTCGCGGACTGCCTTGGCACATTGGATCATGTCTTCGGTCGTGGACAGATTTGCGGCTTGGAATTCGTCAAGCCCTAGGTTGTCAATCTGCAAAATCTCTTCGGTTTCCAGATAGCGTTCAACCTCGTCCTGGATCTGGACTTCGAGTGCTTTTTGGTCGGCGACTTTGGCATTTGACTTCTTGCGGAAGGAGACCTTGAGGTCATCGAGTTCGAAGGTGAAAGGGCGGAAGAAGTAATCGATGGTAACATCGAGTGCATTGGCCATAGCAATGAGGATGGTGCTGTTGGGCATCATCTTGGCTTGCTCGTACTTGGATATAGCCTGCTTTGAGACTATGTCATCCATCTTTTCGCTGAGGGCTTCCATTGACAGTTTTGCCTTGATTCTGGCTTGGCGAAGCCTTTTTGCGAAGGTTGTTAACCTGTTCTCCATACCTAATTAATATTATATATAACGCATTTGTTGACAAAGGTATATAAAAATTTGATTTGTCAACCATGAATATGAAGAAATGTGATGAAAATTAACTATTTTTTGCAGATTATGGGATGAAGTGTGCCACCATCGTTAGTCTAGAATCGATTAGGGCGTGAGGGTGGGGAAGACTCGATAATGGGGGAATATTGAAGAAAAAGTAGATAATTTGAGAATTTTGCTAAGAACTTTTGAGAATTTTGTTTGGTAGAATTGAGAATTTTGTTCGACTTTCTACTCTTATAGTATGAGAAAAGGGGAAATGTTACATGGTGAGAGAAGAAAAAATGCTTTTTTTGAGGAGAATATCAAAATTATTACTAACTTTGGCGCATAATAACTAAAGATTTGGAAATATGAAAAAGATTCTGTTTATTATCGGTTCTTTGAGGGCGAAGTCTTTTAACCGCCAGGTGGCTCATGTGGCTAAGGAGATGATTGGCAATCGTGCTGAAGTACAGGAACTGGATTACAGTGATCTGCCGCTGCTGAATCAGGATGTTGAGCAGCCTGAGCCAGCGGTTGTGGCTCGTATCAGAAAGGCTGATGCCTGAGGGCTGATTTTAGTGGTATGAAGGACTATCCCGATAGGATGACGGCGGAGCAGGCGAGGGCGTTTGGCGAGGATGTGCTGAACATCGTCAGCCAGATTCCACGTGGCCGAGTGACGACCTACGGGCATATTGCGGCGTTGGCGGGATGGCCTAGCCATTCCAGAATGGTTGGTAGGACGCTCAGATATACGCCTGGTGCGGAGAATCTGCCTTGTCATCGGGTGGTGAATAAAGAGGGTCGCACGGCTCCAGGGTGGAGTCGGCAACGGACATTGTTAGAGGCTGAGGGTGTTACCTTTAAGGCTAATGGGCATGTGGATATGAGCAAGTATCTTTGGGAACCGACGTATGAGTGAATGCAGAGCCAAGCTCGCTTGAGGTCTGCTGAGCGAAAAGGAGGAAGAAGAAGGATGATGGATGATGTAAGAGGTAAGAAGTAAGAAGTAAGAAGTAAGAGGTAAGAGGTAAGATGTAAGATGTAAGAGGTAAGATGTAAGAGGTAAGAAGTAAGAGGTAAGAGGTAAGAAGTAAGAGGTAAGAAGTAAGAGGTAAGAGGTAAGATGTAAGAGGTAAGAAGTAAGAGGTAAGAGGTAAGAAGTAAGTAATGAAAGATAACGAACAGGAGATATTCCCGATAGTGGATGAGACGGGAAGGGTAATGGGCAAGGCAACGCGTGGCGAATGCCATAGCGGGTCGAAACTATTGCATCCCGTGGTTCATCTGCATGTGTTTAATTCCCTGGGTGATGTGTACCTGCAGAAACGGCCTGAGTGGAAGGATATTCAGCCGGGCAAATGGGACACGGCAGTTGGTGGACATATCGACTATGGCGAGACACCCGAGGAGGCCCTGCAGCGAGAGGTGCACGAGGAACTGGGCATCACGGACTTTACGCCTGAGGTTGTGGGCATGTATGTGTTTGAGAGTCAACGGGAGCGTGAACTGGTGTATGTGCACCGTACAACCTATGAGGGTGAGATACGTCCTTCGCAGGACGAACTGGATGGCGGCCGTTTTTGGACCATGCATGAGATTCGCGAGGCGATGGGGCAGGGCGTGTTGACGCCCAACTTTGAGAGTGAATTCAAACGCTTCTTTGTTGAATAGCATATAACAAAAAAATAGTCATGACCACAGCAAAGGAAATCATCGAGTATATGGTGTCGTTGCGCAATGATGAGCAGCGACGGATACTCATGGGGTTCTTTAAGACGGGACCAGGGGAGTATGGTGAGGGCGATGAGTTTCTTGGACTGAAGGTGCCGCAGACTCGTGAAGTTGTAAAAGTGGCAGGGGTGGATTTTCCGATGGAGGAGGTACCGGAACTGCTGATGAACCGGTGGCACGAGGTGAGGCTTTGTGGCTTCTTGATACTGGTGGCGAAGTTTGAGAAGTTGGCTACGAAGCGATTAGAGAATGATTCTGAGACCATCAAGAAGCGCGATGAGATCGTTCAGATGTATCTGCAATATGCAGAGCAGGCGAATAACTGGGACCTCGTGGATTTGTCTGTTCATAAAATCCTTGGGCATTGGTTGCTGTTGCCTTCGAACTTGGGTGACAGAGACTATAAAATCAAAGTGGTTGACGAACTTGCTGCCAGTCCTTGTCTTTGGAAGCAACGAATGAGTATTGTTTGCTCATGGAAGACCTCGCAGATGGGAGATCCTTCTTGGTGTTTGCGTTATGCGGAAATTCTTCTGCACCATCCGCATGACTTGATGCACAAGGCAGTGGGTTGGATGCTTCGAGAGATGGGTAAACGTATAAGCATGGATTTGTTGCGAGAGTTTCTGCGTCAGCACGCCCACGAAATGCCCCGCACTATGCTCCGCTATGCCATCGAAAAGATGTCGGAAAAGGAGCGCAAGGAGTGGATGAGGGTAGATGGAAAATGTCTGATGATTCTCAAAGGCAATGACGAGGATTCGATCAAAATATAAATTGTTTGAACATCTGTCTATAGGCTTCCACCTTCTTGTCGAAAGACAGCGGGTAGGCGCGAGAGGAAGAGGGAAGGCGCCACAGGCTGATGGAAGAAGGATGATGTATGATGGAAGATACGGAAACTGACGTGTTTACTTTGGGAATCTCATGGATGCCAAAGTAGGTGCAGATGGTCTCTGTCGCCTTTTCGCCTGTAGTGACGATGGCGCGCAGATGAGGCAACTGGCTGATGAGAGCACGGATGTCTGTGGGCTCAACCACCTCGAGGAACTTGTCTGACGCATTGCCCTGTAGACGACGAATGGCTGTGGAGGTATCGAAAAAAGCAAGCCCCTTCTCTTGGCAGAAAGCCACTATCTCATCAATCTTGAAGCGTTTGTTTTTGAGGTCGACAAAATGATTCTTGTCGCCAAAGAATATCTGTCCCTCAATGCGCCAGTGGTCGTTGATGAAGTTGGGGTAATAGAAATCCATACACCATCGTTTGCGCTGTGGAGGGAAACTGCCTAGGAACAGCACCTTGGCATTCTCTGGCAAGAAGGGAATGAGCGGATGGTATTCCACGCCATCCTTGCTACGTGCAATATTCTCGTTGTTCAGGTAAGAGGTCATATACTTAATGTGCTGCAAAGGTAGTGATTTATTTTGATACTTTCACTCGAAATAGTAAAAAAATCAATGATTTATTTGGTTATTTGCTCGTTTATTCGTAACTTTGCACCCGCTTTTCGCGTCATTGGTGGCCGAGGGGCAAAATTTAATAATAACAATTAAAAAATAAAAAGAAAAAAGCAAATGATTATTGTACCCGTAAAAGAAGGCGAGAACATCGAGAAGGCCCTCAAAAAGTTTAAGAGAAAGTTCGAGAAGACTGGTGTTGTTAAGGAGCTGCGCTCACGTCAGCAGTTTGACAAGCCCTCTGTACTGAAGCGCCTGAAGATGGAACACGCTATTTACGTACAGAAGCTTCGCGCTACCGAGGAGTAATAACTTCTGGTGGTCAGCTTACCGCTTGAAAATATCGCATAAAAAGCGAATTTTGTCGCGACTCAGCAAAAAAATCAAAATTTCTTTGCTTTCGCAGCTCCAAAATTTGGTAGTATCAGAAATTTTTCGTAAATTCGTTGCCGAAAACAAGATGCAACGTTTATGATGATCATAGATTTCTTGAACTACTTGCGATACGAGCGGAACCGTTCCGAGCTGACCGTGCGCAATTACGAGAAGGGTCTTAAGGACTTTGAATCGTACTTCAAAAATCGAGATTGTCATCTCTCTTGGGAGTCGGTAGACTCGGACATCATCCGTGACTGGATGGAGAGTATGATGGATAAAGGCGACATGGCATCCACGGTAAATAACCGTTTGAGTGCCGTGCGTTCCTTTTTTCGTTTTGCGCTGACCCGGGGACTGGTCAGTCGTGATCCGTCGCATGTCGTGAAAGGGCCCAAGAAACAGAAGCCACTGCCATACTTTGTGCGTGAGGCGGACATGAACCGTCTGATAGACTTCCCGCAGATTTGGGGAGAAAGTTATAAAGACGTGCGCGCGCGTACCATAATTATATTATTCTATGAGACTGGTATGCGTCTGGCGGAGCTGACAGCCCTGGACGATCAGGATATCGACTTCGTGTCGCACCAGTTGAAGGTGACGGGCAAGAGAAATAAGCAGCGTATCATTCCTTTTGGTCAGGAACTGGAGCAGACACTGCGCCGCTATATGGCCCTGCGTGACGAGCAGCCCGTCAGGGACGGTCGGGCGCTGATCCAGAACGACAAGGGCGAGAGAATGTCGAGATACCAGGTGGAACGTGTCGTCAATACCTGTCTGTCGCGGGTTACTACTCAGAAAAAACGGTCGCCTCACGTGTTGCGCCATTCGTTTGCCACCGCCATGCTGAACAATGGTGCCGGACTGGAGAGTGTGCAGAAACTGCTGGGCCATGAGAGTGTGGCGACGACGGAGATCTACACGCATACGACGTTCGAACAGTTGAAGAAAGTGTATGAGAATGCCCATCCTAGGGCCTAACCTTATTATTTACCCTTAAACTAAAAACAGGAGGTAATTATGGAAATCAAGATTCAGTCGATTCATTTCGACGCTACTGAGAAGTTAGAGGCGTTCATCGAAAAGAAGGTCGCCAAGTTGGAGAAGACTTTTGAAGACATTCAGAAGGTGGAAGTACAGTGTAAGGTCGTCAAGCCCGCTACCGCCCAGAACAAGGAGGTCAGCCTGACGGTCACAGTGCCCGGACAGAAGCTTTATGTTGAGAAGGTCAGTGACACTTTTGAGGAAAGTTGCGACGATTGTGTGGATTCTATGAGGGTTCAGCTGCAGAAATTCAAGGAAAAATTGAGAAATCACTAAAAAAAAGTGCGAAAAGTTTTGGTAATTCAAAAATAAGTAGTACCTTTGCATCCGCTTTCCGATACAAACAGACTCCAATCGGTTAGCGGATGCTTAGAGTAAGCCTCTTTAGCTCAGTTGGCCAGAGCACGTGATTTGTAATCTCGGGGTCGTTGGTTCGAATCCGACAAGAGGCTCTGAGCGGAGCAAGAGAAGAGAGTGTGAAAAGAAATTGAGGGTGGTTTCCAGAGCGGCCAAATGGGGCAGACTGTAAATCTGTTGTCTTTCGACTTCGGTGGTTCGAATCCATCACCACCCACTTCCGGAAAAGGAAGTCTGCGGAAATAGCTCAGTTGATAGAGCACTAGCCTTCCAAGCTGGGGGTCGCGGGTTTGAGCCCCGTTTTCCGCTCACGACTCGCTGTTATAGCTCAGTGGTAGAGCACTTCCTTGGTAAGGAAGAGGTCCTGAGTTCAAATCTCAGTAACAGCTCTTAGAGAAAACGACGATTTAAATCGGAATATTCATTTATAAAACAATAAATTAGAAAAGCTATGGCTAAAGAGAATTTTGTGCGCACCAAACCGCACGTTAACATTGGTACAATTGGTCACGTTGACCATGGTAAGACTACTCTGACTGCTGCTATCACCACCGTACTGGCTAAGCAGGGTCTTTCTGAGATCAAGTCTTTCGACCAGATTGACAATGCTCCTGAAGAGAAGGAGCGTGGTATCACCATTAACACCGCTCACGTTGAGTATGAGACCAAGCTGCGTCACTACGCTCACGTTGACTGCCCGGGACACGCCGACTATGTGAAGAACATGGTAACTGGTGCTGCTCAGATGGACGGTGCTATCCTTGTTGTTGCTGCAACTGACGGTCCTATGCCTCAGACCCGTGAGCACGTTCTGCTCGCTCGTCAGGTGAACGTTCCCCGTCTGGTTGTATTCCTGAACAAGTGTGATATGGTTGAGGATGAGGAAATGCTGGAGCTCGTTGAGATGGAGGTTCAGGAGATTCTCTCTCAGTATGAGTTCGAGGATGATACTCCTATCATTCGTGGTTCTGCCCTCGGTGCCCTGAACGGTGTTGAGAAGTGGGAACAGAAGGTTATGGAGCTGATGGATACCTGCGACACTTGGATCCAGGAGCCTCCTCGCGCAACTGACAAGCCCTTCCTGATGCCTGTTGAGGACGTATTCTCAATCACAGGTCGTGGTACTGTTGCTACTGGTCGTATCGAGACTGGTGTGATCCACGTTGGTGATGAGGTTGAGCTGCTCGGTCTCGGTGAGGACAAGAAGTCAGTTGTTACTGGTGTTGAGATGTTCCGTAAGATCCTGGATGAGGGTCAGGCTGGTGATAACGTTGGTCTGCTGCTCCGTGGTATCGACAAGAACGAGATCAAGCGTGGTATGGTGCTCTGCCATCCCGGACAGATCAAGCCCTTCAAGAAGTTCAAGGCTTCTATCTATGTCCTGAAGAAGGAAGAGGGTGGTCGTCACACTCCATTCGGTAACAAGTATCGTCCCCAGTTCTATCTCCGCACCATGGACTGCACCGGTGAGATTACTCTCCCCGCAGGTGTTGAGATGGTAATGCCTGGTGATAACGTAGAGATCACTGTTGAGCTGATCTACGCTGTTGCTCTGAACCAGGGTCTGCGTTTCGCTATCCGTGAAGGTGGCCGCACCGTTGGTTCTGGTCAGATCACTGAGGTGTTCGAGGACTAAGACTAGGATGACTAGGATGTCCCAGGGTAGCCCCCGCTTACGGGTGGGGGCTTTCATACGGGAATAGCTCAGTTGGTAGAGCATCGGTCTCCAAAACCGAGGGTCGTGGGTTCGAGTCCTCCTTCCCGTGCCAAGAAAAGAAAAGAGTATGAAGATTATTAAGAAATTCATCAATTACTGTAAGGCCTGCTATGATGAGCTTGCTCACAAGGTGACATGGCCTTCTTACAAGGAGCTGACACAGAGCGCCGTGGTGGTGCTTTCTGCTTCTTTGATTATTGCTGTTGTAGTATGGCTGATGGACGTTGTGTTCAAGGCCGTCATGAGTTCTATTTATCCTAACTAATCGGAAAAGATGTCGGATACAACGGGAATGAAGTGGTACGTCCTGCGCTCAGTTAGTGGCAAGGAAGGTAAGGTCAAGGAGTTCATCGACAATGCGAAGAAGCATAACGATGTGCTCGAATCTCACGTTGGTGAGGTCCTTCTGCCTACTGAGAAGTATGCTGTACTGCAGAATGGTAAGCGCGTTGTGAAGGAGAAGCTTTTCCTGCCGGGCTATGTGTTGGTACAGGCCACGTTGCAGGGTGAGGTTGCCCATATGCTGCGTTTCATCCCCAACGTATTAGGTTTCCTGGGAGGTATGGACAATCCCCAGGTAGTCCGCCAGTCGGAGATTAACCGTATTCTGGGTAATGCTGAAGAGACTACCATTGACAATGTTGAACTGAATATTCCCTATCAGGTGGACGAGTCGGTAAAGGTTACCGATGGTCCGTTCAGCGGCTTCACGGGTATCATCGAGGAGGTGAATACTGAAAAGCGTAAACTGAAGGTGATGGTGAAGATATTCGGTCGTAAGACTCCTTTGGAACTTAATTTCACGCAAGTAGAGAAAGAATAGGGCGTATGTTACGGTACGTCCGTTCTATATACGGTCTCGGGAGGCTTCCACTCCTGTGACTCATATATATAACTTTTTATAATAACAAACAGAAATGGCTAAAGAAGTTGCTGGATTAATCAAATTGCAGATTAAAGGTGGCGCTGCAAATCCCTCACCCCCCGTTGGACCTGCACTGGGTTCTAAGGGTATTAACATTATGGGATTCTGCAAAGAGTTCAACGCCAGAACCCAGGATAAGGCAGGAAAGATTCTTCCTGTCGTTATTACCTACTATGCAGACAAGTCATTCAGCTTCATTATCAAGACTCCTCCCGCAGCAGTACAGCTGACTTGAACTGCTTCACTGTTGAGTCGGCTATGAAACTGATTGCCGGTACAGCACGTAGCATGGGTATCACTGTTAAAGGGGACTTCCCTGGTAAATAATTAATAACTTCAATTTAGAAAATGAGTAAACTGACAAAAAATCAAAAGTTGGTAGCTGATAAGGTTGAAGCAGGGAAAGCATACTCTTTACAGGAAGCCGCTGCGCTGGTGAAAGAAATTACCACCACGAAGTTTGAGGCTTCTGTAGATATCGACGTACGCTTGGGCGTAGATCCTCGTAAGGCCAACCAGATGGTACGTGGCGTTGTGTCACTGCCCAATGGTACTGGTAAGGTTACGCGAGTGCTCGCTCTCTGTACTCCCGATCAGGAAGAAGCTGCTAAGGAAGCTGGTGCCGACTATGTTGGTCTGGACGAGTATATCGACAAGATCAAGCAGGGTTGGGCCGATGTTGATGTGATTATTACTATGCCCTCTTGCATGGGTAAGCTGGGTCCCCTCGGACGTTTCCTGGGTCCTCGTGGCTTGATGCCAAACCCCAAGAGCGGTACTGTGACAATGGACGTTGCTAAGGCAGTCAAGGAAGTTAAGCAGGGTAAGATTGACTTCAAGGTGGACAAGGCTGGTATCATCCACGCCTCCATCGGTAAGGTAACCTTCACTCCGGAGCAGATCTACGGAAATGCCAAGGAGTTCCTGCAGACCATTATCAAGCTGAAGCCGGCTGCTGCCAAGGGTACATACATGAAGAGTATCTTTATCTCCAGCACCATGAGCGCTGGTATCAAGGTAGATCCTAAATCAGTTGAGTAGAATTGAAAAATTGAAAAATTGAAAGATTGAAATGAAAAAGGAATTAAAAGATACTATCGTAGTAGAACTTGGTCAGAAACTGAAGGAATATCCTCATTTCTATCTGGTAGACACTGCCGGACTGAATGCGGAGCAGACGAGCAACCTTCGTCGCAAGTGCTTCAAGAACGAAATTAAGATGGTTGTAGTGAAGAATACTCTTCTCATCAAGGCTTTCGAGGCTTCGGATATTGATTTCTCACCTCTGTACGAGGCTCTGAAGGGTAATACGGCTGTGATGTTCACACAGAACGCCAATGTTCCCGCCAAGCTTCTGAAGGAGTACAAGAAGGAAGGTATTCCCGCTCTGAAGGCTGCTTATGCTGAGGAAGGTTTCTTCGTAGGTGCTGACAAGTTGGAGGAACTCGTTGCTATCAAGAGCAAGAACGAGCTCATTGCCGACGTTGTGGCTCTGCTACAGTCTCCGATCAAGAACGTTGTTTCTGGTCTGAATGCTGGTGGCAAGATTCACGGATTGCTGGACGCTATCGCTGAGCGTAACAAATAAGCGAAGAGATAAATAACAAACATTAACATTAAAAAACAATTAAATTTTAAATAAAATGGCAGATATTAAAGCTATTGCTGAAGAGTTGGTAAACCTCTCAGTTAAGGAAGTTCAAGAGTTGGCAACAGTCCTGAAGGACGAGTATGGAATTGAGCCCGCTGCTGCAGCTGTTGCTGTTGCTGCTGGTCCCGCTGCTGGCGGTGCTGCTGAGGCAGCTGAGGAGAAGTCTTCTTTCGACGTAGTTCTGAAGGAGGCCGGTGCTGCTAAGCTGCAGGTTGTAAAGGCCGTTAAGGAGGCCTGCGGTCTGGGTCTGAAGGAAGCTAAGGATCTCGTAGACGGTGCTCCTTCTACTCTGAAGGAAGGTCTGTCTAAGGACGAGGCTGAGAACCTGAAGAAGGCTATTGAAGAGGCTGGTGCCGTAGTTGAGCTGAAGTAATTCAGAACACAACAATAACAAAGTGGTTGGGAGCTCTCCAGTAGAGGGTTCCCGACCATTTTCTTGTCTTTTCTAGTATTTCTAGATTGTCTAGATGTGCTAGATTATCTAGAAGAATAAACCAGAAGAATATATGGCAACAAAGAAAAAAACAGAAAACAGAGTTAGCTTTGGCAGCGTCAAGAATCCCATGCCATTTCCGGATTTCCTTGATGTACAATTGAAGTCTTTCAGAGACTTCCTGCAGTTGGATACTCCGCCTGAGGAACGCAAGAACGACGGTTTGTATAAGGTGTTCTCTGAGAATTTCCCTATTACCGACACGCGTAATAATTTCGTCCTTGAGTTCCTGGATTACTATATCGACCCACCCCGTTACACCATTGACGAGTGTCTGGAACGCGGTCTGACATATAGTGTACCTTTGAAGGCTAAGTTGAAACTTTATTGTACGGATCCCGACCATGAGGACTTTGACATGGCTATCCAGGACGTGTTCCTGGGTCCCATTCCCTATATGACCCAGAACGGTACGTTCGTCATCAACGGTGCTGAGCGCGTTGTCGTGTCGCAGTTGCACCGTTCACCCGGCGTGTTCTTCGGTCAGAACGTCCATGCCAACGGTACCCTGCTCTACAGTGCCCGTATCATTCCTTTCAAGGGTAGCTGGATAGAGTTTGCTACCGACATCAATAACGTTATGTACGCGTATATTGACCGTAAGAAGAAGCTGCCTGTCACTACTTTGTTGCGTGCCATCGGTTTCGAGACCGATAAGGACATTCTGGAGATCTTCAACCTCGCTGAGGAGGTGAAGGTCAACAAGAAGGCCCTGAAGGAAGTCGTCGGCATGAAGCTCGCCGCCCGTGTGCTGAAGAGCTGGAACGAGGACTTCGTAGACGAGGATACCGGTGAGGTAGTTTCCATCGAGCGTAATGAGGTTATCATGGAGCGTGAGACCGAGATTACCGAGGATAACATGATGGACATTCTTGAGAGTGGTGCCAACACCATTCTTGTCCACAAGGACGAGGCAGTTGCCCAGGACTTCTCCATTATTTTCAACACCCTGCAGAAAGACCCGTCGAACTCAGAGAAGGAAGCCGTGCTGTACATCTATCGTCAGCTGCGTAATGCAGACCCTGCAGATGATGCCAGTGCCCGTGAGGTCATCCAGAACCTATTCTTCTCCGACAAGCGTTACGACCTGGGTGATGTAGGTCGCTACCGTATCAACAAGAAGCTTGGTCTGGATACTGATATGGATGTCCGTGTGCTGACCAAGGAAGATATTATAGAGATTATCAAGTATCTCATCCAGCTGATTAACTCGAAGGCTACTGTTGACGATATCGATCACCTGTCGAACCGTCGTGTACGTACCGTTGGTGAACAGCTGTCAAACCAGTTCTCGATTGGTCTGGCCCGTATGAGCCGTACCATTCGTGAGCGTATGAACGTCCGTGACAATGAGGTGTTCACCCCGACCGACCTGATTAACGCCAAGACCATTTCGAGCGTGATCAACTCGTTCTTTGGTACGAATCCCCTGTCGCAGTTCATGGACCAGACCAACCCGTTGGCCGAGGTGACCCACAAGCGTCGTCTCTCTGCCCTGGGTCCTGGCGGTCTGTCGCGTGAGCGTGCCGGTTTCGAGGTACGTGACGTACACTATACACACTATGGTCGTCTCTGCCCGATTGAGAGCCCTGAAGGTCCTAACATCGGTCTGATTTCGTCGTTGTGTGTCTATGCTAAGATCAACGAGCTTGGCTTTATTGAGACCCCTTACCGTAAGGTGGAGAACGGTATTGCAAACCTGAATAATGACGACATCGTCTATCTGACTGCTGAGGAAGAGGCAGAGCACGTGATTGGTCAGGGTAATGCCCCGTTGCGTGACGATGGTTCCTTCATCCGTAAGGTGGTGAAGTGCCGTCAGGATGCCGACTTCCCCGTTGTGCCCCCTTCACAGGTCGATTTGATGGACGTATCGCCGCAGCAGATTGCTTCTATTGCTGCTTCGCTTATTCCGTTCCTGGAGCACGATGATGCCCACCGTGCACTGATGGGATCGAACATGATGCGTCAGGCCGTTCCCCTGCTTCACAACGAAGCTCCTATCGTGGGTACCGGTATTGAGAAGCAGGTCTGCGAAGACTCTCGTACGATGATTACTGCTGAGGGCGATGGTGTCATCGACTATGTGGATGCTACCACCATTCGTATTCTCTACGATCGTACGGATGATGAGGAGTTCGTCAGTTTCGAGCCCGCCTTGAAGGAGTACCGCATTCCCAAGTTCCGTCGTACCAACCAGAACATGACCATCGACCTGCGTCCTATCTGTGACAAGGGCCAGCGTGTGAAGAAAGGCGACATTCTTACTGAGGGTTATGCCACTGAGAATGGTGAGCTTGCTCTGGGTCGTAACCTGCTCGTGGCTTACATGCCTTGGAAGGGTTACAACTATGAGGATGCTATCGTGCTCAACGAGCGTATCGTCCGTGAGGACATCCTGACTTCCGTACATGTCGATGAGTATTCGCTCGATGTCCGTGAGACCAAGCGTGGTGCTGAGGAGTTCACTGCCGACATCCCCAATGTCAGCGAGGAAGCTACCAAGGATCTGGACGACAACGGTATCATCCGTGTCGGTGCCCGTGTGGAGCCTGGTGACATTCTGATCGGTAAGATTTCACCTAAGGGTGAGAGCGATCCTTCACCTGAGGAGAAGCTGCTCCGTGCCATCTTTGGTGACAAGGCCGGTGATGTGAAGGACTCTTCACTGAAGGCCAATCCTTCACTGACTGGTGTCATCATCGATAAGAAACTCTTCACCCGTGCCGTGAAGACCCGTCAGACCAAGCAGCAGGACAAGATCACGCTGGCTAAGATTGACGAGGAGTATCAGGCAAAGATCGATGATCTGAAGGATATTCTGATCGAGAAGCTGATGACCCTGACAAAGGGCAAGACCTCGCTGGGTGTGAAGGACTATACCGGTGCTGAGATTATTGCCAAGGGTGCTAAGTTCACCATCACCGCCCTGAAGAATCTTGAGTATGGTGACATCCAAATCAGCAACTGGACCAATGACGAGCACAAGAACGAGCTCATCGGTCAGCTGATCATCAACTATATGAAGAAGTTCAAACTTCTTGACGCTGAGAACAAGCGTAAGAAGTTTGCCATCACCATTGGTGACGAGCTGCCCTCAGGTATCCTGCAGATGGCTAAGGTTTATGTGGCCAAGAAGCGTAAGATCGGTGTGGGTGATAAGCTTGCCGGTCGTCACGGTAACAAGGGTATCGTATCGAAGGTGGTACGCCAGGAGGATATGCCGTTCCTCGAGGACGGTCGTCCCGTAGACCTGGTGCTGAACCCGCTGGGTGTGCCTTCACGTATGAACCTCGGTCAGATTTTCGAGGCCATCCTCGGTGCTGCCGGTAAGCGTCTTGGTGTGAAGTTTGCTACACCTATCTTTGACGGTGCCAAGTTGGAAGACCTCGCTGAGTGGACTGACAAGGCCGGTCTGCCCCGCCTGTGCTCTACCCATCTGTATGATGGTGAGACTGGTGAGAAGTTCGACCAGCCCGCAACGGTAGGTATCACCTACTTCCTGAAACTTGGCCATATGGTTGAGGATAAGATGCACGCCCGTTCTATCGGTCCGTACAGCTTGATTACCCAGCAGCCGCTTGGTGGTAAGGCACAGTTTGGTGGACAGCGTTTC
>CACWWZ010000050.1 GCA_902764705.1 uncultured Prevotellaceae bacterium | reverse complement strand
CACGCTGGCCGAGGGTGCGAAGACCGGTCCTGCCGTGAAGGTCGTGAAGCTGCTGGCTCAGTCGACTGGCGAGTTCACCCGCGACGAGCTGAAGAAGTCTGTGAAGCTGGGCTGGACGGACAAGGCGAAGGCTGAGATTGCCGCAGCCAAGGGAGGCCTCACCCCCAGCCCCTCTCCAACGGGCGAGGGGAGTGGTAACACCAACACCGGCGGTAACACTGGTGGCAACACCGGAGACAACGAAGGCGGCGGCGGTTTCGAGTCTGGCGGCGATTAAAAGGTTAGCGCTCCCACATGGGGGCGCCACCTTTTTAAATGAAGGTACACACAAACGTTTACGTAGCTTTTCGTCGGAGATACGGAATAAGATTGAGAATCTTTTCGTATCTTTGCAACGAACAAACTACTAAACACATATATTTGATGAAAAAGACAGTGATGGCAGCAATGCTTTTGAAACGATTCAAATTCCTTTTCGTGACAGTGGCATTGCTGCTGTTCGTGTCTGCAGTACCCGACAAGACCACAACCATCTTCATCATCGGCGACTCTACCGCTGCCAACAAGGACATTTCCGGCGGCAAGCAGGAACGAGGGTGGGGCATGGTGCTGCAGAGTTATTTCGACGATAACATCGTAGTGGACAATCGCGCCCTGAACGGCCGCTCGTCGCTCTCGTTCATCAACGAAGGACATTGGGACAAGGTGCTGCAGAGCATGAAACCCGGCGACTATGTCATCATCCAGTTCGGACATAACGACGAGAAACCACAACCTCAGCGGCATACCGATCCGGGCTCAACGTTCGACTACAATCTGGCGAAGTTTGTCCGTGAGACGCGCGAACATGGCGGCATCCCTGTGCTGATGAACTGCGTCGTGCGCCGTAACTTCTTCGTGACAGTACCCGAGAATGACGACGACGAGAAGCTGCGCACGCAGACCTTCAAGGACGGTGTGAAGATGGTGGAGGGTGACACGCTCATCGATACCCACGGACTCTATCGTGTGGCACCGCGCGATGTCGCCCGGCGCATGAACGTGCATTTCGTGGATGCCAACCAGATTACCCATGACCTGGAGCAGGGATTGGGTACCGAGGCCTCGAAACGGCTTCACATGTGGTTCCTGCCAGGCACCGAACCCAGTGAACCGAAAGGCAAGCAGGACAATACCCATTACTGCGTCTATGGCGCTCACCAAGTGGCCCGCCTGTTGGCCGATGCCCTTTGCGAGGAGGTTCCCGTACTGAAGAAATATCGCACGGATGCAGACTTCACCGTCGATCGGCTGGGTCGCGGACAGTATCTCTCACTCGACGATGCCGTCGCTGCAGCCAAGGCGTCTTCCAAGGCAGAAGTCACCATCCAGATTCTTGGCGGTGAGTGGGACAAGCCCCAGCTGCCCAAGAAAACCAACATCAAGTTCATACTCCGCCAAGGAGCCTCTTGGAAATGACTTAACTCTACAGCCTGCAACTTTGAAAATGAAAATAAATCCTAATTCTGAAGATTTTAAATAGATTAACATTTAAAATCGTGCATTGTGCTCACTTTTTCGTACCTTCGCAGGCATGAAAGAAACAAAATGGGAATCGAATGTCATCTTGGTCGATGCTGACTACGTCGACAAGGTGGCATTTGACTTGACAGTGAACTTCGAGCGCATGATAGGGCGCCGCATTCCACAGGCCGATATGGCCCAGTGGCTGGAGTGTGTGGCGTTGGACGGCGGACTGCGCCCTCAGACTTCTGTCGTCAGCCCTCAGACCTCAATCCAGGTGGTGCTGTTGCACAAGCACGCGCAGATGGACAACTTCACTCCTGGCCGTTTTGCTGAGCTGGACGGCAAGGCTTTCGAGGGTAGGCTGGGGGAGTTCCTGATCAGTTGCGTGCCGGTGGAGGACCTGACGACGATGGACGACTTGTTTGTGGACTCCATGCAGGTCGTAGCCAATGCCGAGGAGGTGAAGCGACTGATTGTGGTGCCCGATGCAGAGCATATATTTAATAAGGTACGTGAAGGTTTGCGCCATGCTGATCCCGACAAGCACGTTACGGTGCTGGCCATGCAGCCTATGGAGGGCGGTAATTTCCGTCAGGAGATTCTGGGCTATTCGCTGATGGCGGCACTGGGAATCAGGTCGGAAGAGATAAACAAAATGGCATAATAACGTAATAACGTGATAACGTAATATCGAAAAATCGAAATAACGGAAAAATAAAACTATGGCTAGAGTATTAATGATTGGCGCCGGGGGCGTCGCAACGGTAGCAGCGTTCAAGATTGCTCAGAACGCTGACGTGTTTACAGAATTTATGATCGCCAGTCGCCGCAAGGCCAAGTGCGACAAGATAGTAGAGGACATCCATAAGGCCGGTTACAAGCTGGACATCAAGACCGCTCAGGTTGATGCCGACGATGTGGAGCAGCTGAAAGCACTGTTCAATGACTACAAGCCCGAGCTGGTCATTAACCTCGCTTTGCCCTATCAGGACCTGACGATTATGGACGCCTGTCTGGCTTGCGGATGCTCGTATCTGGATACCGCCAACTATGAGCCCAAGGACGAGGCTCACTTCGAGTACTCGTGGCAGTGGGCCTATCGTGAACGCTTCGAGCAGGCTGGTCTGACAGCCATTCTGGGTTGCGGTTTCGACCCGGGTGTGACGAGCATCTATACAGCCTACGCTGCCAAGCACCATTTTTCGGAGATCCAGTATCTGGACATCGTCGACTGTAATGCCGGCGACCACCACAAGGCCTTTGCCACCAACTTCAACCCCGAAATCAACATCCGCGAGATTACCCAGAAGGGCTTGTATTGGGAGAATGGCCAGTGGGTAGAGACGGAACCGCTGGAGATTCACAAAGACCTGAACTATCCCAACATCGGTCCGCGCGACAGCTATCTGTTGCACCACGAGGAGATTGAGAGCCTGGTCATCAACTATCCGACCATCAAGCGTGCCCGTTTCTGGATGACGTTCGGACAGCAGTATCTGAAGCACTTAGAGGTGATTCAGAACATCGGCATGAGCCGTATCGACGAGGTGGAATACGAGGCTCCGCTGGCTGACGGCACTGGTACGGCGAAGGTGAAAATCGTTCCCCTGCAGTTCCTGAAGGCCGTGCTGCCTAACCCACAGGATCTGGGCGAGAACTACGAGGGCGAGACGTCGATCGGCTGTCGCATCCGCGGTATCGGCAACGACGGCAAGGAGCATACCTATTATGTCTATAACAACTGTTCGCACCGTGCAGCCTACGAAGAGACGGGCATGCAGGGCGTATCGTATACCACAGGTGTACCGGCTATGATTGGTGCCATGATGTTCTGCAAGGGACTGTGGAAGAAGCCCGGCGTACATAACGTCGAGGAGTTCGATCCCGATCCGTTCATGGAGCAGCTGAACAAGCAGGGCCTGCCCTGGCATGAGATTCACGACGGCGACCTGGAACTGTAGACCACACAAAACGAAAAACAATGAAACGAATACTGATAGGCTTGACAGCACTGCTGACCATGATGGTCTGCCGCGCACAGGATGTAAAGATAGAGTTCTTTACTCCGAATATTGTCCATGTAGTGAAGGGAACTCCCACGAAGAGTCTGGTGGTGATTGCCAAACCCGGCGAGGTGGCCGTGACGAAGAGCGGCAACACGTGGAAGAGCAGCGAGCTGACCGTAAAGCAGGACGCACAGGGTAACCTGACGTTCCTGACAGCGAAGGGGAAGGTGCTGCTGCGCGAGAACGGCTGGAGCCTGATTCGGAAGAACATCGACGAGTGGGAGGTGAAACAGACCTTCACCCTCGACAAGGACGAAGCCATCTATGGCTTGGGAACCATCCAGAACGGCAAGATGAACCGTCGTGGCGAGCACAAGCGCATGGAGCAGTCGAACTTGGAAGACTTCCAGAACGTGCTGCAAAGCATCAAGGGCTGGAGTCTGTACTGGGAGAACTATTCTCCTACGGACTTTGCCGACGGACCTGAGGGTATGACATTTACCTCGGAGGCTGGCAAGGGCGTGGACTATTACTTCATGTATGGCGGCTCGGCCGATGGTAACATTGCTCTGATGCGTCAGTTGACGGGTGACGTACCGATGTTCCCCCTGTGGACCTACGGCTTCTGGCAGTCGAAGGAGCGCTATAAGACCGCTGCCGAGACGGAGAGCATCGTCGACCAGTATCGTGCATTGAACGTGCCGCTGGACGGTATCATCCAGGACTGGCAGTACTGGGGTTCGAACTACCTGTGGAACGCGATGGACTTCCTGTCGGAGGACTTTGCCACAGGTCCGCAGCTTATCAAGAATGTACACCAGAAGCACGCCCACTTCATGATTTCCATCTGGGCCAGCTTCGGACCGATGACACAACAGTTCCGTGAATTGGATGCGAAGGGACTGTTGATGCCTTTTGAGACGTGGCCGCAGAGCGGTATTTCGCACGTCTGGCCGCCGATGAAGGACTATCCTTCGGGTGTGAAGGTCTATGATGCCTTCAGTCCCGTGGCCCGCGACATCTATTGGAAGTATCTGCGGAAGCTCTACGACTACGGTACGGATGCCTGGTGGATGGACTCTACGGATCCCGACTGTTTCTATCCCACCGAGGAAGACTACAATCATAAGGTGTATGGCGGCACGTGGCGTTCGCAGCGCAACGCATTTCCGCTGGAGACGGTGCGCGGCATCTATCAGTCGCAGCGCAAGACCCCCCTTTCGTCCCCCGAGGGGGAAAAACGTGTGTTCATCATGACGCGTTCGTCGTATGCCGGCCAGCAGCACTATGGTTCGAACATGTGGAGCGGCGATGTGAACTCGTCGTGGGACATGCTGCGCAAGCAGGTGCCGGCCGGACTGAGCTTCACGCTGACGGGTAACCCCAACTTCAATACGGACATTGGCGGATTCTTCTGTGGTTCCTATAACACGATGGGTCCGGCATCGGCTCCGAAGAACCCGCAGTTTCAGGAACTCTATGTGCGCTGGATGCAGTACGGGCTGTTCTGTCCCGTATTCCGCAGTCATGGTGCCGATGCTCCCCGCGAGATATGGCAGTTCGGAAAGAAAGGCGAACCCGTCTATGATGCCATCGAGGAGGCCATCCGTCTGCGCTATCAGCTGATACCTTATTTATATAGTACTGCCTGGCAGGTGACTTCGAACAACGACAGCTATATGCGTCCGCTGTTTGCCGACTTCGCCAGCGACAAGAAGGTGTGGAACATGACCGACGAGTTTATGTTCGGTCGCAGCATTCTGGCTGCCCCTGTCGTCGATCCGCAATATACCGAAGAGAAGATTATCCGCACGGATGCAATGACAGGATGGAACAGGAAAGAATTAACAATTAAGAATGAAGAATTAAGAGTGGACTGGACGGCAACGAAGACGGCGACGAAATACCTGCCGAAGGGTGCTGACTGGTACGACTTCTGGACGGGTAAGCGCTATGCCGGCGGACAGACGGTGACGCTACAGACCCAACTGAACCGCGTGCCGATGTTTGTCCGTGCGGGCAGCATCGTACCGATGGGGCCCGTCATGCAGTATGTGGGTGAAAAGCAATGGGACGAGTTGGAACTGCGTGTCTATCCCGGTGCTGACGGCACTTTCACCCTCTATGAGGACGAGGGTGACAGCTACAACTACGAAAAGGGAGCCTACACGCTGATTCCCATGCAGTGGAACAACCGTACCCGTACGCTGACTATCGGCGAGCGCCAGGGCAGCTATCCGGGAATGATTGATAAGCGCACTTTCTGCATCGTCACCCCCGACGGCCAGAAACAAACTGTTGAGTATGCCGGTCAGACCGTAACATGTAAACTATAACGAACTAAAGATAACACATTATGGCAAAGAAAGAAGAAAAAGCAAAGGAGAATTTGTCTCCACAAGAGCAGAAAATGAAAGCCTTGCAGGCTGCTTTGGCAAATATTGAAAAGAATTTCGGCAAGGGCAGCATCATGAAGATGGGCGAGGAGAAAATTGAGAACGTCGAAGTGATTCCCACGGGCTCCATTAGCCTGAATGCTGCACTGGGTGTGGGCGGTTACCCCAAGGGCCGCATCATTGAGATATTCGGTCCTGAGTCGTCTGGTAAGACTACACTGGCAATCCATGCTATCGCAGAATGTCAGAAAGCTGGCGGTGTTGCAGCATTTATCGACGCCGAGCATGCTTTCGACCGTTTCTATGCGGAGAAACTGGGCGTAGATATCGCTAATTTGTATATTTCGCAGCCCGATAATGGTGAGCAGGCATTGGAAATTGCCGACCAGCTTATTCGCTCGTCAGCTGTCGACATTCTTGTCGTCGACTCTGTGGCTGCACTGACACCCAAGAAGGAGATAGAGGGCGATATGGGCGATTCTGCAGTCGGTTTGCATGCCCGTCTGATGTCACAGGCGCTGCGTAAACTGACAGGTACTATTGCCAAGACGAAAACTACGTGTATTTTCATCAACCAGCTGCGCGAGAAGATTGGCGTGATGTTTGGCAATCCCGAGACCACGACCGGTGGTAATGCCCTTAAGTTCTATGCTTCCGTCCGTCTGGACATCCGCAAGTCGCAGGCCGTTAAGGATGGCGACAATGTAATCGGTAATACTGTCAAGGTGAAGGTGGTGAAAAACAAGGTGGCTCCTCCCTTCCGTAAGGCTGAGTTCCAGATTATGTTTGGCGAGGGCATCTCGAAGGTTGGAGAGATCGTGACCTTAGCTGTTGACTTTGATATCATCAAGAAGAGCGGATCGTGGTATAGCTATGGAACCACCAAGCTGGGACAGGGTGATGCCGCGGTGAAGGAGTTGCTGAAGGACAATCCCGAACTCTGCGATGAGATCGAGGCCAAGATCATGGAGAAACTTGCAGATCCTGCAGAGTCCGGTAAGTCCGGTAAGTCCGCTAAGTCTGCTGATTCTGCTGAGCCCGCTGAGGATTAAGGAGTTTCACGATATACAAAAGAAAGAAGGGTCGCATCACGTGGATGCGGCCCTTCTTCTTATCTCTTAATTCTTATCTCTTAATTTTTAATTGTCTTACTGCAATGGAGTTGCGGTGCCTTTTGAGGGACGCGTGCCACTGCCAGTCAGACGGGTGCTGCCGGCACTCTGCTCAGTCATTCTGCGCTGCTTGGTGGCACCACCGTTTCCTGCTGCACGGGCAGCAGCCTTCTTGACGACACCGTCCTCGAACTGAACGACCAGCACGCTGTTGGTGCGCGGATACATCCATTCTGTCACACCGTCGCTGGTGGTAACCTTGCTGGCTGCCTCGCCAACGGCCATCTCAACTTCCTCCATCGACATGCCGGGGATGACACGACCCTCACGAATAGCGGTACGCGTCTCCAGCGTAGTGCTACGGCCAGCACCTTCACCCATACCGAAGAGATAACCGAAGAAGTCCTCACGCGGACCGCGGTTGTCTTCGTTGAACGTGATGTCCTTATAGAAGATACGACGTGTCTCCACCTCGCGGAGTGTCAGTGAATAGTAGCCCTCATGGTTCTTGTCCCTGTTGATCTCGTCGATGATGAAGCCTGTCAGACGTGGCACCTTCACATCGCGGGTCTTGCCGGCACCCTTACTGCTCATGGCAGTGGCATACTTGGTGTAGACAGTCTGGTTCAGGTAGCTCTTGAAGTCCTTAGACACCTCCATCTCGGCACCCGTAAACTCGAACGAACCCTCGAAGAGGTATTTGGCATTGTCGACGTCGAACTCGTCGTCGCGCATGCCGCTATTGGTCTTCGACATAGCTACGTTCTGATAGAACTGCTCGCCATTCTCGTCCTCAACGATGATTTTTACGGGGAATGCACGGGTTCCCACACCAATGGCCTTGACAGTAACCAGCTTGTTCTTGGGGTATTTCACCTCCTGGAAACCGTCGCCGTCGTACTCCGTATCAATGCGGAAGAACTGGGTACGGGTAAGGAGTGTCTGGTCCATCAGCAACTGGCGAGCCATGTCGACATCACCCAGATAGGCTAGGGTGGGAACGCCCAGCTTGCCGTAGCAGTAGTCGTCGAACGTGCCGTTGGGCAACTCGTAGTAGTAGTACTTGTTGTCGGTCTCGCAATAGAAATTGACGTGGACACGACCGTTAATCATATCTTCGTGGCCTTTGTAAACCATGATGTGATGGCGCAGACGACCGCTACTGACCTCCTTATTGGTGTTCGCGTCGCGGAAGGTACCCACCAACAGGTCGTACTTCTCGGGAATCACCATGAAGCGCATGCCGTCCTTCCAGTCGCACATGCTGTAATAACGGAAGTTCTTACCCATAAAATCCTTTGGCTCGGCCTCTTCGGAAACTACGTCCTCTGCAGAGATGGTTGCTGCAACGTCCGTCTTCTTCACGTTCTTTGTCTTCACAATGTAATCATTGTCTTGAGCCATAGCAGTGGTCATGGCAATAGCCATTCCTGCCAACAAAATCATTCTTTTCATCATGATGTTTTTAATCTAATATCGATTTTCTGCCGACAAAGATACGAATTATTTTTCTAACTTGTGCCAACTTATGCCAAAATGTCATTAGATTCTTAACTTTTTTTTATTTTGGCACGCACTTTGCTATTTTGTCAGTGTCAAAATGTGAGAATTTATGTGATTATTAACAGTTAAAAAATATACAATTATGGGAAAAATTATTGGAATTGACTTAGGAACTACGAACAGCTGCGTTGCCGTATTCGAGGGTAACGAGCCAGTAGTGATTGCCAACAGCGAGGGTAAGCGTACAACACCTTCGGTAGTTGGTTTTGTAGACAACGGTGAGCGTAAGGTCGGTGATCCTGCCAAGCGTCAGGCTATCACGAACCCGAAGAACACTGTTTACTCTATCAAGCGTTTCATGGGTGAGAACTGGCAGCAGACCGAGAAGGAGATTGCTCGCGTACCTTATTCAGTAGTAAACGAGGGCGGTTATCCCCGTGTGGATATCAATGGCCGTAAGTACACCCCGCAGGAGATCTCGGCTATGGTGCTTCAGAAGATGAAGAAGACCGCCGAGGACTATCTCGGACAGGAGGTGACTGAGGCTGTGATCACCGTACCCGCCTACTTCTCTGACTCTCAGCGTCAGGCTACGAAGGAAGCTGGACAGATTGCTGGTCTGAACGTGAAGCGTATTGTCAACGAGCCCACAGCTGCCGCTTTGGCATATGGTGTTGACAAGGCTAACAAGGATATGAAGATTGCCGTATTCGACCTTGGTGGTGGTACGTTCGATATCTCTATCCTCGAGTTTGGTGGTGGTGTCTTCGAGGTGCTCTCTACCAATGGTGATACTCACCTGGGTGGTGATGACTTCGACCAGGCTATTATCGACTGGCTCGTTCAGGAGTTCAAGAACGACGAGGGCGCTGACCTGAAGAGCGACCCGATGGCTATGCAGCGTCTGAAGGAAGCTGCCGAGAAGGCAAAGATTGAGCTGTCTTCTTCGACCAGCACAGAGATTAACCTGCCGTACATCATGCCTGTAGGTGGTGTTCCCAAGCACTTGGTGAAGACCCTGACTCGCGCTAAGTTCGAGCAGTTGGCTCACGACCTCATCCAGGCTTGTCTGGCTCCCTGTCAGAAGGCTATGGCAGATGCCAAGTTGTCAACAGCCGATATCGATGAGGTGATTCTCGTAGGTGGCTCTAGCCGTATTCCTGCTGTGCAGACGCTGGTGAAGAACTACTTCGGCAAGGAGCCTTCAAAGGGTGTGAACCCCGACGAGGTGGTGGCCGTTGGTGCTGCTATCCAGGGCGCTATCCTGAACAAGGAAGGTGGCGTAGGCGACATCGTGCTGCTCGACGTAACCCCGCTGACACTGGGTATCGAGACCATGGGTGGCGTGATGACCAAGCTTATCGAGGCTAATACGACCATTCCTTGCAAGAAGAGCGAGATCTTCTCTACTGCAGCTGACAATCAGACAGAGGTGACTATTCACGTTCTGCAGGGTGAGCGTCCAATGGCTTCACAGAACAAGTCTATCGGTCAGTTCAACCTGACAGGTATTGCTCCAGCACGTCGTGGTATTCCTCAGATTGAGGTAACCTTCGACATCGATGCCAACGGTATCCTGAAGGTTTCTGCCAAGGATAAGGCTACTGGTAAGGAGCAGGCCATCCGTATCGAGGCTTCATCAGGTCTGTCACAGGACGAGATCAACCGCATGAAGGCCGAGGCTGAGCAGAATGCCGAGAACGATAAGAAGGAGCGCGAGCGTGTTGACAAGATGAACCAGGCTGACTCCATGATTTTCCAGACCGAGAATCAGCTCCAGGAGATTGGCGACAAGATTCCTGCTCAGCACAAGCCCGCTATTGAACAGGCCCTCCAGCAGCTGAAGGATGCCCACAAGGCTGGCGACATTGCTGCCATCGATACAGCCATCGCAGCTCTGAACAATGCTTGGCAGACTGCTTCTCAGCAGATGTATCAGGGCGCAGGTGCCCAGGCTGGTCCTCAGCCCGGCGCTGATCAGCAGCAGGGCCCCTTCTACAACCAGCAGGCCGGTCCTCAGCAGGAAGCCTCGAAGGATGACAACATCCAGGACGCCGACTTCGAGGAAGTGAAATAACAAAGTATTATCAGATAGAAATCGTGCAGCTCATTCGGGTTGCGCGATTTTTTTTCCCCTTACAAAAGATTCAGGAAGAGGGTGATCATTCCCGTATTGATCAGATCGGCGAACATGGCGCCAATGATGGGGACGATGAGGAAAGGTTTGACCGTATAGCGGTATTTGTAACATACAGCACTCATGTTGGCCATGGCATTGGGAGTCGCACCAAGGCCGAAGCCACACATACCTGCACACAGAACGGCTGCATCGTAATCACGACCTAACAGGGGGAAAGCGGCGAAATAGGCAAAGAGTGCCATTATGAGTACCTGAGATACCAGGATGACAATCAATGGAAGGGCTAGGCTCTGAAGCTCCCAAAGCTTCAGGGATATCATGGCTATTCCAAGGAACAGAGACAGGCAGATGTTGCCTACACTAATGATTCGGTCCATATCGATTAACTTACTGGCGTTCACCCGTTTACCATTTACTTTGTAACTGATTAGCCCTAGCGTGTTACGAGCGATGGCGGCTAAGATTAAGGCTCCAAAATAGGTTGGGAACGTGATACCAGTCTTTGCAAACAACCAACTCAACAAGGTGCCGGCACCCATGACCAGAAGAATGCAATAGGAAGCCTTCGCATACTGCTGGAACTCCTGCTCGTTCGTGCTGATACGCTTTGTACGACCTGTTGGCGAGGCCTCGTCGCTCTCGATACCAGCCATTGCCGGGTCAATCTCTTCATCTGGTGCCTGCATCTGTTCGTGCGTGAGTTTCGTGCGGATAATCCGCTCTGCCAACGGACCGCCAATCATAGAACCCGCAATCAGACCAAAGGTAGCAGCTGCCATACCAATTGTGCCAGCGCCATGTAGTCCCATGCCTTCGAGAACACTTGCAAATCCGCCCGCCGTACCATGTCCGCCTGTCATGGAGATGCTGCCAGCAGCCATACCAATCAAAGGGTCAACACCCATGAGTCGGGTAATCCCCATCGGCATCAGGTTCTGCAAGGCAATCATCACGACCAACAGGGTCAGCATGATTACCAAAGGTTTGCCACCTTGCTTGATGACCTTCAGGTCACTTTGGAAACCAACGCTGGTAAAGAATGCCAGCATAAAGACATCTCTCAAGGTACCATCGAACGAAACTTCAATATCGCACCACCCATATAATGCCAGCGTCAACAATGATAAGATGATGCCACCGCTTACTGGCGACGGTATACAGAATTTCTGGAGGAAAGCAACCTTTCGCGTTAACACCATACCGACGAGGAGGGCTAAAGCACCGATGCCGGCAGTTTGTATCATATTCAGTTCAATACTTGTCATACTCACTTGCTTGTTTTCGTTAGAATCTATACTGCAACCTGATATTGGCAGCATGTCTGTTTACTTTTGCCTCACTACGGATGGCATCAAACATATCATGCCAATCAACACCCAAATTCCATTTCTTGCCGAATTGCTTGTTTACGGACAAACATCCATATACAGGAACGCCAGTTGTCTCGCGTCTTGGTGAATTTCTGGTATAATAAACCACCTGCATGCCTATCTGCCATTCATGAGGAAGATAAGCCGTCGGAGCGAAACGGAACGAAGCATAGTCTCCACTCTTGGCGACATAGAGGTTTGAACCTCCTGTCACACTCAGCCATTTCGTTTTCCAATAGGCCGATGCACCCAATTCCGTAAAATTCTCGCCATCTTCAATGGCATAATAACTCGCCTCCGTCTGCACAGTCAACCTCTGCTTACTATAGGCGTATGCCAACTTCATCTGGTTAATAGTCCTTTCCACCAACTGTCCCTTCGTAATCGCCCATTCCTCGTCAGAAAGCGTAATGGCATTCATAAAGAGCGATTGATAGGAAGGATTATAGTATTTGCGATAATAGCCCAACTGAATCTGATTCCGACTGTCTGGTACATAGATGACGCAGGCATTTGCATTGTCACGGGTGTCGGCATGCTTTTGACTGATTCCGGCATCCATCAGTTTATAGTTGTAGAACATCACACGATTACCAACTGTCAACTTCCACTGAGGTAGGGCATAGGTGAACTGCAGATAGATATCATTATTGAAGACATCCCAACTTCTGTCCGTATCCTTTTGCTTGGTCATCTGGAAATCACCCTCAACACCCAGCATCATCGACAGCTGCTTGGTCAGCAAAGGCGTATTCAGCTCCACGATATACAATGGCAGTTTATTGGAGAGGGCTGGATCGCTGGCATACTGATAACCGCCTACGATGAGCAGTTCTGTACCCACGTCATTGAAGGTGTGGAAGTATCTCGCCCTACCCATGACCTTACGTGACGTACCAGCAGGATGGTCAAGATATTGCTGGGTGAAATAGGTCAACAGCTTGTTCCTGTCGTCAAAACGGTTCGTCATGTGCAGCGTCAGATACTCCTTATTCCCATCCTGATGACGATAAGATGCATTGGCATAGAGGTCAGTCAGCTTACTACCGTATAGCGCATTCACAGCTCCGATGCCTGCAACCTCCTTCCCAAAGTCTCCCTGTCCTTCCACAAAACCGTTTAACCTTTCAGGCATCTTCATGTTGATATCCAGCACCCTGCCCATTCCGATAGTCCCCTTCGCAACACCCGTATTGTCACAAACCTGGATCTTTGCAATATCCTTGGCTTTCATCTGACTCAGAATCAACCTCGTGTCGCCGTTCATCGGACAGTTGTCGATGCGCAGGTTATAATTGTCGATGACATCCTCGTAACCGGCAATCATCAGTTCCGGCACCATCTGGAGTACATCCATCAGCGTCTCTTCCCCCGTCAATTCCATTCGTTGAGGATAAATCATCGTCCTGTCTGCCTTGATCTCTACGACGGGCAAAGCACTCTCTGCGAATGTTGGGTCAGACAGGAGTAAAAAGCTGAACAATATGAGAAAATGTCGATTCATTTTGCAAAAATACGGTATTTTCTTTTAATATGGTTCTTTTTCCGTAGTTTTTTTGTTACATGCCGTCTAAATCCCTGTCAGAACGGGCTTTTCCCCTTTCTCCTCTAATATAAAATCAGATTTCCCCCTGAAAAACTAAAATCATTGCCTTGGATTTATCAATCATCGCCTTAGTTTTATCATCCATTGTCGCAGTTTTAACGTCCATCGACGCAGTTTAAACTTTGCACGTAGCCTTACTACCTTTTATCCGGCACCTCACAACCTTTTAGGCCGTACCTTCAAATGTTATTCGAAGATACTTCCGCTGGAAAAAGTCCAAATATAATTTTGTTTTTTGCTCGCTTATTCGTATCTTTGACCTTTGGTCGAGGATAGGCTGCATCTTGGAAATGAAAATAAATAGTAATTTATTTTGCATTTCTCTCGATTTTCACTATCTTTGCAGGAGAATCTAAAACATTGAGATATGGCAAAGAATAGAAGGTTTATTTGGGAAAAAGCCCAGAACGGGCTCATGAAGGAAGTAAGTGTTATTGTTGATGCTGAAACTGGTGTCAACTATTTGTTTGTAGTACATGGCTATGCTGGCGGCCTTACTCCGCTGCTCGACAAGAACGGAAAGCCCGTCATTACCCCACCCAATGAAATCATAGGTTGAAGACAATAGCGGATCACGCTGATTCCCCTGTGGATTCCAAAGTGGTTCACTTCATTAGAGTCCCCTGGTCACGACGAAATAATTATATGAAAAATGTATTTAATATTGCTCCAATGGTAAAAAGTATACAACTATTTGTTATTATGGCTTTCATAACTGTTGGTATGTTTTC
>CACWWZ010000049.1 GCA_902764705.1 uncultured Prevotellaceae bacterium | reverse complement strand
GAGAAGTACGGGCTCCTGTATGGCTATGAATAGCGGCAGATAAAAGAACTATTGCACTTTCAATTTGAATTCGCATAGGGTTTAAGAACGTTAAATACGTTAAATCTTCATTCTTTTGGGGCGTCCAAGAATCCCCCAACGCCGCTTTTCTACCATTTAAGTCGTAAGTTGTTGATTATCAACATTTAAAATATTCGACAGCTGTACCAATCTTACTTCCGTCAACATCCCCGAGTCTGTTACTAACATCGGGGAATATGCCTTCAATAATTGTAACAGCCTGACCTCGGTCACCATTCCTCAATTTGTCACGACAATCGGCAACGCTGCTTTCTCGCGCACTGGCCTCACCTCCGTCACTATTCCCAACACCGTGACAACCATTGGCGACGCAGCTTTCTCTCAATGCACCGACCTGGCCTCAGTCACGCTTTCCAACTCCCTGACGGCAATAAGCGATGGCACCTTCACATTTTGTAGTGCCTTGCCCTCTATCATCGTTCCCGAGTCAGTGCTGAGCTTAGGCGTCCGCGCTTTCCAGTATTCAGATTCTCGGCGGTGAGTGGGACAAGCCCCAGCTGCCCAAGAAATCCAACATCCGCTTCATACTCCGCCAGGGAGCCACTTGGAAATAATAGGGCAGAATAAAAGAAAAGTAGTTTTTTTCTTTGTATTTCTCTCGTTTTTCATTACTTTTGCAGGCAACAAGCTACAAGAAAGACTATGAATGTCTGGCGAAAGTTAATAGTTATCCTTATGCTCCTCATCGGACCGACGGTCTGTATGTCGCAGTCTCAGTATCATCAGGTGAAATATGATGAAGAGGACGGTGTGCCATCGAACCATGTCACACAACTGCTGCAGGATGCTGACGGATTCATGTGGTTTTCGACCTGGAACGGCTTGTGCCGTTTTGACGGATATGACTTCCAAACCTTCAAGAGCCAGAATGGTGACAGTTGCCACATGACAAGCGACCGTTTGCGAAACATCTGGCTGTCGGACCAGGGAAACATCTATTGCAAGGTTGAGAATGATACCTTTTGTTTTGACACTCGCACCTACCGCTTTCAAGACTTGGTCAACAAGGCTGACAGGGAAAAGGCCAGAGTGACAGGGCGCAGCGCATCGAAAAGGGGACAATTCAATGGAGATTTCTTTGAATTCACCGACCGTCAGGGTCTGCAATGGGAATTGCGTGACAATGCCATTTCCTGTCTGCGCCCCATTCATTATCCGGCACAGCCCATAGCCCAGCAGCAACCGGCACAGATACGCTGTCTGGCCCGCGACGGCAAAGGGCGCATCTGGATGACTACGAAGGAGGACGCCACCGTACGTTTGTTCGATGCCCGTCTGCAGCCCCTTGGCTATCTGCGTCCCGAAGGTAAGCTACAGGCGGGGTATGTGTCGTTTGGCCAGCCCGTCTATTGCATCACACAGACGCGCGACGGCATCATTTGGTTGGGATCCAAGCCGGGCGGGCTATTCCGTTATGATGGTAACGCTCAGATATTGAGACATATAGAAAATTTGCCTCATCAGGCTGTTTACGACATTAAGGAAGACAGTCGGGGCCGTCTGTGGTTGGCTACGTTAGGCGGCGGCCTGGTGTGTATGGACGGCGATAGGGTGTACCAGTTCATGGACTCGCTGAAGGTGCGCTACATTCATCTGACGGCGGATAACGTGTTGTTGGCTGCCACCACGGACGGACTCGTTGCAGGAAAACTGACGGACAATCCACGTGACATCCGATTCCGCCTGCACCAGCGTGAGCCCAACCGACAGGGCAGCCTGAACAGCAATGCGACGATGGATATCCTTCAGGACAGCCGTGGCCGGCTGTTTGTCAGCACGGAAAACGGGGCAGTCAGTGAGATCGTGTCAAAGGATTTGCTGGCCGACACGCTGTCGTTCCGTCGGCTGCCGATGCGTGGCGGATGGCCCACAGAGACCATCTTGTCGATGGCAAGCATGGGGACTGACGATGAGATGCTGTTTACCGGCAGCAACCAGCTGATTGCATACGATAGCCGCCAAGGCAATGGCAGCACGTACGACTCGTGGTACTTCCACCATCCCTATCATTTCTCGGAAGTCAGACCGTTGCGCCTGGACGACTGCCGCTGGCTCGTCGGGTCGATGGAAGGGGCCTTTACGCTGAGCATGAAGGATATGGAACGTACGCCTTTTGTCCCCAACATGGTGTTGACGGCCATCACCATCCAAAATAATCCCACCCAGTATGCTGTCAACCATCTGGATACGCTGTGCCTTTCCCCTGCCGAACGGAGTCTGACGATCCAGTTTGCGGCGCTTGATTTTTCGAATGCCCAGCGCATCCGTTATGAGTTCCGCTTAGGAGACGACGATGTGTCGTGGACTGCTATTGGGCATAACCACTCTGTGACGCTCTCTGCCCTTCAGCCAGGCACTTACGAGCTGTGGCTCCGCTCCACCAATGCCGACGGCATCAGTGTGAACAACCTGCGCCGTTTGGTTATCGTGGTTCAGCCTACCTTCTGGGAGTCAGTATGGGGCCGTCTGCTCATCGTGCTCATCGTTGCAGCCGTATTGGGCATCACGGCCTATACCTTATTATATATACGGCGCATCAAGCGTAAGCAGCATGAGACCCTTCAGGCCTATCTTGCACTAATGGAAGAGCATGACGAGGACAGGTCGTCTGACGCTGGGCAGCATCGTGAAACAGTTCCTATGCACCAGGCTTCTGTGGCTGACGACCCCGTCATCAAGCGTGTCATGGAGTTTATCGAACAGCATATTTCGAACAGTGATGTCGGTGTCGGTGATATGGCCGAAGCTGCTGCCACCAGTCGCAGTGGACTGCAGCGCAAATTGAAGAAGGCGATGGGCATTACCCCGCAGGATCTGTTGCGCGAGGCTCGCATCAAACATGCCTGCCGTTTGTTGCGTGAGACGGACAAGACGGTTGCTGAGGTGTCGTATGCCTGTGGATTCACCGATCCTAAATATTTCAGTCGCTGCTTCAAACAGAGCACGGGCATGTCGCCATCGGAATACAAGACGGCGCCATAGCGGTGCATTTATGCATCATTTTAGGTGGAAAAATGCATTTTGACGCGTTTTTCATACCCGTTTGACGCAAAAATCACCCCATTTCAACGGGGTTTTGTTGTAATTTTGCAGCCAGAATTGCGAAGGTTACAAAACAAACACTACAACAAAACAATGAAAACAAAACTACTTTTCCTGATGACCTTGGTGGTGATGCTTTGCACAGCATCCTACGCCAAGAAGGTACACACACTGGGTGACTCGACAATGGCACCCTACGACGAATCAGCTACGGTAACCCGTGGCTGGGGTATGTATTTCGGACAGTTCCTGACCAACGGGTGGACATCCATTAACTACGCCAAGGGCGGACGCGACTCACGTGGCGGTTACACAGAACTGTGGCAGACTGCCAAAAAGAACGTCGAGGCCGGCGACTACGTCATCATCACCTTCGGACATAACGACGAGAAGAACAGCGGTATGGACGGTTATGCCCTGAAAGCCTACTACGAGAGCATTGGCGACCAGACGGCAGCGGCAGCTGTTGACCTGCGCGGGACAGTGCCCTCGACCACCTATAAGGAATGGCTCGGCAAGATCGTCGACGAGGTGAAAGCCCTCGGTGCCACACCTATTATATGTTCGCCCGTGTGCCGCAGCTATTTCTCCGGTAACACCATCAAGCGCAACGGACGCCACGACTTGGGTGACAGCTACAAGGTATTGACAGCCGATGGTCCTAAGGACGGCCCCAAGTTGGCTGCCGATGACCATACAATGGACTATGCCTACCACTCAGAGCAGCTGGCCAACGAGAAGGGCGTTGCCTTTATTGACCTGACCAATGCCACCAAGGCGCTCTACGAGAGCTATGGCGACGCCAAGTGCCATGAATTCCTATTCGACGGCGAAGGCTCTACCCACTTTAATACGACGGGCGCCCTGCTCGTGGCCCGCGAGTGTGCCCGCCTGATGAAGGCTCAGGGCATCATGGCCGACGATATCACACTGCCTACCGACATCAGCGTGACGCCAGCCACTGGCGACCTGGGTGAGGCCTACAAGGGACAAACCCTGCAGAAGGAGTTTACGCTCAATGGTTTCGGACTCTCGCCAGAGGAGGGTAGTGTGAGCATTACCGCTTCCGACGGTATTCAACTGTCTGTCAACAAGAAGGACTGGACTTCTGCGTTTACCGTCAACTATGTGGCATCGACGCTGGTGCAGACTTTCTATGCGCAGGTTGTGCTGACAGAGAATGGCACCTACAACGGTACCATCACCGTAAAGCAGGGCGACAAGACCATCGAGATTCCTGTCACTGCCACAGCCGTGATACTGGAAGGCGGTGTAGAGGTGAAAGCCTACTGGCGACTGGAGAAGGACGACAGCTATGAGCTGACTGGTCCTGCCAACGTGATAGGAGAGAGCTTTCAGGGTATGTATGTGCAGCGCTATGCTAATCCCAATGCCAATACCGTGTGGCCAGAATGGACGGGCTATGAGGCTTCGCGCAAAATGCAGCGCAACCTGCTGACGGGCGATGCATGGCCTGCCGACGAGATTGACGACAACCCGGACCGTTATATTCAGTGGGGCATCAAGCCTTCTGCAGGCATGGAGCTGAAGATCGACGCCATTAGCCTCTTTGCTGTCGGCTGCGGTGGTAACGGCATGTGCTGTCATATCTACTATTCGACAGACAACTTCGAGACACGCACCACCATCTTCGAAATGAAGAAGATGCCAGCCAACAATCCACAATACATTGAAGCCAAGCCAGTGCTTACTCTTAAGGACGGCCAGGAACTATTGGTGCGCGTATATCCTTGGTATAATGGCGCTGCTACCGGTAAGACCATCTGCCTCAGCGACCTCACCATTCACGGTATGGCTGTGGAAAATATTACAGGTGTCATTCAAAGACCGATGGCTAACAGCCAAGAGCCAAGCGCTTTTTTTACCGTTGACGGACGCGAGCAGCCATCGCTCCGTCGTGGAATAAACATTGTTCGCATGGCTGACGGTACTACTAAAAAGATCATTTATTAATTCAATACCAAACTACTAATTCATTTTATGAAAATCAAATCTTCTTTTATGCAATTGTTAGTAACGCTCTTTGCACTGCTGCCGATGATGGCAGCAGCGCAGGAGAGCGTGACACTGGCAGACTGGAACATGGAACAGAGCGAGGACATCGCTACAACATGGTTCAGTGCAGGAGCACCACAGATTGCTCCCGATGAGTGTGTTGGCGACAAGGCCAACTATGTATTAACTGGTTGGTCGGAAGGCCGCTATTGGCAACTGTGCACAGGCTATCAGAATAAGGTGCTGCGCATTGAGAACACTACGGCCAATGCCATTACAGACTACACGGATGCTTCGAAGCACAATGTGTATTACGAGGTGCAGTTCCCCACGACGGGCTACAAGAACATCAAGGTAGACTTTGCCTGTGCATACGGTGCCAATGCCGAGGCCACGCTCGAAGCCGTTGTTTCTACCGACGGCGGACAGACATGGGCTGATGCTGGTGCTTACGGTACAGCAGGGACATGGTGGACATACAACAAGAATACTGTGCAGCTCTCAGCCAATAACAAAGACAAGGTTATTCTGCGACTCATTGCCGGCAACGGTTTCACTTCGAACTGGAATCTGGACTATATCATTATTAAGGGTGAAGCTGCCGAGAGTGCACGCCCTGTCAATGAGACAGGCTTCACCGCTTCCTGGGAACTGAAGTCTGCCGACATCGTAACGGCAGCTACTCCGTCAACAGAAGGTCTTTTCTCTGTAGCCGAGTTGTCGTGGGGCGACAAGCTGACTGCTGCCGGCCTGCGCACTGATGGCGGTGTGACACGCCAGCAGTTCCAACCCACAGAGACTGCTGCAGCCGACGACGAGGGTGCTGCCATCACCTTTACCTTGAAGCCTAAGAAAGCACTGACGTTTACTCCAAAACGACTCTCTTTCAATGCTTCCCGTGTAGGTACCAACGGCGGTAAATTCGACGTTGTGGTGATTAGCGGCCAGCAGTCGGTAAAGGTTGGCGAGGGCATCACACCACAGTTGGCCAAGGAATCTCCCTATGTGTCTAACCATGAGTTCGACTTGAGCAGTATTCCTGCTACTGACGATATTTTCTACGTCAAGATTTATATCTATAACTTGGCAAACAATAAGCAGTATGCTTTTAGTGATGTCGTCATTACCGGCGACGTGGCAGGTACACTGGAACCTGTTCCTTCCTATTCATTCAACGTCAAGGTCGGTACTGACGGTGCTGGCAAGGTGGCTAGCAACCCGGCAGGCAACGAGTTCGATGAAGGTACCACCATTACCGTGACGGCTACAGAGAATTTTGGTTACCACTTTGCGGCATGGACTGACGATGAGGGAAATATCGTGTCTACCGATAATCCCTACTCTTTTGAAATCAAGGCCAATACCACACTGGTTGCTACCTATACCCAGAAAAACGTCTATGCGCTAAACATGAAGCGCGAAGGCGGTGCTAACGAGAATCTGGTACAGTTCTCACCTGTAGGCAACTATGTCGACGGTACACACTACTATGAAGAGGGAACAGAGGTAAAGTTGACGGCACTGAACAACCGCATTCTGACCTTCACTGGCTGGGAAGACAACTCGACCAATGCCGAGCGCACCATTCTGATGGACAGTGAAAAGGACGTGACGGCAACCTTCTCTGCAGCCGACTACATCGTAGGTTGGGACCTCTACTACGACCAGCCTGCCAAGGATCGTGTTGCCGACTACAAGGCCGACTCGGAAAATGCCGGTATGCTCAGTCTGCGCAAGGCCGATGGTACCACCAATAGCTGGTTGACCCGTGGCAGTCAAAACGGACAGGAGAACGGCAAATATGCCGCTCGCATCTGGAAATACCTCTCAGAGGAATGGTACTTTGAAATCAGTTTTGCGTCGAAGGGCTATCAGAACCTTATCATCTCCAGTTGTATTGGCGATGACTACAACACCTATAGCGTGAACAATGTGGAATATTCTATCGACGGCACAAACTTCACTAAGATAGGCGAATTCAATCCCCCAGCACGTGGATGGGACGGTCCGAAGGAGTTCAGTCTGCCTGCCGAAGCCAATAACCAGGAACGTGTATGGATTCGCTGGATGCCCGACCGTACCAGTGCCAAGGTTGGTGTGGAGAGTGACTATGACGGCACTTCCATTGCTGAGATCTTCGTGCTGGCTGATGCTGCCGGTGCTGCCAGTGAAGAGTCTACACTCGTCAGCAGCAACCCTGCCCAGAATGCTACAGATGTCAGCGCCAGCGGTTCTGTCATTCTGACTTTCGACAACAAGGTAAAGGCAGGTACAGGCAATGCTACCCTTAACGGTGAGGAGATAGCTCCCATCATCAGCGGCAAGACAGCCATCTTCAAGTACAGCGGTCTGAAATATGCCACACAATACACTTTCTCCATGCCTGAAGGTGTACTCGTCAGCCGTAGCGGCAAAGCCGTAGCAGCTACCGAGATAACCTTTACAACTATGGAACGCAAGCAACCCGAGGCTAAGCTCTACGATGCAGTGGTAGCACAGGACGGTAGTGGCAACTATACCACCGTACAGGCTGCCATCGATGCAGCACCGGCACAGCGTGGCACACCATGGCTCATCTTCGTGAAGAACGGACGCTACAAGGAACACGTCGACATTCCTAAGACAAAGCCCTATATACACATCATCGGACAGGATCGTGACCAGGCTGTCATTCTTAACGATGCACTCTGTGGTGGCGAAAATGCCGTACACGTCAGCGTAGGTGCTACCGTCACGGTGAATGCTGACAACTGCTTCTTCGAGAATATCACCCTCGAGAATTCGTATGGTCACGAAAAACAGGCTGGTCCACAGGCTTTGGCCCTCAACACCGTCGGCGACCGTATCGCGCTGAACAACGTGGCACTGCTTTCCTATCAGGATACGTGGATTACCACCTCTACCTCGAACAACCGCCACTACATCAAGAACTCGCTGATAGAGGGTGCTGTTGACTTCATCTACAACTCAGGTAATGTTTACCTCGATGGCGACACATTGGAAATCAACCGTCCCAGCGGTGGCTATATCGTGGCCCCCAGCCATGCTGCCGACGTTAAATGGGGCTATGTGTTCCAAAACAACATCATCCGTGCTCATAAGGGTGTCAACGTTACTGACGTTTGGCTGGGTCGTCCCTGGCATAACGAGCCTAAGACCGTATATATCAATACCCAGACCTTCGTCAACATCCCTGCCAAAGGCTGGTATAACACCATGGGCGGATTGCCCGCACTCTGGGCTGAGTATAACACGGTGGATGCCGATGGTAACCCCGTCGACCTCTCACAGCGCGAGTCGTACTATTACTATATGAACGGCGACACGAGGGTTGAGAAGTTTGGCGTGAAGAATACCCTCACTGCCGAGGAGGCAGCACAGTACACCATCAAGAATGTATGTGGTGGCGATGACGGCTGGCAGCCCGACCTGCTCTGTGAGGCTTGCGATGCACCTGTCGTCAAGGCCAATGGCTCAAAACTGGCTTGGGATGCTGTGCCGTATGCCATTTGTTACGTAGTGACGAAGAATGGCGAGGTGGCAGGATTCACCACCGCAACCACTTTCGACGGATATACGGAGGGTGACCTTTGGCAGGTACAGGCTGTGAATGAGAATGGTGGACTGAGTGCTTACGGTACAGCGACTGCATCGGGCACAACAGCCATCGAAACAGTTGAAAGTACTCTTTCCGAGAGTGTGGCGATGAGAACAATGTACTACGACCTCCAGGGTCGTATGGTAACTAACCCCTCAAAAGGTGTATTTATTCATAATGGAAAAAAGGTCGTAATTAAGTGAGCGAAGTTCAAGTTAGTAATTAAGTATAGTTAGTTGTTGATCGAAATTTGAGGATCATGAAAGACGTTTAATACCAAACTACGATCTCTTATAGAGGGGTGTGTCGTGATGACACACCCTTTTTCGGTGACCTGTGTATCGTGGGGACTGCGTGGTGTGAAGCAAGCCCTTGGATGGGTTATCGGCTCTCACAGAGTGACAGGCACGCTGTGAGCACTTTCATCCACCACCCCCGCGGATGCCCCATACCTTTCATAGTTGTAAAAGTAACAAAAATCCTAGTATTGCCAAAGAATTTACCGCAATCATTTGGATGTTACAAGAATATTTCGTATCTTTGCCAACAAATATGCAACAAAAACGATGTTGAACCCTTTAATACCGCAGATGCCTATGGGCTGAGAGAAATATAAAAAAGGACATATAGGATGAACATCCGCTTTTAGATTCTTGTTTCTGACAATTGGGGAATTAGAAGAAAACTGCAAGAACTGAAGTAGATAGTTCACGCCGAAAGGCGTGGGCATTTACAAGTTTAGGCAGTTTAGGTTATCCCCAATACCTCAGAAACGTAGACGAAGTAAATAGTCCACGTTTTATTTTTATGTAATTCAAATAACAAACAATAAGTTGAAACACAAACATGAAAAAACAACTATTGTTCACAATGCTGATGACGGTGTTTATGATTGGTATAGCATCATGCGGCAAAGATGACGACGGCGAGAAAGAAAGTTCAGAGTACAAGGCTTTGTTCTATACAACAGATAAGTTCGTAAACAAATTAGGTTATAACAATTCTTTCACGGATTCTGAAAATACATCAGACAGAAGATATCTTGTTACTGTGTTAGGTCGGTTAATTGTAGTGAAGAAAAATAGCAGCACTGGATCTTCATATAATGAGGTAAAGGATGCACTTTATGGGCATTATAAATCTAATTCAAGAGTAAAAGATGTTTTTATAAATAAGAATGGTACTATAACTATTGATTGTAGGAAATAGCAACTATTATACTCATATTATTATTAACAAACTTAAAACAAAATGATTATGAAAAAAGAATTTAGATTGGTAGGCCTCATGTTGATGGCTGTTGTTAGTTTGGGACTGGTAGCCTGTGGTAGTGATGGAGATGGTGACAAGGACGATGGAGTGGATACAACTCCCATTTCGTTGTTAGCAGGTAAAGAGAAGGTTATCCAGGGTGCTGATACTATAAGTACGTCAAACAAATTTGTAGCATATGCAACCAAAAATACTGTACATGCTTGGCATGTAGGAGAGGCTGCTTTGTTGGTAAACGGGAAAAAGACTATCTCCATATCAGTTTTACCAGTATATCACCTTTATGATGATCCGATATGCGAATGGGGATGCGATGTAAATTACGTCAAGAACAACCAGAAACAAGGTACTTTCAGTAGTAAGAGTACCAATGATAAACTTGTATATGAGGATGCGGGTGCAGCAACAATGCTTATGTATATGTTTGAAAATAACAAACTCAAAGGTATTGGGGCAGTGGTTAGCACAAATCACACTACGCAGTATACTAATTATCTTTTGGAAAGATTCTTAATGCTTCCTTATTATAAAGGTAGTGAAACATATTTTATCGGTGCTGATGGTATAGAGCTTAAGGAAGCTAAAACCGCAATTGTGTTACAAGTTTATAATGCAAACTATCTAATGGCTGCTTACATGCCTGCAAGTGATTATTCATCTTCCACACGTTCGGCGCAAGATGAGAATGAAATCGTGTCTCGTATCAAATCAGTAATTGACCAGTTGCAATGAAAGAAAGATATATGTTGGGATTTATAAACACATAAATAGATGTGAGTTATGAGTACACACCGGAACCGACCCGTTGTGTAAAAAAATGAGGGTTCTCCATTGCGGGGAGCCCTCATTACATGAGATTAAACCATTAAACCGTAAACCATTAAACTTTCTCGTACTCGCCTACGCCGATGTTGCGGACAAGACCTTGGCGTGTCCAGTTTTTAATCATGGAACGGGTGCGGTTGCCATCTGGGTCGTCATCACGCAGGAGCATGGCTTGGCGGAGGGTAAACTTCTCCTGAAGCTGGTCGTAGTAGCTGTCATTGCGACCCTTGGTACGACGGACTGAGACGATGGCTTCCTGCTGGCTATTATAAGCTTTCTCAATGCGTCCACGGAAGTAATACAGGACATTGTCCATATAGTGGTCTGCCAATATGTCGAAAAGGTCGAGCAACTGTGACTTCTGAAACTTGCGCTTCAGCCAATACTCAGTGGCCTTGGGGTGTTGCTGCAGATACTCTACTGCGGTTTCTGCACCATCAGCCCACTCGGGCTTAACGTCCTTGCGGTCGATTTCACGAATCAGGAAACCACCGAAATCGCAGAGCATGAGGCAGCAGATGCAGCGCATGACGGAAACACCTATACGCATACGCTGGTTGGCACGGACACGGTCGTCGTCCTTCATGGTTTCCAGACGCACACGCTCTAACCACTGCTGACAACGCAATTCCAGCTTGGGCAAAACGAGGTCGCCCTGCATCAATGGTAACAGTTGGATGAGTGCATGAATGTTCTGGCGAGACTTCTCGGAACGTGTCTTACGAATGACCAAGGGTGAATAGGTGTTGTCGGGAGTAGACTCTATGAGTACACGCGTCAGACTACCATCGGTGTAATTCTTGTACATGCGGAACAGGGCATCTTGTGTGCCGCACAACACGACATTCCAAAGTACTTTGTCCAACCAGACGCGAACAGAAGACTCGCTACGGAAGTCCTGTGAATAGCCGCTGTTGTCGTAAGCTGCACGAAGCAGGGTAGACATATCAGACCATGCCGGCCCAAGGCGTTTAGCCATCACATCCGACTCCTCGGTATAGCTGATAAGGTGCTGACCCTCGACGTTCTTCAGACGATAGAGAATCTGGGTAATCGATGTGACCGATGCCTGTAGGCGCAACGGGAAGGTCTTTTCCTCAGGCAGTTCCTTGGAGTTCTTTTTCTTGTGCATCAAGGCTTCGTACTCTTCCTCAAGACGGCGATTCACCTTGTCTTCCTCCTCTAACAATTCAGTCCACAGGCGATAAATCTCAGTTATCTGCTGCTTATTCGAAGCTGCCTTACCGGCCAGATATCCCTGCAGATTGAGATGCTTGAAACCTTCGTTGTGGATGTCAAGGCGGACATGAGTGGCTAACCCTCCAATGAATGGGAACTGAGGAGTCAGACATGGCATGCCCATTGGCGGCAGCACATTTTCCATTGCATCCTTCACTCCAAAGGGTAATGCCTTGCGAATACGTTCATAGGTGTTTGTGCCATGATCTTCGGCAGCCTGGTCAACGACACGCTCCAAATCCGTATTGTCCTGATGCTTTAGGCTGACTGCATCCAACACCTGACGCATACGAAGAGGCATCTGTTTACGTTCCTCACGCAGGGCAGAGTCAATCTTCGCCAGTTTCTCACGCTCAGGGAAACCATCGTAACAAGGAATCACGGCGTCCAGCACGTTACGGTCGAAACCACAGATGTGGCGGATATGGCAGGCAAGCTCAAAGGTAAGCGAATCGCGGGCCCCCTCTGATGGTGTGTGACCATGATAGAACAGCTGCCAATACATGTCGATATATTCCGAAATGGGAATGCCGAGATAACTCTTCTTGGCTTCGTCGACAGTGGTAGTTTCAGCAATCGGAGTCTCTTCGGGCTGTGCAACAACCGTCTGTGATGGCTTTGACGATGACTTACGGCTGCTACCATTCTTACGATACACCGGGCCCCACTTCTCTTCGTACTCCTTATTATTATATGTAAAGAGCTCTGGAGAGTAGAACTTGATGTTCTTGAAAGGTACGCAATACGATGCACGGCTGCTATCCTTGCATTGTCCATCCTGGTTGGCTGTAAGTTGCAGTTGTTCGGCAAGCCACAACTGGTTATCCCACAGGTCGAGGTCGATGTTGGCCTTGCCGACAATACGAATGCCATGTTTGGAAATGGACTCCCCGATATAGACCAGACCCAGTTCCTCGGCCATGCGGCTCAAAGGATTCTTGGTGGAGTCTAACACGGGCCAAAGGTCATACGTCCAATGATGGATAATAGCCTCGGGATCTTCCAGACCGTCGAAGTCTGCCGAATAAAGGCCATTCAGCACAATGGATGCTTGCTGGCGGTGCTCGTCGTCAGGCGCTGTTCCTTGGAACACGGCAATTTCCAACACACTACGCTTCTTGGCTTGCATCTTGTCATGCTTCTCCTTTTTCTTAGCCTCGTCGGGTTCAGCCCACCAGTCATCAGCCAAAGCCTCAATCTTTTGGGCACGCTTCAAAAACTCTTCGCTGTTCGAGAGTGCGATATACTCTTCCTCAGTTGTGGGGCGAAGGGGTTCAAACTCCTTACCCTCTTTCTTTGATTGGTCCGTGAGGAACAGACGCTGCTGAATACTAATCATAACCTTATAATTTTTTGATAAAAAAAATTTTTCTACCGCAAAATTATAAAGAATAAATGATAAAGGTCGGATTTTTAGATTTTCGGTTTCACAGATTTCACCGATTTCAGATTTTTCAATTTTTGATTTCACGGATTTCAATTATTTCACCCCAATTGTCGCTCCTTGTAAATCTGTTGTTTCGTAGCCAATGCTTCATCTGTCATAGCATCACAGACTGGTTGTAAACCTTCCTCCAAGGGCTCACAGTCTTTGATGAGTTGCCATACTTTGTCTCGATGATTTTTTAAGGGACTGTCATAACAAGCCAAACTGCTTTTCATTTTCTGCGACGATGTCAGACTGCATCTACCCATAGAACTCATTAGAGATGGCTGGTCCTTTAATACAACCACAACCTCATGAAGCAGATAGTCAAAGTCTTCACGCTCCATGTTCTCCGAAAAAATCTCATGCTTAATACTCAGGAAACGCAATGGGTCGCAGTATTTTCCCCTATTCGTAGAGACAGTGAGCGGCCAGATATCCGTATTCAACTGGTTGACATACACATTGAAAATAGTCTGCGAAACAAGTATCTTTTTCTGTATATCCTCACGCAGTGACGATAATTCTATATGATAATCGGTTTCATCCTCTAAGGCGGGGACGAATACGGGCTGTTGTGTTTTAGTGTTTATTTCAGGTTGTGACTCTTTTCGTACTTGAGTTTTTGTTGTATTTCGTCTATATCCTGCAAGCATCTTGGCACGCAGTTCCTCAGTGTGCTTTTCAGATTCAAAGCGCTCTAAGAGTTTGGCTTTGATAAACTGAAGTTTCGCTTTGAAATCTATATAGTTTAATTCCAAATCATTATCAGACACTTTATCATAGCTGTTGTAATACTGGTGTTTTGATTTCCAACACTCTGCCAACCATTCAATGATATCATCAAATAAGTCTATATTCCTTATATAATAAAGGAAATCAAAGATGTAATTCAGACTCCATCCATTGGTAACTTCTTCTAAATCAAGGCTAAAGAAATCCTCCCGGGTTGTCAGATACAACTCGGCAAGTTCCTTAGCGCTGGGTGTATTTTTAATGGGGGCAGCAGCGCTTCTGCCGCTTTGGTCGAAGGTCTTGTTTTTCATTTTCCTTCTTTCTTATTTATTTGCCTGCAAAATTAGCAAAAAAATATGGGACTTCATATGTATTTTCCGTAAAATATGTGCAAAAAAGTGTTAATGTATGATTTTAAAGCCCGTAAAGGCCGTTTTTCTGTTGACAATATAACATTTATCCTATTTTGACAACAAATTCGATATCAGCAAAGTAAACATGCTTCTCGCGGCAATTTTAGTGTGTCAGACTAAACCCGGTGTAATGGTTTAATGGTTTAAACTGAAATTCGGTATTATTAATTTAGTAATACATTATAAAATTAATAGTCCTTAACTGTTAAGTTTGTTATATATAACTTATATGTCAAACTAATTTAAACCAAAAATCCAATAAACCGTACTCTGTTGCTATCCCTGTCAAAGTCTTACGCTTCAGTGGTCGGAGAGTTAGAATCAAACAGAATGCCCCCGGCCGGCAATAACAGGTTGTTATCCGAAAATAGGTGGCTCTTATTGCGTAATAACAGGTTAGTATTGGCAGATTAAAATTACACAAAAGGGACGGTTCTTTTTGTGTAATATTTGTGTAATTTTATTAACATTTTTTAGGTGAATATTTTGGTGAAACATTTGGATAATTCGGAATTTTTTTGTAACTTTGCAATGTAATTAAAGAGATAGTTACAAAGGCGGGAGGGGCCACCCGATGTAGCTGGTCCGACGAGTATCTAATACCATAAAAATCACACAAGGTATGATTGAACTTTATTTGACAAAAGTGACCGAGAATTCGGAGCGTGAGCAGGCGGGTAAGACCTATGCCCGCGTGGACTACAAGGAGACGCTGAACGT
>CACWWZ010000048.1 GCA_902764705.1 uncultured Prevotellaceae bacterium | reverse complement strand
GTTGGCAGAGTTCTGCAACCCCGGCAAGTACCCTGCCAACGTTCCTTCGACGCAGCAGGTGGCCAACATGATCTATGGCTGCCGCCTGCTGTTGGAGCCCGCCCGCGAGGCTATCGGCTGCCCCATCATCATCAACAGCGGCTTCCGCAACCCCCGCGTCAACACCCTTGTTGGCGGTGTCAAGAACTCGCAGCACCTCGTTGGCCAGGCTGCCGACATCCGCGGACCCCGCCCAGTTCCACCGTCTGGTCGCGTTCCTCCGCAATTGTGAATATACCGACCAACTCCTGACCGGCTCCGGCTGGCTCCACATCTCCTGGGCGCCCTTCCGTCCTCCCCGCCATTTCGTCCGCCTCGGTTACTACAAGTAACAACAATCCCCACAACTCACAGGGATAATGGAGTCGGTTCTTCGACTAAAGATCGAAGTGTGGCTTCGCAATCTCCTGATTATATTAATAACCCATTCAAGGGCTTGCTTCACACCACGCGGAGCAGGCCCTTATTCATTGCCTAAGAATACTTAATAATACTGCATGGTGCAGCAATGGAGGGAGCCGTGCTGGCGAATGACGGCGCGGCAGTCGATGCCGACAATCTCGCGGTCGGGGAAGGCTTGAGCGATGATGCGCAAGGCCTCGGCATCGAGGTCGGGCTGGGCGTAGGTGGGTACCAGTACGGCACCATTGATGACCAGATAGTTGGCATAGGTGGCTGGCAGGCGGTCGGGACCCTCCCACGACCCCTCCGATGAGGGGGGTAAGCCTCCCCCCGGGGAGGTTCTCTCTTCGAGAGTGTGGCGTTGCGAATGGAGGGGGTTATATATGGGGCGGGGCAGGGGAAGCTTCAAGAGACGATAGGGTTTACCCTCTAACGTTCGCAGACCTTGCAGCTCCTTTTCCATTTCCGCCAGGTCTGGATGGTCGTCGTCCCCCCCTATATATAATAAGGTGTCGTTGGGACAGATGCGCACCAGGGTGTCGATATGTCCGTCGGTATCGTCGCCTATCAAGCTGCCGTGATTCAGCCATACGATGCGCTCTGCACCTAGCCACTGTTTCAGGCGGTCTTCAATCTGCTGTTGCGACAGGGGCTGGTTGCGGTGGGGCGCCATCAGACAGCATGTCGTGGTAAATATGGTTCCCTTGCCGTCGCTCTCGATGGAACCGCCTTCGAGCACGAAATCCAAATGGTCTTCGTAGGTGCCTTTGAGGAGTCCTTGCTCGTAGATGTGACGATTGATCTGGTTGTCGAGTGCAGCCTCGAATTTCTCGCCCCAGCCGTTGAAGCAGAAGTCGAGAAGGATTATGTCTGATGGCTGATGGCTGATGGCTGATGCCTCCTCGACGGTGATGAAGCCGTGGTCGCGTGCCCAAGTGTCGTTGGAGGTGAGAGGTAAGAGGTGAGAGGTAAGAGGTGAGAGTTGGGGCAGAAGGTCCTCGGGGGCGACGATGATGAGATCTTCGCGTTTGAGGATTTCGCGGGCTATCTCTTCGTAAACGGCAGTAATTTCAGGCAGGATAGGTGCCCAGTCGGTATTCTTGTGCGGCCACGTCAGCTGAACCATGTTTTGTGGTTCCCATTCTGCAGGCATGCGTCGATATTGCTTTTTCATAATCGTTAATTTTTCGCTTGCAAAATTAACAAATTATTATGAATTATCTATTGTTTTATCTCAAATATTTTTGTATCTTTGCAGTCGATTATATGATGTTGGAATTGCACAATGTTACGATAGGCCAGCAGATACGCGGGCTGTCAGCGACAGTCGGCGAAGGTAATGTGCTGAGTATCACGGGCTCGAAGGGCTCGGGTAAAACAACGCTATTGCGTGCCGTGCTGGGATTTCTGCCGGTGGATGAAGGACACATCAGCATTGACGGAGAACTGGTAACGCCCATGTCGGCTCCCTGGTTCCGCAAGCAGATGGCTTATGTGCCCCAGTATCTGGTAGTTCCCGACGACTACCATGAGGTGCCAACGAATTATTTGTCGTTGCTGAAAAGGGCTGTAGCGTCCGGAAAACCGTTGCTGATTGTCGACGAGCCGTCGCGGACACTCAATGCCGAGGAGATGGGACTGGTAGACCATTTGCTGCAGGATGCCGTCCAGCGCGGGGCCATCGTGTTGGCGGTGAATTCACGAATAACTGAAAACAAGGTGCAACTATGAAAATAGTATATATCATCATGGTGCTGGCCCTGCTGTCGTGGAAAGGATACTATGCATGGCTTCGCGGCCGTAATTCCTATCTGAAGGATATGGAGCAGTACCGGTCGTTGTGGGAATATCTGCTGGGCAATGGCGCCACGCTATCGGAAGCACGCAGACCCTTCCTGAAAAGAGCCCTGCGCCGTGCCTTGATGCCCATGGTGAGGCAATGGCGCCTGTGGGCTATCGTTGCCGCCATAGGCATCTTGGTGTTCATTCTCTAAACGCTAAACTCAAAACTCTAAACAAAAATATGATTCAAACAGTTGTAAAACGAGACGGACGCATCGTTGGTTTCAACGAGCAGAAGATTATGGCTGCTATCCGCAAGGCCATGATGCACACGGACAAGGGCGAGGACGAACGCCTGCTGAACCAGATTACCGACCACATTGCGCAGCGCGGTGATACGCAGATGACGGTGGAGCAGATTCAGGACCTGGTGGAACTGGAGCTGATGAAGTCGAGCCGCAAGGATGTGGCCCAGAAATATATTGCCTACCGCAATCAGCGTTCGATAGCCCGTAAGGCCAAGACGCGCGACGTATTCCTGGACATCGTAAACATCAAGAGCAACGATGTGACGCGTGAGAATGCCAATATGAATGCCGACACGCCTGCCGGTATGATGATGAAGTTTGCCTCGGAATCGACCAAGCCCTTCGTCGACGACTATCTGCTGTCGCCCGAGAGCCGTGATGCCGTGGAGCACAACTATCTGCACATTCACGACAAGGACTACTATCCGACGAAGTCGCTGACCTGCGTGCAGCATCCGCTGGACAATATTCTGACTTGCGGTTTCGTGGCCGGACACGGTGCCTCGCGCCCTGCGAAGCGCATCGAGACGGCATCGGTGCTGGCGTGTATCTCGATGGAGTGCTGCCAGAACGAGATGCACGGCGGACAGGCTATACCAGCCTTTGATTTCTACCTGGCGCCTTATGTGCGCCTGACCTATATCGAGGAGCTGAAAGCATTGGAAGACCTGTACGGCGAGGACTATTCGGAACTGTACGAGGAACCGCTGATGGACTATATCAAGAAGCCGTTGGACGGACTGATGGGTCGCGAGCGTGCCCAGCAGCATGCCGTGAACAAGACGGTAGGCCGCGTGCACCAGGCGATGGAGGCCTTCATCCATAATATGAACACCATCCATTCGCGCGGTGGCAATCAGGTGGTGTTCTCTTCTATTAATTATGGTACGGACACGAGCGCAGAGGGACGTTGCATCATGCGCGAGATACTGCTGTCGACCTATGAAGGCGTGGGCGACGGCGAGACGGCCATCTTCCCCATTCAGATATGGAAGAAGAAGCGTGGCGTGAACTATCTGCCCGAAGACCGCAACTTCGACCTGTATCAGCTGGCCTGCAAGGTGACGGCCCGCCGGTTCTTCCCGAACTTCCTGAATCTGGATGCGACATACAACCAAGACCCCGATTGGCGCGCCGACGATCCGAAGCGTTACATCCACGAGGTGGCCACGATGGGTTGCAGAACCCGTGTGTTTGAGAACCGTTTCGGTCCGCGCACATCCATCGGACGCGGCAACCTGTCGTTCTCGACCATCAATATCGTGAAACTGGCTATAGAATGTATGGACGAGAAAGACCAGCAGCTGCGCATCGACAAGTTCTTTGCCAAGCTCGACTACATGCTGGAGGTGACTGCCAAGCAGCTGGACGACCGCTATCAGTTCCAGAAGACGGCCTTTGCCAAGCAGTTCCCGCTGCTGATGAAAAGTCTGTGGATCGGTGCCGACAAGCTGGGGCCCACGGAAACTATCGAGAGCGTCATCAACCAAGGTACGCTGGGTATCGGATTTATCGGACTGGCGGAGTGTCTGGTTGCTCTCGTGGGCAAACATCACGGAGAGAGTGAAGAAGCCCAAGAGCTGGGACTGAAAATTGTGGGTTATATGCGTGAGCGTGTCAACGAATTCTGTGACCGCTATCACCACAACTACTCCGTGCTGGCAACGCCTGCCGAGGGTCTGAGCGGAAAGTTCACGAAGAAGGACCGCAAGGAGTTTGGCATCATTCCCGGTGTGACGGACCGCGACTACTATACGAATTCGAACCACGTGCCCGTATATTATAAATGTAGTGCGCGCCATAAGGCTGAAATCGAGGCGCCCTACCATGAGATGACGCGTGGCGGACACATCTTCTACGTCGAGATTGACGGCGACGCTACCCACAACCCACAGGTGATTATGAGTGTGGTGGACATGATGGACCAGCTGAATATGGGCTACGGTTCGGTGAACCACAACCGCAACCGTTGCATGGACTGCGGCTACGAGAATGCCGTCGACAATTTGGAGAAGTGTCCGAAGTGCGGTTCGACGAACATCGACCGTCTGCAGCGCATCACAGGTTATCTGGTAGGTACCACCGACCGTTGGAATTCGGGTAAGCTGGCCGAGCTAAACGACCGTGTGACCCATATCGACCACGGGGCGAAGGACCTGTTTGAGAATTAAGAGTTAAGAAGGCTGCGATTAAGCGAGAGAAGAACGGAACTTGTTCCAGTTTTTCCGAGCGTGAGCAGGCTCGAACGAAGTTCAATTAAGAATTAAGAGTTGATTAGGGTTCTGGATATCATAGAAGATACGATGGTGGATGGGCCGGGGTTCCGGACATCCATCTATTGTGCGGGCTGTCGCCATGCGTGCAAAGGGTGCCATAATCCCCAGTCGTGGGCCTTCGACCAAGGGCGTGAGATGTCGACACAGGAACTGATGAAGATTATCGTGGCCGACCCCTATGCCAACGTGACATTTTCGGGAGGAGACCCGATGTACCAGTGCGACGGCTTTGCAGAACTGGCACGGGCCATTCATGCGCAAACCAACAAGGACATCTGGTGCTATACGGGATTTACCTACGAGAGTCTGATAACGCGTGCACAGCGCGAACTGCTTTATGAACTCGACGTGTTGGTGGACGGGCCCTACATAGAAAGTCTGCGCGACCCTGACTTGCTGTTCCGGGGGTCCAGCAACCAGCGAATCATCGATGTGCAGCAAACGCTATATACTGGTGAAGTGAAACTCTGGCAACCCGATATTACTATTAAGGAGTTAAGAAGTTAAGGAGTTAAGAAAGATGAGACAAGCAATGATATTGGCAGCGGGACTTGGTACCCGGCTGAAACCCTTGACAGACAGTATGCCCAAGGCCCTGGTGCCGGTGGGAGGCCGTCCGTTGCTCGATTTGAACATTCGCAAGCTGCAGGGGCAGGGCTATGACCGTTTTGTGGTGAACATCCACCATTTTGCCCAACAGATTGTGGATTACGTGGGCGAGCAGGACTATGCCCCGCTGGTGCACTTTAGCGACGAGACGGAGGCGCTGCTCGAAACGGGTGGGGGGCTGAAGAAGGCTGCTCCGCTGTTTGTGGACGATGAACCCGTGCTGATTCACAATGTCGACATACTCGACAATGTGAACTACGACTGGTTCTCGCGCCAGCATCAACAGGATGAGGATGCCGTATTGTTGGTAAGCCGCCGGAAGACAAAGCGCTATCTGCTCTTCGACAATGCCATGCGACTGATGGGATGGAAGAACATAGAGACGGGTGAAATCAAGTCACCTTATGAGTATATCCGTCGCACGGGACTGTCGCAACATGGTGAACCGCTGAACATGTTTGCATTCTCGGGCATTCATTCCTTCTCGCCACGACTGTTTTCGCTGATGGACCGATTCCCCGATAGGTTCAGCATCATTGACTTCTACCTGTCTGTCTGCCACCGTTCACATATCGTGGGACTCGTGAAGGACGACCTGCAGGTATTGGACGTTGGAAAACTGGATACTTTGCACGATGCAGAGAAGTTCTTGGAAGGAGTTCTCTCTTAGAGAAGTGTGGCGTTCTCTCTCTCTGAGAGTGTGGCCTTGCGGAGCGAAGAGGAGTAAGGAGTTAAAAACATTTATTATGAAGAAAGTATTAGTATTATTTGCATTTCTGGCATGTTCAGTAGTCCAGTTGTCAGCACAGCCTGCATTCAACGAACGCCCGAAACTGGTAGTGGGTATTGTGGTGGACCAAATGCGCTGGGACTACATGGCGCGCTATTACGACAAATTCGGCAACGATGGTTTCCGCCGCCTGCTGGATCAGGGCTATTCGTTTAACAACTGTCTGATCAACTATCTGCCTACGGTAACGGCCATTGGCCATACCTCGGTGTATACGGGAACGACGCCTGCCTTTCATGGCATTTGCGGCAACAACTTTGCCATCGACGGCCGCAAGGTGTATTGTTGCAAGGATGAGACGGTGATGCCCGTTGGCTCGGACAACAAGAAAGACGGCCAGATGTCGCCCGTCAACCTGTTGTCGACAACTATCGGCGACCAACTGCGCCTGCATACCGACTTCCGTTCGAAGGTCATCGGTGTCAGCTACAAGGACCGTGCTGCCATCCTGCCTGCGGGACGCTCGGCCAATGCGGCCTATTGGCTCGACAGAAAGAACCGTCAGTTTATTACCAGCACCTATTACATGCAGGAACTGCCCCTGTGGGCTAAAGACTATAATAAGGAACTGATTAAGAACGAGGAGTTCAAGAAGGTCGGTGAGGATGTCGGACTGTATCCTTTGACGGGACACATCACAGTGGATATGGCCATTGCCGCCCTGCAGGGTGAAAAGTTGGGGCAGGGGAGTGAGACCGACATGCTTTGTGTGAGTTTCTCGCAGACTGACGTCATCGGACATAAGTGGGGCACGCGTGGTGAACATACCGACGAAGCCTATCTGGAACTAGACAAGGATCTGTCACGTTTGTTCCGTGCATTGGACGAAAAAGTCGGCAAAGGGAATTATCTGGTTTTCCTGACAGCTGATCATGCTGCTGCTCACAACAACCACTTCATGCAAGAGCATAAGATGAATGCCGGAGAATGGCTGTCGCAAGAGGTAAGAGAAGGGGCTGAGAAGTATGTTACCCAGAAACTGGGTAGTACGAGGAATGTGATTGAAGCCATTCGCGACTACCGTTTCTATCTTGACCATGACGCCATCGCTTCACAGGGACTTGACCTGCAACGCGTGAAAGATGTCGTTATCGAGTATCTTCGTCAGACGCCGAACCTGATGTTTGTAGTTGACTTCGAGAAAGCGGCCTATGCTCCTGTTCCTCAGTTTCTACGGGAAAGAATCCTGTTAGGTTATAATTTCCATCGTTCAGGCGATATCATTGTTTGTGTGAATCCTGGCTATTATGAAGTCGGTTCGTGGTCGTCGCCCGTGGGAACGACACATGGAGAGTGGAATCCGTATGATGCGCATATCCCTCTCGTGTTCTACGGATGGCAGATTCCGCATGGAGAAAGTGCCGCAGAAGTCTACATCACAGACATCGCTGCAACGGTCTGTTCGTTGTTACATATTCAACAACCTAACGCCTGTATTGGTAAGACTTTGAAATTTTATTGACTACGTTAGAAAAGAATTCCACAACAATCCGCTGATATATTGAATTTTATTTCATACCTTTGCAGCCGATACGACATAGTAGAAACTAAATTTAAGGCTAAAAGTATGAATATTGGCAAGCACATTCATGAGATTTTGAAGAAGCAGGGCAAGTCGGCAGCATGGTTGGCAAAGGAAATTCCCTGTGAGCGTACGAACGTTTATAACATTTTTAAGCGTAAGAGTTTAGACGCTCGTTTGTTGATGAGAATAAGTATCATCTTGCAACACGATTTCTTCAAGGAATTATCTGAGGAAGCATTTCCGAAGAAAAAATAATTTAAGCCGCTATCTTATAAGATGGCGGCTTTTATTTTGCCCTCAAAGGAATGAAAAATGAATATTTTTACAGGGTTATCGTAAATTTCTCATTTCTCATTTCTCATTTCTCATTTATTTTTAGTACCTTTGCACACAAATTGAATTCAATATAATATTATTAAACATTTTTATGAACTTTACTTTGTTAATTACCGTCTTGGTGACGGCTTTGACATTGGTGGTAGCGGCCTACATTGTAGCCAAGCTGATAGGACCCAGGTCTTACGCTAAGGTGAAGGGTGAGCCGTATGAGAGTGGTATCCCCACACGAGGCAGCTCCTGGCTGCCCATGTCGGTGGGATTCTACCTCTTTGCCATCTTGTTCCTCAGCATTGGCTTCTTCTTGGTAGTTCTGGTATTAGGCTTGGCTTATGCCTGGCGGAAAGGAGACTTGGAATGGAAGTAAGAAAGCCTCACATCAAGAGTATTCCCTACGAAGAGTGGAACGACAACTCATCGTTGGAGAAGATTGTTGACGAGCTCCATGAGGGCGGCGTCAATGTGATTACGGGCTCGCTCGACCAGTTGATTAACTGGGGACGAAGCAACTCACTCTGGTCGTTGACCTTTGCCACCTCTTGCTGTGGTATCGAGTTTATGGCCTGTGGCTGTGCCCGTTACGACTTCGCACGCTTCGGTTTCGAGGTAACGCGTAACTCTCCCCGTCAGGCCGACCTGATTATGTGTGCAGGTACCATCACTCACAAGATGGCCCCGGCCCTGAAACGTCTTTATGACGAGATGGCTGAGCCTAAGTATGTGATTGCTGTCGGTGGTTGTGCCATCAGTGGTGGACCGTTCAAGTCGAGCTACCATGTTGTGAAGGGTATTGAGGAAATCGTACCCGTCGATGTGTTTATACCCGGTTGTCCCCCACGTCCGGAGGCTATCATGTATGGCATGATGCAGCTGCAGCGTAAGGTAAAGATTGAAAAATTCTTCGGTGGCGCAAACCACAAGCAAACCGCTGAGGAGGCTGCCCTGGGTGTTTCTAACGAGGAGCTTACATTCCGCGAGAAGCATAACGACCATCGTCGCGAGCCCATGGTTATCACCGATGTGCCTAAGGAGTTTGTTGAGGAGTTTTCTGGAAAATATGGAGAATCCGGAAATACCGGAGAACCCGTTAAAGTAGAGGAGGAGAAGGCATGAAGTTAGAATTCCTTTCATTTGAATTTGACAAGTTTGCACAGGAGATGCAGAACTTGAAGGACAAGAAGGGTTTCGACTATCTTGTCACCATCGTAGGCGAGGACTTTGGTAAGGAAGAAGGCCTTGGTTGCGTATATATCCTCGAGAATACCAAGACCCACGAGCGTTGCAGCGTGAAGATGATTGCCAAGCAGCAGATTTGCGGCGATGGCATGTCATCAAACGGTACAAGTGCAATGGAAGGTCAGATGGTAGCTTATTTGCCTACCGTTTCAAACATTTGGCGTGTAGCTGATCTGTTGGAGCGTGAGGTGTATGACTTCTATGGCATTGTGTTCCTGGGACATCCTGACATGCGCCGTCTGTTCCTGCGTAGCGATTTCAAGGGCTTCCCCTTCCGCAAGGACTGGCAGTATAACGATAAGTACACCCTCGAGGATGATGTGGAACCCGACTACGGTCTGGAGTTCTATCTCGACAAGGATGGCGTCCTGCAGTCGAAGCAGAACCGTCTCTTTGGTTCTGACGACTATGTCATCAACATCGGTCCTCAGCACCCTGCTACCCATGGCGTGTTGCGTTTGCAGACCGTTCTGGACGGTGAGACTGTGAAGCGTATCTATCCGCATTTAGGTTATATCCATCGTGCCATCGAGAAGATGTGGGAGGGTATGACATATCCCCAGACGCTTGCTTTAACCGATCGTCTTAACTATCTGGGAGCCATGCAGCATCGCCATGCTTTGGTAGGCGTGATTGAAGAGGCTTTGGAGGTTGAGTTGACCGATCGTATCAAGTACATCCGTACGATTATGGACGAGCTTCAGCGTCTCGACTCTCACCTGCTTTACACCTCTTGTGTGGCTCAGGACCTGGGCGCGCTCACTGGTATGCTTTATGGCATGCGCGATCGCGAGCACGTGTTGAACTGTATGGAGGAAACCACAGGTGGACGTCTGATCCAGAACTACTATCGTATCGGCGGACTGCAGGACGATATCGATCCGAACTTCGTCAAGAACTGTAAGAATCTGGTGAACTATCTGCGTCCTACGATTCAGGAGTATATGGACATTTTCGGTGATAATATCATCACTCACAACCGTCTGGAGAATTGCGGTCCGATGAGTCTCGAGGATTGTATCAACTACGCTGTGACCGGTCCTGCCGGACGTGCTTCAGGTTGGAAGAACGACGTGCGTAAGAACCACCCATACGACATGTACGACAAGGTGGAGTGGGAGCAGTGCACGCTCAACGGCTGTGACTCTATGGATCGTTACCTCGTTCACATCAACGAGATGTACCAGAGTCTGAACATTATCGAGCAGTTGATCGACAACATTCCTGAGGGCGACTTCTACGTGAAGCAGAAGCCTATCATCAAGTGCCCCGAGGGACAATGGTACTACTCTGTTGAGGGTGTGGCTGGTGAGTTTGGTGTCTATCTCGACTCTCGTGGCGACAAGAGCCCGTACCGCATGAAGATGCGTCCAATGGGCCTTTCATTGGTAGGCGCCTTCGACCCGATGTTGCGTGGTCAGAAGATTGCCGACCTCATCGCTACTTGTGCCGCTATTGATGTAGTAATTCCGGATATCGACCGTTAGTCGAAGAATTGAAAAATTGAAGAATTGAAAAATTGAAGAAATTATGTTCGACTTTTCTATTATAACCCAATGGTTCGACCAACTGCTTCGAGTGACGGTAGGATGTCCCGATTGGTTGGCGATATTGATTGAGTGCGTGCTGGTGGGTGCTGCTATCCTGGTGGGATATGCCCTCATTGCTATCGTACTGATTTTTATGGAGCGTAAAGTTTGTGCCTATTTCCAGTGCCGTCTTGGCCCGATGCGAGTAGGTTACTGGGGCTTGCTGCAGGTGTTTGCCGACGTGCTGAAGATGCTCATCAAGGAGATCTTCATTGTCGACCGTGCCGATAAACTGCTCTATCTCGTGGCTCCGCTTCTAGTGATTATCGGCTCCGTGGGTGCCTTCTCGTTCCTGCCTTGGAACAATGGTGCTACGGTGCTCGACTTCAACGTCGGTGTGTTCCTGCTTACTGCTATCTCTTCAATTGGCGTGGTAGGTATCTTCCTCGCAGGTTGGGGGTCTAACAATAAGTATTCTGTGGTTTCGGCCATGCGTGGTGCTGTGCAGATGATTTCCTACGAGATGTCGCTCTGCCTTTGTCTGATTACTGCTGTAATCCTGACAGGTACGATGCAGATGTCGGGTATCGTCGAAGCACAGACCGGTCCTTGGAAGTGGTTAATTTTCCAGGGGCACATCCCCGCCATCATCGCCTTCTTTGTATTCCTCATCGCAGGTAACGCAGAGGCCAACCGTGGTCCGTTCGATATGGCAGAGGCCGAGAGTGAGTTGACCGCCGGTCACCACACCGAATATTCTGGTATGAGCTTTGGCTTCTTCTACCTCGCTGAGTTCTTGAACCTCTTTATCATCGCAGGTATTGCCGCTACGGTATTCCTTGGTGGATGGGCACCTGTGAACATCGGTATTGAGGCCTTCGACGCCGTGATGAACTACATCCCCGGCATTGTCTGGTTCATGGGTAAGGCCTTCTTCCTGGTGTGGATTCTGATGTGGATTAAGTGGACGTTCCCACGTCTGCGTATCGACCAAATCCTGAAGCTGGAGTGGAAGTACTTGATGCCGCTGGGCCTTATCAACCTGGTGATTATGACTGTTGTTGTGGCCCTGGGCCTATATATTAAATAAGGTGTACTAGTCAGACTAGTAAAACTAGAAATACTAGAATATGGAAGATAATAAAACATATTTCGGAGAAATCGGGCACGGCCTGAAGACTTTGGCTATAGGCATGAAGACTTCCTGGAAGGAATACTTCAAGGACTTCTTCACCAACAAGTCTACGGAGCAGTATCCCGAGAACCGCAAGACCACACTCCACGTGGCTAAGCGTCATCGTGGCCGCTTGGTGTTCAAGCGCAACGAGGATGGCAGCTACAAGTGTACGGCTTGCACATTATGTGAAAAGTCTTGCCCCAACGGAACGATCAAGATTGTCAGTCACATGGCTGAAGATCCCGAGACGGGCAAGAAAAAGAAGGTGCTCGACGATTATCTGTACGATCTTGGCGACTGCATGTTCTGCCAGCTCTGTACGAACGCCTGCAACTTCGACGCCATCGAGTTTACGAATGATTTCGAGAACGCTGTGTTCGACCGTTCTAAGCTGGTGCTCCACCTCGATAAGGAAGATTACAAGGGCGGTTCGCTGCCCAACCTGCTTGAAGGCGGTGCAGAGTGGGAAATCGGTAAGTTTAACACTAAAACGAAGTAACGCAATATGGCAAATACAATTATGTTTATCATTCTTGCGGTGTTCATCATCGGCTCTGCGCTGTTGTGTATCACCACGACGAGAATCATGCGAGCCGCAACATTTATGTTGTTCGTGCTCTTCGGTGTGGCAGGCATCTATTTCCTGCTCGACTACACCTTCCTGGGCGCCGCTCAGATCTCAGTATATGCCGGAGGCGTTACGATGATCTATGTGTTCGCTATTCAATTAGTGAGCAAGCGCACCCTTCAGGGTCTGGAGGAGCGTGTCAAGTCCAGTAAGATGATTGGTGGCGGCCTGGCTTCTCTGGCAGGTTTGGTTGTCGTTAGTCTGATCCTGTTGAAGACTGGCTTCGTCACGCTGGCTCCCGCCAATGTGGAGGTTCCTATGAAAGAGATTGGTACGGCTCTCGTTGGTGCCGGCAAGTATCAGTATGTGCTCGCTTTCGAGTTCATCTCGCTGTTCCTGCTGGCCTGCATCATCGGCGGCTTGGTTGTTGCACGTAAAGATAAGAAGGAGGATTAAGCTATGGTACCTGTAGAATGTTATTTCGCGCTCAGCGCCCTGTTGTTCTTCATCGGCGTCTATGGCTTTGTGACGCGTCGCAACCTCATTGCTATGCTTATCTCTGTAGAGCTGGTATTGAATGCCGTCGACATTAACTTTGCTGCCATCAACCGTCTGCTTTATCCAAACGGAATGGAAGGCATGTTTATGACACTCTTTGTGATTGGTGTTGCAGCTGCCGAGTCGGCTGTAGCTATTGCTATTATCATCAATGTCTACCGCAATTTCCACAGCGATAGTGTTGACAGTATTAAGAACATGAAATGGTAAATGGTTATGGAAATATATAGTTATTCATTTCTGATCCTTCTGCTGCCTGCGCTGTCGTTCGTGATTCTTGCGCTTGTCGGCATGAAGATGTCGCATAAGACCGCGGGTCTTATCGGCACAACCTCATTGGGACTGGTAACCGTGCTCTCTTACCTGACGGCCTTCGTTTATTTCGGAGCCGACCGTCTGGCTGATGGCACCTACGCAACCGTTGTTCCCTACAACTTTACTTGGCTGCCTTTGGGTAATCTGCATTTCGATATGGGTATCCTGCTGGATCCTATTTCGGTAATGATGCTCATTGTCATCAGCACGGTGTCGTTTATGGTACATATCTATTCGTTCGGTTACATGCATGGCGAGAAAGGCTTCCAGCGTTACTATGCGTTCCTGAGCCTCTTCACCATGTCGATGCTCGGACTGGTGCTTGCCACCAACATCTTCCAGATGTACACTTTCTGGGAACTCGTGGGTGTCAGCTCCTACCTGTTAATCGGATTCTACTATCCGTTGAAGCCCGCCATCGCTGCCTCTAAGAAGGCATTTATCGTGACGCGCTTCGCCGATATGTTCTTCCTCATCGGTATCCTGATGTTCGGCTACTACACCGATTCGTTCAGCTTCTCGTTTGCTGGCAACATCGTGATGGGCGAGGGTACAACGCCGTTCATTGCAGGTAATGCTGCCAAGGCAGTTGCTGCCGCTGGCTTCATCCTGCCTACGGCTCTGGTACTGATGTTCATTGGTGGTGCCGGTAAGAGTGCCATGTTCCCGTTGCACATCTGGCTGCCCGATGCCATGGAGGGTCCGACGCCTGTTTCTGCACTCATCCACGCTGCTACGATGGTGGTAGCCGGTGTGTTCCAGATTGCCCGTATGTTCCCTCTTTGGGTTGAGTATGCTCAGCCTCAGATGAGCATCGTTGTCTGGGTAGGTGTCTTCACCGCTTTCTATGCCGCTGCAGTGGCCTGTGCCCAAAGCGACATCAAGCGTGTACTGGCCTTCTCTACCATCTCGCAGATTGCCTTCATGATGGTGGCTCTCGGCGTTTCGCTGCCTGGTCATCATGGTGTGCTCGATAACCACGCACAACTGGGTTTCATGGCTGGTATGTTCCACCTGTTTACCCACGCCATGTTCAAGGCTTGTCTGTTCCTCGGTGCCGGTTGTATCATCCATGCCGTTCACTCGAACGAGATGGCTATGATGGGCGGTTTGCGCAAGTACATGCCGATTACGAACATTACGTTCCTCATCAGCTGCTTCGCCATCGCTGGTATTCCTTTCTTCTCAGGCTTCAGCTCGAAAGATGAAATTATTACCGCTTGCTTTGCCTACAGTCCTGTAGTTGGTTGGATCATGACTGGTATCGCTGCCATGACAGCCTTCTACATGTTCCGTCTGTATTATGGTATTTTCTGGGGTACAGAAAATAAGGAGGCTCACGAGCATCATACACCCCACGAGGCTCCTGCTACGATGACCATTCCTCTTATTGTGCTTTGTGTCATCACCATGGGTGTTGGTATTTACTCAACCATTGCAGGTTTTGCAGGGTGGAGTGGAAGCTTCGGTCAGTTTGTCAATGCCGAGGGTACCAATTATACCATCCACTTCGACACGCAGATTGCTGCTACGTCAACGATTATTGCCATCTTGAGCATCTGTCTCGCCACCTATATATATAAAGGTGAGAGCCAGCCTATTGCAGAGCGCCTGTACAAGACCTTCCCCAAGCTGCATCGTGCAGCCTACAAGCGTTTCTATCAGGACGAGATCTGGCAGTATGTCACACACCGTATCATCTTCCGCTGTATCTCTAAGCCTGTTGCTTGGTTCGACCGTCACGTTGTTGACGGCACCTTCAACTTCATGGCATGGGGTGCCAACGAGGCCGGTGAGTCTTTGCGTCCTTGGCAGAGTGGCGATGTCCGTCAGTATGCCGTTTGGTTCCTGACGGGTACAGTTGCATTAACGTTAATCCTGCTTGCAATCTAAATCGAAAGTACAATTATGAGTATATTAACATTATTCGTAGTAATCCCCGCCCTGATGCTCCTCGGCCTTTGGCTGGCCAAGAGCCTGAATCAGGTGCGTGGCGTGATGGTGGCTGGCGCCTCGTGTCTGCTGGCTCTGTCCGTATGGCTGACCATCTACTTCGTTCAACAGCGTGCAGCAGGTAATACTGACGTGATGCTGTTGACCTATAGTACGCCTTGGTTCAAGCCACTTAATATTGCCTATTCTGTCGGTGTCGACGGTATCTCTGTGGTCATGCTGTTGCTTTCGAGCATTATCGTCTTCACCGGTACCTTTGCCTCGTGGCAGCTGAAGCCCCTCACCAAAGAGTATTTCCTTTGGTTCACCCTGCTGTCGACGGGTGTGTATGGCTTCTTCATCTGCACCGACATGTTTACCATGTTCATGTTCTACGAGGTAGCGCTGATTCCCATGTACCTGTTGATTGGTGTCTGGGGTTCAGGTAACAAGGAATATGCTGCCATGAAGCTGACGTTGATGCTGATGGGAGGCTCGGCCCTCTTGATTATCGGTATTCTGGGCATCTACTATTTCAGTGGTGCCACGACGATGAACGTCAACGAGATTGCTGCCATGCACAACATCCCCGTAGAGACTCAGAAGGTGTTCTTCCCCTTCATCTTCATCGGTTTCGGTGTGCTGGGCGCTCTGTTCCCCTTCCACACATGGTCACCCGATGGTCATGCTTCGGCTCCTACCGCTGTGTCTATGTTGCACGCTGGTGTGCTGATGAAGCTGGGAGGTTACGGCTGCTTCCGCGTAGCTATGTATCTGTTGCCCGACGCTGCCAACGAGCTGGCGTGGATATTCCTCATCCTCACCACTATCTCAGTGGTTTATGGTGCCTTCTCGGCTTGCGTACAGACCGACCTGAAGTACATCAACGCTTACTCGTCTGTGTCGCACTGCGGGCTGGTGCTCTTCGCCCTGCTCATGATGACCAAGACCTCTTGCACCGGTGCTATCCTGCAGATGTTGTCACACGGCTTGATGACCGCCCTCTTCTTTGCCCTCATCGGTATGATCTACGGCCGTACTCACACCCGCGACATCCGCTACCTGGACGGTTTGATGAAGATTATGCCGTTCCTCGCTGTGGGTTATGTGGTTGCCGGTTTGGCCAACCTCGGTCTGCCAGGCTTCTCGGGCTTCATTGCTGAGATGACCATCTTTGTCGGTTCGTTCGAGAATGCCGATTCGTTCCATCGCATCGCCACCATCATCGCTTGTACGTCGATTGTCGTCACGGCAGTTTACATCCTGCGTGTTGTTGGTAAGATCCTGTATGGCGAGGTGAAGAACAAGCACTATCTCGAGCTCACCGATGCAACTTGGGACGAGCGCGTCGCCGTCATCTGCCTCATCGCATGCGTCGCCGGCCTTGGTCTGTTCCCACTCTGGGCAAGCAACGTCATCTCTGACGCCGTAGGACCAATTCTCGCTAACATCATTTAATATAGGAGGAATATATTATGGGATATAGTCAATTTCTAAATATGGTGCCCGAGTTTTATCTCGTTTGCATTCTGTTAGTAGCCTTCTTCATGGATTTCTTCTTCTCGCGTAAAAGTGAGAGAGATCATGAGGTCTATGGCGGAGTAATCATCGGAATGATGCTGGTGCTTCCTGTTCGTATCGCTTTGCTGTCAGAACCCACGGAAGCCTTCGGTGGCATGTATGTTGCCTCGCAGGCTGCTAATGTCATGAAGGTTATCCTGAGTATTGGTACGGTTATCGTGTTGATTATGGCTGAGCCATGGTTGAAGAATGAGGCTCAGAAGTATCGCGGCGAGTTCTATATGCTGATGCTCTCTACGCTGCTTGGCATGTTCATCATGGTCAGCAGTGGCTCGTTCCTGCTGTTCTTCCTCGGACTGGAGACCGCCTCAGTGCCCATGGCCTGTCTGGTGGCTTTCGACAAGTTCAAGAAGAAGTCTGCCGAGGCAGCCGCCAAGTACATCCTCATGGCAACGTTCTCCAGTGGCGTCATGCTTTACGGCATCTCGTTCGTCTACGCTGCTACGGGTACGCTCTACTTCGATGACGTTGCCAACGTGCTCAGTTCTAATTATTGGGCATCGCCGCTGCAGATCATGGGGCTCGTGTTCTTCTTCAGTGGCTTGGCATTTAAGCTTTCGCTCGTGCCCTTCCACTTCTGGACGGCCGACACTTACGAGGGTGCTCCGACGCCTGTGACCGGTTATCTCTCCGTCTGCTCGAAGGGTGCTGCCGCATTCGCTGCGCTGGTTATCCTGGCCAAGGCTTTCGGTCCGATGATTGAATACTGGGAGTACATGCTCTACGTGGTTATCGTACTGAGTATTACCATTGCCAACCTCTTTGCCATCCGCCAGAGCGAGCTCAAGCGCTTCATGGCTTTCAGCTCTATCTCGCAGGCCGGCTATATTATGTTGGCTGTTATCGGTGGTACGCAGATGGGTATGACCTCGCTGATGTACTACGTGCTGGTTTACATTGTCGCTAACATGGCTGTGTTCACCGTTATCTCCACGGTCGAGCAGAACAACAATGGTGCTACGCAGATGAGTGCTTACAACGGTCTCTACCAGACCAACCCCAAGCTCTCGTTCCTCATGACGCTGGCGCTGTTCTCGTTGGCCGGTATTCCCCCGTTCGCAGGTATGTTCTCGAAGTTCTTCGTGTTCATGGCTGCTGCCGAGGAAGGTTCCTTCTGGGCCTACTTCGTAGTCTTCGTGGCGTTGGTTAACACGGTTGTGAGCTTGTACTACTATCTGCTCATCGTCAAGGCCATGTACATCAAGTCTTCTGACAACCCGCTGCCGACATTCAAGAGCGATGAGAGTACAAAGATTGCCCTGGGCATCTGCACAGTAGGCATTGCCCTCTTCGGCATTTGCTCATGCATCTACGACTATCTGTTTGCCGCTTCAGCGTTCTAAGCAGATTTTCGAAATATGTAATAACCCGGCCTTATTCAACGATAAGGCTGGGTTATTTTTTAATAAGGGCACGTTATTGCGAAATAAGTGGCACTTATTGTGAAATAAGAGGTTGTTATTTCAAAATAACAGGTTGTTATTCTTTTAGCAAGTCTGGGCGCAGACGACGGGTACGGTCGAGTGCCTGCTCCAGTTCCCACTCGCGGATTTTTGCTTCGTTGCCAGAAAGCAAGATGTCGGGAACCTTCCAGCCTTTGTAGTCAGCAGGACGGGTGTAGATAGGTGCAGCCAGCAAGTCGTCCTGGAAACAGTCGGAGAGTGCGCTCTGTTCGTCGCCAATGACGCCTGGTACTACGCGCACGATAGCATCAGCAATCATGGCAGCCACCAGTTCGCCACCCGTCAGCACGAAGTCACCGATACTGATTTCGCGGGTGATAAGGTGGTCGCGTACGCGCTGGTCAATGCCTTTGTAATGGCCTGCCAATATAATGAGGTTGCCCTTTAGCGACAGTTCGTTGGCCATGTGCTGGTCGAACCGTTCACCGTCGGGTGAGGTGAATATGACCTCGTCGTAGTCGCGCTCAGCCTTGAGGGCGGTAATGCAACGGTCGATAGGCTCACACTGCATAACCATACCTGCAGAACCTCCATAGGGATAGTCGTCGACGCGACGCCACTTGTCGAGTGTGTAGTCGCGCAGGTTGTGCAGACGGATTTCAGCCAGTCCCTTCTTCTCGGCACGGGCCAGTATGGATTCGTGTACGAAGCCCTCAAGCATTTCGGGCAATACGGTGATGATATCTATTCTCATTGAATTTTGAATTATGATTACTCTTTGGCGTAGAAGTCGCGAATGCGGTCGATGTATCGCTCGCCGGCTTTGCGGCCGATCTCATAGACGAGGCGCATCTGGTCGGCGTCGTGCGAGATATGGCCGATAGGTATTTTCTCCTCGGGACGAATAACGAGACAGCGTCCTTGCCGCTCAGCCTCAGCAACATATTCCAGCTGACGGTTGTACATCAGATGGCGCTCGTCCAAGGCGCGAAGGAAGTTGGGATATTTGCGAAGAGACAGGCGCATGAGTGGCATCAGCTTGTTGTGCTCCTTCTGATAGCCGAGGGGCTGGGTAAGGATGACCACGTTGCGACGGATGCCCTGTTGCTCGAAATATTCCAGGGGTATGGAGTCGCTGACGCCTCCGTCAAGCAGTTTCCGCCCCTGAACATGAACCACTTTTGAGGCCAGCGGCATGGATGCCGAGGCACGTAACCACTCCAGTTCGTCGTAGTCTACGTGCGTCATATCGTGATAGACTGCCTGCCCCGTCTCAACATCGGTACAAACAATGGTGAATGTCATGGGGTTCTGTTCGAATATTGCCGTGTCGAAGATGTCGTACTTGTAAGGTACCACGTGGTAACCGAAGTGAGCGTTGAAGTAGTCACCGCTGGTCAGCAGAGACTTCACTCCGCTATAACGCGAATCGTTGGCGAAACGCGTGTTGTAGCGAATGGCGCGCCCAATCTGTCGTGACTTATAGTTGCAACCGAAAGCCGCTCCTGCTGATACGCCGATGAGTGCATCAGGGTGCACGTCGTGTTCCATCATCACGTCCGTCACGCCCGCAGTCCAAAGACCACGCATGGCTCCACCCTCGAGTACCAGTCCCTTCCTCATCGCACTTTTTTATCGGTTGTCTGTGTATTCGTACTTGGAAGCGGGGTACTTGTCGCGAGGGAAACTGAACAGATCGTCGGAGATACCACCCACCTTGACATTACTGATCTTGATGGTGGTATGGAAAATACCCATCTTGATGCGCACGCTAATGGGGTAGCGCGTCTTCTTGTCGAGCAGACAACGTGCCTCCTTGATACCCTTGACATTCTTCTTGGCCTTCAGTGTGATGTAGTAACCCTCTTTCGAGTCCTTGATGCTGTACGTGTAGTTGTCGGGCGAGAACTTGAACTTCGTGGCATACTTATCGCGCTCGTCGGAATGGGCGTCGTAGACGACGATTTTGCTTTTCTTCCGTTCCAGGCGATAATAGGTCACATCGTCGTTCCAGGCAATATACTTCTCGTCAATGAACTTGCTCTTCTTGCCTTTAGTCCAAATAGTGCCCTGCGTCTTGTAGATACCGATGATGTTCACATTGTAGGTAAGTTGTGAACCCTGGTCACCATAAATCATCCGGAATGTTTCCATGAACATCCGTCGAGCTTGCTGCGCGTTGGGAGTCTCTTTTACCTGAGCCGGCAGGCCCAGCGAAGTCCATAATGCGGTTATTATGAATATTAGTCTGTACATTTCCTGTATTATTTCCTACGCTTTAATACCAGATATTTGGGCAGTTTCTGCCATTTTCCGTTCTTGGGCACTTTCAAAGTGCTGCCTTTCAGCTGATGCAAAACGTAGGTAGAGTCATTGTGGCAGAACAGACTGGCGTGCAGGTCTTCGCTGCCGAAGTCGTTGATGAGATCAAACTCAGCCTCACGCTCGTTCTTGATTTTACAGGAAGTGATGACCCAACAAAAAGAATTGTGAACCTTACCCAGAAATCCCGGCAACTTGCCGTAAAGAGGCTGTCCGGGCACCTCGACATTCTGATCGTAGAAATTGATGTTCAAGTATACCTCGTACTCATTATTATATAAGTACGCGCGGAAAGTCTGCTTTTCGTCCTGCGCGAAAAGTGTCGTACAACATAGTTGTAGCAGGGCCAGCAACAGTATTCTCGTCATTGTCATTAATTGCATTATTCTGATTTTGAGGGGACAAAGGTACTAAATCTAAATCAATAAAATAATGATTTGTAGAAAAATAAATGTAAAAAGAAGGTTGTTTTTAGTTTTTTTTAATTAACTTTGCAACCTGAAATACATGTATTAATATGGGAAAAAACTATTTAAAGCCTGATTACATCTTCGAGTCGAGCTGGGAGGTATGTAATAAAGTAGGTGGAATCTACACCGTACTATCCTCGCGTGCAAAGACGCTCCAGGATGAGATGAAGGACCATATCATATTTATTGGTCCTGATTGCTGGAAAGAAAGTGAGAGTCCCTATTTCAAGGCAGACAGCGCACTCTTTGCCGATTGGCAATGGGCGGCAAAGGAGCAAGGCCTGAAGGTTAAGGTTGGCCGATGGACTGTTCCTGGTGAGCCGATTGCTGTCTTGGTGGACTTCACCCCATACTTCGAACAAAAAGACGAGATCTATGGTTGGCTGTGGGAAAACTACGGCGTCGACTCGCTGCATGCCTATGGCGACTACGACGAGGCTTCGATGTTCTCGTATGCTGCCGCTTTGGTAACCGAGAGTTTCTACAAACACTATCTGAACAGCCAACAGCATGTGGTTTATCACGCCAACGAATGGATGTGCGGACTGGGTGCGCTGTATATCAATAACAAGCTTCCTCAGATTGGTTCTGTCTTCACGACTCATGCCACGAGCATCGGACGTTCAATTGCCGGAAACATGAAACCTCTGTACGATTACCTGTTTGCCTATAACGGCGACCAGATGGCCGGTGAGTTGAATATGCAGTCCAAGCACTCGATAGAGAAACAGACGGCCTGGCACGTGGATTGTTTCACCACTGTGAGCGATATAACGGCTAAGGAATGTGTCGAGTTGCTCGACAAACCTGTCGACGTGGTGTTGCCCAATGGCTTCGACGATAGTTTTGTGCCTAAGGCAGCCCAGTTTACCCGTAAACGCCGTGCGGCCCGCCGTCGTCTGTTGGAGGTGGCAAATGCCTTGTTGGGCGAACAGTTGACTGATGATACGCTGATTGTGTCGACGTCAGGTCGCTATGAGTTCCGAAACAAGGGAATTGATGTGTTTGTGGAAGCAATGAACCGCCTGTTGCGCGACCGTGACCTGAAGAAGAATGTCGTTGCCTTTATCGAGGTTCCCGGTTGGGTAGGGGAGCCCCGAAAGGATTTGCAGGAGCGTCTGGAAAGCGGCAAACAATTCGACACTCCCTTGGAAGTTCCTCAGGTCACCCACTGGTTGCACAACATGAGTCACGACAACGTGTTGAGCATGTTGAAGTACTACGATATGCACAACCGGAAGGAGGATCGTGTGAAAGTCATCTTCCTGCCCTGCTATCTCGACGGTAAGGACGGCATTCTTAACATGAATTACTATGACGTAGTGCTGGGCAACGACCTGTGCATCTATCCTTCATATTATGAGCCGTGGGGATATACCCCGTTGGAGGCGGTAGCTTTCAAAGTCCCCTGTATTACCACCGATCTGGCTGGTTTCGGACTCTGGGCTAACAAGGTGTTCGGCCACTATGGCGAACTGAAGGACGGTGTGAAGGTTATTCATCGTACGGATTATAACTATTCGGAAGTGGCAGATGCTATCAAGGACACTGTGGCAGCCTTCTCGGCAATGAGCCAGAAGGAGATTGACGAGTGTCGTAAGAAGGCTGATGCCCTGTCGAAGAAAGCTCTGTGGCGTAACTTCATCGAATACTATCATGAGGCATACGATATCGCCCTGCGTAAGGCAGAGAAAAGGAAATAACAATTCAAACATAATAATTGATAGATTATGAAAATTAAAGCAGATTATGCAAATGCTCCGCAGTGGAAGGAGCTGACCGTGAAGTCGAGCCTTCCCGAGCAACTTAAGTGTTTGGACGAGATTGCCCACAACATGTGGTGGGTGTGGAACTACGAGGCTCGTGACTTGTTCCGTGACCTCGACCCTGAGATTTACCATGATGTAAAGCATAATCCAGTGATGTTGCTGGAACGTTTGAGTTTTGCCCGCAAGGAGGAAATCCTGAAAGACAAATCATTGATGAAACGTGTCAAGGATGTCTATGCCTTGTTCCGTAAATATATGGACGTAAAGCCCGACTCGAAGCGTCCGTCAGTGGCCTACTTCTGCATGGAGTATGGTATTCACTCTGCCCTGAAGATCTATAGTGGTGGTTTGGGTATGCTGGCCGGTGACTATGTGAAGGAGGCTTCCGACTCGAATGTCGATATGTGTGCCGTTGGTTTCCTCTATCGTTTCGGATACTTTACCCAGAGTCTGTCGATGGACGGACAGCAGATTGCCAACTACGAGACACAGAACTTCGGTTCGCTGCCTATCGAGCGTGAGCTTGACAAGGACGGCAATCCACTGGTGGTTGATGTGCCTTACACCAACTATCAGGTTCACGCTTATGTATGGCGTGTCAACGTGGGTCGCGTGAAGCTGTATCTGCTTGATACTGACAACGAAATGAACTCTGACTTCGACAAACCCATTACCCATGCCCTCTATGGCGGCGACTGGGAGAACCGTCTGAAGCAGGAGATTCTGCTCGGTATTGGTGGTATGCTGCTGCTGAAGAAGCTGGGCATCAAGAAAGATGTCTACCATTGTAACGAGGGACATGCCGCATTGTGCAACCTGCAGCGTCTGTGCGACTATATTGAAGAAGGCATGACATTCAACCAGGCTCTTGAGTTGGTTCGTGCCAGCGGTCTTTATACCGTACACACTCCCGTGCCTGCCGGACACGACTATTTCGAGGAAGGTCTGTTTGGTAAGTATATGGGCGGCTATCCCCAGAAACTCGGTATCACTTGGGACGAGTTCATCGGTATGGGTCGTACGAATCCTGATGATCATGGAGAAAAGTTCTGTATGTCGACCTTCGCCTGCAACACCTGTCAGGAGGTCAACGGCGTATCTTGGCTCCATGGTGAGGTGTCAAAGAAGATGTTTGCACCCATC
>CACWWZ010000047.1 GCA_902764705.1 uncultured Prevotellaceae bacterium | reverse complement strand
ATTAAAGGTACAGATGCCCCGTCACTCAGCGATACCGTCATGATTGGTGAGCATGTGGAAGTTCCTGTCTACCTGCTGCGACAGTATGAGCAGACGCTGACCGAATGGCTCCTGCTGGGCGGTGTCGATGTACAGTACGACCAATGGGGCTGGTAATCAACATCATTTCATAAGACAAAAAGTATATGAACATCAAACTACACACCCCGAAGAGTCTGAAGACGGGCAGTGGAATGGCTTCGATGAAGCAGTTCCTGCTGTCGATAGTCGCCACCTCCATATCCATCGCGCTCACTTTTGGAACGGCGGCCTTCCTCGACAATAAAAAGAAACAAAGTGAGAAGCGCGAGATCGTGATGATGGTGATGTACGACATGTACAACTCGTTGCAGTCGATAGAAAAGGCTGACTCGACCATCCGGCAGTCGATGGACATTCAGCTGCAGATAGCAGAAGACACCACCCGGTTTGAACAACTTCGGTACCAATTAATAACGCGTCTGTTGCCGAAGGTCGAATATACTGAGACCACGGAGCGCATCTTCTCGTCGAGCATCGAAACCATCAACACCGTGGGCAACGTACTTTTCACCGAAAATGTGGCAGAGTTCTATCAGAATCGCCAGATATACAAAACATCGGTCTGCGACTCATTGATCAATGAATTTTCCCATACAAAACCGTTCTCCACGTTAAAGGGCACACTTGACTTCTATTACTTCGTCTATGCCATAACCAGCAGCGGTATCCTGAGGGATATGCAAAGTCTGTATGCCCAGTGCAAGCAGATGATGGAGGTCAGCGACGAGGAGATAGAAGCCTATCGGAAGCAAAGAAAACAGATAGACAAAGGCATAACTGACAATGATGCTTCCGGCGACTCATTAGTAAACAGATTCTTACAGATACAAGAAACGATTGAAGAGGCAAAGGCAAAACTGAAATAGGAATAATCAGAGCAATCAACCATGAAGACGTACACAGCGGAACCGACCCCGTTGTGTACTCCCCGCCACTACGTCCGAATGGGTTATTACAAGTGAGGGTTGGGAAAAAATCCCAACCCTCAAGCGTTTTTTTTACATATCCTCGTAGGTGTCCAGATAGGTCACCTGTTTATCCTGCGGAGAGAACAGGATTCGAACCTGCGAACCAGTTTTGCCGGTTACACGCTTTCCAGGCGTGCCTCTTCAACCACTCGAGCACCTCTCCTTGCGTTTTAGCGGATGCAAAGGTAGTAATTTTCTTTGAACTTTAAACTTTGAGCTTTGAACTTTATGATTTGTTAACTATACGCCAAAGACACGGGCGACATTCTCGTTTGTCCGTTCACAGATTTTTTCCTCGGAGACGCCATAGGCCTCGGCTAAACGGGTGATGACGTGACGGATGAAGGCCGACTCGTTGCGCTGTCCACGCATGGGGACAGGGGCCATATAGGGTGCGTCAGTTTCAAGGACGATGCGGTCGAGGGGTACAACGGCAGCGAGGGTTTCGGGCAGATGCGACTTTTTGAAGGTGAGCACACCGCCAATGCCCAACACGAACCGGGGGAATTCCAGCAATTGGCGCGCCTCCTGTTCGTTGCCCGTAAAGCAATGGAAGACACCACCGACGAGGTCGTTCGCGTACCTCTTAATGATTGCCACCATCTCGTTCTGTGCCTTGCGGCAGTGAATCATCAGAGGCAGCTGCATGTCCACTGCCCAGCGTACCTGTTCCTCGAAGGCTTCCAATTGTTCCTTTTCGAACTCACGGCTCCAATAGTAGTCGAGGCCGACTTCGCCTATCGAAATGAGAAATGAGGAATGGGAAATGAAAAATGCATGGATAGCAGCCAGTTGGTCACGCCAATCGGCGCGGACTTCTTCGGGATGAAGGCCTAGCATGGGACGGCAGAAATCAGGATATTGGGCACAGACGTCGAGGACGGTGCGACACGACGGCAGGTCGATAGCGGGCAGGAAAATCTGCGTGCAACCAGCCTCGCGGGCCCGACGGACGACTTCGTCTCGATCAGCGGCAAACTCCTCGCCGTCCAAGTGGCAATGGGTATCTATGTAATTGAGAATTGACAATTGAGAATTATGATTACTTTTTGCGGTGCAGCAACTCTTCCATATAGGCGCTGAGGGCTTGCTTGCTGTCCTCGGGAACGTTGACCTCGCTGAGTGTCTGACGGGCCAGCTCGAAGTAGTAGTTGATTTTCTCCTCGCAGAGTTGGCGGATGCCGATCTCGTCGTAGAGGCGCGTCACCTCGGTCACCTTCACCTCGCGATGGAATGTCTTGGCATTGATCCATCGTGACAGTTCAGCGCGCTGCTTGTCGTTAGCGCGGTTGTAGGCATTGATGAGCATGTAGGTTTTTTTGTTCGAAGTGATGTCGCCGCCGATAGCCTTGCCAAACACCTTGGGGTCGCCATAGACGTCGAGCAGGTCGTCCTGCAACTGGAAGGCCAAGCCAATCTGTTCGCCCAGACGATAGAGACGCTCGCAATCCTCCTCAGGGGCATCAGCGAGGATGGCACCCATCTTCAGCGCACAGGCCAACAGCACGGAGGTCTTCAGGCGAATCATCTCGATATACTCGTCCTCGGTAACGTCGTTGCGCGTCTCGAACGACATGTCGTACTCCTGTCCCTCACCAATCTCGAGTGCCGTGGTGGTAAACAGGTCAAGTACCTGTTGCAGTTTGTTGGCAGGCACCTGTGCCACACGCTGATAGGCCAGCACAAGCATCGAGTCGCCCGAAAGGATGGCCTTGTTGGCATCCCATTTCTTATGTACCGTCAGTTGTCCACGGCGCATGTCTGCATTGTCCATGAGATCGTCGTGCAACAGCGTGTAGTTATGATAGGTCTCCAGGCCAATGGCAGGCATTAGGATATCCTCAGGCTGTTCACGCCACAGATTGTAGCCCAAGAGGGCCAGCACGGGGCGGATGCGCTTGCCGCCGATGGCAAGTACATACTGTACAGGCTCATAGAGCGAAGCGGGCTTGCGGTCGTAGGGAAGGGCAGCAAGGTAGTCGTTGACCTTTTTCAGGATTTCGTCGGATGAGAGTTGTTTCATATTGTTATTCTTTTTTCGATATTTCGATGTTTTGACATCATAGTCTAAAAACCACCGGTATGCACACTTTAGTGCGGCAGGGACGGTCGTTCTGGATACCTGGCTTCCACTTGGGCATCATGTTCAAGACACGCATCACCTCGCGGTCGCACTCAGCCGACAGCGACTTGGTGACGCGTACGCCTGAGACATTGCCGTCCTTCTCGACATAGAACACGGCAACTACCCTGCCTTGTACGTTCTGCTGACGTGCCTTGTTGGGATAGCGCAGATGTTTGGTAAGCCATTTCATGAATTCGACGGCCCCTCCAGGAAACTGGGGAAGGTCTTCGGAAATGTGGAAATTGAGCGGATTATTGGGATCAACGCCCAGCGAGGCCAGTGCAGCATCGTCGTCGAGAGATGCTTCCAAATCCTTGAGCAGTTCCTCGTCGTCGCCTTCCTGATCGCCCTCCAGCTCTTCGTTGTCGGGCTCCGTGATTTCCACATTGTCGTCGACCACGCGTAGCTGTTCGGCTTTCTCCACTTGTTTCTTCTCGGTCATCTGGGTCATCGTCTCGACGTTCGACATGGGAATCAAATCACTTTCATGGACCATTTCGCCTAAATCGAGGGGGATGATACCATCGTTGCCAGTAATGGCATTCCACTCCAGCGACACATAGAATAAAGCCAGCACAAAGATGAGCCCCAGGAGAAACCCTGTGGTGCGCCGCTGGTCGATATCTGCACGTTGTGTCTTCTTTTGTTCCATTTCTGGCAATAAAAAGCGTAATACTGCGTTATTTATTTTGCAGTCTCGCCAAATTTTTTGGCAAAGGTACAAATAAAATAAGAATTAAGAATTAAGAATTAAGAATTAATTGTTATCTTTGCAGCACATTTAGGGATTATTAGATGAAAAAAGGTCTTTTAGTCGTGATTTCGGTGCTGTTGTCCGTTGTGAGGATGCATGCACAGGAGAGCCAGGAGGTGTACAGTTTCCTGCGCTTGCCCGTTAGTGCCCACGTAGCCGCGCTGGGAGGCGATAATATAACACTTACTGACGACGATGCCACACTGATTTTCCATAATCCGGCATTGATAAGCGGTGTCAGCGACAAGAGCATTAACCTGAACTTCATGACTTACATGGAGGGTGCCAAGACTGCTTCGGCATCGTTTGTAAGGGCTTACAAGGATCGTGCCACGTGGGGTGTTGCTGCACAATATATGGATTACGGTACGATGAAGCAAACCACCGTAGATAATGTAGAGACAGGCGATTTCTCGGCTCGCGATATTGCGTTGGCGGGAACATTTACCTACCTGCTGTCCGATCGCATCAGCGGTGGTGTAACGGGGCGTTTCATTTCGTCACACATTGCCAGCTACAACTCGGCGGCAGTTGCCGTAGATCTGGGAGTGAACTTTCAGGATAGCGAACGCGGATGGTCGTTGTCGGCTGTTGCCAAGAATCTGGGTGGACAAATCAAGGCCTATGAGGACGACTTTGAACGCATCCCCTTGGACTTGCAGCTGGGCGTCACCAAACGGCTCATCGGCTCGCCCTTGCGCTTGTCGGCTACCCTGTCGCGCCTGAACAATTGGGACCAGGGGCTCATCAAACATGTGGCTGTGGGTGCCGATTTGCTGTTGGGCGAGAATATCTATGTGGCAGCAGGCTATAACTTCCGTCGTGCGAGCGAGATGAAAATTACCGACGACGAGGGTGATAGTAATCACGGAGCTGGTCTGTCGCTGGGCGCCGGACTGCAATTGCAACGCTTTAAACTGCACGTGGCTTATGCCAAATACCATGTGTCGGCATCGTCCATTTTAGTTAATGTCAGTTACTCGTTATAACGGGATAACGGAATAACGAAATGTTGGAATAACGAAAAAAACGAAAATATGAAAAAAATAACCATCGCTATTGACGGCCACTCGTCGTGCGGCAAGAGCACGATGGCCAAGGACCTTGCCCGCGAGGTGGGATACGTATATGTTGACACGGGTGCCATGTATCGAAGTGTGACACTTTTTGCCCTGCGTAACGGACTGTTTACCGCTGACGGTATCGACGAGGAGACCCTGCGCCAACGGATGCCGGAAATCAAGATTTCGTTTAAGTTCAATGCCGAGACGGGTCGTCCGGATACTTATCTGAATGGTGAGCTTGTCGAGCAGGAGATCCGTACGATGGAGGTGTCGAACCACGTCAGCCCCATAGCCACACTGGGTTTTGTGCGTGAGGCTATGGTGGCCCAGCAGCAACAGATGGGCAAGGACAAGGGTGTAGTGATGGATGGAAGAGACATCGGTACTGTTGTATTTCCTGATGCAGAACTGAAGGTGTTCGTCACCGCTTCTGCCGAGGTACGTGCCCAGCGCCGCTACGACGAGTTGAAGGGCAAAGGTATGGAGGCTGATTACGATGAAATCCTGAAGAACGTGCAGGAGCGCGACTACATTGATTCGCACCGTGAAGTGTCACCGCTGAAGAAGGCTGACGATGCCATCGAGCTCGACAACTCGAACATGACCATTGCCGAACAGAAGCAATGGCTTTTGGACCGCTTCAACGAAGCCGCTAAATAAAAGTTACTCCATTTTTACTATTGCATCGCGACACTGTTCCATCAGCCACTTCGGTGTGCTGGTGGCACCGCAGATGCCCACCGTATTGATGTCGGCTAGCCACTGGCGGTCAATCTCGTCAGGTCCCTCAATGAGATGGGTGTTGGGATTGACGCGCAGGCACTCGTTGTAAAGCACCTTACCATTGGAACTCTTTCGCCCGCAGACGAACAGGATGAGGTCGTGACGTGTGGCAAACTGCGAGATATTGGGCATGCGGTTAGCCACCGAACGGCAGATGGTGTCGAAACTCTGGAAGGTTGCTGTGGGCTGGATATGCTGCTGGATATACTCGATGATGCGATGAAATTCGTCGAGCGACTTCGTGGTCTGGGAGTAAAGATAGATGTCGCACGAGAAGTCAAGTTTCTTCACCTCATCGAAATTTTCAATGACAATGGCGTTGGAATGCGTCTGGCCCACGAGTCCCAATACCTCAGCATGGCCCTTCTTGCCGAAGATGACAATTTGGCTGTTCGCTATTGGCTGTTGGCTGTTGGCATCATACTGTTTTTTGATGCGCTTCTGGAGCTGTAGCACCACAGGGCAGGTGGCATCGATGATCTCGATGTTGTTGCGATGTGCCAGTTCGTAGGTTTCAGGGGGCTCGCCATGAGCGCGCAGCAATACCTTCACGTCGTGCAACTCGCGAAGGTCGTCGTGGTTGATAGTGATGAGGCCCATCTCCCGCAGACGCTCACACTCCATTCCGTTGTGAACGATATCTCCCAGACAGTAGAGCCGGCTGCCCTTCGCCAGTTCCTCTTCTGCCTTTTGAATGGCTGTGGTCACTCCGAAACAGAAACCACTGCCGTTGTCGATTTCAATATTCAGCATGGCTATTTTTCTTTAGGGGCATTAAGGTCTTTAAAGTTCTTAAGGTCATTATAATAAAGATCCAGCAGTTGTTGTGCCGCTGTGAACGAGGTCTGCTCTCCTCCCAGCACGCTCTGCTCTGCATGCTGCAACGACTGACGGATGAGCGGGTTGTTATAGAAACTGAGGCGCAGATGTTCGTTGATGCTCTCGTACATCCAGTATTTCGATTGTTCGTTGCGACGATAGTTGAAATAGCCGTTAGCCTTGACAAAATCGATGTATTCGTAAATCATATCCCAGATTTCCTTGATGCCATAGCCGTAGAATCCACTGTAGCACAGTACTTTCGGTAACCACCCGCTCTCGGGCATGGGGAAGAAGTGCAGCGCATTGCGGAAGTTGGTTGCCGCCATGTGACATTTGTCGACATTCTCGCCGTCGCACTTGTTGATGACGATGCCGTCGGAGATTTCCATGATGCCGCGCTTGATGCCCTGTAGCTCGTCGCCAGTGCCTGCCAACTGGATAAGCAGGAAGAAGTCGACCATCGAGTGACAGGCCGTCTCGCTTTGTCCCACACCCACTGTCTCAACGAAAATCTTGTCGAAACCTGCCGCCTCGCAGAGGATGATGGTTTCGCGCGTCTTGCGGGCCACGCCACCCAACGAACCGGCTGTAGGACTAGGGCGGATGAAGGAATCAGGATGTATGCTGAGTTTCTCCATACGTGTCTTGTCGCCCAAAATACTGCCCTTTGAACGTTCCGACGAGGGGTCAATGGCCAGCACGGCCAACTTGCCGCCTTTCTCCTTCAATACATGAGTACCAAACTCGTCGATACTTGTTGACTTACCGGCACCAGGCACACCGCTAATACCTACACGGATGCTGTTTCCGCTAAATGGCAGGCACTTGTTAATCACCTCCTGCGCCTTGGCCTGATGGTCAGGATTCACACTTTCCACCAGCGTCACAGCTTGCGAGAGAATAGTGACGTCGCCCTTGACGATACCTTCGACCATTTCGGCAGCGGTGAGCTCGCGGCGACGGATGCGCTGGCGCTTCAGGTAGGGATTGATGATACTGGGCTGCTCGACACCACTGTTGACTTGCAGACCTGCATATTCTGAACTGTTTTCGGGATGTTCCATATTACTAATCTTTTGCATTGATTTTGATGACAATCTTGGCCTTGTCGGGGTCGTTGGTAATCATCAGGATTCTAGGATGTCTGCGCACTTTCTGTAAGTCGTCGCGCATGGCGGTAATCTTCAGTTTGGCATACTCGCCTGGCATCAGACGACTCTTGCTCAGCGAAATCTTCAGTCCGCCAGTAAACATCTGCAACGACGAGATTTTCAGTTCCGACTTCCCGACATTGACAATGTCAATAACGTCCGACTTTTTCGATTTTCCTTCAAACCGGATGTCCACAGAGTCTTTCGACAGCTGGATACGGGCAGGGTTCGTAATCTTCTCCGGGAACGAGGGCAGCAACACGGCCGAAACGCCGATTTCGCGATCTGCACGTACCTTTTCTCCAACTTGCGTGGCCATATAGACAGCAGTCTGCGTCAGTCCATAGTCGTGCAACTTGGCAGAATTGAGTCTGACGGTCATCACACCCTCCTCGCCAGGCTGCAATTTCTCGGGCTGCATCAAAGCCGTCAGGTAGGGTGGCAAGTGCAACAGGTTGGGCTGGAACTCTTCAGAACCATGATTGTAGAGATGCAATTCCTGCACGGGCTGGTCGCCCCGATTGACATCATCGAATTCCAGGTCCGTCTTGTCGAGACGCAGTGCACCTATCGCCAGAGGATAGTTGCCCGAGAGGTCGACATAATGTTCCAGCACGATGCCCTTCATCATCAGGTAAAGGGGTTTCTTTGTCCCGTTGCTGATGACGGCGGCCTGCTGGTTAAAGTGTCCTAATTGGCGGGCGTCGTAGGTCAGTCTGATCTGGAATTTCTCATTCGGCGCGATGTCCTTCTTTGGAAAATCCGCTGCGACACAATAGCAGTCGGGCTTCACCGCCTCAATTCTCAGACGACGGTTGCTTTTGTTGAATAGTTCGAAGACTGCCGTAATGGGTTTCTGGTATCCCGTACGCCCCACATCGACAGTAGTGTTCTCTGCCACCAGCTTCTGTGCAGCCACATTTAAAGGTAAAAAGGTTAAAAGGTAAAAAGGTAAAACAACCTTTACCATCCCTCGTACCTTATTTATTATATTCATCTTCATTGATTCTATTGCCTTTGTTTTTTTACTCTTTTACTTTTTTACCTTTTTACTCATTTACTTTGAATACCACCGACGGTGCTGTGCCCCTATATTCCGGGGCGTAGGCACACTGCACGGTGCAGGTGCCGCTTTCGTACGTTCCGGCACGGTCGATATAGTATTCCGTTTCTATCACGTGCTTGCCTTTCGACAGGCCATAGTAATAATAGTTCGTAGCATAGTCCTTAGGCGACACATAGGCGCCGTTTTGATAGCCCGACAGCTGTTTGAGGGGTTCCATGCAGGCAGCACGGCGGTCGACTACCTGTACGAAGTCCAGGTCGCGTGAGCACTCGATGGTGATGCGAATCTTGATGCGGTCGCCGACCTTAAGACTAGTCGTACCAGTTATACTAGTCTTACTAGAACTACTAGTCAACACCTCGCGCTTCACGCTGATGCCGCTCTGCAACTGCTCAACTTCGGAGGTCTTCTGGAAGAACTGTGCATAGACAGCACCCCACGACGTGCCTTCGCTGGTCTTCGTAGCCGTGAAGTTTTGGCCCTTCGGTTCCTGGATGGCCGTCTTCACATATCCCAGTCCTGCGGTAGCCTTGGGCGTCTCGACGGGTGTGCCGTCGATGGCGAGAACTGACGGAGCACCCTGCGTATTCAGCGCATTCTGATTGTCGTTCAGGAAAGCGTAGATGGCATTGACGCTGTTGATCGGTGTATCCCACATCTGGGTGCGCTTTTCCTGCAACAGCCAGCGGCGCATCTCGTCGACCGTCTGCTGGTCCTTAGGCGATACCGTCTGGATGGCCTCAATGGCAGCCACCTCCGTAGGAATCTTGTAGTCGTACCAAGAATAGCCGGCTCGCGGCGTATCGTAGTAACGTCCCATTTCTTCTGTAAATACGGTGTATTCCTTCAGACTCTGCACATATTCTGCGGCACGCTTCGCCTCTCCGTGCTTGGAGAGCACGATGGCCGTCAGGGCTTTTTCGTAGATGGTCTGACGCTCGATATCCTTCTTCAGCAGGGCGATAAGGTAGTCGTTGGCCGTCTTCACATCATTCTCCAGCTGACGGCCGTCAATGGCACAGAGATACAGCCAGCGCAGGGCGGTGAACGACGGGAACGTGGGCTTGTAGCCTTTCTTCTCCTGTTTCTTCAACTCCTTCACCAGGTCGACCATCTCTTTGCCGATATACTTGAAGGCCTTGTCCTGCATCTGCTTCGTGGCATCCTGCGTTCCGGTCATCCGGTTCAGACGCACCAGCATCTCCTCGACAGCCACCGTGATATAGGTGCTGCCCTGCATGCCAGGATACCACGAGAACGAGCCGTCGCCATTCTGCAATTTCTGCAGCTTCTCAAGGGCCGTCGTCAGACGGTTAGAAATTCCGTTCTCGTCGAAAAAGTCTGCCAAACGCTGTTTCTGCTCACTCTCACGGTCGGCAGCCCACACCCACGGCGTCTCACTCAACACGAGGTCCTTCAGTTCCTGGTTCTTCTCAAGTTGCGAGGTCAGCGACGCCTGCGTCTCTTCCTGCTGCCACAGTTTGAAGGTCGTATTCACCTGCGGACTCTGGTTCAACAGCGTCTTTGCCAACAGATTGCTATAGTAGCTCGCAGCCTGGTCGATGGCACTATGTTCCCACGGCTGTCCTAAAGTGGGTAGCGACTGCACCATCAGCCATGCAGGATTGTTCGTATATTCTATGGTCAGCTTCTGCTGCGTCGTTCCCTGCGGGAAAAGCTTTGTCAGGTCGATGGTCTTCACACCGGGCTCATGCTGGGTATAGGGAACTGTCTTGGTGACATATTCCCTGTCAGGCAACACGGGCAGATAGTGTTGCTCACCATCCGAGAAGCCGTCACCCACCACGCTGATCTTGCAGATTAGCAGCGACCACTGAGTATTGTCAATAGAAACCTTGAACGTTGCAGAGCCCGTCTTGCCGGCCTCAACGCTAAAGGGTACCGATTGTTCCTTAACCACCGCATTATTCTCAGGGTCAATCAGTTGCAGCTTGGCATTGCCGCTGACCGCCTTCTCTCCGGTATTGAAAATACGCGTCGAAATCTGCGCCTCATCACCCATACGGACAAAGCGGGGCACATTGGGCTGCACCATCACATCCTTTTGGGCCACAGCCTCACCCTCAATACTGCCATACAACATCTGCTGCGTATTGGCAATACCCATAAAGCGCCATGTCGTCAGACTCTCTGGTAACGTGAACTTCATCACCACCTCTCCCTTTTCGTCAGTCGTCAGCGTGGGATAGCAGAAGGCCGTCTCGTCCAGGTTCTCACGCACCTGTACATAATCTTCATGCTGCTCTTCTGCCGTTTCAGTCACGGTCTCGACAGAATCAAAAACTTTCGTTTCCTTCTTCTCGGCAACGGCAGACAGTTCCACGGCATCGTTCGAGGCCATAGCCATCGCCGGAGCCTCTTCCACCATCATCATACCGGTATCCTCCACAGCGTTCGCCTTCATCAGACGTCTGTGTTCATAAACCCGTCCGTAGGCGATATAGGCACTGGGCAGGATACTCTCGTCGAACCGGCTGAAGTCAAGGTTCTTAAAGTCCAACGGCGTCTTGTAGGCCTGCGATGCGGCCCACGACAGCTTACCCGTAGTGCGGAAATGCCATTTGGTCAAGGGCTGCCGCAGACTGTTGGTAGGTATGAACGACCAATAGTGAGTCTTGATTTGGTCAAGACTCTTGTCGTAGAGCACCGCCAGCAGCGACGCATCAGCAAGTGTGCCGTCCGGATTTACCACCTTCAGGCGCCATTCCTCCTGCTGTCCGGGCGTCAGACGGTCGCGGAACGTTTCCCACGTCAGGCGCAGTTTCTTATCAGGCATCGGGCGTTTGATGACTTGCTGATGGCTATAGCACACGCCATCCTTCACCCACGCATAGCTCAACAACAGACCGTTGCCGTATTCCTCCTTATATTCCAGCTTCCTGTTCAACAGTTCGCCGCTCTTCTTCACCACCCCACGCTCAATGACATGGCTACCGGCATAGATGCCATAAACGATGTGGAGGTCGGGGTCGCTGGCACCAACCTGCAACGTCACGGGTGTGCCGTCGCTGGGGAATTCCTTCTCCGACACATAGAACCAGTCGTGCGTCGTCGTGGCGGGTTTGGTGTCATCGAGTCCGAAGACTACAAAGGTCATATCCACGCTGTCGTCGCCACACGTCGCTTCCAGGCGGTGCTCGCCGCTCTTCAATTTCCACGGTGCCGTCGACTGCGCCTCGTTGGCCTGACACTCCTTCCACTTACCACCGTCAACACGATATTTCACTACGCCTTCTATCTCCTTTCCGGCAGCATTCCTGCGTGAGAAAGTCACCTGCGGCATCTGGTCGCTGCGCACCTTCTGCGGCATACTGCATGTCAGGGCGGTGGCCTTCGTGCCTAAGGGCAGACTCATCGAGCCATGATGCGTCTCGCCTGCCACATCCGTCACCTCCGTCTCTGCCACAAAGCTATAGTACATCGGATATTTGCCGTCATCCTCAGGCAGCGTCATGGGCATCTCCACCTCAAACGTGCCGTCGTCACCGGTCACAGCCTCGCCTTCCTTTACTACTTCCTTCGTGCGGCCATTACCGAAATAACCGCCTTCCCAATACCACGAGTAGGACAACCACCAGAATGCCACCTGGCGACTGACGGTATATTTTACTTTCGCTCCCTGCACGGGCACACCGGCATAGCTCATGGCCTTACCCTTGGCACGCACGGTATCACCCCGCTGGTACGACGCCTTATATTCGTCAAACTCCACCTGGAACGTCGGACGCTTGTATTCCTCCACGCTGATGGTCGTCGACCGGGTGTTGGCCCTCACCGTAAAACGTCCGTTCAGCAAGCCCTTCGGCAACGTCAGTTCCGTGGCACACTTACCGTAACGGTCGGTGGTCACCCACTGCTCTGCCACCAGCTTGTAGTTGGCGTCACGCAGTTCCACATGTACGCGCTTATTCTCCACGGCGACATTGTCCAGTGCCGACTCTTCCTTCCACACGATAGCGGCCACATGCACCGTCTGGCCCGGACGGTATATCGAACGGTCCGTATACACGTTGGTATGTTCTGCCGTATATTCCCGCAAAAAATAGGTATAAGAGCCGCTGGCACTCGTCGGCGGGTTATACTCGTCGCTCTTCGTATAGACCATCACCTCCGACGGCGTATGCTCGGCGAAATCACACATCAGCTCGCCCTCGTCGTTACACGTCAGCACATCGGTCTTCGCCTCCTGTTTCCACCCTCCACGGTACTTCAGCCGCACCGTAGCTTTCGGGATGGGCTGTCCCGTTCGGGCATCGACGACGACATAGCGCATCTGCTTTTCCGGCATGGCCTGCGTCATCAGCCTCACGCCCGACACGAAATACAGATTCCGTGACGTCTCCGTCTGGGGCGACGACCATTCTATCATATACACGCCGGGCTCCAGTCCGGGCAGTTCCACGGAGTCCTCAAAACTCTCGTAGTCCTGATGGCCGCTGAAATGTAGCGTCCGCGTCAGGTCTGCCCGCAGCGTCAGGTTCGGCTTCATCTTCTTATAGTCTTTCGGAGCGCCGGGATTCAGCTCCGTATCGCCCTTCAGGTTCGTGCCATACACTTGCATGGTCAGCGTCTCGATGTTCCGCAACGACGTCAGCCGCACGGTCTGCGGCTCCTGAGGCATCGCCACCCGATGAGGCATGGCGGCCGTAAACCTCGGACGCGTCATGTCCGCTTCTTCGTTGCGCAACCTGTTAGCACGCTGCCACGAGCCCCACCGTCCGAGCGACTCACGCAGATAGGTGATGCGTTCCTTGACGGCAGCAGCGTCTTTCTCGTCCATCATTCCCAGACGCTTGATGGCAATCTCGCAGGCCTCGGGCAGGTCACCATACACCGCTGCCAGCGAGTCCAGCGACGCCTTGTCGTTGAAGGCTTCGACACCCGTCAGACATGCCGCCTGGCGGTTGCCTGCCTTTGTATAGTAGTCGTGCAACCACTGCCACGCATCCAACGACCGTCCTACCACGTTCAGCAGGTCGTCGCCATAGTACGTCTTGCTGTCCTTGCCCTTGATGACAAAGGGCTCATAGCCTTCGGCCTTCACCTTTGCCAACGCCTCGGGGTGCAACATGGCCTGCTGACGGTATTTTGCCGCCTTGTCAGCCGACTCCTCGCCCAGCGTGCGACCGTTGTCCTCGTAGATCTTCGACAACACGGTATGATACACGGCCTTCAGCGCCACGTCCTGCGTCGCCTCGGCTTTCTTTTCCAGTCGCACGACGGCAGGCTGCAGCGAGTCGGGGGCTATCCGCGACTGCTGACGGGCATACGACAGCGTGGCCCGCAACAATTGTCCGTAGGCACGTTCTTTCTGCGCCTTCGCCTCTATCTTCTGCAAGTGCTCCATCGCGGTCTTGGGCAGGTCCTTGTCCAAGGCCTTTTCCACCTGTTTCCACAGGTCCTCGTATGTCTGACTGAATATTCCCATGGGCACTAACAGCATCGCTGCCAACATGATTAACAGTTTCTGTTTCATACACGCGAACATTTGTTTGTAGGGACAAAGTTACAAATTAATTAAGAATAAAGAATTAAGAATTAAGAATTATTTTGTATCTTTTTTTATTCTTTTATTTTTGGTCGCTTCGCTTAGGCCGACCCACTAATTTTTTACATTTTTACATTTTTCCAGAATATTCCGCTCTGCACCGCGCCGCGAACAGCCAGATACAGCACCATCGACAGCCACAGCCCGTGGTTCCCCATCAGGGGCATCAGCCACGTGACACCAGCCAAGAACACTACGCTGGCCAGTGCCGCCGACAGCAGCATGCCGCGCGTCTGGGTAATGCCGATGAATATGCCGTCCCACACGAATGCCGCCACGCCGGCTACGGGAATCAGCCACGCCCACCACACGTATTCCCGGGCGGCAAGCACCACCGTTTCTTCGTCTGTCAACAAGCGCAAGAATGGCATTCCGCCTACGACGTAAAGCGTCGTAAACACCACCGTCATCGCTGCGCCCCACACAAACAGCCTGCCCACCACCTCGCGGAAGGCCTGCATGTTTCCCGCTCCCCAGAAACGTCCTCCCAGTGCCTCTCCGGCATAGGCAAAACCGTCCAGGAAGTACGAGAACAACAGATACAGCTGCATCAGCAACGCATTGACAGCCAGGATGGTAGCGCCCTGCCGGGCTCCTGCTGACGTGAAGTATAGGTTCACCGCCACCAGACACAGCGTCCGCAAAAAAATGTCGCTGTTCACACGCAGAAAAGAAAACATGGAAGTTTCTCTCTTTGAGAGAGTGGCGTTCCCTCCTTCTCTCCTTACTCCTTCTCTCCTAAAATAATATCTCCTTACCATCGTCACTGCCATCAGCAGTCCCGCATACTGTGCCACGACGGTACCCCATGCCACGCCCTCCACCTTCATGCCCAGCCCGTAGACCAGCGTCAGCGAAGCCACGATGTTCACCACGTTCTGCGAGATGCTAATCACCATCGGCAGCCGCGTGTTTTGCATGCCTATGAACCACCCGGTCAGTCCGTATAGATTTAATATGGCCGGTGCGCCCCACACCACGATGTTATAATAGGTCACCGCCAGCGGACGCACGTCGTCCGTCGGACCTATCAGCCACAACATCAGTTCGCGCAGGGGCCACTGGAAAACCAGCATCAGCGCGGCAATGGTCATTGCCACCGTCAGCGAGCGCACCAGCAACGAGCGCATCTCCTGCCGGTCGCGCCGTCCACGGGCCTGTGCCGTCAGTCCACTGGTTCCCATGCGCAGGAATCCGAACACCCAGTACACCAGGTTGAACACCATCGACCCCACGGCAATGGCGCCGATGTATGTGGCGTCGCCCATGTGTCCCACGATGGCCGTATCCACCAGTCCCAACAGCGGAACGGTGATGTTCGTCACTATCGCCGGCACGGCGATTTTCAGTATCTGTTCGTCTCTCTGATTCATTTCCTTTGCAAAAATAATAAAAAAAAACGGACCGACAAACCATCAGTCCGAATTTTTCTTGTTTACTTTTTTACCTTTTTACTCTTTTACCTTTTAATTTTAGCATTTTTAAATTTTTACATTTTTCAAATAGTCTACCTTTCGACGATTCCCCTCCGGCCTTACCGCGAAGTGCACCCAGATGCTTTTTGCGCTCTGCTCGATGAGGAGCTCGTCGAACGCCTCCCCGCTTTCGTCGCTGATGTCTAAGAGTATAAACGCATAGCGTATCGCCTGCTCTATCCCTAAGCAGCGAATATCCGCCGCACATCCCGTCAGGTGATTACTCGTCGCCGCGCCCCCCACGGCCCTATTCACCGCCGCACTCCGATACGCACTATTGATAATAATCGGCTCTTCTCTTCCCTCGCTGCCGTAGGCTTCCCCCTCGCCCTTTGGAGAGGGGGTTAGGGGGCGAGGCTTCTCGTTGCACCTTTGGCGCAACCGCTCCAGCCACCCGCACAATCGTTTCAAGTTCTCAATATGCACCCGACTGGGAATATTCCCATCCGCTGTTTTCACACTCGTTTTGCAAAGCTCCCCCAGCGTAAAATGCTGGGAGAGCTTGACGTTCTTGTTAAATTCCACGTTACTATTCATAAAGTTCAAAATTCATAATTCCTAATGCAACTGTGTAACTGCGTAACTGCGTCACAGCGTCGTCAGAGCATCACAGTCCCAGTCTTCTTATACCTGGCTTTCGTGGTGCCGTTCTCCACAAACTCATCCACCTTTTCGACCAAGCGGTCTTTTATCAGGCGGAACACACGGGCACGAGCCGACGTGTTGTTCTTCAGCCCAAAGCAGCGCATCACATCGTCGATGGTGAAAGTCTCTGGCAGACGCGCAAAGGCCTCGAAGGTCTTCTGGCGACGCTGCACGTTCACGCTGGCGTCCTTCAACTTGTTGTCGAAATAGGCCTCGGCCATCGCGCCAAAGTAGTGGCGCTGACAGGCAAACTGAATGTTAGTGATCAGTTCTGCCAATTGCCAATCCACCTCGTCGGTCTCAAACTCACCACACCAGTAGTCACCGTCCTGCTTCATCTTGTCCCAGTGGCGCATCACGATAAACGGTGCTGAGAAATTCAACCCATGATAAGCACAGCGTTTCAACAACATTTCGTCAGCT
>CACWWZ010000046.1 GCA_902764705.1 uncultured Prevotellaceae bacterium | reverse complement strand
GGTAGAAGGTATGGAAGAGGCTCGCTCTGGTGCCCGTGTCGTTAAGGCTAAGGTGCCCCTGTCAGAGATGTTCGGTTATGTAACCGCTCTGCGTACCATTACCTCTGGTCGTGCTACCAGCTCTATGGAGTACAGCCACCACGCTCCTCTTTCTTCAGCTCTGGCTAAGGCTGTGCTCGAGGAGGTTAAGGGCCGTGCAGACCTCGTATAAGCGCTTCGCGCAATGTAAAAATGTAACAATTATAAAATTGGGGTCTGCCGTTGAGCAAATGACTCTTTAGCGACAGCCCTTTTTTACATTATTAAATTATTAAATTTTTAAATTTTTCAAAATGAGTCAGAAAATTCGTATTAAGCTGAAGAGCTACGACCACAAACTCGTAGACAAGTCAGCAGAGAAGATTGTGAAGGCCGTTAAGGCTACTGGTGCCATCATCAGCGGTCCAATTCCCCTTCCCACCCACAAGCGTATCTACACCGTTAACCGCTCTACCTTCGTTAATAAGAAGGCTCGTGAGCAGTTCCAGCTGTCAGACTACAAGCGTCTGATCGACATCTACAGCTCAACAGCTAAGACCGTTGATGCTCTGATGAAGCTCGAACTCCCCAGCGGTGTTGAAGTTGAGATCAAGGTCTAATACCCTTGTATCATCTTCATATCATAAGTGGCGCTACCAAGATAATCGGTGGCGCCGCTATTTTTTTTATCGTATTGTTTTAAGTCCTTGTCATTTTCACATAGTTTTTGACGAAATATTTGCTTGAAAGCAAAAAACTTCGTATCTTTGCAATCTATTTGAGAAAATATAGCTATATTTAGAAAGAAAAAGAACATTTTAAGGTAACAAGAGAAAGTCATGGAATTAGACGTGCTGACCGCCATCTCGCCTATTGATGGCCGTTATAGAAACAAGACTCAGGAACTGGCAGGGTATTTTTCGGAATATGCGCTGATTCGCTATCGCGTCAGGGTAGAGATAGAATACTTCATCACGTTGTGTGAGTTGCCCTTGCCTCAATTGGAGCATTTTGACCATAAACTGTTTGAGTCATTACGCGACATTTATCGTCATTTTACCGAGCAGGATGCTGCCCGGGTAAAGGAGATAGAGCAGACCACTAATCACGATGTAAAGGCTGTGGAGTATTTCATCAAGGAGAAGATTGATGCCTTGAACGGTTTCCCTGTTGAGGCCAAGGAGTTCATCCATTTTGGTCTGACCTCGCAGGATATCAACAACACCAGTGTACCCTTAAGCATCAAGGAGGCGCTGGAGCAGGTGTATTATCCGATGGTTGAGGAACTGATTGAACAGCTCAACGACTATGCCGAGCAGTGGAAGAATGTGCCTATGCTGGCCAAGACCCACGGACAGCCAGCTTCTCCTACCCGTCTGGGTAAGGAGATTATGGTTTTTGTCTATCGACTGGAAGAGCAGTTGCGTGGATTGAAGGACATCCCCGTCACCGCCAAGTTCGGTGGCGCTACGGGTAACTACAACGCCCATCATGTGGCCTATCCCCAGTACGACTGGCGCGAGTTCGGAAACCAGTTTGTAAGTGAAAAACTGGGTCTGGAGCGTGAGCAGTGGACCACACAGATTTCAAACTACGACTGGCTGGGTGCCATTTTCGATGCCATGCGTCGCATCAATACCATCGTCATTGATTTGGATCGTGATTTCTGGATGTATATTTCCATGGAGTACTTCAAGCAGAAGATCAAGGCCGGTGAGGTAGGTAGCAGTGCTATGCCCCACAAAGTGAACCCCATCGACTTCGAGAATTCAGAGGGTAATATGGGTATCGCTAATGCCGTGTTAGGATTCTTGGCACAGAAATTGCCTGTAAGCCGTCTGCAGCGCGATCTGACCGACTCGACGGTGCTCCGTAACGTGGGTGTTCCTATGGGACATGCTGTGATTGCTATCCAGAGTACACTGAAGGGACTGCGCAAACTCATCCTCAATGAGCAGAAGCTGGAAGAAGACCTGGAGAATACATGGGCTGTCGTAGCTGAGGCCATCCAGACCATCCTGCGTCGTGAAGCCTATCCGCATCCCTATGAGGCATTGAAGGCACTGACCCGTACCAACCAGAAGATGACGGAGCAGACCATCCATGAGTTCATTCAGCAGTTGGAAGTCAGCGCAGATGTAAAAGAAGAATTAATGGCGATTACGCCAAGTACTTATACAGGAATTTAATTTTATACACATTATCATTATCAACCTAGATGAGCCGTGAGGCTCTCGACTAAAAACAAAAGAAAGCATTATGGAATTCGAAAGCGAAAAGAAAAACGAAGAGCAGACTGCCCAGGAGCAGCAGAACACTACCAGCCACGAAGGCGAACAAGGCCAACCACGTGGCTATCAGGGTTATCGTCCAGGACGTTCACCACGTCCGCGTATTCATCAGCAGACACGTCCTTACAATCAGGGCGGTTTCAATCGTAGAGAGAGTCAAGACGAGGGCGGCTTCCGTCCCGAGGGCTTTGGCGCAGGCTTGCAAGGCGGCGCTTCCCAGCCTAGGGATTATGGTAGTCAGCCGCGTGCAGGCTATCGTCCTCGTACAAATTATAATCAGGGAGAAGAAGGTGGCTACCAGCCCCGTGCCGGTTATCGTCCCCGTCCACAATATGGTCAGTCGGGTGAGGGCGAACAGGGTGGTTACCAGCCTCGTCAGGGCGGTTACCAACCTCGTAGCTATCAGTCACGTCAGGGCGGTTACCAACCACGTGGTGGTTATCAGCCCCGTGGCGGCTATCAACAGCGTCCTCAGTATGGTCAGCCGGGTGAGGGCGAGCAGGGCGGTTATCAGCCCCGTGGCGGCTATCAGCCTCGCCAGCAGGGCGGTTATCAGTCTCGTGGTGGCTATCAGCCCCGTGGCGGCTATCAGTCTCGTGGCGGCTATCAGCCTCAGCGCGGTGGCTTTAAGAAGCAACGTGGCGGCTATGATCCCAATGCCAAGTATTCGATGAAGAAGCGCATCGAGTACAAGGAGGAGAATTACGATCCCAATGAGCCCATCCGTCTGAACAAGTTCCTGGCCAATGCCGGTGTATGTAGTCGTCGTGAAGCCGATGAGTTTATCCAGGCTGGTGTCGTGACCGTCAATGGTGAGGTCGTTACAGAATTGGGAACCAAGGTGCTGCGTACTGACGAAGTGATGTTCCACGATCAGCCAGTAACCCCTGAGAAGAAGGTGTATGTGCTGTTGAACAAGCCCAAGGACTATGTGACCACAAGTGATGATCCTCAGCAGCGTAAGACGGTGATGGACCTCGTGAAGGGTGCCTGCCCTGAGCGTATTTATCCTGTCGGTCGTCTGGACCGTAACACTACGGGTGTACTTCTGTTAACCAACGATGGTGATCTGGCTTCAAAGCTGACTCATCCGAAGTTCCTGAAGAAAAAGATTTATCATGTGCATTTGGATCACAATGTGACAGCTCACGATATGCAGCAGATTGCTGAAGGTATTCAGTTGGAGGATGGAGAGATCAAGGCTGACGCCATCGAGTATGCCAGCGATACAGACAAGAAGCAGGTGGGTATCGAGATTCACTCTGGCAAGAACCGTATTGTGCGCCGTATCTTCGAGAGCCTGGGCTACAAGGTTGTTAAGCTCGACCGCGTACAGTTTGCCGGTCTGACGAAAAAGAATATTCGTCGTGGTGACTGGCGCTACCTCACTGAGGAAGAGGTTGACCGCCTGCGCATGGGCGCTTATGAGTAATTTAACTAGTTGAACTAGTAATACTAGTATATCTAGAATAAGAACAATGAAAAGAACAAAGATAATTGATGTACTGAAGAGTACTGATTTTGGAAAAGAAGTATGTGTGAAGGGCTGGGTGCGCACGCACCGCTCTAGTAAGGCTGTAGACTTCATTGCCTTGAACGATGGCTCCACCATTAAGAACGTACAGGTGGTGGCCGACCCCACGAAGTTTGATGAGCAGCTGCTGAAGGACATCACCACTGGTGCCTGCATCTCAGCTGAGGGCGTGCTGGTAGAGAGCCAAGGTGCTGGTCAGAGCTCTGAGATTCAGGCTACAAAGTTGGAGGTCTATGGTCTCTGCGGCAACGACTATCCCATGCAGAAGAAGGGCCAGTCGTTCGAAGCTATGCGTAAGAATGCCCACATGCGTTTGCGCACCAATACCTTTGGTGCTGTGATGCGTATCCGTCATAATATGGCGATGGCTATTCACACTTATTTCCACGAGCATGGCTTCTACTATTTCCACACACCGCTGATTACTGCTAGCGATTGTGAGGGCGCAGGTAACATGTTCCAGGTAACCACGAAGAACCTTTACGACCTGAAGAAGGACGAGCAAGGAAAGATCATCTATGATGATGACTTCTTTGGTGAGCAGACCTCGCTGACGGTATCTGGTCAGCTGGAGGGTGAGCTGGGTGCTACGGCTCTGGGTGCCATCTATACGTTTGGTCCAACGTTCCGTGCTGAGAACTCGAACACTCCTCGCCACCTGGCTGAGTTCTGGATGGTGGAGCCTGAGGTCGCCTTTTTAGATCAGGAAGAGCTGATGGACCTCGAAGAGGACTTCATCAAGTATTGCGTGAAGTGGGCACTCGACAACTGTAAGGACGACCTGCAGTTCCTCAACCAGATGATCGACAAGACACTGATTGAACGTCTCGAAGGTGTGCTGAAGGAGACCTTCGTGCGTCTGCCTTATACAGAGGGTATCAACATCTTGCAGGAGGCCACCAAGAACGGTAAGAAGTTCGAGTTCCCATGCAATTGGGGCGATGACCTCGCTTCAGAGCATGAGCGCTACCTCGTTGAGGAGCACTTCAAGAAGCCTGTTATCATGACCGACTATCCACGTGCGTTCAAGTCATTCTACATGAAGCAGAACGAGCAGCAGGGCGATGGTAGCGTAGGTTACAAGGGCGCTGTGGCTCCTGGTCCTACGATGCAGGGCACCGATGTGCTGTTCCCGCAGATTGGCGAGATCATCGGCGGTTCTGTTCGTGAGGAAAGCTACGAAAAGCTGATGGGTGAGATTGAGCGTCGTCAGATGGATAAGACCCACCTGTGGTGGTACATCGACACTCGCCGTTGGGGCTCATGCCCTCACGCTGGTTTCGGTCTCGGTTTTGAGCGTCTCATCTTGTTCGTCACCGGTATGCAGAACATCCGCGACGTCATCCCCTTCCCCCGTACTCCCAAGAGTGCTGAGTTCTAAGGCGTTATCGAGGAGTGATTCCTCGGTAGCGGGACATTCTAACAGACCATCACGCATGTGAATGGTGCGGTCGGTGATATTTGCCAGACCTTCGTCATGGGTAACTATGACGAAGGTCTGACCATATTTGTCGCGTAGGTCGAAGAATAGCTGGTGCAACTCTTCTTTATTCTTAGAGTCCAGGGAACCACTGGGTTCGTCGGCTAAGATGACAGCGGGATTGTTGACCAATGCGCGAGCTACAGCCACGCGTTGCTTCTCACCACCTGACAACTCGTTGGGTTTATGGTTGGCACGGTCTGCCAGTCCCATAAACTGCAACAGTTCCTCAGCTCGTTTGCGGGCAGCCTTCTGTGAGGTACCTGCTATGTATGCTGGAATCATGATATTCTCCAGTGCTGTGAATTCCGGCAGCAACTGGTGAAACTGAAATACAAAACCAATATGCTGGTTACGGAAGTCAGAGAGTTTCTTTTGTGATAGCGTAGTAACATTGATACTGTCAACACATACCGATCCAGAGTCGGGCTTATCCAGTGTACCAATAATCTGCAGCAGTGTCGTCTTACCGGCTCCGCTGGGGCCAACAATGCTAACTATTTCGCCTTTATTAATGGTGAGGTCAATGCCTTTCAATACTTCCAATGAGCCAAAGCTCTTTTTGATACCTTTGATTTCTATCATGATGTTAATGAATTTTACTGCGATGGGTTGGAACGATGGAATATATAACGGTTCATCCATCGGGCAATAGTATTGTAGATACTACTCTCCTCCTGATGCTGGGCTGCCGTAAATGTCATGCTCTCCTCCTTGGCGTTGCCATATTGGTCGGGGAAAAGAATCATGAGGTTTTTGCCACTATAATGCTGCATCAGTTCGTTGGGCAGTCGTTCCAGTGCCGTCTTATACGATATAGTACCTTTACGGGCAGTGATAACTACGAACATATGGTCTTCGTTGATGTTGGCAGCCAGTTTGGGCAGCTCGTTCCAATGTGCCATAAAAGTATATTCCGCCCTTACATTGGGGTGGCGGTTGTTGATGTATTCACGGATTAGCTCCAGCGACTCCTCACGTCCATGGAACTGGATGCGACAGTCCAGATTGCCTGCCATGCGCGCCAACCGTTCCAGCCAACGATGGAAACCAGGCTCAAATTCTGCCCTTGATGGCACTGCCACCTGTATCCTTCGAAGTGTGTTCAGGGGGTGTACGAAACGCGTCAGCACAATCTGACGGTTCAGGCCATTATAGAGACTCTGGATGAATTCTCCCCAGAACTTTGGGTTGACATCCGTATGAACATGCATTCCCATGATAATTTCCGAGGCACCGAATTCGCGGAAAGCATGCTTGATGCCGTTGGCAATATTGGTGGCTAGTCGTACCTGTGTCTGCATCTGTATGTCGCTGGCCGAGGCGCGCTGTTCCAATTGCTCCAACAGTCGCAAGCCCTGTTCACGGTGCTTACCCGATTTTTCATCGTCATAAACCACATTCAGGGCTACCAGGCCACGTTTCAGCTTTTGGTTACTCATCATGATGGCTAGTTCCAGCAGTTGCGGGGCTATCTCCAGGTATTTTACGCAAAGCATGATTTTCTCGTCGTCTTTCGACTGCTGGCTGTGTTCAGTGGGCTGCAATCTATTGGCTAACGTAATTTGTTGGGCAGCATGCTCCGTCATCATAGTCGATATGATGCAGGTGATGAGAATCATGATGACCACACCATTCAGCATCTCGTCGTTCACCAGATAATGTCCGGGACTCACCTCCAGCTTCATGCCCACCATGACCATCGCGATGGCTCCAGCAGCATGGGCACAGGTTAGTCCGAACATCATATTCCCTGCTGATTTCGGCAATCTGAAGAGAATGCTAGACAGGTATGCCGCCAGTGCCTTGCCGAAGGTTCCGAAGAATACAATCAGTGCTACGATGAACAACATGTGTACTCCTTCGAAGAGCGTACCGACATTGATAAGCATGCCCACGCCAATCAGGAAATAGGGAATGAACAACGCATTACCGATAAACTCGATTCTGTTCATCAGGGGTGACACATGGGGGATATATCTATTTAGAATCAGTCCTGCCAGAAATGCACCCACGATGCCTTCTACACCTATGAATTCCGAGAGTGCTGCAGAGAGGAACATCACGCTAAGTACGAAAATGAACTGCATGACGGCATCGGAATAGCGGCGCAGGAAATAGCGTGACAGCTTGGGTATGGCCCATGCCAGCAACACGCAGAATGCTGTGAACTTCACCAGGAATCCCACCCAGAACAAAAGTCCCACGTTCTCACCATACGATGCTGCCAGTGCTGCCAGCATCAGCAGGGCCAGAAACAGCGAGATCATTGACGACCCTACGCTGAGCATTACGCTCGAATCGCGTCCGAGACCGTATCGTGATATGATAGGGTATGCTATCAGCGTGTTCGATGCCATGATACATCCTAGCAAAAATGATGCTTGTTGAGAGTACCCTAGCAGCCAGATGGCCATGAAATAGGTGATGAGCAATGGTATCAGACACGTTAACAGTCCGAAAAGCAGGAAACGCCGTGAGTTTTTCTTCACACTCTCCAAGTCCATCTCCAGTCCGGCCAGGAACATAATGTATAACAGACCCACCTTGCCGAACAGTTCGAACGACGAGTCACGTTCCAGGATGTTCAGGCCGTACTTACCCACTAACACACCTGCCAGCACCATGCCAATGATGTGGGGAATGCGTAGCTTACCCATAATGATGGGGGCTAGGAGAATGATGAGCAGTACAACGAAGAAAATCAACGTCGGGCTCGTAATGGGGAAGTATGATGTCAAATACAGCATTTCGACTGCAAAAGTACGAATAAACAAGCAAAGAAACAAGAAAAAAACCGTTTTCTTGATACAAATTCCAAAAACTATGCTACAAAAGACCATAGGTGTGTGCTTTTTTTTTCGTACCTTTGTCGGCGAAATATCGCAAACCATAAAACAAATGAGATAAAATGAAGAAAATACTGACAACGGTTTTTGTGAGTCTGATGGTCTTGTCCGCCACGGCACAACGCCACAAACTTTGGTATGATCAGCCTGCTGGCACTTGGTTGCGTGCCCTGCCCATCGGCAACTCCCAATTGGGCGCTATGGTGTATGGTGGCACTGATGTTGAGGAACTAGCACTGAACGAGGAAACCTTTTGGAGCGGTTCTCCCCACGACAATAACAGTCCCGAGGCCCGTGAACATTTGCAGGAAGTGCGCGACCTGACACTGATGGGGCGTGAAGAGGAAGCTCACCAGTTGTTGGATCGTTATTTCTTCCATGGCCCCCATGGCATGCGTTTCCTGCCGCTGGGCAGTGTCAAGCTCTTGCTAGGTCACAAAGAAGTCACGGACTATCGTCGTGAGTTAGATTTAGGCGATGCCTTGGCTACCACCTCTTATACCTATAATGGTGTGAAGTACGAGCGCTCCGTGTTTGCCTCGCAAACCGACCACGCCATCGTTGTACGGCTGACGGCCTCGAAAAAGGGCGCTTTGTCCTTTGATGTTAATTTCGACTCCCAACTGAAGGCCGATGTGTTTGGTGTCACTGAGCGCGAAGGTGTGAGCGTCAACGAATTGGCGGCTGTTGTCGATGGCGTAGAACAAGAGGGTATCAAGGCTGGCCTGAAGGCCGAGTGCCGCATCAGCGTTGAGGCTGATGGCGAGATTCTGCGTAATTCCCAGGCGCTGGGTGTGAAGGATGCTACCACTGCTACGCTCTATATCGTTGCCGCCACCAATTTTGTCAACTACCACGACATCAGCGGCAATCCTGTTCAGAAGAACAACCAGACGCTCGATGCCTTGAAGGGCTATTCGTACAAGCAGCTGCTAAAGCGTCACCTCGACAAGTACCACGAACAGTACGACCGTGTGTCCTTAGATTTAACTAGTACTACTAGTCAGACTAGTATCCCCACCGATAAACGTCTGGCGAATTTCGATGGCACCGACCTCGACATGGTGTCGCTCATGATGCAGTATGGTCGCTATCTGCTCATCTCATCTTCGCAGCCGGGTGGACAGCCCGCCAATTTGCAGGGTGTGTGGAATGGTAAGAAAGATGCTGCCTGGGACTCTAAATACACCATCAACATCAATACCGAGATGAACTACTGGCCTTCTATGGTCGGTAACCTCGTCGAGACGCAGCAGCCGCTGTTTTCCATGATTCGCGACTTGAGCGTGACGGGTACCAAGACTGCCCAGGAAATGTATGGTTGCAAGGGTTGGGTTGCGCACCATAACACCGACCTCTGGCGTATTGCTGGCCCTGTCGACGGAACGACATGGGGTATGTTCCCCACCGGAGGCGCTTGGCTGACGACACATATCTGGCAGCAGTACCTCTTTACTGGCGACAAACAGCTGCTTGCCGACTATTATCCTGTGATGAAAGGTGCAGCCGACTTCCTCTTGGACTATCTGCGCATCCATCCGCAATATGGGTGGCTCGTTACGGCTCCCACCGTGTCGCCGGAACATGGTCCCGTAGGCAAGAAGACTACTGTCACCGCTGGTTCCACTATGGATAACCAGATAGTATTCGATGTGCTGTACCAAACCATGCAAGCCGCAAAGGTTCTCTCAGAAAACTCGGACAATTCCGAAAACGCTGAGTATTCTGAGACCATCACCAAGATGCGTGAGGCTATCGACCAGCTACCACCTATGCAGATTGGACGCTATGGTCAGTTGCAGGAGTGGCTGTGGGACGGTGATGATCCCAAGGACGAGCATCGTCACATCTCGCATCTCTATGGCCTCTATCCCTCCAACCAGATATCGCCCTACACTCATCCCGATTTGTTCACCGCTGCTGCCAATACGTTGAAGCAGCGCGGCGACATGGCCACGGGCTGGAGTTTGGGGTGGAAAATCAATTTCTGGGCGCGCATGCAGGATGGCAACCATGCCTTCCGCATTATTCGGAATATGTTGACTATGATTCCCGACAATATGGAGTGGGGTGGTCATGGCGGCACTTATCCCAACCTGTTCGATGCCCATCCGCCTTTCCAGATCGACGGCAATTTCGGTTGTGCCGCAGGAGTCTGTGAGATGCTCGTTCAGAGTCACGACGGTGCCGTACACCTATTGCCCGCCCTACCCGATGCATGGAGCGATGGTTCGGTCAAGGGCTTGCGGGCCCGTGGCGGTTTTGTAGTCAACGAACAGTGGAGCGAAGGTAAACTTCGTTCAGCTAGCATACGCTCTACCATTGGTGGCAAGTTGCGCCTGCGTTCTTATGTACCTCTGAAAGGTAAGGGGCTGACTCCTGCCAAAGGTGCCTGTGACAATGTTCTGTTGCAGCCTGCCGATATCAAGCAGCCCCTGCGCTCGTCCGAGCTGACGTCGTTCGACCAGCTCCCCCTGCGTCCCGTCTACGAGTACGACCTCGAAACAAAGGTTGGAGGCACTTACAAGGTTAGCATTAACAACTAAACAATTATTATCAATATGAAGAAACGAATGATGACAGCTGCAGCACTGGCCTTTGCCGTGTTGACAGCTTTTGCTACCGAGAAATCTTTCCAGAGTCCCGACGGCCGTATGTCCGTCACAGTAAACGACGAAGGTGGCGTGCCTGCCTATCAAGTTGTGCTTGATGGTACGACATTTATCGAGCGCTCCCCATTGGGCGTGAAAATGAATTTTGGCGACCTCTCACAGGGGCTTACCCTAAAGGACTGCCAGATTAGTACCGTGAAGGACGAATATTCGCTGAAGACTATCAAGCAGAGCCACGTCAGCTACGAGGCTACTGAGGCTGTCTGCCAGTTCGAGAAACAGGGCAAGCCCGCCATCGATGTCATCTTCCGTGTGACGGGGCGTGACGTGGCCTATCGCTATAAGATCTATGGCGGAAAGAGGGATATGTTCAGTGCCGTTGTCGAGAGCGAGGCCAGCAGTTTCGTGCTTCCTCAAGGTACCACGACCTTCCTTTGTCCCCAGGTGAAGCCCATGGGTGGCTTCGCACGTACCTATCCCAGCTACGAAACCGCCTATACTTGGGACGACCAGCCCGGCAAAAACGGCTGGGGTCAGGGCTACACCTTCCCCTGCCTCTTTAAGACGACTGCCGGTTGGGTGATTATCTCTGAGACAGGCACAGATGGCAACTATGTCGGCTGCGCCCTGCAGAACGACGGAGACACGAAATACAGCATTGCCTTCCCTCAGAAGGAAGAGATGGACGGATGGTGCACGCCCACTGCCAGTGTCTCTCTGCCGGCACTGACTCCCTGGCGTACTATGACCATCGGAACTACGCTGGCTCCCATCGTGGAGACCACCGTTGCCAACGATCTCGTACAGCCCAAATACAAGGCTTCGAAGGAATACACCTACGGTAAGGGCTCTTGGTCGTGGATTATCCGCATGGACGGCAGCTGCAACTACAAGGAGCAGAAAGAGTACATCGACTTCTCTGCAGCTATGGGCTATCGCTCTGTGCTGGTTGACGCTCACTGGGATTCACAGATTGGTTACGACCGCATTGCTGAATTGTCGCGCTATGCCCAGTCGAAAGGCGTAGGACTGTTCCTCTGGTACAACAGCAACGGCTCATGGAACGATGCTCCTCAGGGACCACGCCACAAAATGGACCGCTCGGCCGTCCGTCGTAAGGAGATGAAATGGATGCAGGAGAATGGTATTCTGGGTATCAAGGTTGACTTTTTCGGTGGCGACAAGCAGGTTATGATGCAACTCTATGAGGACATCCTCACCGATGCCAACGAGTTTGGTCTGCAGTGCATCTTCCACGGTTGCACGCTGCCTCGCGGCTGGGAGCGCATGTATCCCAACTACGTGGCCTCCGAAGCTGTGCTGGCTTCCGAGAACCTGAGCTTTGGACAGAACAACTGCGATGCTGAGGCCAAGAATGGTTGTACGCATACCTTCATTCGTAATACCGTAGCCTCGATGGACTTCGGTGGCTCCGCCCTTAACAAACGCTACAGCACTGGCAACGACCGCGGTACTTACCGCCGTACCAGCGATGTCTATGCTCTCGCTACTGCCGTACTGTTCCAGAGCAGTGTGCAGCACTTCGCGCTGGCTCCCAACAACTTGGAGGATGCTCCCGCCTGGGCTATCGACTTCATGAAGCAGGTTCCCACGCTGTGGGACGAGGTGCGTTTCATCGACGGCTATCCCGGTAAGTATGTCATCATTGCCCGTCGCGCTGGCGACAAGTGGTATGTGGCAGGTATCAATGCCGAGAAGCAGCCGTTGAAGAAAACCCTCACGTTGCCCATGTTTGCCAAGGATACCCAGCTGACCGTCTATGCCGACGATCCTAAGTATACCAATGATCCCAGGCTGGCAGGTAATGTCCGTCAAGTCAAGCAGAACAAGAAACAGCAGATTGCTATCACCATTCCCGAAAACGGCGGTATCGTGATTGTGGGTGAGGAGAAAAAGTGAAAAAACGAATAAAAATTTGGTTGTTAGAATATTTATGCATACCTTTGCACCCCGAAAGTATAAACATAGGAAAAGGATAAAGTTATGAAAGTAGCAATTGTAGGTGCCTCAGGCGCCGTAGGCCAGGAGTTTCTGCGCCTGCTTGATGAGAGAAATTTCCCGATGGATGAACTGGTACTGTTTGGTAGCGAACGCTCCGCAGGTACCAAATATACTTTCCGTGGTAAGGAACTGACCGTGAAGCTGCTTCAGCACAACGACGATTTCAAGGACGTTGATATTGCCTTCACCTCTGCTGGTGCAGGTACTTCGAAGGAATTTGCCGAGACCATCACCAAGTATGGGGCCGTGATGATCGACAACTCCAGCGCTTTCCGCATGGACGACGATGTACCCTTGGTGGTGCCTGAGTGCAATGCCGAAGATGCCTTGAAGCGTCCCCGTGGCATCATTGCCAACCCCAACTGTACGACCATTATGATGGTGGTGGTGCTCCAGCCCCTGGAGAACATCTCGCACATCAAGCGCATCCACGTGTCTTCTTATCAGAGCGCATCGGGTGCCGGTGCTGCCGCTATGGCCGAACTGCAGCAGCAGTACAAGGAGATGGTCGAGGACGGCAAGGTGACGACTATCAAGAAGTTTGCCCACCAGCTGGCTTACAACGTGATTCCTCAGATTGACGTCTTCCAGCCCAATGGCTATACGAAGGAGGAGATGAAGATGTATAACGAGACGCAGAAGATTATGCATACCGATGCCAAGTGTTCGGCTACCTGTGTGCGCGTCAGCTCGCTGCGGAGCCACTCGGAGAGCGTGTGGATCGAAACCGAGCGTCCCATCAGCGTCGAGGAGGCCCAGAAGGCCATCGCTGCTGCTCCCGGTTGTACGCTGGTCGACGACCCCGCCAACCTCGTTTACCCCATGCCGCTGGAGACTGCCGGCAAGGACGACGTCTTCGTAGGTCGCGTGCGTAAGGACATCTCTGACGAGAACGGTCTGACCTTCTGGCTCTCTGGTGACCAGATCCGTAAGGGTGCCGCACTCAATGCCATACAGATTGGCGAGTACTTAATTAAGGTAGGAAATGTAAAATAACTACTATTAGGTATTGCATAATAAAAGAATAATGTGTACTTTTGCAGCGTCAAAGGTGCACATTATTAATTTTAAAAGATAAATGCGTATGAAGAAATTATCTACTCTGTTTTTCATGCTGTCGGCATTGTTGATGTTGCCGCAGACGGTTATCGGACAGGAAGTTGTGGAGTTCGATTTCCTCAACAACAACCTGAATTTGGCAATAGGCAGTGGTAACGCCGAAAATATGAACGATGGAAATCTTGGCGGAAAATACATCGGTTCCAATGGTGTGGTCCTCAGTTTTGTCAACTCTTCTACTATGCCTACCCGCTATTACTTCAATGCAGGTAAAAACCAGCTTCAGCTCATTAAGGGTGGCCAGGTTCGCTTTACGGCTACAGAAGGCAAGGCTATTACCAAAATCGAAATTACTCCCGTTGCCGCCACAAACAATAAGTGGGATGTTGACAATGGGGTTGGAACGCTGAGCGAAGACAAGCTCACATGGGAGGGCAATGTCACTACGGTTCGTTTTACAGCCACTGGCGCATTGTATCTGACAAAGATTCTTGTTACCATTGCCGACAAGAATGAGGCTACAGTCACTCCCGACTACACCGAGGAGTTTGTCGAAGCATCGTCACTGGCCGAGTTCAGTGCGGTGGAAAATGGTAAGCTTGTAAAACTGAATCTGAACAATGCCGTCATTACCAGCGGCATGGTGAATGGTTGGGGCTACTACGTGCAGGATGCCACGGCAGGTGCTCATTTCTACTGCACAGGTCTCGACTTCGAGGTGAACGACGCCCTCAGTGGTTTTGTCTTTGTCAGAAAGGACTTCAACCAGCCTGGTCCTCGTATCGCCATGTCAGAATTCACCAATGCCTTGGCGCTTAATGTAACGCATGGTGCCAGCTATACGCCCGTTGAGGGCTCTTTGGCCGAGCTGGTTACAGCTGCCAACATCAACAGAGTCATCAAGCTGACCGGTGTCGCTGTCAAGGGTTCTGCCGAAACAGAGGCTACCATTACTTCGGGCGACCAGACACTTGCCCTCAGTAACGGAAAGACGAACTATGCACCGTATGTCTACCAAGAGGACCTTACAAACGTTGATTACGCAAAGGCAACTGTTACCGGTATTCTGTGGAGCAATACGGCCGGCACGACCTTCAAGCTCTATCCGCTGTCTGTCACAAATGAGAGTGGTACGGGCATCACGGAAGTTGAAAGTGGAAAGGTGAAAGTTGAAAATTGCTACAACCTGCAGGGCGTTCGCCTGAACCAGCTGCAGCGTGGCATCAATATCGTGAACGGTCGTAAGGTCGTGATTAAGTAACTCTACTGTCACGTTAACAAATAATGAGGCCTGGGCGTTTTGACCCAGGCCTCGTTCTGTATTATCGCTCAATGCGCTGCAACTCCGTGTCGCCGGGCTTGAAGAGCAGGCCGCTGCACTTCTTCGCATCCGCCTTGTAAGCCTTCAGCTCCACCTTGTCCCACTGAATCTGGTCGGTGCGCTGGGCCAATGGGACGTGGGGAATCAGACTGCCGTCGCGTACCAGTATGATGGCGGGAATCTTGCCGGCTTTGATGGTCTGCCAGCCGTCGTCATACACCTTGCCCGTCTGGTAGTCAATCCACTTGCCACGGGGCAGGTAGACGCTGCGCTCGTTGCCGCTCTCCATCAAAGGGGCGACGAGGATTTGAGAACCGAACATATAGGCATCCTCTACGAGCCAGGCGCCCGGATCGTCGGGGAACTCCACCAGCAGGGCACGCACCATCGGCAGACCGCGTTCCGAACAGTCTTTCGCCTGGGCATAGACATATGGCATTAACTTGTATTTCATTTCAGCAGCTTCGCGGAAGGCCTTCGTGAACGACTCACTGATGAGCCAAGGCTCGGTGGGTGGTGCTCCGTGGGCACGGGTGTGGCTCGACAGGAATCCGAAGGGTAGCCAACGGCGATAGATGTCCTCGGGCGAGGCTGTCACAAAGCCGCCCATGTCGTGACTCCAGAAAGAAAAGCCGCTGAGTCCGAACGACAGTCCGCCGCGCAGGTCGCCCAGCATACCCGTATTTGTCGTGGCAGCATCGCCGCCCCAGTGCAGGGCATAGCGCTGACTGCCTGCCCATGCCGAGCGTGCCCAGATGACACCCTCGCCAGGATACTGGCGCTCTACGGCCTCCCACAATGCCTTGTTATAGCGTAGCGGATAGAGGTTGTGCTCGTAGAGTCCGCCCTTGCCGCTATGGTAGAATCCGTTGTAGGGCGCTGCCTCGCCGAAGTCGCACTTGATGGTCGAGACACCCTGCTTCAACAGTCCCGTAATCTTTGACTGGTACCAGCTGACGGTCTGCGGATTCGAGAAGTCGAGCACGGCATCCTCGTAAGGCATGCCGCCGTCGGCATTCCGCACGTGGAGATTGTTTTCGACAATCTCACCATAGAACCGGTTCTTTGGCGTGAAGTATGGCAACTGCCACAGACAGGTGTGAAAACCGTCCTTGGCCAGTTGGCGCAGCATGCCCACGGGATCGGGGAAACGGTCCTTGGCAAATTCGTAGTCGCACTGCCAGTCGATGCCGAACCAGCCCGTATCGAAGTGGATAACATCCGACGGAATCTTGTGTTTACGCAGCTGACGGGCTATCTCCAGGCCTTCCTCCTGCGAGAAATAGGTGATGCGGCTCATCCACGTGCCGAAGGTCCACAGCGGCAGCATGGGGCTCTTACCCGTAATGTTCGTGTATTCGTTGAGGATTTCTTTGGGAGAACCAAAGAACACAAAGAGGTCCAGCTGTTCGTCGGCCATGAACAGGCGCGTGGCTCCGATGTACGACGCGCCGAAGTCGGCCGTGGCGGGTGCCGAGGTATGCATGAAAATACCGTAGCCGCGGTTCGAGAAGAAGAACGGCACGGGCTTATACTGCCCGTCGGTCTCCGGGCCCTGCGGGTCAGTCACCATCAGCTGCATCTTCTGCCCTACCTTGTTCAGCGCACCAAACGATTCGCCACCGCCATAGATGCGTTCGTTCGGGGCTATCGACCACACGGGATTGATGCTGCGCGAATTGTCGCTGCCGCGTTTGATGAACGAGAACGGCAGCAGTTTTACTTGCGTCGAGTCGTTGTCGATGATGTGGCGCGTCTGCGTCATCACCTTGCCGTTCTTGTCCTTCAGCACAATGCGCCACGGGTATTTCTGTATCTCCACACTGCCGTAGGCCGTCCTGTAAGCGATGGTTTTTCCATCGCTTTTCGCCTTCCAGTCTTTGGACACCGGCACCGCCCCTGCCAGCATCAGGCTCTCACTGTCCTTGCGGGGAGCCTCGATGGGCGATGTCGCCATGCGGATACGCACACATCGCTCGCTCACAAAGTCGATCTTTAGCGCCAGACTCGGGTCATTGTCGTACTGCGTGTCGGGAAAGTCCAGCATCTGCATCCTTACGGGCCAGTAGCCGTTCAGGTTGAATGCCTGACGCGGCGACAACCGGTAGCGCTTCCACTGCACCAGTCCCTCGCCCTTCGCCACGTCGAACGACGTCAGAGAGTCCGCCAGGAAATACGTGTTACTCAAGTCCATGAAATCGCCCGACTGGTCTTTGGGCATACACTGCAGGTACAGCACCCCTGCCGACGTCTGCAACTGCGCCTGCACCGTCATCGCTACAGCCGCCAGACACACCATACTGATTATTTTTTTCATCTTCAATAGATTAGATTAGTTTATTTTCGCACGCTTTGCCTGCAAAGTTACGACATTTCTTTGATATTCGTGCAAGGTTTCCACATGATTTATCACTTTTAACGCAAGGAATGTGCAGAATCTTGAAATAATTACGTATCTTTGCAGCAGATGAAGAAACTCTGTCATTACATATCGGAATACATGGGTGTGCTGGTGCTGGCAGCTGCATTGCTCGCACTGGCGTTCCCCAGTGTGCTCGGGCAGGTACCAACCAAGGTTATCAACTACCTGTTGGGCGTAGTGATGTTTGGTATGGGACTGACGCTGAACCTCAAGGACTTCCGCATCGTGTTCAGTCGCCCGAAGGATGTCATCGTCGGCTGTCTGGCACAGTTCACCGTCATGCCGCTGCTGGCTTGGGGATTGGCACGACTGTTCCAGCTCGACGAGGCGCTGGCCCTTGGCGTGGTGCTCGTGGGCTGCTGTCCTGGCGGCACGGCATCGAATGTCATCACCTATCTGGCGAAAGGCGACCTGGCACTCTCTGTAGGAATGACAGGCGTTTCCACCTTGCTGGCTCCGCTGCTGACACCCTTGCTGACATGGGCCTTGGCAGGAAAGAGTGTCGATGTCGACGTGGCGGGCATGTTGCTGAGCATCCTCTGGGTGGTTATCCTGCCCATTGTGGTAGGATTAATAGTGAAAGCACTTTGGCCAAATTTCACGGAGCGTGCGACGGACTATCTCCCTGCTTTTTCGTCACTTGCCATTGCCCTCATTGTGGCCATCATCATTGCCGCCAATGCCTCCAAGTTGTTGGCTGGTGGGCTGGTCATTGTCGTTGTGGTCATGCTTCACAACATCTGCGGACTGACTCTTGGCTATCTCATCGGAAGGCTGTTGGGGCTTGCTGAGCCAAAGAAGCGGGCTATCTCCATCGAGGTGGGCATGCAAAACAGCGGCCTCGCCTCGTCGCTGGCCACACTCCATTTTGCCGCCTATCCCCTGGCCACCATCCCCGGCGCCATCTTCAGCGTATGGCACAACATCAGCGGTGCGATGGTCGCCCGCCTTTATATATCACGTATATCACGGGGACGTACCCCTGATACAGAATACTAACTTAGAACTATGAATTATGAAAAACTATTTGATGACAATTGCAGCATTTTTTTGCTGTGTAACGACTGTTGCGGTGTTCACCGCATGCACAGAAGATGACCTTTCAGGAGCTGGCGCCGCAACAATGATGTAAACAGAACTCCCTGAAATACATAAATAAATGAAACAGATGAAACTACTGATGATAACTGCCATTTGGCTGACGTGCTTGATGGCAGGCCATGCACAAGAGGCAGAGACGTTCAGTATAGCGACGCTGAACGTGGATGGTCTGCCACA
>CACWWZ010000045.1 GCA_902764705.1 uncultured Prevotellaceae bacterium | reverse complement strand
GGGGCAGGATCTCGTATGGCCGCATTCCCAAAGCCCATAGTTCGTCCCAGTGACGATTGATGTAGTTGCCCAGTGTCTTGGAAGTAACACCCGCACAGGCAGCCAGCTGTTGTCTTGTCATTGCTTTCATAATTCTATGTTTTTCTTAAATTATCAACCTGTGGAATCTGTGAGATCTATATGACACTCAAATAAAAAGTCCACCAAATCTATCTTCCGTTCTTTCTGTTCGCGGTTGGCACGCTGTTCAAGAATGGATGACAGGTGAATAGGATTACCGAGGAGCCGCTGGGCTTCCAGCATCACCTTGTACCAAGTGGTATAGGCCTTCCCTTCCGTGTCGGTATCGGGGAAGAGGATGATGCGACGGCCCCGAAGCGGAAACAGCTTGGCAGGGGTGAGTTCGTTGAGTCCCCCGGCAGCCAGCCACAGGCAATCGGGATAATGCTCGCTGAGTATCACCGCCGTCTTCTCCGCCTCCACCACTGCCACAATCTTTTCATTTTTTAATTCTTTCATTTTTTCATTTTTCAACAGGTGCGTTCCGAAAAGGCAGTGGCATGATGGGATGGCGGCTATCAGTTCCTTGTCGTCCTTCAGATAGTGACGCTTTAACAGGTTGCTGACCCACTGCGGGTGGCGGTCGTGGTCACGGTGACAGTCTGGGCGGTAATACATGATCTTGCCGTCATAGACCTGCTCTGTCTGATCAATCTGCCAGTAGATGACTCCGCCGTCGCGGCTCATACCCAGGCGGTAGCGCTCGGCAGCATGCCGCATTTGCGCTTCGGTCAGGTAGCCGTTGCTTACCAGTGCCTTGCAGAAGTCGCTGTCAACGGACATTCGCTGCTGCCACATTGGGTTTACGTTCCGAGGCCGGTCGTGCCCCAACTCATGACGCAGGTTTCGAAAAGTATTGGTATATAGTTCCTGTAATTTCATCATTCGTTTGATTTTTCACAATAGGCTTGTTCCCGCTTCTGTATAGCCCCCATACCATAGCCCTCCCCCTTATGAAGGGGGGAGGGTATGTATGTAGGGGGCTTATGAAGAAGGGAGCATGATGACGCCTATTCGACCGCCCTTGGTAAGTTCCTTGCGGACAATACGCAAACGCTCAGCCTCGGAAAGAACCTTCTTGTAGTAGGACTCCCGGGTAATATGGCCCAGTTCCCTCACTCGCTGTTCCAGGTCGTCGTACCCTAACATAACGGCTGAACCGAAGGCTGCTGCAAACAACTTATGAAAATTCCAAGGAAGATATGGGTCAGTGGCATTATCATCCACGAATTCCTGGTTAAACGACTTTTTGTCGGGAATCCCACGACTGCCAGACCTGCCCTGTCCACTGCCACCCTGCCGATTGGCTTCGCTGGCCACGGGTAGTCCCTGGTCGTCGATTTCAAAGCACATCCCGTCGTTCTTGGGAAATCGTCGCGAAAAAGTCAGTTCGGCCGTGAAGGCATCTGTCCTGTTCACCCTGTCACAGTTGAACACCTCGTACGACTTCTGCACCATCACCGTACCTATCCATCCTCGCAGGTTCAGTTTCTCGCCCGTACGGTTCAGGTGAATAATGCTGGTGATGTTGCAATGGCATGTCATGGCCAGTGCCTGCAGGCGCTGCATGACCTCCAACGATGCCGGACCGCTGTTGATATCCTCCAGCAGGTCGGCAATACCATCGATGATGCAGATGTCGGGGCGGTACACCTCTATGGCCTGCGCCAGATATTCCAGACGTTCCTGTGTCGACCTGTTGCGTACGTTGAAGACATAGAACTGCTCATCCGGAAATGAAGTTCCATCCAACATCCTACCCACTCTGTCTACCAGGATACGTTTCGTAGTATAGCGGCTCTGTTCCGTGTCATACCACAGCACCTTGAGCGGCTCTTCGTGAATCCGCTCTAACCCCATCACCTCAGGCCTGACGGCACAGGCCATGAGCATGGAGATGAAATAGGTCTTACCGCTCTTAGCCGGTCCCGTCACCGTGGTCAGATCGCCACGCGGAAAGCACGGTGTGCCACACATTTTGTAAAGGAACACTTCCTCCGGAGCATCGCTCTCGGATGTGATGCGATCGCTGTCGAGTTTGACCAGTTCGGGGGTGATGGTTGCTGACTGTCCAGCCTGCTGGATAGCCTCGTCGATATAATCCATGTTGTCCATTGTACATTTCGTTTTAAAATTGTTGATACTACATGTTATGTTAAGCGCGCTATTGTGTTGCGAAGTTACGGAAAGAAAAGGGCACACGCAAGTATTTGCCCGACGAATTCGCGTCGTCGGGCAAAACAGTCAAGTGGCGTTTGACACCTACTCCATAAACAAGTCGCGAACGCGCACTTGAAGCGCATCCGCGATATCATGGAGACGGCTTAGCGGTGGATCCGTACGACCGTTCACAATGTTGTTGATGGTCTGGCGGCAGACATGGATTCGTCGGGCCAGTTCTGCATCACTTACGTTTTTTTCATCATCACTCTGCGCAGATTCAACTGCGAATCATACTTTTTCTTGGTCATTTTGTTGTTTTTTTAAAAGTTTGATATTATTATTTCGTTAGGGCATCTAATGCCTAACGGACTGCAAAAGTACATAAAACTCTGCTATTTATTTGGCGGTTTTTAAAAAAATGCGTATATTTGAGGCTTTGCCTCGAAGTTACTTTCACTCAACAATGAAAATAAATGCAGATTTATTTTGTATTGTCCTCGTTTATTCGTATCTTTGCAAGCAAATCAATAAATAACTTAAAACGATATAATATGAAAAAAATTGTTCTTTGTTTCCTGATTTCCTTATTTGGTCTGCAGGCTTATGCCCTTCCGGTGACTGAACAACAGGCTCTGCAGCAGGCTCAGACTTTTATGAAGGGGAACCGGTTCCTACAGAGAACTGGTATGAAAAACATGCGGCGTGCTCCACAATCAACAACGACCAGCAACGCTTACTATGTGTTCAACATTGAGGACAATGGGGGCTTTGTTATCATAGCTGGCGACGATGCTGTCGACCCCGTCATCGGCTATGCCACTCAAGGCAATTTCGACAGTAATAACCTGCCCGATAACCTGCGCGATTGGCTGGATCAGACGTCAGCACAGATCAAGGCTGTCGCCAACGCTCCAGCGCCCTCTCGTGCTCCTTCGGCTGCACAGTTGCCTGCTCATCGCGTTGTGCAGAACCACATGGCCATTGAACCACTGATTATTACGACGTGGAATCAGGGAAACTCAGGTAATGAAACCAATACCGATGGTGTCTATAACATCATGTGCCCAATGATTGGAGGCCAGTATACCTGTACGGGTTGTGTGGCTACGGCTGGAGCGCAGTTGATGTATTATTACAAGTATCCGCAGGCAGCGACCAAGGTGGTGCCCGGCTATCAGCTGATAGACTATGAAGGCCATGATTATTCCAACGGTGCCGACACCAGCGCCGACCTGCCTTCCATCCAGTTCCAGTGGGACAAGATGAAGACCAGCTATGACTATGAAGACACAAATACGGAGGCTGTTAATGCAGTGGCCGAGCTGATGCTTTATTGCGGCTATGCTGCCCGGATGAACTATGGCGTAGACGGCTCTGGCGCTTCCACATATACGCTGGCTCAGGGTCTGGTGGAATACTTCGACTACGACCCGAATACGTGGAAGGGCGTCGATGCTTCAAGCTATTCTATAGCTGAGTGGGACGAACTGATGTACGGCGAGCTGGCCTGCGGACGTCCCATCATCTATAGTGGTAATAGTAAGAGTGGCGGTGGACATGCCTTTATCTGCGACGGCTACGATGGTGAGGGATACTATCATTTCAACTTCGGATGGGGTGGTAGCAGCAATGGCCCGTACAAATTGTATGCTGCTGGTAACTACATTAAGAACCATGATGCTATCATCGGCCTACAGCCCAACACGGGTGTCATGCCCGATGACCCCAATGGTGACGACGAGTGGGAAATCCCTGTCATTGAGGGTATCGTGGCCACGGCCAGTAACGTAAGTGTAGACGGTACATCTGTAACGATGCGTTTGAGTAATCTGAACGAGGATCCCTATGGATTCGGATTCGGCATAGGCGAACTGAACAGCGATGGTACTGTCACACCGATTGATAAGAGTAAGGAATATTACAAGAACACAGAACTAAAAACAAATTATGGCTTTTCAAATATATCCTTCGACTTCTCGTCTTATTCCCTATCTGAGGGTGTTCACAAACTGGTACCCATCAGTATCGTTAAGGACGAAACAGAGTGGAAACGCTGCCGTCCTGCTGACCTCTGGTTCGAGGTCGACGTGGCTGGCGGACAGAAGACGGTGGTACAGCATCCTGTGGAGAATTTGCAGGTAAACCGTTTTGAGATGGTTTCAGGCGGAACCCCCGGAATCGGTCAGGCGTTTATCGTCCAGGTTACCAACAACGGTGACAACTTTGAGAATACGCTTTATCTGTATGACGTCACAGAAGACGATAAGGGCAAATGGGCAAGCACTCATTCCCTGAAGATCAAGGCAGGTAATACCAAGGAGTTCCGCATGTCAACTGGTACTATGGCAGCTGGAACTCACGTAATGAGGTTACTGAAAGGCTATAATGGCGACGAGATGGCACAGATCACGGTTGACATCAAGGTCGACCTGGCCGCTACCAAGTTCGAAGTCCCTGTTATCCCGAAGTTCTCTGGCGTTTCGCTACCTCTGGATGTCACCATTGAGAACCGTGCCGGTGACTACATCCAGCCGCTCTACCTTTTTGCAAGCAACGATCCCAATAGTAAGGGCTCTTCTGCCGTATATGTGGCTGGTTCTGGCATCGAGGGCGGAAGCAGCAGTGTCATCAGGTTCTATTTTACGCCAAATACCGGTGGTACCTGGTACTTCTGGGTATCGACAGCTTCATCGCCCGCTGATGAGAATCTGATTGGCCAGGGTTCCGTGGTCATAGAAGAGGCTCCCACGGGCACCGTGACGATGGAATTGACTGACAAGAAAATCATTTGTGGACCAGACGGTAAGGTTACTTATAAGATGACAGTGAAGAATACTGGTGACGTTACCAATTATAATGGTTTCTTCATCTGGCTATGGGCTCCTACCACAGGTTCCTCTTGGTCAACGATGGATCGTTGTTCTACGCCAGCGCAAATCATTGAACCCGGTGAATCAGCATTCGTTAGCGTATCGTTCGAAGGACTTACGGATGGCAATCAGTATAGCTTTGATCCGTATTATTACACTACGTATCAGAAGCAACAAAGAGTTCGCTTCAATTCCTCCTTCTATACAGATCACTTTACCTATAAGAGCACACCTAGGGGCGACGCCAATGGCGATGGAAAGATGGATATCAACGATGCCATCTGCATCGTGAACTATCTAACGGGCAATCCTGTTGCAGGGTTTAACGAGGCCGCCGCCGATGTCAATAACGACGGCCAGGTCACTATCGCCGATGCCGTGATTGTGGTGAACATCATCATGAATCCGTAAAGGACACATGGACTTGATAATCTATAAGCAGGGACGAAAAATCCCTGCTTTTTCTTTGTGGTTTCGAACACTTGAGGGTATGAGTGTGGCGTTGCGAACTTTCGTTTGAGAATAAAAATATATTTGAATTTATTTTGTATTTTGCTCGTTTATTCGTATCTTTGCAGACAGAATAACTAAAAATAGAATTACTACTATGAAGAAAGGAATATTTTTGGTGATGCTATGCTGCGTGCTGACAGGTAGTTTGTGCGCCCAAAACAAACGCTTGTCGAAGATTGTGGAAAACAGGCTCTCAAAAGAAACGACGGTCCAGTTTACGTATGATAATCAGGACAGGGTTGTCCAGATGCAGATTAGCGGAGCAGATAAAACATCTGTTGCCGACTTTATATATGAAGGCAATGAAGTGAGAATCAATCATCAGTACTCCAGCGGAACAGATACCTATGTATACCATCTTGCAGATAACAAGGTGCAGTCGTCTGAGATATTCCTTGACGTTGACATTGTTAATATTACCGAGAACTATGAATACTCAGGTGATTTCCTGACAGTTGTAGCGAATGAAATGAAGTTTTCTGGCAGGACAAAAACTGAAAGGAATGAGTTTGTATGGGTCGGTAATAACCCTGGAGAGCATAAATACTACTACAAAGGAGAGTTGGAAACCAGGTCGACGTTTGTGTATGGTAATATGTCACCCCACCCGCTGCTTAGCGTCCTTTTCGGTCTTGGCAGCGGTCATCCCAGTGATGTGAGCGATGATCTGTTGCCACTGTTCGGCATCTATCCATTTCTGGGAGCCCTTCCTCAGAACATCTGGAGCCAGGTGACTCTTGAAGACTTATATGAGAACAGGACAATGACATATAATTATGACTATACTTTAAACAGCGATGGTGATTTCGCTATGGTTACGGTATCAGGTTCCTCTTCTGCAACCTATGAGCTGGAGTGGGAGAATGCCGTGTCATCCATTCATTCTATTGAAAATGGAAAGACAATAACGAAAGCCACTAGTATTTATAACCTGAAAGGTCAGCGTCTGGGTGATGCATCACGTCCAGGGCTTGTCATGGTCCGCCGTCCAGATGGAACGGTCACAAAAGTCGTTGTAAGATAGCCTGGAAATCATCTTGAACAACTTAAATATCGACAACAGAATAATAAAACGTAATAATTTATGAGAAGAATTGCTTTTGTTTTTCTTTTTACAGTTGTATCATTAGTAGTAAATGCAGACATTGCAAAATCTGTAATGCTACATCACAACGGACAGGTGAAACTGTATGACTATAACGAAGTGCAGAAGGCTGTGGACGATGCGGTGATTGTGGTGAACATCATTTTGAATTAAGTAAAGAATATATACGTGAATATAAGCAGGGACGACTTAAATATATTAAATATGGTAGGAATGAATGTAATACAGTTAGAAAAGAAGTGGAAAGGCCTGTTGTTGTTAATACTGGCTCAGTTATGTGTTGGTCAGGTGAAGGCTGATTATATGGCAAGTCCGGATTTCCAGAAGGATGGAATCTATTACAAGATCAATGAAGATGGAGTAACAGTAGCCGTCGATTTCAGGGGAAATCTGAGCTTAGTGGGTGTTTCACACGGCTGTTACTCTGGTGACGTGACGATACCGGAAACTGTTGAATATGAGAACACTACTTATACTGTCACGGGACTCAAGAAGTATGCGTTCTATTTTTGTAACGTTACGTCTGTCTCGTTGCCTTCTACTTTAAAGTTTATAGAAGTTGAGGCATTTCGCGGATGTAAATTACTGACTTCTTTGCAATTGCCAACAGGCCTTACAAGGATAGGCTCCATTGCTTTTGCTGAAAGTGGCATTCAGTCGTTGGTACTCCCAGACCAGATAGAGGATCTTCCTAACGATCTATTCAGAAGCTCTGAGATAGCATCAGTCACGCTTCCTTTCAGCCTTAAGACGATGGGTAAGGAAATATTCCGTGATTGCAAGAAACTTACTAGTATAACCATTCCCAATGGTGTGGAAGAGATTCCTTGGGGTGCCTTTGGCGATTCGTCGCTTGAAGAGATTGCGCTTCCTGCTAACTTGAAGACGATAGGCGACTATGCATTCTATTCTACTCCTCTGTCACAGATTCAGATTCCTAACAGTGTGGACTACATTGGTGAATATGCCTTCTATGGCTGCAAATTTGTTTCTTTCCACTTTCCTTCCAGTCTTCAAACGATTGGCAAATATGCTTTTTATAGGAACACGAGTCTGGACAATGTGGTCATGGGACATACCCAGTTGAAAACTATCGGGGAGAGCGCTTTCCAAGAGTGTTCTTTGCTACAGGAAATTGACGGCCTGCCCAATACGTTGGAATCCATAGGCGGCTATGCATTTTGTGACGACAAGAAGTTGCTTTTGGCTACCATTCCAGCGTCAACTACCAGCATAGGGGGAAGCGCCTTTAAGAACTGTACCGCCATTAGCCTTACTCTGTTAAGTCCTGATTATATTGCAGGCGAAGCGGCTTTCACGGGTGTCAAGGAAATACATGTTGCTGATGTTGCTGCTTGGGTGAATGCTGTAGTGTCTAATTTGCTCTTTGATGCCATTCAAGTCAAATGGCCTCCAGTATACGATAGTGAAGGAGCCATTGTGGAAGAGTATATCATTCCAGAAGGAGTGGAAAGTATAGAGCATCACATGTATAATAACAAATACGTGAAGCGTGTCATTTTTCCTCAGTCGATGAAAAGCATCGGTATGACTGCATTTTCTGGTTGCGATAATCTGGAGTATGTTGAACTCAATGGCGTTGAACAGATTGGTCGCAATGCATTTGCAAGTACGAACTTGAAAACCGTGAAGTTTAGCAAGTCCATTAAGTCGATAGGTACAGGTGCCTTTAGTGGCTGTAATAGTATTACGACGGTCGACATTGCTGATGTCGCCAACTGGTGTCAGGTAAAGTTCCATCATATGAGTTCCTCATACTGGGATGGTGAAGAGGTTGATGACTTTTACATGGGTGCATTAGAGTCGGACGGCACTGTTAGCTCCAACCCGCTTCGTTATACCCATAAGATTGTTGTCAATGGTGTTCAGCTGGATGAGTTGAATATTCCAAAAGGTGTCACATCGGTTAATGATTTTGCTTTTACCGGCTGTTTGTATTTTGATAAACTGAACATCCCTAATACTGTTACTTATATTGGGCACTATGCTTTCTCCCAGTGTACCCATTTGGAACAGGTGGCTTTTGCGAAGAATTCCACTTTGGAGACTCTTGGCAAGTATGCTTTTAAGGGCTGTGCTTTTGCTAACATCACATTGCCTGAAACCTTGAAAACATTCGATGGAGCCTTCAGGGAGTGCTCACAGCTGACGAGCATTGACATCCCGGCAGGCATCACATCGATTGGTGACGAGACATTTTATGGTTGTATTGGATTGGAAGAGGTCGTTATTCCTGAAGGCATCAAGACCATCGGAGAACGGGCTTATAGTGACTGTACAAATGCAAACTTTACTGCTCTGACTCTGCCGAGTACGTTGGAGTATGTAGGAACTGATGCCTTTGGCAATTGTAAACAACTGACAGGTGTCTATATCACAGATTTGGCAGCATATTGCAATGTATATTACGAGTTGAGCATGTATAACCTTCATCCTTTGTACTATGCCCGTCGTCTGTATCTGAACAACCAACTAATTACTGATTTAGAAATCCCAGAGGGAGTACAACAGATAAACCAGTTTACCTTCCCCTTTCTCAGCCTGAATTCAATTACCATTCCTGAGAGTGTTACATCCATAGCGCCAAAGGCATTCTACTATTGCACGAATATCAAGCAGTTGTCGTTACCAGCGTCCTTGACAAGTATAGGCAGTGGAGCTTTTTCGGGTTTTTCTTCCTGCGAATTGCACATCAAGGATATAGAGGCATGGGTAAAGTTGGACAGAACGGGTTTTAACGGTGGAAATTTCGACGTCTTTCTGAATGACATTCCTGTCAAGAACCTGGTAATCCCAGATGGAGTAATGGAAATCTCCGGGGCATCGTTCCGAGGTTGGAATATTGAGAACGTAATACTTCCAAAGAGTCTCGAGAGACTCTACTATGGGGCTTTTTCCGATTGCATGAAATTGGTGAACATCTACGCTACGTCAAAGTTCCCTCCAACACTGACAGATGGCTCGTCGACGATGTCAGAAATCAATATTGGCTATAATAATATATTAAGTGCCATCTATGTGCCGGCAGGAAAGCTTAATATCTATAAGAACAGCTGGAAAAGCCATGTAGACATCATTAAGGAAATGGAGCAGAACATGTCTGGCACGCAGAGTGCTTCAAGTATTGCAGGTATGGCATCAGCGTATATGTCGCTCAATGGTATCAGTTCGTACCTGAACCTGTCAGATGCTACGCTTGATGAGACAGTCACCAACGAGGCATTACAGGAAATAGCAGACCAAGGTACCATCATCTTCCTCCCTGAAGGAACAGTGGGCATCGAGGGCACTAATATCGTAGCCAATGGGGCGACGCCAAAGCTTATTCTTGGTGATGGCACCGATTTTGTAACACCTTATGACTTTACTGCTGCAGAAGTCGTTTATGAACGACCCTTCGCTGCCAGTAATACAGAGGCAACTACACTCTGCCTGCCATATAATGTAAGCATTCTGCCTCAAGGGATGAAGGCCTATGCTATGCAGGGAAAGGATGATGATGGAAATCCTGTGTTCAAAGAGGTGGATGTACTGCAGGCTTATATGCCGTATGTGATTACGACAACTATTCCAGTAGAAAACATCACTACTAAGAATGCAGAGATAAAGGTCATTCCTCCTGAAGCTAGTGCACCAGCCCTTATGCCAGATGCAGGTGATAACAACTTCGAGTTTATTGGTACATTAACAAAACTCTCACAAAGCGATGCATCCTATCTTGATGCTTATGTCCTTGGCGATAACATGCAGTGGAGGTCTGTAGATGATATTGGTGGTGACATACCTGCCGGTCGGGCTTATATCGTTCCCAAGGAGGGTGGACATGTGTCGTTTGACACTATCCTTCAGATTACTTCCCCCTATGTTTATGCCGCTGGCGACGCCAATAGCGACTGTAAGGTGGACATCGCCGATGCCGTGTGTATCGTGAACTACCTAATGGGGAATGCACCTGCTGGGTTTAATGCCGCCGCCGCCGATGTGAATGGTGACGGCATGGTGGATATCACAGATGCTGAAACCATTGTGAACATCATAATTAATGAATACAATAAGTAAAAAGTAGAAAATATGAAAAAACAATTATTATTAATGGTGATGATGCTGCTGCCGGTGCTGGCCAACGCAGTCGAAGTAGATGGGATTAATTATATCTTGTATGAAACGGCTACACCTACTGCATGTGTGACGGATAAGGATCCCGCTTATGCTGGCAATGTCGTTATACCCAGGTCTGTTGTATATAACGGGAAAACATATTATGTTACGGATATTGCCAACTGGGCCTTCAGTAATTGTCCGGACTTGGTTTCACTGAGCATCCCTGAAACAGTGAATGAAATAGGAAGCTGTGTAGTTTCTTATAGCAGTGGACTGGCATCTATAGTCGTTCACCCAGAAAATCTCGTCTATGATTCACGAGACAACTGTAATGCAATTATTGAAACCAAGACCAACAAACTGATAGCCGGATGTAACAACACTATCATTCCTTCTACGGTGACTGAAATCGGAGCTTATACATTTCAGGATATGGACGGGCTTACTTCGCTGGAAATACCCAATGGCGTTACAAGTATTGGATCTATGGCATTTAACATGTGCGACGGAATTACCACACTGGCAATCCCCAATAGCGTGAAAACGATAGAAGGTGGTGCATTCAGCTGGATGGCTAATCTGGAAAGCGTCGTGATTGGGTCTGGTGTCACCCAATTTGTGAAGGGAGTTTTCCAAGACTGTCATTCATTGACAAGTGTGACATTGCTGTCTATGATTCCTCCTACAGCTTCGTCTACAAATGATCCCTTTTATTCATATCCTAATTCAAGCACAAGAGGACAGATTACTCTCTATGTTCCCAAAGGTTCAAAGGCTGCTTATCAGGCTGATGCCTATTGGAGCACTTTTGCAGGTATTGTTGAGGTGAGTCAGGAAGTAGAGGTTGACGGCATCAAGTATGAACTGAATGGTACGAATGCTATCGTTATCAGTAAGGAAAGCGGCTATCAGGGCAACATCCAGATACCAGCGACGATAAGATATCAGGGAATGGATTACGACGTCATTGGAATTGGTGAGGAGGCATTCGCTCAGTGCTACAACCTTACATCAGTTTCAATTCCCAGCAGTGTGGTGACCATTGGCAACTATGCTTTCCATTATTGTAGCGGTCTGACATCAGTAACAGTTCCTGATGGTGTTATTATCATCGGACAATATGCATTCTATTTGTGTCAGAATCTGACTTCAGTGACGTTTGGTAATAAGGTGAACACGATAGGAGAGGGGGCCTTCAAATACTGCGAGAGCCTTCCTTCTATCGTCTTGCCTACCAGTTTGTCTTCTGTCGAGTCCCTGGCTTTCCAATATTGCTCCGCTATGACATCTGTAACATCTTTGGCAACGACACCTCCTGGAGCTAATGAGGATGCATTCGACAATTACAACATTCCTCTGTATGTCCCGAAAGGTGCTCTGACGGCTTATCAGAATGCAAGTCCCTGGAACAGATTCTCGACTATTCAGGATTCTCGTCAGAAGTGTGCAACACCTACCATTAATTATACTGACGGAAGAATCACGTTCAGTTGCGAAACTTCAGACGTTGAGTATGTCTCAACTATAGAAAAATCTTTCACGGGGGCCAGCTTCTCGCCGGAGGGAGAGTATACTTTAAAAGTATATGCCACGAAGGAGGGTTATGAAGATTCCGACATAGCTACTCTTGCAGTTACGTTGGAAGTTGTTCACAAGAAGGGTGACGTCGATGGAAACGGTGTGGTGGACATCGCTGATGCGGTATCGGTGGTGAACATCCTCATGAACGGAGGCGCTAGCGGGGAATAGAGGTAGCGAAGAAGGACGGCAAATAAAAAAAATGAGTATTTGTTTGGAGATTCAGAATTTTATTCGTATATTTGCACCGTTGTATGTATTACCAATAAAAAATCATTCAATAAATATAGTAAATCAAAGCATATTAAACTAATAAAACTATAACAATATGAAAGTAAAAGGACTGTTATTATCTATGGCACTCTTGCTGGGAGCAGGCAGTGCATGGGCAGATGACAATGTGTCTGTAGTAAGGCCATTGACCATCAAAGCCGGACAGACACAGAAGGTGGCTGTTGCTTTGGAGAACGCCAAGGCTTACACGGCTTTCCAGATGGACATCAAGTTGCCCACGGGTTTGACTTTGAGCAATCCCAAGTCTCTTCGTACGTCTGATGCTACTTTCCACAACATTACCGCTGGTGAGGTGGAGGGTGTTACTCGCGTGGTAGCCTTGTCGTATAAGCAAGAGAACGACGGCTCTGTTCTTGCAGGCAATGGAAACCTTAATTTCATTGACGACAACTCTCCAATTATTCTCTTCTTCGACATTACTGCCGCTGATGACTATGTAGACGATGGCAATATCGAGGTGAAGAACGTGAAATTTGTATCCGCCGATGGAACTACTCAATCCTTGGCAGATGCTTCTAGTGCCAGTGGCTTAATCTTGGGTGATGCGAACGGTGATAAGAACGTTGACACCAAGGATGCCATTAAGTTGGTTGAGCAATATCTGGGAAAGAATCCTTCAAACTTTGACAAAAAAGCTGCAGATATTACTCTTGATGGCACGTTCGACACCAAGGATGCCATTCAGATTATCACAGTTTATCTTGGAAAATAACTAAAAAAAGAATATTGTTATGAAAAAAACACTTTTACTCTTCGCTGCATTGTTTGCCGGTATTGGGCTGACAACAGCACAGACACTTACCATTCCTGATGTATACGTACTTCCAGGAGGAACAGCTTCATTTGGATTAGTAGTAGATGTACCAGCCAATTCTTATGCAGGTTTCCAATTCGAGACAACTCTTCCTACAGGAATCACTTATACTGAGGAAACAACAGTTTCATCTGATTGGGACGGTACATTCCAAACGAGTGCTGTTAACTTTAAGGGCTCAGCCAGCTCTGGTAAATTGACTCCTATTCCTGCTGGAGAAATTGTTATTGCTACCGCAGAGATTGAAGCTGATGCTAGTTTGGATCCAGGTACATATAATGTTACTATCTCAAACTTTGAATTCTTAGGATATAGCGGCGGTGCTGAAGATACGAAGATAGCTGATGTCACATTCAAGGTAATTGTTACTGATCGATTAGTTTTGGACGAAAATTCAGTGGTAGCTCCTACTGCAACAGCAGATAAAGTAAATGTTCTTGTTAAACGTACCATCAAAGCTGATGAGTGGAGCACTATCGTCCTGCCCTTCGCATTATCAAAGACAAAGGCAGAGGCAGCATTTGGTAGCGATGTACAGTTGGCAGAGTTTACGGGCTACGAGGTGGACTATGGTCCTGACGAAGAAAATGTGATTCCTCTTGGGATTACGATAAATCTGGCAACAGTCGCTATGACTTCCAAAAAAGGAATGACAGCTGGAAAACCATACCTTATTAAGACAACCAAGAATATTGATAGTTTTGAAGCAGATGAAGTTGCAATAACAGATGCTGTGACAGCCATCAGTAAATCCGATGAGAATGATACTCCGGGTAAGATGACAGGTTCATTTGCAAAAACAAAGGTTCCTGCTGATGGCTTGTTTATCTATGATAATCAGTTCTGGTATTCTGTAGGAAAAACCAATATTAAGGCTTTCCGTTGTTGGTTTGAACTGGGTGCCGTCTTAGGTAAGGCAACAGATTTTAGCGCTCCAGTATTCTTCTCCTTCGATAATGAGACAACAGGTATCGAGAACATCCAGCGTACTGCAGGTGATGACAGATACTATAACCTGAACGGTCAGCATGTTGAGAACCTGAAGAAGGGTCAGATTTATATTAAGAACAACAAAAAAGTGGTGGTGAAATGAAAAAGAAGGAATATATGACTCCCACAATGGATGTGGTTGAGATAAATAAGGTAACGCTGTTAGCAGGTAGTGGCGTAACAAGTGAAGATATCGGTTTCGGCGGTGTAGATGATACAGGAGGACTCGATCCGGATGCACCTACTCTGGAGGGACTTACAGGATTGCCTGACTTCTTCTTTATGTAACCGACGATTCATAGATTCGTTTTAAACTATAGTAAGCACTCCGTCCTTGCATCAAGCAAATAGCAGGGTCGGAGTGCTTGTCAGATAATAAGAGACTTGCAAAACAGTTTATTGATAATGAAAACGAAACACGTTCAGTATGAGACTTTTGGCACTTGCTCGCGTTTGATCGACGTGACAGCCGATGAGAATGATGTGATTCAGCAGGTATTCTTTGTTGGTGGTTGTAATGGTAATCTGCAGGGCATTAGCAAACTGGTTTGTGGCCAGAAGATTGACGATGTAATTGCTCGTCTTAATGGCATCCGCTGTGGTACGAAGGCAACTTCGTGTCCTGACCAGTTGTGTCGTGCATTGGAACAACTGAAAAAGGCACCAGTTGAGGATGTTTGAGGTTAGATGTAAGAAGTAAGATGTAAGAGATTTGAATTGTGGAACAAATGTAAATTGAGACTATGGATTGGTTACACATTATTGCAGTCGTAGTACTGGTGGTGGCTGGTGTTATGATTTATTTGAAAAAGAGAAAAGGCGAATAGCCTGATATTGACAATACAAAAACGACTTAAAAACAACGACTTATGAAGAAGGATCCATCAAACATGAACAGGCGCCAGTTCCTTCAGCGACTTGGCGTAGGTGCCGGTTCAGCCTTGGCTATGATGGCTATGGAACCCCTAAATGTTTTAGCAGGAACCAAGAAGCCAGATGATGTTGTAGGCGGTGACGATTCGGTGAAGATGACCTATCGTGTGCAACATGGTTCTGGCGAGAAGATCTCCTTGCTGGGCTTTGGCATGATGCGTCTCCCTGACGACCAAGAGGATGTTGACCGACTGGTGGACTATGCCATTGCTCACGGTGTGAATTATTTTGACACGGCCCCCATGTATAAGGGTGGCAGGAACGAAGACCAGACAGGTCGTGCGTTGAGCCGTTATCCCAGGGATAAGTACTATATTGCCACCAAGATGTCGAATCAAAACCAGCGGCTGTGGGATTTTGACGCTGCGAAAGAAATGTACGAACGCTCCTTCGAGCGTCTGCGTGTCGACTATATTGACTATTACCTGCTACATAGCATTGGAGGAGGCGGTGTCGATGGCCTGAAAGGCCGATTCCTGGACAACGGCCTGCTCGATTTCCTGCTCAAGGAGCGCGAGGCAGGTCGCATCCGGCATTTGGGCTTTTCGTATCATGGCGATGTGAGTGCCTTCGACTGGCTGCTGGACCGTCAGGATGAATACCACTGGGACTTTGCACAGATTCAGATGAACTATCTGGACTGGCGCCATGCCTCACTGAACAAAAACGGATGGCGCCGTGATGCTGATGCGGAATATCTGTACGACAAACTGGAGAAAACTGGTGTGCAGGCAGTGATTATGGAACCCCTTCGCGGCGGTGCCTTAGGCAGGATGAACGACGACCTTATGGCACGTCTGCAGGCTGTGCGACCTGACGATACGCCCGCCTCGTGGGCATTCCGTTGGGTGGCGTCGCATCCGAACATCCTCACCACGCTGAGTGGTATCAACCAGATGGAACACATGGAGGAGAACATCCGCACGTTCTCGCCGCTGGAACCCTGTACGGAGGCAGAGAATGTGCTGCTGGCAGAGATTGCCGACGTCATGGCTGGCTTCCCCACCATACCGTGTACCACCTGCAGCTATTGCATGCCTTGTCCCTTCGGAGTCGACATTCCAGGCAATTTTGCCTATTATAATGATGCTGTGAGCAAGCAGATTCTGCCGTTGCCTGACAAGACGGCAGTTGATTATCTGACACGCAAGCAGCAGTTTGCCGACGGACTGCTTGAAGCGCTGCCCGACAAGTCACAATGGGCCAATCAGTGTACCGACTGCGAGGCCTGTCTGCCGAAGTGTCCTCAGCAGATTCGAATTCCGAACCAGATGGCTCGTATCGTCGAGACCTTGAGTAGAAGATAAAAACTGACCATTATGAAAATACTGTTAATCGGAGGTACGGGTACTATCAGCAGTGCGATAACCCGACAGCTGGCAGCCGGCGGACACGACTTGTGGCTGTTGAATCGCGGCAACCGAAAGAATGAGGTGCCGGAAAATGTCAAACAAATCATCGCCGATATTAACGACGAAGAAAGTGTCCTCGCCGGTTTTGACGGCGAAACCTTCGACGCTGTGTGTGAATTTATCGGCTTTGTCCCTGCCCAGGTGGAACGCGACATCCGTCTGTTCACTGGACGCACGCGACAGTATGTGTATATCTCGTCTGCTTCGGCCTATAACAAGCCCGCAGCCAGTCATGTGATTACCGAGGGTACCACGCTGGCCAATCCCCATTGGGAATATTCGCGCAATAAGATTGCCTGCGAAGATTTGCTGATGAAGGCCTATCGCGAGCAGGGCTTCCCTGTGACCATTGTCCGTCCGAGCCATACCTATTGCGAGCGCGGCGTACCCGTCAGCGTGCATGGTCCGAAAGGCAGCTGGCCGGTGCTGAAGCGAATGATTGAGGGTAAGCCCGTTATCATACAGGGCGACGGCTCGTCACTTTGGACGCTGACGTGGAACGGGGACTTCGCCCGTGGCTTTATTGGCTTGTTGGGCAATCCGAAAGCCATTGGCGAAGCATTCCAGATCATGAGCGACGAACAACTGACGTGGAATCAGATTTACGAGTGCGTTGGAAATGCACTCCACACTACCCCCCGTATATACCATGTAGCCTCGGAGTTCCTTGCAGCCGTGTCGCCCAAGGAGTGGGACTTCGAGGGCAACCTGTTGGGCGACAAGTCGGTGACGGTAGTCTTCGACTGCAGTAAACTGAAGCGTGCCGTACCCGGATTCCAATGCACGACAAGGTTCGACGAAGGCGTGCGCCGTTGCATAGCGTACCTGAAGGAACACCCTGAGCTCCAAGTGGCAGATCCCGAATTCGACGCCTGGTGCGACCGCGTGATTGAAGTACAAGAACAAGCAAAAGCGAAACTTACATCACAATGAAACAAGATCATATTTTACGTGTCGGCATCGTCGGTGCAGGGTGGATTGCCGAGAAGGCCGCCATCACGTTGAATGGGCTGACTGATTGCGAGGCTTACGCCATCGGTTCCCGAACTATCGATAAGGCCGAGGCTTTTGCCGCTAAGTGGAACATCCCTCAGGCCTATGGCTCCTACGAGGCACTGCTGGCCGATTCCGACGTAGACCTCGTCTATGTCGCTACTCCTCATTCGCACCACTACGACGTCACCAAAGCGGCCTTGCTGGCAGGCAAGCCCTGCTTGGTTGAGAAGGCTTTCATGGCCAATGCCCGTCAGGCGAATGAAATCATCGACTTGGCCCACCGGCAGCAGGTATTCCTTGCTGAGGCCATCTGGACACGTTACCAGCCCGTTGTCACCACCATTCGCCAACTCATCAGCAGCGGTAGGATAGGGGAGCCCCGTCTGCTCACTGCCACCCTTGGCTATTCCATGGGTGACAAGTCCCGCATCATGCGACCCGATCTCTGTGGCGGTGCGCTGCTCGACCTGGGCGTCTATGCCTTGAACTTCACCCGCATGTTCTTCCCTGCCGACATCGTCAGCATCGATGGCACGTGCGTGAAGTCTGAAACAGGCATGGACCTGACCAATGCTATCACGCTCGTCCTCGCCGACGGCAAGCTCTGCAACCTGCAGTCGAGTGCCCAGTGTGTTGGCGACAACATCGGTGTCATTGCCGGCACCGAGGGCAACCTCATCATCGACAATATCAATAATCCGCAGACCGTCACCGTCAACGGCCCCGACCGCACCTATGTTGAGACCATCCGCGTGCCTCGGCAGATTACCGGCTACGAGTACCAGTTCCAGGCTTGCCGTCAGGCACTCATCGACGGACTCCTCGAACCCCGCGAGATGCCCCATGCCGAGACGCTTTACATCATGCAGCTCATGGACGGCCTGCGCCGCAAATGGGACGTCCGCTATCCGATGGATGAAGATTAAAAGGTAAAAAAGTAAAAACAACAATACAGTAATGAATATATTTCTATGTATGGCGTTCTTGGGGCTAACAGCTATGGCTGCACAGGCTCAGACTGCCGATTCGCTGGCTCTCGAAGAAGTTGTGGTAACAGGCACGTGCAACGCTGTTGACGTGCGCCACCTGCCCATGACGGTATCGGTCATCGGTCGTGACATCACCGACGACGAGATCCGTGAGATGACCCGCAAGTGCAGCCGCGACTACAAGGAAACCTGTGGAGCCTTCAAGGTTCTGACGGCCGAAGATATGGAGGCCATCTACAAAATGGCACGATGATGAAAACAATGAGGATGATTTTGGCCGTGATGATGGCCGTAACCAGCACCGCGATGCAGGCTGGTGACGGGGTGCAGATTCGCCGCAACCAGGTGGGCTGCTACC
>CACWWZ010000044.1 GCA_902764705.1 uncultured Prevotellaceae bacterium | reverse complement strand
TGACTTTTCAGGCTGGGACCCGAAGGCCCCCATCGCCTATGCCACCACCACAGGCTCTTCACTTACATTTCATAACGCATGCGCCATTCTGAAAGTCACATTCCCCGAAGCAGCTACGTATGGTCGTTTTACGATATCTGCCAACGAGCCATTGGCAGGAACTTTCAGCCTCGATACTTCAACAGGTACGCTTACCCCGACGTCGGGAAGCACAACTGTTACTGTGGGTAATCCTAGTGATATTAATAGTGGCATTTGCACTGACTTCAATGGAAAAACCGTATATGTAGCCATTGCCCCAGGCACCTATACAGGCTTCAATCTTCACTTATACAATGAGGATGGTGATGATAAGCCAATAACGAAAAGCGGTAGCGTCACCTTCGAGGCCGGAAAGATATACGACTTGGGATCATATGATTTAGGAGATTTATAATGGTCATAAGTGATCTATAGACTCGAAGAGGCAATACTCTCAGGGGAAATAACCCTGCGTGAGGCGTGAGACAATCCCACGAGAAAGCGTCCGCGAAACATATTTCCCCGCGTTCGGGTCGGCTGTGCGCGGGGATTTGTTCACCCTATAGCGACGGAAACGGCATGAATATAGCAACGGAAAATGGGAGCATATATTGTAGCAATCGGCTTTAGTATATTGTTGCTGCCAGCTTTAGTATATCAAAGCTGCCAGCTTTAGTATATTGAAGCAAAACGGGTGGATATAGCAATGAAAACGGCCTTGGTACGGCAAGGCGACTATTGATAACATAACTTATTAATTTTAAAACCTGAAAGATTATGGCAAAATGTAAGTATTACGCCAAAGAGAACAAGAAGGTGGGTACGCACAGCTTCTATGCAGTGCCGGTGCCCAACGGTACACTGACGTTCGACGAGGTGTGCGAGGAGGCTTGTGAGAACACGAGTATTGAGCCGTCGTTCATGAAGGCGGCGGTGACGGAGTACATGAAGGCTGTGAAGCGCAACGTGCTGAAGGGTTTCCGCGTGGCCATGGGCGAACAGTTCATCACGGTCTATCCGAACATTTCGTGCTCGGTGAAGGACAAGGAGGTGGACGGCCAGCTGGTAGTGGCCACGGCGAAGATGGTGACGGCGAACAATGCGAAAAGCCGTCTGGGAGCCACGGTTCACACGAAGTTCAGCGCAAAGTTTGCCAGTGAGGTGTCGTGGCAGAAGATAGACGAGAAGACGGGTGCGGCCATCGAGGAAGAGGACATCGTCGACGGCGGCGACACGCCGGGCGGCGGCAGTAACAACAACGGTGGCGGCAGCGGCGGCGGCGGTTTCGAGTCGGGAGGCGATTAAATGGTTTGCCATCACTTTACTTTAAAGATTCCGTTATTTAGTTTTCGGAATCTTTTTTAATATTATTTAGGTGTGCGGATGGCCGATATAACGGGGAAAATGCGTACTTTTGCACGGCAAAACGAAGCTAATATAAAATAAAGATAAAGAATTATGGCAGAAGCTATTGACATCCGCGAACTGAACATGCGGATAGAACAACAGAGTGGATTCGTGCAGAACCTGGTGTCGGGCATGGATCAGGTAATCGTAGGACAGAAACACTTGGTGGACTCGCTGCTCATCGGACTGCTGAGCGACGGCAACATCCTGCTGGAGGGCGTCCCCGGACTGGCCAAGACGCTGGCTATCAAGACGCTGGCGCAGTTGATTGATGCAACTTATCAGCGCATACAGTTCACGCCGGACCTGCTGCCGGCGGACGTCACGGGTACGATGATCTACTCGCAGAAGGAGGAAAAATTCCAGGTGAAGCGCGGTCCCGTGTTTGCCAACTTCGTGCTGGCGGACGAAATCAACCGTGCCCCGGCGAAGGTGCAGAGCGCCCTGCTGGAAGCCATGCAGGAGAAGCAGGTGACCATCGGCAGCGACACGTTCGAGTTGCCGAACCCGTTCCTGGTGATGGCCACGCAGAACCCCATCGAGCAGGAGGGAACCTATCCGCTGCCCGAGGCGCAGATGGACCGTTTCATGCTGAAAGTGGTCATCGGCTATCCCACCATCGACGAGGAGAAGAAGATTATCCGCGAAAATATCCAGGAGTCGCTGCCGAAGGTTCGCCCCGTTACCACGTCGGCTGAAATCCTGTCGGCCCGCAACGTGGTGCGCGAGGTGTATCTGGACGAGAAGATTGAGCAGTACATTGCCGACATCGTCTTCGCCACGCGCTATCCCGACCGCTACGGCCTGAAGGATATGAAGGACATGATATCGTTTGGTGGTTCGCCGCGTGCATCGATCAATCTGGCCAAGGCCGCCCGCGCCTACGCTTTCATCAAGCGCCGCGGATACGTCGTGCCCGAGGACGTCCGCGCCGTGGCCCACGACGTGCTGCGCCACCGCATCGGACTGACCTACGAGGCCGAGGCCAGCAACGTGACCAGCGAGGAAATCGTCTCGAAGATTATCAACAAGGTCGAGGTTCCCTAAGGGCTAGGCTGTCTAGTCCGACTAGTATGACTAGTATATCCAGTATTCCTAGAATATGGAGACAAGCGAAATCTTAAAGAAAGTCAGGAAGATTGAAATCAAGGCGCGCGGCCTGAGTTCGAACGTCTTCGCAGGGCAATACCACTCGGCCTTCAAGGGCAGGGGTATGGCCTTCAGCGAGGTGCGCGAATACCAGTATGGCGACGACGTGCGCGACATCGACTGGAACGTGACCGCCCGCTTCCACCGCCCCTACGTGAAGGTGTTCGAGGAGGAGCGCGAGCTGACCGTCATGCTGATGATCGACGTCAGTGGCTCGCTGGACTTCGGTACGCAGCGCCAGATGAAGCGCGACATGGTGACCGAGATTGCCGCCACCATCGCCTTCTCGGCCATCCAGAATAACGACAAGATCGGCGTGGCATTCTTCTCTGACCGCATTGAGAAATACATTCCGCCCAAGAAGGGCCGCAAGCATATCCTATATATTATACGCGAGATGCTGGACTTCCAGCCACAGTCGAAGCGTACTGACGTGAAGCAGGCGCTGGAGTTTCTGACCAGCGTGTCGAAACGACGCTGCACGGCCTTTGTGCTCAGCGATTTCTACGACCGGCAGGACTTCCTGCAGCCGCTGCAGATTGCCAACCGCAAGCACGACGTCGTCGCCCTGCAGGTGTACGACCAGCGTGCCCGCGAGTTGCCCGACGTCGGACTGATGCGCGTCGTGGATGCCGAGACGGGTTACGAACAATACATCGACACGTCGAGCCGCCGACTGCGTCAGGCCCACGAGAAATATTGGCGCCAGCGTCAGGACGTGTTGCGCGAAACGATGAACAAGAGCAACGTCGACTTGGTCAGCATCGCCACGAACGAAGACTATGTGAAGGCGCTGCTGATGCTGTTTAAACAAAGAAGCTGATTAAGTGAAGAATGAAGAATAAAGAATTTGCTCCCGCCTACGTGTTGTCTTTGAAGAGAAGATTGCAAGAAATGAATAGGATGTTGCTGTGCGTAGCATTCTTCATTCTTCATTCTTCATTCTTCATTTCGCCAGTCTTGGCGCAGAGCGTGCAGGCCACCATCGATCCGATAGAAATGCTGATTGGCGAGCAGGCCAAGGTGACGCTGACCGTCCAGGGAGCCGACGACGCCCAGGTGGTGTGGCCCCAGCTGAAGCCCCGCCAGATGCTGGTGCCCGGCGTCGAGGTGATTGCTAGTCATACTAGTGTACCTAGTCAGACTAGTAAGGTGATGACCATCATCCTCACGTCGTTCGACGGAAACCTCTATCATTTGCCGCCGTTCACGGTGAAGGTCAACGGCAAGGACGTGAAGTCGAACGAGCTGGCCTTGAAGGTTGTGGAGGTAGAAGTAGACACCACGCAGATGAACGCATTCTTCGGACCGAAGGACGTTCAGGACAATCCGTTCCAGTGGAGCGACTGGAGTCTGCCGTTCTGGCTCAGTGTGTTAGTGCTCGTGCTGCTGGCCGTCGGCTACTGGCTCTATCTGCGTCTGCGCGACAACAAGCCCATCATCACGCACATCAAGATTGTGCGCCGACTGCTGCCTCACCAGAAAGCCATGAAGGAAATCGAGCAGATTAAGGCTGACAAGATGGTGACGTCGGAGAACCAGAAGGAGTATTACACCAAACTGACCGAGACGTTGCGTAAGTATATCGAAGAGCGCTACGGATTCTCGGCTATGGAGATGACCAGTTCGGAAATCATCGAGCGCCTGATGGCTCAGAGCGACCAGCAGAGTCTGGACGAGTTGCGCCAGCTGTTTACCACTGCCGACCTGGTGAAGTTCGCCAAGTATTCGACGATGATCAACGAGAACGACTCGAACCTAGTCAGCGCCATCGACTTCATCAACCAGACGAAGTTGGAGAACCAGCCGACGGAGGAAGTGCAGAAGCCCGTGCTGTCCGCTGCCGACCAGCGTTCCCAGAAGGAGCGCCGCGTGCTGAAGGCCGTCATCTGGGCTATCGGTGTCGTCACTGCGTTACTGTTCTGCTATGTCGTTTACAGCGTCTGGCAGTTAGTCAATTAATGAAGAGTGAAGAATAAATAAAATGGAATTTGCCAATAAAGAATATCTGTTGCTGCTGCTACTGCTGATACCTTATATTATATGGTATCTCATGTACAGGAAGAAGGCCGAGCCGACGATGCGGATGAGCGACACTAACGCTTACCGCTATGCCCCCCGGTCGTGGCGAGTGACGCTGATGCCTTTGCAGCCGCTGCTGCGCATGGCAGTCTTCGTACTCGTCGTGCTGGTACTGGCTCGTCCGCAGACACAGAACTCATGGAAGAACCAAACGGTGGAAGGTATCGACATCATGCTGGCTATGGACGTGTCGACGTCGATGCTGGCTGAAGACCTGAAGCCCAACCGTATAGAAGCCGCCAAGCAAGTGGCTGCCGAGTTTGTTGTAGGACGTCCCAACGACAACATCGGACTGACGATCTTTGCCGGTGAGGCTTTCACCCAGTGTCCTATGACTACTGACCATAGTTCGCTGTTGAACCTCTTGCACAATGTTCGTACTGATATTGCTGCACGCGGTCCTCAGGGCGGCGGTATCGAGGACGGAACGGCCATCGGCATGGGACTGGCTAATGCCGTGTCTCGTCTGAAAGATTCGAAGGCCAAGAGCCGCGTGGTCATTCTGCTGACCGACGGTTCGAACAATCGCGGTGACTTGTCGCCTATGACTGCCGCTGAGATTGCCAAGAGTCTGGGTATTCGTGTCTACACCATCGGTGTCGGCACGAAGGGCACGGCACCGTTCCCACCCTCGGCAACCGGTCTGCCCGGCTACGTAAACTTGCCCGTTGAAATTGACACCAAGACGTTGTCGGACATTGCCGGTGCTACAGACGGCGACTTCTATCGCGCCACGAACAACCGTGAGTTGCAGAACATCTACAAGGAGATTGACAAATTGGAGAAAACCAAGCTGAATGTCAAGCAGTTCAGTCGTCGTTACGAGGCCTACCAGCCGTTTGCACTGGCCGCCTTGTTGTTGTTGCTGTTGGAAATTCTGTTGCGTATCACCATATTCAGAAAATTACCGTAAGAGCATGTTTAGATTCGAAGACCCTATATACCTATATTTATTAGTGCTGATTCCCATATTGGTGCTGATACATTTCCTGATGCTTCGCCGTCAGAAGAAACGATTGCGTAAGTTCGGTGACCTGGAATTGGTGCGCCAGCTGATGCCCAACGTTTCGCGCTTCCGTCCGTTGGTCAAGTTCTGGCTATTGCTGGGTGCATTGGCATTACTCATCGTGGTGCTGGCACGTCCCCAGTTCGGTAACAAAATCAGCCATGAGAAACGTACAGGAATTGAGACCATCATCTGTATGGATATCAGTAACTCTATGCTGGCTGAGGATGTGACTCCCAGTCGACTGGACCGTGCAAAGATGATGGTGGAGAACTTGGTGGATCACTTTACGAACGACAAGATTGGACTTATCGTGTTTGCCGGTGATGCTTTCGTGCAGTTGCCCATCACGAGCGACTATGTCAGCGCCAAAATGTTTCTGTCGAGCATTACGCCTGCCATGATTTCTACGCAGGGTACCGATATTGCTGCCGCTATCAACATGGCCGCTCACAGTTTTACGCAGGAAGAGAATATCGGTAAGGCCATTATCGTCATTACCGACGGTGAGGACCACGAAGGTGGAGCCCTGGAAGCTGCCAAGGAAGCAAAGGCAAAGGGTATGAATACCTATGTGCTGGGCGTTGGTTCACCGAACGGAGCTCCCATTCCGATTGGTAATGGTGACTATATGAAGGACAATTCGGGTCAGACGGTGATGTCTGCCTTGAATGAGCAGATGTGTCGTCAACTGGCTGATGCCGGTAGTGGTGCCTATATCCACGTCGAGAACAACAGTAATGCTCAGGAACAGCTCGACAACGAACTGGATAAATTGTCGAAAAAGGAAACCTCGTCAACTATTTACAGCGATTTTGATGAGCAATTCCAGGCTGTGGCTATTATCGTCTTATTGCTGCTGATTTTGGAAGTATGTATCCTGGAAATCAAGAATCCGATGCTGAAAAATGTGTCGCTCTTCAAGCGTAGTAAGAAGGTCGCAGCTGTTGCCGTGTTGTTGCTTGTGGCAGTAGGCGTACAGGCGCAGAGCGACCGCCAGTTGATTCGCCAGGGCAACAAGCAGTATCGTAAGGGTAATGTAGCTGAAGCTGAGGTATCGTATCGGAAGGCTGTAGAGCGTAACGAACGCAATCCGCAAGCTAACTACAATCTGGGTAATTCGTTAATGGCTCAACGTAAGGATTCGCTGGCTATCACACAGTTGGAGAAGGCTGCCAAGCTGGAGACCAATCCTTTGCGCCGTGCACAAGCCTATCATAACATGGGTGTTATCTGTCAGCAGCACCGCATGTTTGGTGAAGCTATTGAGGCCTATAAGGAGGCGCTTCGCAACAATCCTGCCGATCATGAAACCCGCTATAATCTGGAACTCTGTAAGCGCCAGCAGAAAGAGCAGCAGCAGGATCAGAACCAACAGAATAAAGACAATAAAGATAATAAGGATAATAAAGACAAGCAAGATCAGCAGAAGCAGGAGCAAAAACAAGACCAGCAGAAGCAAGATCAGCAACAACAGCAGCAGAAACCTCAGATGAGCAAGGAGAATGCCGAGCAACTGCTGAATGCCGCTATGCAAGAAGAGAAACAAACTCAGGAGCGCATGAAGAAGGCTCAGCAACAGCCTCAGAAACGCCATTTGGAAAAGAACTGGTAAGTATAACGTAACAATTTAAAAATTAAACAATTTAATAATTGAAAGAACAGTTGGCAATGATGATGAAGCGAATCGTTTTAATTGTTTCATTCTTTAATTTTTTAATTGTGGCTGCGCTGGCGCAGACACTGACGGGACGTGCTCCGGCACAGGTTGCTGTCGGTGAGCAGTTCCGCTTGAGCTATACCGTCAATACGGACGATGCCAAGGGTTTCAGGGCTGGTGACATATCCGATGCCTTCGATGTGCTGATGGGACCATCGACGTCTCAACAGTCGAGTTTTCAGATGGTCAACGGCCATACATCGAGTTCGTCAAGTATTACCTATACCTATATTCTTTCGGCTAAGAAGAATGGTACGTTCACCATTCCCCCTGCCCATGTAACTGCAGGAGGTAAGACCATCCATTCGAATGAATTACACATCAAGGTCAGTGGACAGGCCCAGCAAGGAAACCAAGGCGGACGTCAGCAGAGCAGTACGGGTGAGATTCGCTCGGCGGGGTCATCCATCTCGGGTAGTGACCTCTTTATCAAGGTGACTGCTTCTAAACAGCATGTTCGTGAGCAGGAACCCATTCTGTTGACCTATAAGGTTTATACTTTGGTAGGACTGACTCAGCTCAATGGTAAGATGGCTGACTTGAAGAGTTTTTATTCTCGTGAGGTTCCCTTGCCACAAGAAAAACAGTTCCATATTGAGACACTGAACGGAAAACCTTATCGTACCGTCACATGGCAGCAGTATGTCCTGTTCCCGCAGGTGACGGGAAAACTCGAAGTTCCGAGCATTACTTACGAAGGCATTGTCGTGCAGCAGAACCGCAATGTTGATCCCTTCGAGGCCTTTTTCAACGGAGGGTCTGGCTATGTCGAGGTCAAGAAAGAAATCAAAGCTCCGGGAATAACCATTCAAGTCGATCCGTTGCCCCAGCGTCCTGCTGGTTTCTCGGGCGGTGTAGGCAAGTACTCCATTTCTGCCACGCTCGACAATACAGAGGTTAAGGCTAACGACCCCGTGAAGATGCGTGTTGTGGTAAGTGGTGTGGGTAACATGAAATTGCTGAAACAGCCTGAAGTGAAGTTCCCCAAGGACTTCGACCACTATGATGCCAAAGTGACTGACAAGACCCAGTTGACCACCAAGGGTCTGGAGGGTTCTATCATCTACGACTTCCTGGCAGTACCCCGTCATCAGGGCGATTTCGAGATTCCTGCTATAGAATATACCTATTTCGATACGGAGGCCAACGCGTATAAAACAGTCAAGACGGAATCCTTCAAACTCCATGTCGACAAGGGTAATGGAACAAGCCAGGCGACTTATACTGGTCAGGAGGACGTCAAGCAGTTGAACAGTGACATTCACTATATCAAGACCGGTGATACTCTTCAGCGTGGCGTCGACGAGTTCTTCTTCGGTTCTACAGAGTACTGGATATATCTCGGTGCGCTACTGCTCGGATTCATCTCGCTGTTTGTCATTTTCCGTCAGCGTGCCATTGATAATGCCGACATCGTGAAACAGCGTGCCGGTAAAGCCAATAAGGTGGCTACGAAACGACTGAAGAAAGCTGCCAAACTGATGGCTGGAGGTAAACAGAACGAGTTCTACGACGAAGTACTGCGTGCCCTGTGGGGCTATGTTGGCGACAAGTTGAATATGCCTGTCGAGCAATTATCACGTGAGAATATCAGCCAGCAATTGGAAAGTCACAACGTGTCGACTGAGACCATCGGGCAGTTTATCGGTGCTTTGGACGAGTGTGAGTTTGCACGTTACGCTCCAGGCGATGCAACAGGAAATATGAATAAGGTTTATGATGCTGCAATGACTGCGATTACACAGATTGCAACAACAATGAAGAAAACCAGAAATACTGGTCATGCGAGCAAAACAAGTATCTTGTTGCTGCTCTTGTTGTTGCCACTGACAGCTGGTGCCGTTACTAAAGCAGAAGCAGATAGTGCCTACGTTCAGGAACGCTACCAGCAGGCTGCCAAGAATTATGAGGCTTTATTGAAGCAGGGTGTCAGTGCCGAGCTCTATTACAATCTTGGTAATTGCTACTATCGCATGGACCAGATAACACAGGCGGTACTCAACTACGAGCGTGCCTTGTTGCTGTCGCCTGGCGATAAAGATATCCGCTTTAACTTGCAGATGGCCCGTTCGAAAACTATCGACAAGATTACACCCGAGTCGGAGATGTTCTTTGTTACGTGGTATCACTCGCTGGTCAACGTACAGAGTGTCGACAGTTGGGCACACACAGCCCTTATCGCCTTGTTTGTTGCCATCGCTCTGGCGTTGCTCTATCTGTTCGCCAATCCTGTCTGGTTGCGTAAAGTGGGCTTCTTCGGTGGATTCCTTCTGCTGCTCGTGTTCCTGGTCTGCAACCTGTTTGCCTGGCAACAGAAGAGTAACCTGACGCATCGCTCGGGTGCTATCATCATCAAGTCCGCTGTCAATGTCAAGAGCACGCCTTCGAAGAACGGCACCGATTTGTTTATTCTCCATGAGGGTACGAAGGTGACCATTACCGACGCTACGATGAAGGAATGGAAGCAAATCCGTGTGGACGATGGCAAGGAGGGATGGTTGGAGACCTTGGAGATAGAGATTATTTAGAATTAAGAATTAAGAGGTGAGAAGTAAGAACTATGGAAGAACTCATTCAATACGATAAACAATTGCTGCTATGGTTCAATGGCAGTGACTCGTTTTTCTTGGATTCGCTCATCATGACGCTGACTAATGCCAAGACGTGGATACCACTCTATCTGGGATTGTTCTTCGTGGTGGTGAAAACTAACATGAAAAGCAATACCGCTGTTCGTGACATCCTACTGATCATGGTCGCTGCTGGAGCATGTGTGCTGCTGGCTGGTACTGTGGACGACGAAATCGTGAAGCCCCTCGTGGCCCGTTGGCGTCCCACGCACGACCCGCAAATTGGTGCCTTGGTTGATACTGTTGACGGCTATCGTGGAGGCAACTACGGATTCTTCTCGGCACATGCTGCCAACACGTTTTCCATTGCCATCTTTTTCTCCTTGCTCATGCGACAGCGACTATTGACCATTTTCTTGGTCGCATGGTCGCTCACCAATTGCTATACGCGCCTTTATCTGGGTGTCCATTATCCTGGCGACATTACCGTAGGTCTGATTTGGGGCGGATTGGTAGGTTTCTGTGTCTATAAGAGCTATTGTCGATTGACACGTCCTGCCGTCTATACCCGTGAGTTGTGCTATGTGCCCATAGCCATACTCTGCATGACGCTGCTTTATGCTGTCGTTATGGCTTTGTTATAAGTGAATCAAAAACGATGAATACAAAAGAAATACATATCAGCGATTACAGTTACGATCTGCCGGACGAGCGCATTGCCAAATTCCCGATGGCGGAGCGCGACCACTCGAAGCTGCTCTTATATAATAAAGGTGTAGTGGGGGAGGACGTATTCTATAACCTGCCCAAATACCTGCCTCAGGGTGCCTTGATGGTCATGAACAACACGAAGGTTATTCAGGCTCGTCTGCACTTCCGCAAGAACACAGGTGCATTGATCGAAATTTTCTTGTTGGAGCCTTCTGTACCTGCTGACTATGAACAAATGTTCCAGCAGACGCATCGCTGTTCGTGGCTGTGTCTGGTAGGCAATCAGAAAAAATGGAAGGAAGGAGCACTCATTCGGGAACTGGAAATTAAAAACGAAAAGTTTCAAATATCTGCAATTCGTAAGGGCGAACAGGGAACCAGTCAATTCATTGAGTTCGAGTGGGACAATGCCAACATCAATTTTGCCGACATTCTCGATGTGCTGGGTGAACTGCCCATCCCTCCTTACCTGAACCGCGAGACACAGGAGAGCGACAAGACGACCTATCAGACGGTCTATTCCAAGATTAAGGGTTCGGTGGCGGCGCCTACAGCAGGATTGCATTTTACGGAACGGGTATTGAACGAGGTTGATGCGCATGGTATTGAACGCGAAGAAGTCACTCTGCATGTTGGTGCCGGAACCTTCCGTCCTGTGAAGAGTAGTACGATTGGCGAACATCCCATGCATACGGAGTATATTGCTGTTCACCGACACACCATCGAGCGATTACTGGCTCACAATGCCGAGGCTATTGCGGTTGGAACTACCAGTGTGCGTACTCTGGAGAGCCTCTACTATATGGGACTGAAAGTGTTAGCAAATCCAAATATTTCTGAGGATGAGCTGCACGTTAACCAGTGGGAACCATATGGGAATGAAGAATTAAGAATGAAGTTCGCAACGCCACACTCTCGAAGAGAGAATGAAGAATTATTCTCTGCATCCGCTGTAGAGTCTCTTCAGGCTTTGCTCGACTGGATGATTAAGCACGAACTCACCGTGCTCCATTCGTCTACTCAGATTATCATAGCTCCAGGCTACGACTATCATATTGTGAAGATGCTTATCACCAACTTCCATCAGCCTCAGTCGACGCTGTTGCTGTTGGTGAGTGCTTTCGTTCATGGCGACTGGCACAAAATCTACGACTATGCGCTGGCTCACGATTTCCGTTTCCTGAGCTATGGCGACTCGTCGTTACTAATTCCATAAATCTCAAAGTTCAAAGAATATGAAATACGGATTCATCAAGGTGGCTGCTGCCGTACCGGCTGTAAAGGTGGCCGATGTGGTTTACAACGTTCAGGAAATTGAGAAACTCATTTCCCTGGCCGATAGCGAACATGTGGAGATTGTGTGTTTCCCGGAGTTGTGTATCACTGGTTACACGTGTCAGGACCTGTTCAAGGAACAGTTGTTGCTTACCAAGGCTGAAGAGGGCCTGCTCATGCTGCTCGACTTCACCCGTACACTTGACATCATCAGTGTGGTCGGACTGCCCGTTCAGGTTGGTGGATTGCTGTTAAACTGTGCTGCCGTCATTCAGCATGGCAGCATCCTTGGCGTTGTCCCCAAGACCTATCTGCCTAACTACAATGAGTTCTACGAGAAACGATGGTTTGCCTCTGCGCAGGACCTGAATCCGACTGATATTTATCTGGCAGGCACTCCCGTCAGATTGTCTTCCGAGCCGAAACTGTTCCAGACAAGCGACGGCGTCAAGTTTGGCGTGGAGATCTGTGAGGATGTCTGGGCCCCGATTCCTCCAAGCAACAATCTGACGATGGCTGGTGCTGATATTATTCTCAATTGCTCCGCCAGCAATGAACTCATTGGTAAGCACAGCTATCTGCGTTCGCTGGTAGCCCAGCAGAGCGCCCGTACCATGAGTGGTTACGTCTATGCGTCATCCGGATTTGGTGAATCGACGCAGGATGTGGTTTATGCCGGTAATGCGATGATTTTCGAGAACGGAAAACTGCTCGTCGAGGGTGAGCGTTTCTCGTTCCAACCCCAGTTGCAGAAGGCTCAGATCGATGTCGAGCGTCTGCGTACGGAACGTCATACCAACAGCACATTCATCAATGCCCAGCGCGACGCCCATGCTTTGATTATTGACGCAAAGCCCACTCAGGATGAACATCCCTTTGAATTCACTCGTCCCGTCGACGCCCATCCCTTCATTCCTAAAGATGATGAGATGAAAGAGACGTGCGAGGAGATTCTGAATATCCAGACGTCAGGATTGGCCAAACGACTCATTCATACCAATTGTCAGCACGTTGTCATCGGCATCAGTGGCGGTCTCGACTCTACACTGGCTTTGTTGGTTTGTGTGCGTACCTTCGACCGTCTCGGTTACGACCGCAAGGGCATTGTCGGTGTTACGATGCCCGGCTTCGGAACGACTGACCGTACCCACGATAATGCCGCCTCGCTGATGCAGACATTGGGCATCTCGCAGATGGAGATACCTATTGCCAAGGCTGTCAAGCAGCATTTCTCCGATATTGGCCACGATGCTGCTATCCACGATGCCACCTACGAAAATTCGCAGGCTCGTGAGCGCACCCAGATATTGATGGATTTGGCCAACAAACTCAATGCCATCGTTGTGGGTACAGGCGATCTCTCGGAATTGGCTTTGGGATGGGCTACCTATAATGGCGACCACATGTCGATGTATGGTGTCAATGCCGGCATCCCCAAGACACTCATCCAATACATTATTAAATATATAGCGTCTACTGCCATCTTCTCCGCCCAGCGCGAGACACTCTTAGACATTGTCGACACGCCGATTTCTCCGGAGTTGACACCAGCCGACGAGAAGGGCAACATCAAACAGAAGACCGAGGATCTCGTCGGACCCTATGAGCTTCACGACTTCTTCCTCTACTACTTCATGCGCTTCGGCTTCCGTCCTGCCAAGATATTCCTGTTGGCGCAACACGCTTTTGGCAATGCCTACGACCACGACACCATCAAGAAATGGCTTCAGACGTTCTGCCGCCGCTTCTTCTCGCAGCAGTTCAAACGTTCCTGCCTGCCCGATGGTCCGAAGGTGGGAAGCATCAGCCTATCACCCCGTGGCGACTGGCGAATGCCCAGCGATGCCTGCTCGACGTTATGGCTCAAGGAGTGCGAAGAGTTATAGAAAGTAATCATAGAATTTGTAGATTCAAGAAAAATATCGTACCTTTGCGGGCATGATGAAAACGGTAACAATAAAGGACCAGGACTTGCGTCAGGCAGCCGGCGAGGGCATGGATGCCTTTGTAGCCTGTTTCGTGACGGCTATCCAGAAGGCTATTGGTGGCGAACTGACTCCCGATACGATGAGCCAGCTCAATGCCGATCAGATTACGTTGCTGGCGTGGCAGACGCTGCACGAGGAGGTGATGGACGGCGGGTTCGTACAGCTTATCCATAATGGCTACGGTCCCTTTATCTTTAAGAATCCCTTTGCCAAGGCGCTGAAATTCTGGGGTATGCGTCCGCTGTCGAAACTCATCTACGACGCACATACCTTATATGTGAAGTACGGCCAGCAGTTGGAACGCGACTGTACGGACGACGAATTTATGGCCCTGTTCGAACAGTTTCCTGAATTCGACGACCTTGACGACACCTTTGTGGAGAAAGAGGAAGAATGGACGGAACAGATTGCCCGCTACATTGACGAACACATCGATTGCTTTGCGACAGTTGAAAATTGACAGTTGAAAGTTGAAAATTGAAACGTTTTGAATAAGGAACAAGAACAGATTAGGAAGAAAAGTCCTATCCAGATAAAGAACAAGAAAGCCTCGTTTGAATATTTCTTCATCGAGGAGTTCACTGCCGGCATAGTCCTTACGGGTACGGAGATTAAGAGCATCCGTTTGGGTAAGGCTTCGTTGGTTGACACCTATTGTACCATCATCAATGGCGAGCTGTGGGTGAAGGGCATGAATATATCGCCCTATTTCTATGGTTCCTACAACAACCATGAATTGAAGCGTGACCGCAAATTGCTGCTTACGAAGCGTGAAATTGCCAAACTGGCGTCTGCTACCAAACAGACGGGTTACACCATAGTGCCACTCTTGGTATTTATCGACCAGAACGGACGTGCCAAGATGGACATCGCCCTTTGCAAGGGTAAGAAGGAGTTCGACAAACGCCAGACGCTGAAGGAAAAAGAAGACCGCCGTGAGATGGATCGTGCCATGAAGACCTTTAAACATTAAAGCGTATGAAGAAAAGCGTTACCATATGTTTGTTGCTCGTTGCCCTTGTGGCTTCAGCTCAACAGAAGAGAGAATTCCGCGGAGCGTGGATACAGTGTGTCAACGGACAGTTCAAGGGAATGGCCACCGAGGCCATGCAACGCACGTTGACTTACCAATTGAATGAACTCAAGAAGGATGGCTGCAATGCCATCATCTTCCAGGTACGCCCTGAGTGCGACGCCTTATATGAGAGTCAGCTCGAACCGTGGAGCTACTATCTGACAGGCGAACAGGGCGCTAAGCCTTATCCTTATTGGGACCCCTTGCAGTGGATGATTACTGAGTGCCACAAGCGTGGTATGGAGCTTCATGCGTGGATCAATCCCTATCGTGCCAAGACGAAGGTGGCTCACGGTAATGCCCGTAACCACGTGGTCGTGCAGCATCCGGAATGGACCTTCAAGTACGATGGTCTGACGCTGCTCAATCCTGCCTTGCAGGAGTGCCGCGACTATATCTGCACGGTAGTTCGCGATATCGTGACGCGCTACGATGTCGATGGCCTCCATATCGACGACTATTTCTATCCTTATCCCGTGGCTGGCGTGCAGATTCCCGACGACGCCCAGTATCGTGCCAACTCCAACGGCATCGGCAATCGTGGTGACTGGCGACGTTTCAATGTCAACCTCTTCATCGAACAGCTTTACAAGACTGTCCACGAGGCCAAGCCGTGGGTGAAGGTCGGTGTGTCGCCGTTCGGCATCTACCGCAACCAGAAAAACGATCCCAATGGCAGTCGTACCAACGGTCTCCAGAACTACGATGACCTGTATGCCGACGTATTGCTGTGGGATGCCAACGGCTGGATGGACTATTGCGTACCTCAGATTTACTGGGAGATTGGCAACCGTGCCGCCGACTACGACGAACTCATCCATTGGTGGAACCAGCACTTGACGCGTACCGCACTTTATATTGGTGAGGATGTGGAGCGCACGGTGAAACATGCCGATTTGAACGACAAAAACCGCCATCAGCTGGCAGCAAAGATGTCGCTCCATCAGCAACTGCCCCGTGTAAAAGGTACAGTGTTGTGGTATGCCAAAGCTGCTGTCGACAACGTCGGCAACTATGGTACTTCATTGCGTAACGTTTATTGGCGCACACCGGCCTTGCAGCCTGTGATGGAGCATATCGACAAGAAGGCTCCCAAGAAGGTCCGCAAGCTGAAGGCGTTTAATTTCGATGGTCAGCGTGTATTGTTCTGGACAGCGCCAAAAGGTAATGGCTGGCAGGACGAAGCCGTGCGCTATGCCGTCTATCGTTTCGACAAGAATGAAACAGTTAATCTTCGCGACTGCAGTCACCTGAAAGCCATCGTCTCTGATCCGTTCTACGAGTTGCCAGCGAACGAGCAGATCCCGTGTGTTTATGTTGTCACAGCCCTCGACCGCATGCAGAACGAAAGCAAAGAGGTCAAAGTCAAGGTCAAGAAATAACCTCTCCTTTTCTCCTTTACTCCTTCTCTCCTTTACTCCTAATCAACGTTTCCTTAAGAAATGTTGGAGTAAATCCTTTCTTGCTTTTGGCCACTTGCTCGGGTGTGCCGGTAGTTAAAACTGTACCGCCTCCGCGTCCTCCCTCAGGTCCCATGTCGATGATGTGGTCGGCCAGTTTGATGACGTCCATGTTGTGTTCGATGATAATCACCGTATTGCCGCGGTCCACCAGTGTCTGCAGCACGTCCATCAAGATGCGGATATCCTCGAAGTGCAGTCCCGTCGTGGGCTCGTCCAGGATGTAGAGTGTCTTGCCGGTATCTTTCTTCGACAGTTCCGTAGCCAGTTTTACGCGCTGGCTCTCTCCTCCCGACAGTGTCGTCGAAGGCTGTCCCAATTTGATATAACCCAAGCCGACGTCTTGTATGGTCTTAATCTTACGCAGAATGTCGGGCACGTTCTCGAAGAATTCTACGGCCTGATTGATGGTCATGTCCAGCACGTCGGCTATCGACTTTCCCTTGAATTTCACCTCCAGGGTTTCGCGATTGTAACGCTTGCCGTGACATTCCTCGCACGGCACTTGGATGTTGGGCAGGAAATTCATTTCAATGGTTTTATATCCGTTGCCGCCGCAAGTCTCGCAGCGCCCGCCCTTCACATTAAACGAGAAACGTCCGGGCTTGTAGCCGCGAATCTGTGCCTCGGGCAGGTTGACAAACAGCGAGCGGATGTCGCTGAACACTCCGGTATAGGTGGCTGGATTCGAACGCGGCGTACGGCCTATTGGGCTTTGGTCGACATTCACAACCTTATCAATATATTTCAGTCCTTCTATGCTGTCGTAAGGCATGGGGGCCTGCAGCGAACGGTAGAAATGCTTCGATAGGATGGGGTAGAGGGTCTCGTTGATGAGCGTCGACTTGCCCGATCCCGACACTCCCGTTACGACGATAAGCTTGCCCAACGGGAATTCCACGTCGACATTCTTCAGGTTATTGCCCCTGCAACCCTTTAGCGTCAGCATCTTACCGTTGCCTTTGCGGCGCTCCTTGGGCACGTCGATTTTCATCTTTCCGTTCAGGTACTGCGCTGTGATGGTCTCTGTCTGCAGCATCTCGTCGATAGTGCCTTGGAATACGACCTCACCGCCTTTTCTTCCGGCCTTCGGCCCGATGTCGACGATGTAGTCAGCATGTCGCATCATATCCTCGTCGTGCTCTACGACAATCACCGTGTTGCCCAGGTCGCGCAGTTCCTTCAGCGAGTTGATGAGCCGTTCGTTGTCGCGCTGGTGCAGACCGATGCTGGGCTCGTCAAGAATGTAGAGCACATTCACCAGCTGCGAACCGATTTGTGTGGCCAGACGGATGCGTTGGCTCTCTCCACCCGACAGCGATGCCGACTGGCGGTTCAGCGCCAGATAATCCAGTCCCACCTCCAGCAGGAAGTCCAGACGTGTCCTGATTTCCTTCAATATCTCGGCGGCAATCTGTTGTTGCTGGTGATCCAGGTGTGCCTCGCAGTCGTCCAGCCATTGACGCAACTCGCTCAAATCCATATTGGCCAGCTCCGAGATGTTCTTGTCCCATATCCTATACGATAGTGCCTCGCGGGTCAGTCGTTGTCCGTGACATTCCGGACACTCGCACTCCGCCAGAAACTGGTCGGCCCATTTCTGTCCGCCCGTCGAGTCGTCGCTGTCCATCACCGAGCGCAGGTATTTCACCACACCGTCGAAGTCGACGAAATAGTCGCTCGACGTGTGCACCAGTTCCTTGTCGATGCGCACAGGGTCCAGCGTGCCGTACAGAATTTCGTTCAGCGCCTCTTCGGGGATGTCTGCTATCGGTGTTTTCAAGTTATATTCGTAGGAGCGAAGAATGGCATCGATTTGCCAGAAAATCATCTGGTTCTTGTATTTTCCCAGCGGAGCAATACCTCCGTCGTGGATGTTTTGCTTGCGGTTGGGAATGACCTTGTCGATGTCTATCTCGTTGATGTATCCAAGTCCTTTACAACGCGGACAGGCACCTTGGGGTGAGTTGAACGAAAACGTGTTAGGCGCTGGGTCATTGTACGATATGCCAGTCGTAGGACACATCAGTCGCTTCGAGAAATATCGCACCTCGCCCGTGTCGTAATCCATAATCATAATCAGACCCTCGCCCTGTTTCATGGCCGTCTGAACGGTCTTTTTCAGACGATCGGAAGGGAGGGTAGGTGTGGCAGGGTCGGTAGGTTTGATGGGGTTGATGGCCAGCCTGTCAATCACCACCTCGATGTCGTGGTTCTTGTATCGGTCCACCTTCATGCCTTCCGTGAGTTCCATCACGTCACCATCCACACGCACATGCAGATAACCCTTCCTGCGCATCGACTCGAACAGCTCGCGGTAGTGGCCTTTACGGCTCTGCACCAACGGAGCCAGCACCAGAATCTTCCGGCCTTCGTATTCATGCAGAATCATGTCGATGACCTTTTCCTCGGTGTATTTCACCATCGGCTCGCCGGTCATATAGCTGTAGGCCTTGCCGGCACGTGCAAACAGCAGTCGCATATAGTCATAAACCTCGGTGGTGGTGCCCACCGTCGACCGCGGGTTCTTGTTTGTCGTTTTCTGTTCGATGCTGATGACGGGCGACAGTCCCGTAATCTTATCCACGTCGGGGCGTTCCATGCCGCCCAGGAAGTTGCGGGCATAGGCCGAGAAAGTCTCGATATACCTGCGTTGTCCCTCGGCAAAGATGGTGTCGAAGGCCAGCGACGACTTTCCCGAGCCGCTGAGTCCGGTGATGACCGTCAGCGAGTTACGCGGAATCTCGACGTCGATGTTTTTCAGGTTGTGTACGCGCGCCCCCCAGACGTTGATCTTCGTGTCGCTCATGGTTCTCCTCCCGTTTCGTCCGAATATTCGTTATGTCTTCTGATGAGGTTTACGTCGCGCCTGATGTTGTATTCCTTGCCGTCGGCACCGCGGGCGTTCACCAGCACGAAATACACGCCGTCCTTCACGGGATGGCCGTTGTATGTGCCGTCCCACTCACCGTCCACGTCCGTCCACTCATACAGCTTCTGTCCCCAGCGGTTGAAGATGTAGGCATGGAACTCGACGATGCTCCTATGGTTTTTCTTCGCGCTATACGTGTCGTTGGCACCGTCATCATTGGGCGTGAAGGCATTCGGCATCTCCAGGATACTGTCGTAGATGGTCACACCGATCTTGGCCGAATCCACATACTCGTTCTGCAGGCTCACATAGACCGTCACCGTTGTCTTGCCGGCGTCCATAAACGTATATTCCGGACTTTCCTCATAGCGCGTCAAACTGCTCGAACCGCTGGCACCCTCGTGCGTAAAGCGCCATTCCAGCGTCCAACCGGCATCAATATCCGTCACCTCGGCTTCGAATCTCACCTGCAGCGGAGCCTCGCCGTCGAAGTCCTCCGTCTTTCTGACCTCGTCGCCCTTTTCTGTATAGATGGCCGTGATGGTGATGTCGGCAAACGTCTCCGTCGCCAGCCATCCCAACATCAGCAACACCATGATGATTCTTTGTTTCATCGCTCTCCTTTTTTATACTATTAACGTGCAAAGGTCGCTATTTATTTTCATTCCACCTAAAGAAATTCGTTAAAGTTTCATATTTTTCTTCGCACATACGGGTACTATTCAAAAAACATCGTTATACAAAAAAATCGGACCGACCCAACATCAGCCCGATTTTCCTGTTTTACTGTCACCCAGATTTCTGCCATGCCTGCCATTTTGCGGGACATAAATTATTACTCTGTGTGACTCTGCGACTCTGCGTGAGGTTTACCCCCCTCCCTTTGGGAGGGTCGGGGTGGGGTCACCCCTTAATCGCCTCCCGACTCGAAACCGCCGCCGCCACTGTTGCCGCCGCCACCTTCGTTGCCTCCGGTGCTGCCACCAGTGTTGCCACCGGTGTTGGTGTTACCACTCCCC
>CACWWZ010000043.1 GCA_902764705.1 uncultured Prevotellaceae bacterium | reverse complement strand
CTGCAATGCAATGCGGGAGAGTAGGAGGCCGCCACTTTTTTTCAGAGAGAAGCCCTTTCATCAGCAACGATGAGAGGGCTTCCTTCGTTTTTTCCTCTTCAATGATTAGAGGGCTTCTTTCGTCTCATAGACTTCACTGAAACTTACTATTATTCAGAAAAAATTCAAATTAATTTGGCTTTTCTTTCGTTTTTTCGTATCTTTGCCAGTAAATTGGCAAAGTATGAAGAAGATACTGCTGATAATCTTGTGTGTCATATTAGTTGGACTGGTAGTTCTGACGACGACAAAGCCTGACAGGTCTGAGCATTACGATACTGTGAAGAGAGCGGTGGCGAAGGTTGTAGACCGTGAGTTGCACGCGAATCCGCTTACAGCCGAGTATGCCACGATAGGCACGGTGTCGACATTGGATAAAGTGGACGATTACCTTTCGAAGAACCTAGTGGTGCAAGAACGCACTTTCTATACGATAGGTTTATTGAGATATAAGGAGATGTTTCTTCCTATTTCTTTTGGCGTATTTGGACAGGTTCATCTGACTGTTGGTGAGGATGACCTGAAAGAAGCGCTGAGAATGCCTGAGATGAAAGAAATGATGAAATCTCAAAGCGTTGAGGAAGCAGTGAGATTATATATGAAAAATAGATAGTAATATGATAAGAATAATGATGAAAAATCTACTTTTACTCTGTGTTACGGTAGTAATGGGTTCAGGATATGCTCCTGCTCAGAATTTAGATTTAAAGGATATTACGAAGGGAGAATTTCGTGGTGAGTCGATGGCTGCGGTGAAACCCTTAAGTGACGGAGAGTCTTATGCTCAGTTGAGTAGTGACGGTCAGCGCATTGAGCAGTATTCGTTCAAGACGGGCAAACAGATTGGCGTATTGTTTGATGCTAAAACTGCCAAGGGGGCGACAATTGACAAGGTAGAAGATTATATTGTCAGTCCTGACGGTCAACGACTGCTCATTCAGACCCAGATGGAGCGTATCTATCGTCATTCGTTTACTGCCAACTATTACATCTATACGGTCCGTAATAATCGTTTGGTTCCATTATCAGAGAATGGTCCACAACAGACTCCTTTGTTTTCTCCAGACGGTCTTCAGATTGCTTTCGTAAGAGACAATAACATCTTCATAATCAAGTTGTTGTACGATAATGCGGAAGTGCAGATTACGAAGGACGGCAAGCGTAATGAAGTGATAAATGGCATCCCTGACTGGGTGAACGAAGAGGAGTTCGGACTGGCCCGTTCAATGGTGTTTACTGCCGATAGCAAACAACTGGTTTGGGTTCGTTACGACGAAAAGGCCGTGAAGGAATACTCTATGCCTTTGTTCAAGGGTCTGAAGCCTGAACGAAAGGAGTATGCTGACTATCCTGGTGCCTACACCTATAAATATCCGATAGCTGGCGAAGTGAATTCAAAGGTGACTGTCTGGAGTTTTGATATCAGTAGCCGTCAGACCCGTCAGTTGCAGTTGCCACTTGATGCTGACGACTATGTGCCTCGTCTGAAGATGACCACTCAGCCCCAGCAGGTGGCTGTGTACACGCTGAACCGCCATCAGGACTGTTTGCGTATCTTTATGTGCAATCCGTTGTCGACGGTTTGCAAGCAGGTCATCGAGGAGAAAGTCAGCAAATATGTCAGGGAAGAAGCAATGGACGGTATTCAGATTACCGATCGTCATATACTTTTGCCCAGTGATCGCTCAGGATGGATGCACCTGTATCTCTATAACCATAATGGTCAGTTACTTCGTCAAGTGGATGACGGCAACTATGAGGTCAGTGCTGTCTACGGCTATGATGAGCAGACAGGCAATGTCTATTATTCTTCTCACGAGAATGGTGCTACTGACCAGCGTGTATGGGTTGCCCATCAGAACGGAAAACGCGAATGCCTGACTCCCAAGGCAGGCTGGAATGCGGCAATATTCAGTACCGATTTCAAATATTTCATCCATACGTGGAGCAATATCGATACACCACCCGTTTATTCAGTTTGCAATAATATCGGCAAGGAACTGACGACGCTGATTGACAACAAACCACTTCAACAGAAACTTTCGGAGTATCAGCTGGGAAAGCGCGAACTCTTCACCTTCACAACGTCGGAGGGTGTTCAGCTGAATGGCTGGCTTATAAAGCCTGCTAACTTCAATGCGTCGAAGCGTTATCCCGTCATCATGTACCAGTATGGTGGTCCGGGTAATCAACAAGTGGCTGACCGCTGGAATATAGGAATGTCCGGTCAAGGAGCCATCCTGGAACAATACCTGTGTCAGCAGGGATTCCTCTGTGTTTGTATTGACAATCGCGGTACTGGTGGACGCGGTGCAGATTTTGAGAAGTGTACATACCTGAAACTCGGACAGCTTGAAGCCCGTGACCAGGTAGAGGCAGCCCTTTGGTTGGGGCAGCAGTCGTATGTCGATAAGGATCGTATCGCCATCTGGGGCTGGAGTTTCGGAGGCTTTAACACGCTGATGGCCATGTCCGAGGGTAGGGAAGTGTTCCGTGCCGGTATTGCCATTGCTCCTCCCACCTCGTGGCGTTACTACGATACTGTTTATACAGAACGCTTTATGCGCACTCCTAAGGAGAATGCTGCAGGTTATGATGATTGTCCGATAAGCCGTGTCGCAAAACTGCACGGAGCATTATTGCTTTGTCATGGAATGGCAGATGATAATGTGCACTTCCGTAATACGGCAGAGTATACGGAGGCGTTGGTACAGGCTGACAAGGATTTTCGTCAGTTGGTATACACCAACCGCAATCATAGCATTTATGGTGGAAACACACGTAACCATTTGTATCGCCAATGCGTGAAATTCTTTAAAGAAGAACTGAAGTAATAAAGAAGGGAACCCTCTCAAGGTTCCCTTTTATAATGGCGTTATTTCGTTATACCGATATTTCGTTATTTCTTCCTTACGGGGTCACAAGTCAGTCCGCAGCCCAGTTTCTTGAAGATTTTCCGGTCTACCTCCGATAGCATCACCGTCGAGTGTACTTGGCAGCCCTGCAATCGAGGCAACTGAGCCAGAGCCTGCTGGCACTGTTCGTCGTCCTTCGACAACACTGAAAGAGCCACCAGCACTTCGTCCGTATGCAGACGGGGATTCCGTCCGCCCAGGTAATCTATCTTGGTCTTCTGTATGGGTTCGATGAACCTCTGTGGAATGAGCTTGGCCTCGTGATCTATACCTGCTAGATGTTTGGTGGCATTGAGAAGCAGTGCTGCCGAACAACCCAGCAAGGGCGATGATTTAGCTGTGATGATGGTGCCATCCTCCAGTTCCATAGCTGAGGAAGTGTGCCCCGTTAGTTCCTGTTTGGCTTGGGCCGCTACTGTCACACGACGATAAGCCGTAGAAATCTTTGCCTGGTTGAAGAGCATCAGAATCTTGTTCACCTCACGCTCGTTGTCAATGCCGTCGGCCATCTTGTTCGTGGCATCATAGTAACGGCGGATAATCTCGTCACGCGAGGCATTACAGCAAACTTCGTCGTCGCTGATGCAAAATCCTACCATGTTTACACCCATATCCGTAGGACTCTTATAGGGATTCTCACCGTAGATACCCTCAAAGAGTGCGGTCAGTACAGGGAAAATCTCGATGTCACGATTATAGTTGACGGCAATCTTGTCGTAGGCCTCCAGATGGAACGGGTCAATCATGTTGACGTCGTTCAGGTCTGCTGTAGCAGCCTCGTAAGCTATGTTCACAGGGTGTTTCAACGGCAGATTCCATACAGGGAACGTTTCGAATTTGGCATATCCCGCACGAATGCCCCGCTTGTTTTCGTTATATAGCTGGCTAAGACATACTGCCATCTTGCCTGAGCCGGGGCCGGGAGCTGTGATGATGACCAATTGGCGCGACGTTTCTACGTAGTCGTTCTTGCCGAAACCTTCGTCCGATGCAATCAGTTCCACATTATGAGGATATCCGTCAATCAGATAATGCACGTAAGATTTGATGCCCATTCTCTCTAGACGATGGCGGAACTGGTCTGCGGTGTGTTGTCCGTTATAGTGAGTAATCACCACAGAACCAACCATAAAGTTACGATCCATAAACTCCTCGCGCAGACGGAGCACGTCCTCGTCGTAAGTGATGCCGAGGTCGGCACGAATCTTATTTTTTTCGATATCCTCTGCCGAGACAACAATAACAATTTCCAACTCGTCTCTCAGTTGGGCCAGCATACGCAGTTTCGAATCGGGTTTGAAACCGGGTAAAACGCGTGATGCATGATGGTCGTCAAATAGTTTTCCGCCCAATTCCAGGTAAAGTTTCCTGTCAAACTGGGCGATACGCTCACGAATGTGCTCTGACTGTATCTTCAGATACTTCTCGTTGTCAAAACCAATCTTCATTTCCTTGTATTTTTTGAATTTTGACTGCAAAGATACATATTTTTCTTAAATTCTAGATATCTTTCCGTACAAAAAGTGAGCCACATATAGAAAAAAGTTTTGGCAAGCCCGTACAATTTCAATTCTTTTTTGTAACTTTGCGGCGTGGTAGCTTATTCATCAAGAAAAGCATAGTATAGACTGTAACCAAAAACATTAATCAATAAATATTAGAATTATGGCTTATACAGAAACAACGACAACGGGTTATGGAACCCGAGTAGGAAACTCTTTCAAGGCAATAGGCAGCGGATTTCTGCTGTTCATTGCAGGTACTGCACTGCTTTGGTGGAACGAAGGTCGTGCCGTGAAGACCGAGAAGATGCTCGAAGAGGCCGGCAGTGCTTATGTCGAGATGGAAAATCCTAATAAGAAGGATGCCTCTCTCGAGGGTGAACTGATTTGTGGTACCGCTTTGGCTACCACCGAGGATTCTCTGACGGATGCCCAGTTCGGCATCGGTGCCAAGGCCATCTCGCTGCGTCGCACGGTAGAGTACTATCAGTGGGTGGAGCATGCTACTGAGAAGAAGGAAGACAAGCTTGGCGGTAAGGAAGTGACCACCACGACCTATACCTATTCTAAGGAGTGGGTGAGCCGTCCCATCGAGTCTGCCTCGTTCAAGGACCCTGCCTATCAGAAAAAGAACATGGTGCTGGCTACCTTCGAGAACGACGAGCAGTGGGCCGAGAATGTGTCGTGGGGTGCCTATAAACTCACTGAAAGCCTCATTCACAGCATCTCGTCCCGTGAGGACATTGATCTGGCTGTTGCCGAGGACCTGTTGAAGCAGTTCGACAAGAGCACTCAGGCTGCCTACGAGCGTTTCTATGGTGTTCAGAAACCACAGCAGCCTACTCAGCAGCCCGTTCAGCAACCGGCTATTCCCGATTCCATCAAAGCCATGCTTCCCGATTCTGTCAGGGCAGCCCTCGACGCTCAGCAGGCTATCAACGACTCTATCAATGAGGCTATGGCCCAGGCTGAGAACAAAAAGGACTTAGAGTATGTTCACCAGGCAAGCAACGTGCTCTATTTCGGACGTGTTCCCGGTTCTCCTGAGGTGGGTGATGTTCGCATCACCTTCGAAAAGATTGTTCCTGCCAAGGTTACTGTGATGGCTGTTGTCGACGGCGACTCTTTCAAGCCTTTCAAGGCTAAGAACGGCAAGCGCTTCCAGACCCTCGTGATGGGTAAGAAGACGGGTGACGAGATTATCGAGGACGCTCAGGATGCCAACACCATGTGGACTTGGATGCTGCGCATTCTTGGTGTGCTGATGGTCATTGGCGGTTTGAAGGGTATCTTCGGTTTCATCGAGACCATTCTCAAGGTCGTTCCTTTCATTGCCGGCATCTTCGGCTGGGGTGTGGGACTTGTTTGCACCATTATCGGTATTGCCTGGTCGCTCATCGTCATTGCCATTGCATGGCTGTTCTATCGTCCGCTGCTGGGCATCGGTCTCCTGGTTCTGGCAGGCTTCCTCGTATGGGTATTTGCCTTCAAGGGCAAGGACAAGCTGAAGGAACTGGCTGCCAAGGCAAAGAACAAGAACGTCGCGCCTGTTCCTGCTCCTGCAGAAGCAGAATAACCACGAGCCGTGATAAAAGTAATAGGGGTACCTCCACATCGGAAGTACCCCTAATATTATTCTGTCGGACGTAATTAAAATTTCTCCGGACGGAATGTTTTTTTTGTCGGACGGAATTTTATTTCTGTCGGACGGAATTTCTTTTCCGGCCGGAGATTATCTTCTCTGTTTCTTCATTTCCTCGGCCTGCTTCTGCATGGCTTCCAGGCGGGCGGCCAGTCCCGACTGTTTCTTGGGATTATTCTTGTTTGCCTGGTAGTTGGCCTCCAGAATGGCCAGCAGCTTGGCGTCGTCCGTCGTCTTGCGCAGCGTGTACATGATAGCTGCCGACATGAACAGCGAAACGAAGTAGTAGAAGTTCAAACCTGAGCTGTAGTCGTTGAAGATGAAGAAGAACATCAGCGGCATGAGGTACATCATCCACTGCATCACCTTCATCTGCTCAGCCTGCTGTCCAACCATCTGGTCCTTCTGCTGCTGCATCGAGAACCAGGTGTACAACAGCTGTGCGCCGCAGAACAGGATACACGTCAGCGACAGGTGGTCACCGATGCCCCAGACATTCTTGCCCCATTCTATGATCGGGTCGTAAGTCGACAGGTCGCTCATCCACAGGAACGACTGTCCGCGCAGCTGGATGGCGTTAGGAACGAAGAAGAACATGGCCAGCCAGATAGGCATCTGGATAAGCATGGGCAGACAGCCCGACAGGGGCGACACACCGTATTTCGAATACAGCGACATCATCTCCTGCTGCTTCTTCATCTGGTCCTCAGGCTTGTCGTACTGCTTGGTGGCCTCCTCGAACTTGGGTTTCAGCACGCGCATCTTGGCACTCGACATATAGCTCTTCTTCACCATCGGGAAGGTGATGACCTTCAGCAGGATGGTAATCAAGATGAGCACGATACCCATATTGAATCCGAAGCCCGTCAGCCAGTCAAACACATACAGCGTGAACCAACGGTTAATCCAGCGCAGCAGCCACCAGCCCAAGTCTACCAGCTGTTCCAGGTCGAGATCCTTACCGAAGGCGCTCTGCTGTTCTACGTCCTTGATGAGTCGGAAGTCGTTGGGACCGATATACATCTCAAACTCCGAGGCCTTCTTGCCTGTGGGGTCGAACGCCGTCTTCATCTTGGCATCGAACTGCTTCAAGTATCCTGAGCCCTTTTCCTCCATTGTACTGGTCAGCTGGGCACCGGCAGCGAAGTTGTCCTTCGAAATCAGCGCTACGCTGAAGAACTGGTTGCGGAATGCCACCCAGTCTGTCTGCTCCTCTGTCTGCTCTTCCTTGTCGCTGCTTTCCGACAGCTTGTCGGTACTGCCGCTCTTGCTCTCCTTATAATAGATAGAGGTATAGCGGTTCTCGAAAGAAAAACCTTTCTCCTGCTGGCGACAGTGGTCCGTCCACTCAATCTCCATCTCCTTATACGACGGAGCGAAGATGTTGGCCAGTCCGCGAGTCTCGAGCGAGAAGCTTAGCAGATAGTCCTTGCCCAATCGGTATTTCAGTGCAATCTCGCCACCGTTGCTGGCCTTAGCCATCATGGTTACTGTGCTGTCAGTGACATCCGTAGGGGTAAAGAACATCTCGCTGGTTACGATGTTTTCCTGTTTGCCCGCCAGCATGAACGTCATGTTCTGGTCCTTTTCGTCGAACAGCGTGACGTCCGGCTGGTTGTCAATACTCTTAAAGTCCTTGATGACTGCCTTGCGGACAACACCGCCCTTCGTGTCGAGTGTCACTTCCAACTTGCTGTTCTTCAGCACCACCTTCTCCGAAGTGCCATTCAGGGTAGCGTGGAAGAGGGTGGTGGTATCAACAGCGGTGGTGTCGACAGCAGAACTGTCGACCACAGCTCTCTTTGCTTCCTTTTTGGCCTTTTCGGCCTGTTCCTGTGCGACGGCCTGAAGGCTATCTTGCAGGCGTGCGGCCTCGATCTGTTCTGCTGAGGGCTGGTTCCACCAGCTAAATCCAATCAGTACAACAGCAATCAGCACAAAGCCGATAATAGTGTCTCTATTCATATCTTTTTTACCTTTTTACTTTTTTACCTTTTTACTTTTTTGTCTTTTTTGGCGCAATCGGATGCAAAGTTACGAATTTTTTTTCTTTTTCATTCCCTATTCCTTATTTTTTTGCTATCTTTGCCAACGAATAATCTATCGGATATGAAATACAAGACCATTTTCATCGTGTTCGTAGCGTTGCTGACAGCCACTGTCGCGTCAGCTCAGCGTAGTAATAAGAGACAAGCTTCGAAGTCCGAAACGGCTTTGGTGGTTCGGAACTATATCGACTCGCTTCGCGTGTTGCGCCAACAGCTCGACTCCGTGCAGCGCGTCAACGAAGCGTTGCGCAGCGAGTCCGACGATGGACGCTACTTCCGTCTCTTTGCTCCCACCACGTTCTACCATTCCGGAGCTCGGCGCGTGCTGTCGCTGACTCCTCCGACGGGCGACGATGTAACCAGTGCCGTCGATGCCGCCCTGTTGTCGCTCTACATGCGCCGTCCTGATCTCATTGGCGTTTCCGAGAGCCAGTTGTTGCTGGCAGGAACCCTCCGCGAGGATGTCAACCAACAGGTGAAACAGCAGGTGGAACTGGTTGAAATTGCTGCTCCCGTTCCTGAGGAACCCATCATCGAGGCTCCTGTTGCCGTTGAGGTGAAGAAACCCAATTTCTGGAAATTCAAGTTCGACGGCTCGTTGCAGTTCCTTCAGAACTATGTGTCCGACAACTGGCACAAGGGTGGTGAGTCCAACTACTCTGCCGTGGGTGCTGTGACGCTCGAACTGAACTATAACGACAAGGATCGTGTTACGTTCGACAACAAGCTCGAAACAAAGCTGGGCTTCCAGACGTCGCGTTCCGATACCGTCCATAAGTTCAAGACCAACAACGACCTGTTGCGTCTCACCAGTAAACTGGGTCTTCAGGCTCACAAGAAGTGGTACTACACCTTGCAGCTCCTGGCCTATACGCAGTTTGCTCGCGGCTTCAAGTCCAACGACGAGTTTGTTTATTCTGACTTCATGTCGCCCTTCAAGTTGAATGTCGGTATCGGTATGGAGTACAAGGTCGAGGCCTTGAATAAAAAGCTGACGGGTTCGCTCAACTTCCTGCCCCTGTCGTTCAACTTCACCTATGTCGGACGTAGCGCGTTGACTTCACGCAACGGCATTTCCGGTGACCATCACTCCACCGAGGACTTCGGTTCGCAGTTCACGGCCGACCTGAAGTGGCAGATTGCCGAGCAGGTGCTGTGGAAGACGCGTTTCTATGCCAACACGTCCTATCACCGCACGCTGGTAGAGTGGGAGAACCAGTTCGAACTGAAGGTGTCGAAATACATCTCCGCCAACCTCTTCCTTTATCCGCGCTTCGACGATTCCAACGCCTACGACAACGACTTGGGATACTTCCAGTTCCAGGAATACAGCTCCCTCGGCCTCACGTACACCTTTTAAATGAATAATGAAGAATCGGCTGGCGCCCAGTGAAAATACAAAAAAATTGCTACCGCTTGAGGATTAATGACCGTGCGGTAGCAAATTCTTCATTCTTCATTCTTCACTTCTTCTCGGCTTCCGTCATGTCGCCCTCAATATAGAGTCGCGTCATTTCCACGGAGCCGTTCGTGCGAACGGTGATGCTCTTCTTGAAGTGTCCGGGGAACTTGCCGGCACCATTGTATGTCACCTTGATTTCACCCTTCTCGCCAGGTTTCACCGCTTCCTTGGTGTACTCAGGAACCGTGCATCCGCACGAAGCAATAGCCTGGTTTACTATCAGGGGCTGTTCGCCAACGTTCGTATAGGTAAACACACACGTCACCTTGGGGCTACTCTCCGAGAAAGAGCCAAAGTCGTGGGTGGTCTTTTCGAATTTAATTTGTGCCGGCTTCTGCGCCATAACGGCTGTCAAGGTAAAGGCCAGCATTACGGTTGTCAATATCAGTTTCTTCATTGTTCTTTACGTTTAAGTTTATAAATCGTTGCAAAAGTAAGGCTTTTTATTTATACTCGTACTCTTTCATGCTGGTTTTTAACAAAATTTATAGACAAAATGATAAAAGGTTGCAGAATTTCTTCGTATCTTTGCCCTCGTATTTGGCTAATATGAATTTAAAACTATAAACGTATGAAAAGACTGATTTTAATGTTGCTGGTGATGGTAGCATTTGCTGCTACTGCCGATGCACAGGGTTTTTTGAAGAGACTGAAAGAACGTGCTATTAATGCTGCCGAGAACGCTGTAGAGAACAAGGTGGATAGCAAGGTAAACGAAGAAACCAACAAAGCTATGGACGAAGTTCTCGACGGAAAGAGCGACAAGAGCAGCAAGTCCAGCAAAAAGTCCAAGAAGAACAACGATGCTGACGAAGACGAGGCAGAGGACGACTACGATCCCCAGGCTGGAGCCGCCAAGAGCGACTTCGTTCGAGGCAGTGTCGTCATGTTCGAGGACAACATGCAGGGTGAGCAGGTGGGTGAGTTCCCTTCCAAGTGGGATCTCGTTCGTGGTAATGCCGAAATTGCTACCATTCAGGGGCAGAAGTGTATTGCCCTTGTGGATGGCGACGGCTGGATTACCCCGCTGGTCAAGGGCGGTATCAAGAACTATCTGGGCGATGTGTTCACCGTAGAGTATGATATGCTCTTCGACGACCGTCCCAAGGATGGTGCACCCAGCATTGAAATCGATATCATGAACGAGAACGAGAGGCACGACCATGAGTTGTTTACCATCCATTATAGTATGGCATACGACAGGCAGACGATCGATTGCGACTATGTTCGTCCGACAGAGGAGGGATATTCTCATAAGGAGGGAACTTCTACTGCCCATGAGGTTTGTGTGATCAACGATGGTCGCTGGCACCATTTCGCCCTGTCGTTCAACAAGCGTGCCATCAAGTTCTATGTCGATGGCAAGCGCGTGATCAATGTGCCCAATGCCAAGGCTGGTGCTGGCTGGCTGACATTGTGGTCGGGCGGTATGGACAAGCGTCCTACCTATGTCAAGAACGTGGTGATTGCCAAGGGTGCTGTTGAACTTTATGAGCGCAATGCTACTGACATGAGCGCTGTTGAGAAGGCTATTGCCGAGACGGGTAAGTTCGTGACTAACAACATCTTATTCGAAACTGGTAAGGCAACGCTGAAGCCCGAGTCGATGGAGGAAATCCAGAAGGTGGCCGACTACATGAAGAAGAACCCCACCGTTCGCTTCGAGGTTCAGGGCCATACCGACAACCAGGGCTCCGACAAGATTAACGACCCGCTGTCGCAGCAGCGTGCCGAGGCCGTTGTCAAGGCTCTCGAGGGTTTAGGCTGCGATCCGTTTAATATGCGTGCCGTTGGTAAGGGCTCGCACGAACCCGTTGCCGACAACAAGACGGAAGCCGGCCGCGCCAAGAACCGCCGCGTTGTTTTCGTGAAGAAGTGACGTTTAAAAATAGAATCTCTGTATTAGAGAAACTTGAATATAAAGAGAATACTTTTGGCAGTATTGCTGCCAGTGTTTTGTGGCAGTGTCGTAGCGCAGATCAAGCGTTACGACACCGACTTTTTGTTGTCGCGAAGACATTTCGTGATGACAATGCCTATCGAGGTAGAGCGCAACCAGCTTTTCCTGTCCGTCACTATCGGGGGGCGTCAGTATCGTTTCAAGCTCGACACGGGAGCCAGCCAAGGCGTTATCTACGACGACGTGGATATGCCCGACCTGAAGGAACTGGGACACATCAAGTCCGAGGATGCCATTGGCACCAGCCGCCAGGTGACAACCGTCGAACTGCCCCCCATGACGCTCGACTCGCTTACCATCAGCCATTTCAAGGTGCAGCGCATGCATCGTAGGGTAGTGCGTCGTGGCGAGGACGGCATCATCGGCTTTGCCCTTTTTCACTATGGTCTGGCTGCGCGAATCGATACGCGGGTAGGGCAGATGACGCTGACCGACCGGAGGAATTATTTTAAGAAGGCTGAGGGCGAGGTGCTGAGATACCGCCTGAAATGGCATGTGCCTTACGTGAAGGTAAGTCCCTTCGAGGGCGTCGACGATGAAGTGCTCTTCGATACGGGCAGTCCTCTGCTTTATGCCCCCAATGGTGAGCGCCTGGAACAGATGCTCGCTGCCGTGCCCGATGCAGAGGAACAAATAGAGGGCGTCACCTACGGCAGGCGGGTCATGGGGCATTTTGGCTCCGAGAATGACCATCATATTACGCTGCTCAGGCTGGAACGGCTGATGTGGGGCTCCTTCCCGTTTCAGGATGTCCGTTGTGCCACCGTGCAGGGCGATTCCCATATGGGGGCGCAGCTGTTGCAGTATGGCGCTATGGTCATCAACCCCTTCCGCCGGCTGCTCATCTTCCAGCCTTACCGACTGAACGGCTATGGCATGTACAATTCGGGCTATTAGGGCGTCAATCTGATATTGCCGCGCAGTGGTTTTCGTGATTAGTGTCAAGAATAACTATGAAATAGAAACTATTTGGTGGTTTCTTTGGTGGTTTCGCAGAAAATTCGTATATTTGCATCCCGATATCGAGATTTTAATGCATTAAACAAGTATATTATGGCTAAAATGAAAGGCGCCATTGTGGTGGATACCGAGAGGTGCAAGGGATGCCAGTTGTGCATCATTGCCTGCCCCCAGAAGGTTATCGCCCTGGCCAACAAAGTGAATCTGCACGGCTATCCCTATGTGGAGGCTGTCAACGAAGAGGCCTGCGTAGGCTGTGCTTGCTGCTATTCGTTGCGGATGCGACGGCTATTTCGGCTATCCTATTACTCCGCAGAGTGAAGTGATTGAGACGCTGGCTGAGCTGAAGCCTTGGGAGACCACCGGTATGCAGGTGGTTCAGGCTGAGAGTGAGCTGGCTTCGATTTACATGGTCTATGGTGCTGCCGGTGCCGGTAAGCGTGCCATGACGTCGTCGTCGAGCCCCGGTATCGCCCTGATGCAGGAGGGTATCACATATATGGCCGGTGCCGAGGTGCCGGGCGTGTTTGTGAACGTGCAGCGTGGCGGCCCCGGTCTGGGAACCATCCAGCCTTCGCAGGGTGACTATTTCCAGGCTACCCGTGGTGGTGGTAACGGTGACTATAAGGTCATTGTGCTGGCTCCGTCATCCGTACAGGAGATGGCCGACTTTGTTGACCTCGCCTTTGAGTTGGCATTCAAGTATCGCAACCCAGCCATGATTCTGAGTGATGGTGTCATCGGTCAGATGATGGAGAAGGTGGTGCTGCCGCCGTTCAAGCCCCGTCGTACCGATGAGGAGGTGATCAAGCAGTGTCCGTGGGCTTCGACTGGTAAGCCGAAGAACAGAGAGCGCGTGGTGATTACCTCGCTGGAACTGAAGCCTGAAATCATGGAGCAGCGCAACATTGCCCTGCAGGAGAAATATGCCAAGATTCAGGAGAACGAGGTGCGCTATGAGGAGCAGCTGATGGACGATGCTGAGTATGCTATCGTCGCCTTCGGCAGTGCTGCCCGTATTGCTGAGAAGAGCGTGGAGATTGCCCGTGAGCAGGGCATCAAGGTGGGCTTGTTCCGCCCGGTTACGCTGTTCCCATTCCCTATCAAGGAGATTACAGCTTTGTCGAAGAAGGTGAAGGGCATCCTCGTGGCCGAGATCAATGCCGGACAGATGGTACAGGACGTCCGCCTCGCTGTGAACGGTGCTGTGCCCGTTGAGCAGTTCGGTCGTCTGGGTGGTATCGTTCCCGATCCTGAAGAAATTGTTGAAGCACTTAAAAAGGTCATGTAAGCTATGGATAGAAATCAGATAGTTCAACCCGAGAATATCGTCTGCAAGAAGCCGACGCTGATGAACGACAATAACATGCACTACTGCCCCGGCTGTAGTCACGGTGTGGTGCATAAGCTGATTGCCGAAGTCATCGAGGAAATGGGAATGGAAGACAAGGCCGTGGGTGTGAGCCCCGTAGGCTGTGCCGTCTTCGCGTACAATTATATAGATATAGACTGGCAGGAAGCTGCCCATGGTCGTGCTCCCGCACTGGCTACGGGTATCAAGCGCTGCTGGCCCGACCGTCTGGTATTTACCTATCAGGGTGACGGTGACTTGGCATGTATCGGAACGTGCGAGACCATCCACGCCCTGAACCGTGGCGAGAACATCGTCATCATCTTCGTCAACAATGCCATCTACGGCATGACGGGCGGACAGATGGCTCCTACGACGCTGATTGGTCAGAAAACCTCTACTTGTCCTTATGGCCGCGATCCGCAGCTGCATGGCTATCCCCTGAAGATGGCCGATATCGCCGCCGGTCTGGAAGGCACCTGCTACGTCACTCGTCAGAGTGTCGAGAGCGTGGGCTCTATCAACAAGGCCAAGAAGGCGCTGCGCAAGGCTTTCGAAGCTTCTATGGCCGGTAAGGGCTCCTCTCTTGTTGAGTTCGTCTCTACTTGTAACAGCGGTTGGAAACTGACTCCCGCCAAGGCTAACGAGTGGATGAAGGAGAACATGTTCCCCTTCTATCCCAAGGGCGACCTCAAGGATACGACGGGTTTTTAATTAAGAGTTAAGAATTAAGAGTTAAGAGAATATGAAGAAACTGTTTGTTCTTATTGTATCGGGTCTGTTGTCGCTGACGGCAATGGCACAGCAGTCTGCCCTGGTTGGTACCTGGCAGCAGTTGGACAACAACGGCAACCCGACCACCAATGTGAAGATTTTCATGCCTGACGGCAAGTTGCTGGGGCAGTGCTTCAACGACGACTTCACCGTGAGCAGCGTGTGGTTCATGTCGAACTACAAGATGCTGAACGATTCGTCGTTTGTCGATCATGAATTCTATCACTCGAATATCCTCTATCAGCGCGACTATTTCTTTACCTTCCACAAGGAGAGCGACAACGTGCTGGTAACATCGTACATTGACAATAGGAATAGTGCGCTCGGCAGTCCCGTCATGGAACGCTGGAAGAAGATGGACAGCACGATGCCCACATTCACCGATGCCGAATGGGAGGCGTTGCACCGCAAGTCGCTGGTAGAGTTCGACCGTCTGCCCAAGGAGGGTCAGACCGTAGAGCAGTATGCCGACGCGCTCTACAAGGACTTCGAGCGCTATAAGTCACAGAATAATCAGGTTCGTGCCAATGAGGCATTGCTGATGCGTGCTGAACTGGACACCATGAATCTGGCGTGGCAGCGTGATGTGATCTTATTCTACATGGAGGCGAAAATCCTTCCTGCCTGTGCTGACAAATATGCAGCTCGCAGTATCCGGGTGGCCGAGCAACAGGCCCCGACGCCTACCGACACAACGGTTGTCAATACCTACTCATGGGTGGGACTTCTGTATCTCAACGGTGCTACCTTCAACCCTGAGTACGCTCAGAAATCCAAAAGTGCCTTTGAAAAGGCCTTGGAACTGCAAAAGATGTCAGGACGTCAGTTTACGGCACCTGATGGTAACAGGTTGATGTCGTTGGCATTCCTGGCGGGCGCATCGCAAAATCAGGAAAAATGTTTGGATTATCTTAATCAATGCATTGAAATCTACGAAAACGATCCTCAGACTCTTGTAAGGCAAAAGACAGATGCTTACATGTTGAAAGGAATGACGTTGGGTGAGATGGGTAAATATCAGGAAGCCATTGACATACTTCAGAAAGCGGTTCCCCTGAATATTGACGAGCAGGGAAATGCTTTGCCGAAGAATACGGCTGAAATTTATCCCCAGATATTCAAGTATTATGTAATGATGATAGACGAAAACCCCAAGGACAAGAAGGTTGTCAAGGCCTTGCAGCAATTCATGGAAGACAAGTTGCCCGTTGGCGAGATCTATAAGAAGAACGACTACAACCTCCTTGGTGAATACTACGTTGTGGAAATGAACAACTGGACGGTGGAGAAACCTATTGACGTTGGGAACATACACGGCCACTATGTGTTTCAGAAAGACGGCAACCATATTGTAATAGATCTGAAAGAAGACGAAGAATTGGGTTGTTCGCTCATTGTCAAGAGGGTCGATGCTGCTACGAAGAAAGATATCATCAAGCAGTGGAAGGCTTATAAGAAAGGTAAAAAGTAAAAATAGTAAAATATGAAGAAAGAAATCATCATATCCGGTTTCGGAGGTCAGGGTGTGCTCTCGATGGGTAAGATTCTGGCCTATAGTGGACTGATGGAGGATAAGGAAGTGACGTGGATGCCTGCTTACGGCCCGGAACAGCGCGGTGGTACCGCCAATGTGACGGTAATTGTCAGCGACGAGCGCATCTCATCGCCCATTCTCTCGAAGTACGACATTGCTGTGGTGTTGAATCAGCCCTCGCTGGAGAAGTTCGAGCCGAAAATCAAGCCCGGCGGAATCCTTATCTACGACGGCTTCGGCATCATCAACAAGCCAACCCGTAAAGACATTACCGTCTACGAGATCAACGCCATGGACAAGGCTGCCGAGATGAAGAATGGCAAGGTGTTCAACATGATTGTTTTGGGCGGTCTGCTGAAGGTGGCTCCCGTCGTCAGCGACAAGGGTGTGGAGAAGGCTTTGAAGAAAACGCTGCCCGAGCGCCATCACGCCCTGATTCCCCTGAACATGGAGGCGCTGAAGGAAGGTGCTAAGATTATCGAGCAGAAATAAGCTTCTTATAAATATGAGAAAATCGGGCTGACGTTTGGTCAGTCCGTTTTTTTTTCGTACCTTCGCAGAAAATTTGCGACAAGTATGAAAACTAAAAACTTATTATTGGCTTTGATGTTGTTATGGTCTGCCGGAGCAGTGGCAGCCGACAACGCGCCGGAATGGCGTAACGCAGCAGTGAACCAACAGAATCGTGAGGCACGACGTGCCAATTTCTTCGCCTTTGAGTCGGAGGCTTTGGCGAGGGCAGGCGAGAAGCAGGCCTCGGCACGCTACCTGTCGATGGAAGGCATGTGGCGCTTCCGTTTTGTGAAGAACCACCAGGATGCCCCGACGGATTTCTTCCGCGTGGGTTACGACGACTCGCAGTGGGAGGATTTCCCTGTGCCGGGACTGTTCGAGCTGAACGGACACGGTGACCGCATCTACAAGAACATCAACTATGCGTGGTGTACGACGTTCGACAATAATCCGCCTTACATTGGTGAAACGGAGAACTACACGGGTTCGTATCGTCGTGAGTTTACGTTGCCCGAGAGCTGGCAGGGGCAGCAGGTGCTGTTGCACGTCGGCTCGGCAACCAGTAATCTGAAGGTATGGGTGAACGGCAAATATGTGGGTTATAGCGAGGATTCGAAGATTGCTGCAGAGTTCGACCTGACGAAATACGTGAAGAAAGGTAAGAACTTGATTGCCATGCAGGTGATGCGCTGGTGCGACGGCTCGTATCTGGAGGACCAGGACTTCTGGCGCTTTACGGGTATTGCCCGCGAGGTGTATCTCTATGCCCGCCCAATGGTGCACATCGAGGATGTTGTCATTGGCCAGGACTGGAAGGATGGTTATGGCCTGCTCGATGTCAGTGTGAAAGCCCCCAAGGGTACGATGGTTGATGTGCGTCTGGATGATGCAGAAGGAAATGTTGTCGGAACAGGTGCCCAACAGGCTATTGCCAGTGTGAAGGCTTGGTCGGCAGAGACACCTTATCTGTATAATGTCTATGTCACTTTGAAGAAAGGCGACAAGGTGTTGGACGTAGTTAAACAGAAGGTGGGCTTCCGCCACATTGAGATCAAGGGCGGACAGCTGCTGGTGAACGGGCAGCCTATATTAATAAAAGGTGTAGACCGCCACGAGCTCGACCCTGACGGCGGTTACGTGGTGTCGATAGAGCGCATGAAGCAGGATATCCGTATCATGAAGCAGTTGAACGTCAATGCTGTACGCACGAGTCACTATCCCGACGATCCGCGTTGGTATGACTTGTGCGATGAGGCTGGTTTATATCTGGTGGCTGAGGCCAATGTGGAGAGTCACGGCATGGGTTATGGCGAGGGTACGCTGGCTAAGCGCGACGACTTTGCCCAGATGCACCTGGAGCGCAATCAAGCCAATGTACTGACGTTGCGCAATCATCCCTGTATCCTCATTTGGAGCTTAGGTAACGAGGCTGGCTACGGTCCGAATTTCGAGAAATGCTACAATTGGATCAAGAGTGTCGACAACCGTCCTGTGCAGTATGAACAGGCCGGACACTGGGGAAAGACAGACATCTTCTGTCCCATGTATATGGGATATGCAGATTGCGAGAAGTATGCCCAAACGGACAATCCCCGTCCGCTCATCCAGTGTGAGTATGCCCACGCCATGGGTAACTCCATAGGTGGCTTCAAGGAGTATTGGGACATCATCCGCAAATATCCTAAATATCAGGGCGGTTTCATCTGGGACTTTGTAGACCAGGGACTGCGCGACAAGAGCCCGATTACCGGCAAGGAAATCTTTACCTATGGCGGTGACTACGGACGCTATCCTGCTTCGGACTATAACTTCAATTGTAACGGTGTCATTGCCCCTGACCGCCGTCTGAATCCCCATGCCTATGAGGTGGGTTATTACTACCAAAACGTGTGGATTACGGACAAAGAACTGAAGGATGGTAAGATTGAGATTTACAACGAGAATTTCTTCAAGACGCTCGACGACCTGGAACTGGAATGGTTTGTGGGCGGTGCCGGCAAGCGTCATCACGATGGTGACCGTCCTGCGGGAATGACCTTCGGACATGGTGGCAAAGCCGACATCAGCGGCATTGCTCCCCAGCAGCGCAAAGTCATCACCATCGAGGCCATGCAGAAGACGATAGCCCGCGTGCTGGGACATCATGGCGACCAGGAAATCTTTGTCATCTTCCAGCTGAAGGCCAAGGACCAGCAGCAGTATGTCGACAAGGGACAGGTCATGGCCCGCCAGCAATTTGTGCTGAACGAATACCAGTTCCCGGAACTGAAGGCAGAACAGGCTGAAGTAGCGAAAGAAGAGACGAAGAGCTATGTGAAGCTGATGGCAGGAGGTACGACCTTGACTATTGGCAAGGGCTCGGGACTCATTGATTATCTGGACGTAGACGGACAGCCCATGCTGGTTGACCGTCAGTCCATTGCGCCTGAATTCTGGCGTGCTCCGACGGACAACGACTACGGTGCATGGATACAGCGTCGTTTGGAAGCTTGGAAGTCGCCCGAAATGAAGGTCAGCGGTCTGACTGTGAGCGACAACAGTGTTGTCGCAAAGTTAACACTCCCGCTGGCTCAGCTGACGATGACATATACGCTGCAGGCAGACGGCTCGGTGCTGGTGCGCCAGCAGATGGAACCCACAGGCGACACGAAGAACCAGTGGCTGTTCCGTTATGGCATGCAGTTGCAGATGCCGAAGCAGTACTGTCAGGTGAAGTACTACGGTCGCGGCCCGCACGAGAACTACTGCGACCGCAAGAGCAGCGAGTTCATTGGTGTGTACCAGTCGGATGTTGAAGACCAGTACTATCCCTATGTGCGTCCTCAAGAGAGTGGTAACCATACTGATGTGCGCTGGTTCCAAGTGACCGACGGACAGCGTGGACTGGAGTTCTGCAGTAATGCTCCGATGGAGTGCTCCGCTTTGCCGTATCTGGTAGAAGATTTGGATGCCGGTCCGAGAAAGGAGCACAGCTGGGGACAGCATAGCGGTGATCTAATGGAGCGCCCGCTGACACAGGTTCACATCCAGCAGCGCCAGATGGGTCTGGGATGCGTCAACTCGTGGGGTGCATGGCCAGAGAAGCCATATCTGCTGCCGTTGCAGAAGTATGACTTCACGTTCGAGATTCGCCCCGTGAAATAAGGCGATAAAAAAATCCACTCTCATACCTTGAAGGTGTGGGAGTGGAAAAAGATATCGGAGAACGGACTGTTAGTATTGTCGCAAGGCTGCTAACAGTTCGTTGTTTTCTGTGCGGTTGCCGATGGTGATGCGCAGACAGTTCTGGCAAAGCTGTATCTTGTTGCGGTTGCGAACGATAACCCCTTTGTCTACCAGATAATTATAGATGGCATTTGCATCAGTCATCTTAGCCAAGAAGAAGTTGGCATCGGTCTTGTAAATCTTTTCGCAAATAGGCAATTCCTGGAACGACTGCATGAGTCGTGTGCGTTCAGTCAGCAGAATCTTAACGTATTTGTCGATTTCGAAGGGGTCCTTCAGCATCTCCAAAGCCTGTTGCTGGGTGAGTTGGTTAACGTTATAAGGATACTTCACCTTATTATATATAGTTACAATCTCTTTTGAGGCGAAAGCCATGCCCAGACGGATAGCTGCCGAACCCCACGCTTTCGACATGGTCTGAAGAATGATGAGGTTGGGGTGTGCAGGCAGTTCCTGACGCATAGACAACTGTTGGGCAAAGTCGATGTAGGCCTCGTCAACAATCACAATACCTTCGAAACGCTCGATAACCTTCAGTATCTCGTCGCGATTCAGCGAGTTGCCCGTGGGATTATTGGGCGAGCAAATCCAGATAATCTTGGTGTTCGCGTCACATGCTGCCAGCAGGGTGTCAGCTTGGAAGTCGAAATTCTCGTCAAGCAGAACGGTGCGATATTCCACGTCGTTGATGTCTGCACATACCTGATACATGCCGTAAGTGGGTGCAATGGCAACCACATTGTCACGACCGGGATTACAGAACACACGATACGCCAAGTCGATGGCCTCGTCGCTGCCGTTTCCCAGGAAGATCATCTCCTCGGGCACGCCTTTCACCTTCTTCAGCGCACTCTTTACCTCGCGCTGCAAGGGGTCGGGATAACGGTTGTAAGGGGTGTTATACGGGTTCTCGTTGGCATCGAGGAAGACATGTGCCTCCTTGCCTGAGTATTCGTCACGCGCACTGCTATATGGAGCCAATTTCCAAATATTCGGTCGTACAAGTTGTTGTAGATTAAACATTAAACATTAAACATTAAACATTATTTTTTTTCCGTTGAATTGATAATGTTTACTAATGTACCAATTAGTTTACTATTATCTTCGTTCAGAGATTCAAATTGAGAGTCTGTGATAAAATCTGTTTCGTGAAGAATATCCAACCAGAATTTAGTTTCACTTGCTTCTTTCAGAGATATACTCAATTTGCTTATAAAATCTTGTCTGCTTTGTGCAAACACACTTTCACTAATATTAGCTCCAACACTCGTACCACATCTAAGAATTTGTTTTGACATTACAATTTTTTTTTTACATCAATCAGAAATTTATATAAATTGACAATCCTAATGGCAAAACTTCTTGATTCTAATGCAATTTGATTGTTTTCTTTCATCAATTTCTGAAATTTAATGTTTAATCTTTAATGTTTAATGAACGTATTCTCACGCTCATCGCATTCTTATGGGCATCGAGCTGTTCAGCTTCTGCCATCAGTTCTACGGCACGGCCAATGTGGCGAATGCCCTCTTCCGTCAAGTGCTGGAAGGTAATCTTACGGCAATAGGAGTCGAGGTTCACACCATTGTATGCGGTGGCATAGCCGTGTGTAGGCAGGGTGTGGTTGGTGCCACTGGCATAGTCGCCGGCACTCTCGCAAGCGTAAGGGCCTAGGAACACGCTGCCGGCATTGACAACGCGTTCGGCCAACTGCTCGTAATCCTTCACCTGCAGAATCAGGTGCTCTGGGGCATAGAGGTTCGAGAGGTCAATCATCTCGTTGACAGAATCAACAAGCACGTAGCAGCTGTTTTCGAGAGCCTTGGCGGCCATCTCCTTGCGCGGCAACTGTTGCAATTGCTTGTCAACCTCAGCCTGTACTTCGTTGAGTTTCTGTTCGCTATTCGTGATGAAGAGCACTTGCGAATCGATGCCGTGTTCAGCCTGCGACAACAGGTCGGCAGCAACGAACTCTGCATTGGCCGTTTCGTCAGCCAACACACAAACCTCGCTGGGACCGGCAGGCATGTCGATAGCCACCTCGTCAAGCGAGACATGCTGTTTGGCAGCCATCACGTATTGGTTGCCTGGACCGAAAATCTTGAAGACCTTAGGTACACTCTCGGTACCGTAAGCCATTGCACCGATAGCCTGTACGCCACCAATCTTGTAGATTTTGCTGACACCGGCAATGCGTGCGGCTACAAGGATGGCGGGGTTCACCTTGCCTTCCTTGTTAGGAGGCGTGCAAAGCACAATCTCCTTACATCCGGCAATCTTGGCGGGCGTGGCCAGCATGAGTACGGTAGAGAAGAGTGGGGCGGTGCCTCCAGGGATGTAAAGACCTACGCGCTCGATGGCGACACTCTTTTGCCAGCAAGTGACGCCTTCCTGCGTCTTCACCTTCTGGCCTACGAAACGCTGGGAAATATGGAATACCTTGATATTGTGGTGAGCCAGAATGATGGCGTCGCGCAACTCGTTTGAAACCAGCTTCTCTGCCTCGTCCATCTCTGCCTCACTGACGGCAAGGCTCGTGAGTTCAGCCTTGTCGAACTTCAGCTCATATTCGCGCACGGCCTCGTCACCACGCTGACGGATGTCTGCCAACACGGCACTCACCGTTTCGTTCAGCTTCGTCAGGTCCAAGCGTGGGCGAGACGTAATCTCACCCCACACTTCCCGTTTCGGATATCTATATATCTTCATTAAATTCGAAATTTAATGTTTAATCTTTAATGTTTAATCTTAGATTATCATCTTCTCAATCGGTGTGACCAGAATGCCCTGCGCACCCATCTCCTTCAGCTTGCCGATAATCTCCCAGAAACGCTTCTGGTCCAGTACCGTGTGAACGGAGCACCAGTCGTCGTCAGCCAGAGGAATAATCGTCGGACTCTTCAGGCCCGGCAGCACGTTGATAATTTCCTGCAGGCGGGCTTTGGGTGCATTCATACGTACATATTTCTTGTCCTCAGCGTCCTTGACGGCCTTGAAGCGGAACAGCATCTCGTCCAATGTGGCACGCTTGTCCTTGCTCATGTTCTTGTTGCCGATGAGCAGCGCCTCGCTCTTCATCACCACCTCTACCTCGCGCAGATTATTGCTCACCAGTGTCGAACCGCTGGAAACGATATCGAAAATACCGTCAGCCAGTCCGATGCCCGGACTGATTTCCACAGACCCCGTGATGACGTGAATCTCGCAGTCCACGCCCTGTTCTTTCATGTAGTCACGCAGGATGTTGGGATACGAGGTGGCAATCTTCTTACCGTTGAACCAGTTCACACCACGATACTCAATCTCCTTGGGGATGGCCAGCGACAGACGGCACTGCGAGAAACCCAGACGTGAGATGACTTCGGCGTCCTCGCCACGTTCTACGAATTCGTTTTCACCTACCACACCAATATCGGCAACACCGCTGGCTACGCTCTGTGGAATATCATCGTCACGCAGGTAAAGCACTTCCAGTGGAAAGTTGCTCGATTGTACCAGTAAGGTACGCTTCGAGGCACTGATCTTAATGTCTGCTTCAGCCAGCAGGTTCATGGTGTCTTCGAACAGACGACCTTTCGATTGTACGGCAATTCTTAACATAATCTTGATAACCTATCTAATCCATTATTACTATTATTCTTCATCATTCTCTACCGTCCGCAACAGAATGCTTGTGGCACCGAGGGTAAACAGGGTTCCGTCGTCGATGATGCGGCGTTCGCGGGGCATCAGCTCTACATTATCCACAAAGGTTCCCGTATTACTGTTGTTGTCGGACAGTGTGTAACGCAGCTTCCCATGCTTGTCGCGACTGACGGTTATGGTGCAGTGGTTCAGGTCGACGCTGGGGTCGACGGTCTCGAAAGGCGTGTTGATGGAGTTGCCCTTCTGGTAACGCCCGATGACGTTGCTTCCCATGTGCAGAGGGATAATCTGTTTGTAGTGGAACACATTCTCGATGACGACAATGCTTCCACATGGTGCCTCCTCAGAACTGCGCTCGCCGGAATCGGCGTTCAGCTCGGCATTCTCTTCCTTCTGGGTGTTGCGCAACTTGGAAACACCAATGCGGATTCCAAACTCTTTTCCGCACTGGTCGCACTTAAACACCAACGACTGACCAGCAGTATACTTGGTCTCGTCGAACGTGATGTAGTTGTCGCACTTGGGGCATCTTACACGCTTCATGACTTATATTGTTTCTATGCAGATTTCTTATAAACCCAAGCTTCGGCAAATTCATCGTGCTTATTCAGCTTGTTCAAATGTCGGTAAGCTTCAGACTCGGACTCGTAAGAACCGTAGATAACGCGTACGATATGGTTGTGGATATATACTTCGGCGTCCTGCATGCCACGTGACTTCAGCTGCTCGACGTATTGCTCAGCGTTGCTGAGTTTTACTTGGCTGGCCAGAACGATGCAATAGACTGGAGCAGCCGGAGTAGCAGGCTGGGCATTCAGTTTCTGAGAACCGTCTGAGTTTTCTGAACTTTCTGGGTTTTCTGATTTCTCTGATTTCTCTGTGTTTTCAGAAACCTTTTGCCGTTCCACGACAGGTTTTGCGGGAGCCATGTTGGTGTCCTTAGGCATCAGCTTCGTCAGCAGGTTGCCCTGCAGATTGCTCATAGCCGTTGTGCCGAGGTCGCTGTTAGCTATGGGAGTCGCCATCAGGAAGAATGCCACCACAGCAGCAGCTACGGCAACGGCATTGCGTATCCACGACAGTTTAATCTGTATGGCGCGCTCTTCTTTCTCTTCTTCGCTATCGATGAATTCCAGCAATGTAGGATCTTTTGGCTGTTCGGTCTCAACGGGAACCACAGCCGTGGTCTTTTGAAGTTTGGCTATGCGGACATCCTTCAGCGTGGGGAATTCACAGGCGCTGAGACCATAATAATCTGGCGTCAGGATACCAGCCTCGCATGGCTCGAACTCGATGTTGCCATCGCTGTTGACGCGCAGTGTACCGATGTCCTCCAAAGTATAGTAACCCTTTTCGCTGAGCACCTGCTTCATCTCGTCGACTTCGCTTTCGATACGTCGCAATGCCTCGGGGTAACTGATGTCCAGCGCATTGATATACGACTGGACAAGCAACGAATCGTTGATGCGCAACTGAGGATTAAAACCCAATGTGCGCATAGGGGGGAGCAACATGTGGTCTTCCTGTTCGTAGCGAGAAGCAACCTGATGTGCTACAAAACCTCCAAAATCGGGAACGATGACGCAATCATTGTCCAGAAGAAGTATTTCAATATGTCTCTGTAATTCAATCACGACTGCAAAGGTACGAATAAGCGAGCAAAAAACCAAATTTTATTTGGAGTTTTTTCGAGCGAAAGTATTTTCGACGATAGTCAAAGGTACGAATAAGCGAGCAAAAAACCAAATTTATTTTGGATTTTTCTTTTATTTTTTGTACCTTTGCATGCAGAAAGAGTTTTAAGCCGAAATAGAGGCATATTTTTGATGAATTTATGAATAAGGTATTATACCATATTATTATTTGGGGTTTGCTGGCCGTTTTTTTGATAGCTTGTGGACAGCAGAAACCCGTTGCAGAGCAAGAGGAGAGCCGTGAGGCCAAGCAATTGTTGCAAGGTGTCTGGATGGAGGAAGGTGGTGAGTTGCCTGTGTTCCAAATGAAAGGTGATTCTGTGTTCTATGCAGACTCTACGTCGATGCCCGCCCGTTTCCGCGTGGTAGGCGATACGCTCTATATCGGTTCTGCAAACCGCTATTTCATCGAAAAACAAACCGAGCATCTGTTGTGGTTCCGTAATCAGAATGGTGAACTGATGAAGTTCGAGAAGAGTGACGACGAGGAGATGACGGTTGAGATGGAGCAGCAGAAACCTCAGATTCTAAGCATTACCGAAGTGTTGAAACGCGATACGGTGGTGTTTTACGACAGCCAGCGCTATCATCTCTATATTGCCATCAATCCTACTAAGTATAAGGTGTCGCGTCCTACTATTAACGACGATGGCATGGAGGTGGAGAACGTGTATTACGACAACATCATCCACCTAAGTATTTTCCAGGGTAGTACTCAGCTGTTCTCGCGCGATTTCCGCAAGCAGCAGTTTGCAGAAAAGGTTCCCGCACAGATTCTGGGACAGTCAATCCTTAACAATATGGAGTTCTCCAAGGTCGATGCCAACGGCTTCCATTTCAATGTTTCCGTTTGTGTACCAGACGATGCCAGTTGCTATCTCATTGACCAGATCGTGTCGTTTAGTGGAAAATCGTCAGTCAAATTGCTAGAATATTGAAAGTTACACTTCTGCAGACCGATATCCGCTGGGCAAAGCCTGAAGAGAATATCCGTGAGGCTGGCCGACTGTTCTCTGAAGCAGAGCGCAGCGATCTGTATGTGTTGCCCGAGATGTGGAGCACGGGTTTTGCCACGCAGCCTCATGGCATTGCTGCCGACGAAGCCGCTAATCCTGCACTGTTGTGGATGAAAGAAACAGCAGCGCATCACCATTGTGCCATTACGGGCAGTCTGGCAGTAAAACTGGAGGACGGTACGTTCCGTAACCGCCATTATTTTGTCGACGGACGGAACAACCGCGTGGTCTACTATGACAAACACCATCTGTTCACCTATGGTCACGAGGACGAATTCTACACACCTGGTCAGGAACACACCATTGTCGAGTATGCCGGATGGCGTGTGTTGTTGCTCACCTGCTACGACTTGCGCTTTCCGTGTTGGAGTCGTTATTCCGACGCCCTGAACTACGATGTCATCGTACTGGTGGCCAATTGGCCGGAAACACGTCAGTCTGCTTGGCAATTGCTGACCCGTGCCAGAGCGTTGGAGAATCAGAGCTATCTGGTGGCTTGCAATCGGGTGGGCGAGGACCAGCATTGCCATTATGCAGGATGTTCTGTGATTGTCGATGCCTATGGCAAGGCGCAGGCTCAATGTCACAAGAATGCTGTGGAAAGTCTGACGCTTACCCTTGACCTGCAAGAACAGCAGCGTCGTCGTACCAAGTTCCGCGTGCTCGACGACAGAGATATTCTATAAAGATTAAAGATTAAAGATTAAAAAATCGTGTAATTCGTGGTTAAAAAGAATGAAAAGTTTGCAAATCTCGCAAGCTTTTCGTATCTTTGCAGGATAGATATACAAACTAATCAAAACGAACGAATTATGTTAACACAGCAAGACCTGAAGCAGTTGGCTCAGAAAGGTATTTCTGAGGCACAAATCGAGAGACAGTTAGGTGAGTTTAAAACCGGTTTCCCATTCTTGAAGTTGGAGGCCGCAGCAGCCATAGGAAAAGGCATCGTAGCACCTTCTGAGGCTGAGCGCAAGCAGTATGTGGAGGCTTGGCAACAGTACAAGGCCGGAGGCAAGAAGGTGGTGAAGTTTGTACCCGCATCGGGTGCCGCCAGCCGTATGTTCAAGGACATGTTTGCCTTTGTCGATGCCGATTACGACGTGCCAACAACTGATTTCGAGAAGAAGTATTTTGACAATATCGAAAAGTTTGCTTTCTACGGCGAGCTCGATGCAGCCTGCCAGAAGAATCAGGGCAAGGGCATCAAGGCGCTCATGGCCGAGGGCAATTACAAGGCCGTTGCAGCCAACATGCTGAAGGCCGAAGGACTGAACTACGGACAGCTGCCCAAGGGTCTGTTGCTGTTCCACAACTACGCAGAGGGTCCTCGCACGCCTATGGAGGAACACCTCGTTGAGGGCGCCCTGTATGCTGCCTCGAATGGCGAGGCCCACGTGCACTTCACCGTCAGCCACGAGCACATGGAACTGTTCAAGGCCAAGGTGGCTCAGAAGGCCGACCTCTATGCCAAGAAGTACGGCATCAAGTACGATATTAGCTTCTCCGAGCAGAAGCCGTCGACGGACACCGTTGCTGCCAATCCTGACGGCACGCTGTTCCGCAACTCTGACGGTTCCTTGCTGTTCCGTCCTGGTGGACACGGTGCTCTGATTGAGAATCTGAACGAGATTGAGGCTGACGTTATCTTTGTGAAGAATATTGACAATGTCGTGCCCGACCGTTTGAAGGACGACACCGTCGAGTGGAAGCAGGTCATAGCCGGTGTGCTGGTGACGTTGCAGAAGAAGGCCTTCGAGTATCTGCGCCTGTTGGATTCCGGCAAGTACACGCACGAACAGATTGAGGAGATGATTCGTTTCGTGCAGCAAGACCTCTGCTGTCGCAAGGCTGACATTAAGGAGTTGGAGGATGCCGATCTGGTTCTCTATCTGCACCAGAAGCTGAACCGTCCCATGCGCGTGTGTGGCGTCGTGAAGAATGTGGGTGAGCCTGGCGGTGGCCCGTTCCTCACTTACAATCAGGACGGTACCGTATCGCTTCAGATTCTGGAGTCGTCGCAGATCGACAAGTCGAACAAGGAATACATGGAAATGTTCACCAAGGGCACGCACTTCAATCCTGTCGACCTCGTTTGTGCCGTGAAGGACTACAAGGGCAATGCCTTCGATTTGCCTAAGTATGTTGACCCGACAACGGGCTTCATCTCTCAGAAGTCGAAGAGCGGCAAGGAACTGCTGGCACTGGAGCTGCCAGGCTTGTGGAACGGTGCCATGAGCGACTGGTCGACCGTTTTCGTCGAGGTTCCCCTCGCTACGTTCAATCCTGTGAAGACCGTCAACGACCTCCTTCGCGACCAACACCAGTAGATAATTAAGAAGGCTGCGATTAAGCGAGAGAAGAACGGAACTTGTTCCAGTTTTTCCGAGCGTGAGCAGGCTCGAACGAAGTTCAATTAAGAATTAAGAGTTGGTTCAATGTTTAAAGTTCAAAGTAAAATAGTAGCCCTTGGAATGGCTTCCGCTATGATGTTAACATTCACTGCCTGCCAGCAGACCTCTCGCGAGAACCCGCTGCTGGCAGAGAGCACGTTGCCTTTTGGCGCACCTGATTTCAGCAAGATTCAGACGTCTGACTATATGCCTGCCTTCGAGGCAGCCATGCAGCAGACGCGCGACAACATTCAGGCCATAGTCGACAATCAGGACTCGGCGACGTTCGAGAACACCATCCTGCCTTTCGAGGACAGCGGTCGTCAGCTGGCTCGCGTGGCCAGCGTGTTCTTTGCACTGACCGAGGCTGATAAGTCCGACGAAATCAGCGAAATCGAGAAGACGGTCCGCCCTTTGTTGACTGACCTCCAGAACGAGATTTCGTTCAATAAGGATTTGTTTGCGCGAATCAAGCAAGTGTATGATCGTCAGCACGATACGCTGACCGGTGAAGACCAGAAGCTGCTGGAGGAAATCTATAAGGACTTCGTGCGCAAAGGTGCCCTCCTGTCGGACGATAAGATGGCCCGCATGAAGGAAATCAACTTGCGCATCAGCGACCTTCAGCAGCAGTGGGGCGACTTGCTTCAGAATGCCACCAACGATGCCATCGTGTGGGTCGACAAGAAGGAAGACCTCGCAGGTATGAGCGAGGCCGACATTACCCAGTGCAAGAAAGATGCCGAGAGTCGTGGTGGTAAGGCTCCCTATGCCATCGTCATCGTGAATACCACGCAACAGGCTCCTCTGGCCAGTCTCGACAATCGTGAGCTGCGCAAACGTGTCTACGAGGCCTCCATCCATCGCTCCGACGGTACCAATCCGAAGTACAATACCTTTGCTATTGTCTGCGAGATTGCCAAGTTGCGCGCCGAGCAGGCCGAAATCATGGGTTATCCCTGCTACGCTGCCTATTCGCTGGACGACACGATGGCCAAGACCCCCGAGAATGTCCGTGATTTCCTGGCAAACCTGATTAAGGCCTATCTGCCCAAGGCTGATGCCGAGACAAGGGTCATCGAGGACTTTGCCCGCAAGACCCAGGGCCCCGAATTCCAGTTGCAGCCCTACGACTATTTCTACTATTCCGCCAAGATGAAGAAGGAACTGCTTGATGTCTCCGAGGACGAGGTGAAGCCTTATTTCAACGTCGACAGCGTGCTCATCAACGGCGTGTTCTATGCCGCCGGTCGTGCCTACGGCCTGACCTTCAAGGAGCGTACCGACATTCCTACCTATCATCCTGACATGCGCGTCTTCGAGGTCATCGACAAAGACGGCACGTCGCTGGCGCTCTTCTATGGCGACTACTACCGTCGTCCGTCGAAGCGCGGCGGAGCCTGGATGGATGCCTTTGCCGAGCAGAGCCGCCACTGGAACCAGAAACCCATCATCTTCAACGTCTGCAACTCGGCCAAAGCCCCTGACGGCCAGCCGTCGCTGTTGACGTGGGACGAGGTGACCACCATGTTCCACGAGTTCGGTCACGCCCTGCACGGTATGCTCTCCAACTGCGAGTACAACAGCTTGTCGGGCACCAGCGTAGCCCGCGACTTTGTGGAAATGCCCTCGCAGTTCAACGAGTCGTTCGCCACCATTCCTGAGGTGTTCGACCACTATGCACGCCACTGCGAGACCAACGAGCCCATGCCCGCCGAACTGAAGGAACGCATGCTGAAGAGCATCAATTTCCAGCCGTGCTATGCGCTGGGTGAAAACCTTGCTGCCTCCTCGCTCGACATGGCTTGGCACATGCTCGCCTCGAAGGATATTCCCACGCCCGACAAGGCTATGGAGTTCGAGACAGAGTCGTTGCGTAAGGTGGGACTTCTGAATCCTTTCATTCCGATTCCGCCGCGCTACATGACCAGCTACTTCAACCATGTGTGGGGTGGGGGCTATGCTGCCGGCTACTACAGCTATCTGTGGACGGAGGTGCTGGCCGTCAACGTGGCCGACACCTTTGCCCGTCTGGGTGCCTTGAAGCCCGAAACCGGTCAGGCCATGCGCGAAAAAATACTGAGTCGTGGCAATACCGGCGATCTCATGCAGATGTTCACCGACTTCACGGGCATGCAGCAACCCGATGCTGCCAGCCTGCTCAAAGCCAGAGGATTATAACTCTCCCCCCATCAAAAACGGAGGCCCGAGCACATCGCCCGAGCCTCCATTTTTTTGTTCTCATTTCTCATTGTACAGGGGGACTTGCACAGGTGGACAGTCCCTTTGTGCACTTTCTTAGAAAAGCGGTCCCATTCCCATACAGCTTGTTGTTCCCAGTGCGGTCAGTGCCGCCGTCAGTGCCGCGATCGCCACGCGAATCACCACCTCCCAAAAATTATTTTTCTTCATCGTATTATCTCCTATTATTCAAGTTTCGCATTTGCTCAACTCCTTTGTAGTTATGAAGTTAAGTAGTTATCGCACTCTGCGCCTCTGCGTGAGGTTTGCCCCCCCCTCCCCTTGGGAGGGTCGGGGTGGGCCCACCCCTTTTAATCTCCGCCCGACTCGAATCCGCCGCCGTTGCTTTCGCCACCAGTGCTGCCACCAGTGTTACCACTCCCCTCGCCCGTTGGAGAGGGGTCGGGGGTGAGGCTGTTATCATCCTCGACCTCAGCGTGAGCGAGGACTTCACCTTGTTCACGTCGTCCACCGACTTCGAGCGCAGTCCGAAGCGCATGGTACCCAGTCCGGGCAGTGCCACCGAGTGGCCTTCCGTTGCCCACGCCTTGATCACCTCGCCGGCAGCATCCCAGCAGGCCTGCATCACACCCTGACTGACGCCCGAGCGCAGGGCAGCCTCCTTGATGACCTTCTTCTGACTCAGGCTGGAATACAGCTCGGGAGCCATCACATAGCGGTACTCGCCCGCAGAATTCTTGTCAAACTTCAGCAGCTTCTCTACTGCCTTTACCTTCATTGCCATAGTTTGTTAAAATAATTCGAAAATTTGTAGTTTGTGGTTGATTAACTCGTTTTGCCGATTTCCGGAGGGATTTTTTGCGCCCTGGGCAGGGAGAAAATTTTTGCAGGCCTGAGACAAATATTTCGCTGCCTTGCGCGCCGTTCCATCTTTATTATCGACACTGCAAAGGTACGAATTTTTCAGCATATAGAAAAGCATTTTCATGCGAACTTTTAGTTAAAAAGTGTTTAGATATAATTTGCAAATAAAAATGTGTCACACATGTCGTATGTGTCACACATGTCATTAAGCATTTCTGGTGTGAAAAATACTCACTATTATAATAAATATATATATTTATTATAATAGTGTATATAAATCCCCCCTCACGATTCAAAAACCTTAATGACACCTATGACATGTATGACACCTATGACACATTCCGGTCTTTTACCACTTTTAACGCGCGCGGCGCGCGAAGTTTCAAAAATAATCTGTAACTTTGCCGACGATTTAGATAAAGTCGGCGAGAACGGGCTGCACCTCGGCAATCGGAACGAGTTCCATTGCACTCGGTTTGCACCGTCCTTGACAGCGCGAGAACATAAACATTAACATCAATACAACCTAACGGAACGATGAAAACAAGATTTACATCAATCTTAACCAAGGCAACCATGATGTTGCTCTTGATGATGCTCACAGCCACGACGGCGTGGGCGGCAACGGTTCAGTTCCCGATTTATTCGGGCGATGAAGGCACGTCAGGAAAGCCCTACCAGATCAAAACCATCGACGACCTGAACAAGCTGGCCGCCGACGTGAACAGCGGCACGAACTACGAAGGCAAGTACTTCAAGCTGATGAACGACCTCGACTTCTACGAGGCCACGAACACAGCTTTGAGACCCACCACCGCATGGGACGACGCCACGAGCCAGGAGAACAACTACACCGCCATCGGCCTTTATTCTGGCACTCCCGCCAATTGCCGTTACTTCTGCGGTCACTTCGACGGCAACGGTATGACCATCCGCGGCATCCGCATCTATAGCACCGAAACAAGTAAGGGCTTCGGTCTCTTCGGCTTGATAGGCAGTGGTGCTGAGGTGAAGAACGTCGTTCTCGACGATGCCCGTATCGCCGGAGGTGGTTACAGCGCCGGTATTGTGGGCTGGAACGAAGGCGGTACCATTGACGGCTGCCAAGCCACGGCCAAGGTCGCCGTCGTCGGCACACGGCCTAATGTTATCACCCAATTTCTTGGCGGCATCGTGGGTCGCAACGGAATTAACGGTTCGAGTACCCCTGATGGCAGCACAGTCAAGAATTGTACCAGTTCTGTTACAATCAGTAACATCGGTAGCGAAAAGAGCAGATACTGCGGCGGCATCGCGGGCTTCAACAAGGGCACCATGACCGATAACTTTGTCATCGGTGCCAACATTTGCGAAGCCAGCAGTAATGATTACGGAGCCATCATGGGCCATACCAACAGTACCGGCACCGTCCGGCGCAACTACTACCGCGACTGCACCGTAGCCGGCGTGGCGAATGCCATCGACAAAGGCTGCGAGAATAGCAATATCACCGCCGACGACGGCGCCATGCCCGTCTTTACGCTCACCATGGGCACGGGCATCACCACAACGACAGATGCCACCGTCACCTACAGCGGCACCTCGTACTACGTCTTCGGGAAGGCCATCACCCTGAGCGGCGGACTTGACAACGTTGGTTCGTTCGCCCCCGGCTACACCGCTGGCTATGCCACTACGTCGGGCTCCGTCAGCGGCAATGCCACCGACGGATTCATCCTGACCATGGGCTACGGCGATGCCACCGTCAGTGCCTCGAACCGCTATCCCATCGACTGGGCTATGGAGAGCACTGGCGACGATGCCGACCACGCCTACATGATCTATAATCCCGAACAACTCGACCTGCTGGCCCAGCGCGTGAACAATGGCGAGGACTATGCCGGTAAATTCTTCAAGCTGGGGGCCAACATTGCCTATGCCCACAAAGCTGCTAACGAGGAGGGTGCGGACACCGAGAACAACTATACTGCCATTGGCAACTACATCAGTTCTTCACACCCCTTCAACGGCACGTTCCTTGGCCAGAACCACGTCGTCAGCGGCATTCGTATTTATAAGAGCGGCAGCAACTCTGCCGCCAGCCGCCAGGGACTCTTTGGCTATGTTGGCAAAACGGGTGTCGTCAGCAACGTCATCGTGACCGACGCACGCATTGTAGGTTATGGACAGCTCGGTGTCATCGCCGGCAGTGTCTTCTATAACAGCAGTCTGTCGCATAACTATTACTACAACTGCACCGTACGCACGGCAACCACTGGCATCGGCTGCAATGGAGCAGACATCACCGACAACGACGGTGCCGTATCAATCCATACCCTGACACTGGCCGACGGCATCACTGCCGAGCCCACACCGGTGTTCACCATCAGTGGCACGCCGTACTACAGTCCAGGCACCACCATCATTGTGACGAAGGACGGCACCGATCCTGCCGAAACCGTCGAGGTCGCCGAGAGCAACGGCGTTTATTCCTTCACTATGCCCGCCAGCAATGTCACCGTCACCTCAAACATCATCCAGTGCCATACCCTGACAGTGGCTGACGGCATCACAGCTACAGCCACACCAACTATTACCGTCGGCAGCACGCCGTACTACAGGCCTGGCACCACCGTTGCTCTGAGCTACACCGGCACCTTGCCCGAAGGCTACGGCCCCGTATATACCATGACGAAGGACGGCACCAGTGACGGACCTCTGGGGTGTCAGCGCTGATCCTGCCGCCGACGGCAGCGCAGATCATCCCTACGTCATCACTAACGCCGCAGGCCTCGACCTGCTGGCCCAGCGCATGAACGGCGGTGAGCGCTACTACGGCAAGTACTTTGTGCTGATGAACGACATTGCCTACCCCTACGCCACCGACTGGAACGCCGCCGACAGCCAGGAAAACAACTTCACGCGCATCGGAACGGGTGGTGAGCCTTTCGGTGGTACCTTCGACGGCCAGGGCCATACCATCAGCGGCATCCGAATCTATTCGTCGGATCTATGTCAGGGTCTCTTCGGCAACATTCACGGCACTGTCCGGAATGTCACCCTCGCTGATGCCCGCATCACGGGAAAAGAGAATGTTGGCGGCATAGCAGGGGCCAATGGTGGTACTATCGAGAACTGCCATGTCACCGCCAATGTCCTTATCGGCGCCACAGGTGACAATACATATAATCACGGCGGCATCGCGGGTCAGAACCATGGCACCGTCGATGGCTGCACCAGTAGCGCCACCCTCAGCCAAGCACAAGAGTGTGGCGGCATCGTGGGCTGTAAAGAATACGATAAAAGTGTGGTTAAGAACTGCCTCGCCATGGGCGTCACCATCTATGGCGATGATGAGGTTGGCGCCATTGTGGGTTTTAACTCAGGCGGCACGCTGAGCCATAACTACTACAGCGGCTGCACCGTGGGCGGTAATACTAGCGGCATCGGCTGCAGTGATGGTGATGTCACTGCCAACGACGGCGCGGTACCCGGTACCCTCTACACCCTGACCCTCGCCAGCGACATCACCGCCACGGGTATCATGGTCAACCAGGGTGGCACCATCAGCGTCGTCGATGGCACCACCGTCACCCTGAGCTACAATGGCACCTTGCCTACGGGCTGCATCCATGAAGGCTATATTGTGACGAAGGACGGCACCGATCCTGCCGAAACCGGACCTCTGGGGTGTCAGCGCTGATCCTGCCGCCGACGGCAGCGCAGATCATCCCTACGTCATCACTAACGCCGCAGGCCTCGACCTGCTGGCCCAGCGCGTGAACGGCGGCGAGGGCTACCACGGCACGTACTTCAAGCTGATGAACGACATTGCCTACCCCTACGCCACCGACTGGGACGCCGCCGACAGCCAGGAGAACAATTTTACTCGCATCGGAACGGGGCCTGAGTTTTTCAGTGGTACCTTCGACGGCCAGGGCCATACCATCAGCGGCATCCGAATCTATTCGTCGGATCTATGTCAGGGCCTCTTCGGCTGCATCAACGAGGGCTGTGTCCGGAATGTCACCCTCGCTGATGCCCGCATCACGGGTAAATATAATGTTGCCGGCATAGCAGGGGCCAATGGTGGTACTATCGAGAACTGCCATGTCACCGCCAATGTCCTTATCGGCGCCACAGGTAACAATCCATCTCGTCACGGCGGCATCGCGGGTTATAACCATGGCACCGTCGATGGCTGCACCAGTAGCGCCACCCTCAGCCAAGCACAAGAGTGTGGCGGCATCGTGGGCTGTAACGAAAACGATAATAATGTTAAGAACTGCCTCGCCGTGGGCGTCACCATCTATGGCGATAATTTTTTTGTTGGCGCCATTGTGGGTTTTAACCCAGGCGGCACGCTGAGCCATAACTACTATAGCGACTGCACTGCACTCGGTAGGCCCTGCGACATCGGCTGCAATGGAGCAGACATCACCGACAACGACGGCGCGGTGGAGGCCACCATCTTGAGCGATGCAGCGAACGTGCCCACAAACCTGAGCGGCAAGGTGGCGTTCCACCGCGATTTCACGGGCGGCAAGGCTTCAACCGTCGTATTCCCGTTTGCTTATACACCAAGCGCCACAGAGGGTAAATACTACACCTTCGGCGGCGTGACCTACGACGGCAATAAAGGCAAGTGGATAGCCACCATGAACGAATATACCGGCACGACGCTCTCGGCCAACACGCCGTATCTCTTCGTACCCGCAGGCACTGAGGCTCACAAGCCTGTGCTGTTCCACGGCGAGGCAGCTGCCAGCATCAGCGCAGGAACAACCACCAACGGCGACTGGCAGTTCAAGGGCGTCTATGCCGAGAAGACGTGGGCGGCAGCGGACTGCGGCCGTGACTATGGCTTCGCAGCCACCAGCGGCAAGGCCACGGACGGCGCCACGGACGTCGAGGCCGGCGACTTCGTGATGCTGGCCGAGGGAGCCCATATCAAGCCCCTGCGCTCGTACCTGACCTATACGGGCACCGACAATCCGTGGACAACGACCAACGCCCCTGCACACCGTGCCTCGACAGGCGACATGCCCGCCAGCATCAGCGTCGTCCTGGTCAGCGCCGACGGCAGCACCACGAAGATAACAACCACAGATTTCACGGATTTAACGGATTCTGATGGTGCGTGGTACACGCTGAGCGGCACCCGCCTCAATGGCAAACCAAGTGCCAAGGGACTCTACATCCATAACGGACTTAAAGTGGTTATCAAATAATTTGTATAATTCGTGTAATTCGTGTTCAAAGAAAATTATGAAAAAGCAATATATGAAGCCTCAGATGGAGGTCGTTGAGTTAGAGATTCACCACATGCTGGCTGCCAGTCCTCCGGGCTGGAACGGCGAAGTAGGTGCCCCCGCATTCGACTTCGACGACAGCGAAGAAGGCCTGTCACCCTGTGACAGGTTCTAAGGGGGATGTAGATATTCCGAAACGCATATGAAACCGGCACTGATTTTCAACCAGTATATCTGGATTATCAACACGTTCAAGACGTATGGTAAACTAACCCTCGCGCAACTCGATCAGAAGTGGCGGGAGGCTAAGGTGGCCGAGGGCAATCCGTTGCCCCGGACGTCGTTTAACCGGCATCGTGACGCTATCCTCGACATGTTTGGCGTCATCATCGACTGCGAACCCAAAACGCACAAATATTACATCAGCAACCCCGAGGTGCTGAACAACGACAGCATCGAACGACATCTGTTCTCAACACTCGCCGTTCATGGCATGCTGGCTGACAGTGCCTCGATTCGCGACCGCATCCTCATGGAGTACGCGCCTGCTGGCGAGGAGTTTCTGGAGCCTATCATCCGTGCCATGAAGACTGACCATCGGCTGCGTATGGGGTACCAGAAGTTTGAGGATGAGGGTTACGTGAAAACCGTTTGTCCTTACGTTCTAAAACGGTCGCAGCAGCGTTGGTATCTGCTGGCGCGGAATGACGAGGATCAGCTGCGGTGCTACGCACTGGATGACCGCATGAACATGATGGAGCCCACAGACGATACCTTCGAGATGCCCGAGGACTTCTCGCCAGAGGATTATTTTGCGGATTATTTCGGCGTGCTGACCATCGATGTTCCTATGGCTCATGTCGTGGTACGTGCCTACGACCGTACGCCCCACTATCTGCGCACACTGCCGCTGCACCACTCGCAGTGCGAACTGCAGTCGGGCGACAATTATACCGACTTCTCGTTCGACATCCGTCCCACCGGCGATTTCCTAAACAAATTGTTATCGTTCCGCAATGGTATCGAAGTGCTTGAACCTGCTGATGTCAGGCAGAAAATGAAGGACATCATAACCGAGACGCTTCGATTATATGACAGGTAGTCGCGCGCCCCTGATGGGGTGCTGATATGTTAAAGAAATGTTAATCCCGAGGGGTGTACCGACTTGTGGTACACTCCTCGTTGTATATTTGCAAAAAATTTACGATAACTTAAAATTTTAGAATTATGAAGAAAGAAGAATATGAGGTCTACTACGGCGAGGCGAGCCGCGATGTGGACGACGACATGGAGTGCCTGCAGGAAAAGTGTAGGCGGAAGAAGGCCCACAGGATTGTGTTGGATGCAGGACGCGAAGCGTTCTATCAGGCGGATGAGCTGAGAGAGCAGGTGGAGCGCCAGCAGCAGGAGATTGACGATCTGAACGAGCAGCTGGAGCAGAAGGATGCCGAGATGGCCAATATGCGCCTGCAACACCAGGCTGAGATTGACGCCCTGCAAAAGCAACTGTTGGAAGCGCAGAACAATCATCTGGAGTCGGAGAAGCAGCACTTGGAGTCGGAGAAGCAGCAGCTGGTGGCTGAGGTCAAGGCGAAGCCCATGGAGATTCACAACCACTTCGAGCCGGGCAGCAACTCGCAGGTGTTTAACGACAGGGTGAATGGTCACTTTGAGAAGAAAAAAAAGGACAAGAAAGACAAAAAGGATAAAAAGAATAAACGATGGAAAAAGATAGTCAGAAAAATGTTGTAAACCACTTCGAGGCAGGCTCGAACTGCCAGGTGTTTAACGGTAGCATCACGGGCTGCACATTCGCCATGCCCGGCTCGACAGTCACCCAGCAGGCGGCAGCCCCCGCGCCACAGAGCGAGAAGCAGCCTAGCGTACAGATGCTGGCGGCGTGTGTGGTCGAGGTGCGTGAGTATTTTTGGGGCGACAGTGCCATGGCCGTTATCTTCTGCACAAGCCGCGACTGCTACGGCTATGCCAACAACATGGCGCAGTTCGAGCGCGACTTCGGTTGTCAGGAGGGTCTGCTGTCGAACACGTTCAGAAACAATCCCTATATGCGTCTGCACATCGATAAGTGGGCGCAGAACGGTGCCAAGGGGCGTGTGCTGCGACTGGTGGAAGCATACAAAATGGCCGTCGAGGAGCGGTTGAGAATATAATAGCTACAGATAAACCTACAGAACTTACAGGAATACCTACAGGGGTGCATGACGTTGTTTCATGTACCCTTTTTTTGTGCGTAATTTTGCAGCGTCAACGAACGACAAAGCGATCTTTAACTTACTGACACAAAGGACACGACGGGAAGGCCCGGACGAAGGACGAGCGAAGCGATGACTACTTAACTTCTTAACTACAAAGAAGTTGAGTGAATGCGAAACTTGAATAAACCTTATTATTATGAAAACAAAAATCTTAAAAGTCGTACGCCAGGGCGAGGCCTTCAGCGTACAAAGTCAGAAGCAGGAGTCGGGACAGATCCAGAAGTGCACGATAGTGCTGAAGGAGCTGGGCGGCTCGAAGTTTGAAAACGAATATGTGTGCACCATGCTGGGCAATCTGGCGGGGTGCAGGTTCTACGAGGGCGATGTCGTTGCGGCGACGCTCCGTTTCTCTACGCACGAGTATCAGGGACAGGTGTTCCAGGAAGTGCTTGCCACTGACATCGTGAAAATCAATTAAAAGTAACAAAACCCTGAGTTGAAGTGAGGGAATCAATTGAGCACCGCGAGGTGTAGGGCCCTTTCTCAAAGCTTCTCTCACTAAATCAATTTTTTCGATAAGCCAAAATGACCAAATCCAAACTTGTTTGAGCTTTGGCATGGCGAGAAAAATACGATGTAAATCAACTCAAACAAAATGAAAACAACAATTATTTCTTTACAGACAAAACACGTCGGCAACGACAACAACAACCAACCACAAATGATGACGTCGCTCGAAATTGCCGAGCTGACAGGTAAACAACATTTTCATGTCATGGAGGCCATCCGAAAGATGGAACCAGCATGGGTGAAAGTATGTAAATCAAATTTTCGATTGACATCCCGAATCATCGAACAGCCGAACGGTGGAACGCGCGAGGTTCCCTGCTACCAGCTCACCAAGACCGAGTGCCTGTACATCGCCACGAAGTTCAACGACGAGGCACGTGCCAAGCTAGTGCTGCGCTGGGAAGAGCTGGAGCGGAGCCTCACCCCCAACCCCTCTCCAACGGGCGAGGGGAGTAGATACTGTCTGCCGGAGCCAAAGGAGATTCTCAGGCTGGCGGACAACATCATCGGCGAGGGTCTGCGCCTGCTGAACGAGGGTGCCGAGGACACGCTGACGGCGACGCAGGTGGCGAAGACGTTCAACATGACGGTGTGGGACTTCAACCAGGTGCTCAGCGACATGGGCATCCAGTACCGTCGCGGCGGCCGCTGGAACCTGAGCGACGACCTCGAGGGCCGCGGCTTCACCGCCCTGCGCACGCATGTCAGCTATTCATTGAAGGGCGAGAAGAAAATCCGCACGTACATGACGTGGACCATCGCCGGACTGCACTACCTGAACGCCAAACTGGGATATCCCAATTTTTGATTTCTTGGAGTTAAGGAGTTAAGACGTTAGTATGAGTCAAGGACGAATTAAGCGGCGCGAATATCTGATGTACCTGGTGGCGGTACGCGAACAGGAGCATCGGGCCCGAGAGATGAACCTGCATGTCAGGAAGAAGAGGCTGCGGGAAATCCGGGCGGAATTCGAAGCGCATCACGGAAGTATTTATATGGAGTTTTAGTTTAGAGTTTAGAGATTAGAGTTTAGAGAAGATATGAAGACAAGTGATAGATTATTGACACAATTGATGATGATGGAGGGACTGCGGTTGACGGCCTATAGGGATGCCGCAGGGGTGTTGACCATCGGCTACGGACATACCAAGGGCGTGCGCGAGGGTGACAAGATCTCGCCATTCTGGGCGCAGGAGCTGCTGCAGAAGGACATCGAGGAATGCGAACGGGCGGTGAAGGAACTGCAGGTGGCGCGGACGGAAGGACAGCTGGATGCACTGACGTCGTTTGCGTTCAATCTGGGCATCGGGCGACTGAAGGGCTCGACGCTGCTGAAGGTGATCCGCGAAGGAGGGTCGAAAACGGCCATCACACGCGAATTCAAGCGCTGGGTGTATGCCGGCGGCAAGCGCCTGAGAGGCCTGGAACTGCGCCGCGAATGGGAAGCAAAGCGTTTTTTTGAATAAGTCAAAAAAATCGAATTAAGAGAAGGAGTGCCCCTTGCGGGGCATAGCGACCAAACAAAAAATTATGGGAATTATATCAGGAAATACACAGCATGGCGGGGGTAAGAACCGCGGGTATGCAGAAAGTTGGACTCGGGAGCAGCTGGACGGGCTGCTCTCCGAAGCCTGGCTGAAGGAAATGGTGACGGCGATACGAGCCGGCGACGAGAAGAAGAAAGACCTGCTGCCGTACATCTGTCCGCACTATGCGCAGTTCAAGGACAACCACCGCGCCCAGAAGGACATCATCCCCGAGGCTTTTACCCACATGACGTGCGTCGATGTGGACGACAAGTCGCTGGTGGAGCAGGCCGTCCAGCGTGCGCTGGAGGTGAACGAGGACGAGTATTCGGACTGGCAGGATCAGGTGCTCAGGATAGAGTATTCGGCGCGACGGAAGGTACATATCTATATCCGCATACCGAAGGGCAAGACCATCGAGGAGGCCCAGCAGGCGTTCTGCAAGGAGATCGGGGTACCCTACGACGAGAGTTGCATCACGCCCGAAAGGTTTATCTACGTGACGGGCAAGGACGAGGAGGTGTACCGTTCACCGCACTGGCTGGAGGCGCTGTCTGAAGCGGAACTGGAAGAAAGGCGCGAGGCGTACCTGCAGCGCGGACTGGACGTGGATGGGCGGAAAGCCTCACCCCCGCCCCCTCTCCAAAGGGCGAGGGGAGTAATGTGTTCAGAAACAGAAAATTCGTCAGACATCGAACATCAGCCATCAAACATCGTCGAGCCTTCGGCTCGGACGTTGGCGGCCTTCGACGAGACGCTGGCGATGACGGGGTTGGACTTGGTGACGCTGAACCGGGACGGGGTGCGTCATAACACGCTGAAGCTGTTGTTGCCGACACTGTGCCAGATGATGGCGCAGGAGGAACTGATGGGCGTGCTGGCGCAGAAGATGCCCGAGTACTCGCAGGAGCAGGACTGCCGGACGCTGGTCAAGAACTTCTACGAGAAGTACGTCGACCAGAACCGTCCGATGAACATGAAGCAGAAGGAGATCTTCCTAAAGTCGTTGAGGGCGGAAAATTACACCAGCGACGACTCTCAACTCTCAACGCTCTTCGCAACGCCACACTCTCAAAGAGAGAACGCTCAACTGATTGAGGACGACGATTCTTCATTCTTCACTCTTCATTCTTCATTAAAAAAGATGCCGCAGGGTGTCAGGGACTCGATAGAGGCAGTGGGGCCTCAGTTGGCGATGCCCGCACTGGTGGCCGTCGCGCCGGTCATCGGTATGCTGGCAACGGGTGTCCGGCTGGACGTTCACGGCGTGAAGAACACGCTGAACCTGATAGCCTACGTGGCCGGTGACTTCGCCAGCGGAAAGGGTTCGATAGACCCCATCGTGGCCGCGTGGACCTCAGAGTTGCGGGCGCTGGAGAAGGTGTACCAGCAGCAGGAGGACGAGTGGCGCGCCAGGAAGCGTGCCGCGAAGAACAAGAAGGAACAGCCCGAGGAGCCGAAGCTGCCCGTGCGCCTGTTGACGCTGAACAACACGGTGGCCAACCTGGCCGAGCGACTGGCGAATACCGACGGCAAGCATGCCTTCTCGTTTACCCCCGAGGCCGACACGGTGGCACAGAAATGGAAGTCGACGATCAACGACTTTTCGGTGATGCTGCGTCAGAGCTACGACGGCAGTCCGTACGACCGCGAGGCGCGTTCGGCAGAGGCGGTGAACGTACACATCGACCACCTGCTGTGGAATGTGCTGATGTGTGGCACGCCCGATGCCCTCTATCGTGTGGTGAATAATTATACCGACGGTTTCCAGAGCCGCATCGCCGTAGCCCGCACGCCCGACAACACCTTTGCACGGCTCGAGGACAAGCCCCACGTGCTGACCGACCGACAGGCCGAGCGCATCCGCCAGGTGGCCCATCTGCTGCCGCTGATGCAGGGCGAGGTGGTGCTGCCGAAACTGGAACAGAAAGGTCGCGAATGGCTGGAACAGGTGCGCATAGAGTGCATCAAGAGCGACGACAAGGTCCGCGCCCGCCAGCGCTTCCGCGTCTGCGTGACGGCCCAGCGCATGGTGTGCTGCATCCTGCTCTGCAAGGTGGCCGAACAGCTCATCGCGAAGCACGGCTACAGCGGTGCCGAGAAGGAGCTGAAGACGCACCCCGACGTGTGGAAGGCCATGCTGCTGAAGTTGCAGACCCCGCAGCTGCTGGAGGCGTACGACGTCATTGCCGACTACCTGCTGGATTGTGCGCTGTATTTCTTCCGCGACCGCATCGAGATGGCCTTCAACAGCCGCGACTATGTTGGTGGGAGCAAACCACGCCAGCGCTTGGGTATGAACGACTCTATCTATGAGCGTCTGGATGTAGACTTCGGTTTCGATGCCGCCTTGCAGCATAGTATCAGCGTCAAGGGTAGTGGAGTCACGAGGAATCAGGTTCAGCAGATGTTGAAGAACTGGAAAATCCAAGGGCTCATCGTGCAGACGGAAAGAGGACGTTACCGGAAAGTGCAAGCCGATGTGTCATGAGTGTCATACATGTCATAGGTGTCATTAAGGCTCTCCCGGCACGCGGTCGTAGTGCGACTGTAGAAACAAGAAGGTCGTTTGCCCTAAATAATGCTAAATATTTCTCGCAGATGGTCTCCATCTGCGAGAATTTTTGTATTTTTGCGGCTCATGGAAGAAAAAATAGAAAAGTACCGTTTGCTGACGGCGCAGATTCGGGCGCTGATAGAAGGCGAAACAGATATTATTGCAAAGATGGCCAACGTGTGTGCTGCCATCCACGAGACGATGGGATTTTTTTGGACAGGATTCTATCGGGTACAAGATGGTGAGTTGATACTGGGACCATTCCAAGGCCCTGTGGCTTGTATGCATATCGGTTTCGGACGTGGCGTGTGTGGCACGGCATGGGAACAACGCAAAACAATCGTGGTGCCCGATGTCGAGCAGTTCCCCGGCCATATAGCATGTAGCAGTCTCTCGCGCTCTGAGATTGTCGTTCCCGTGTTCTCCAAGAATGGTGATGTCGTTGCCGTGCTTGATATCGACAGCAAGGAACTGGCAACCTTCGACGACATTGACCGTGAATATCTGGAGGGTATAGTTACCGGATTTCGCTGATTTCTCCGCGGATGCTGCGGTTCATCATTTCGCGAACCTTTTGTGGGTCGTCGTAGTGCGACTGCAGGAACATGAGTTTCGTGACGGCACTCTCGACGGTGGAGTCGTAGCCGCTGACCACGCCGGCTTCCTTCAGATGGAAGCCTGTATCGTAACGTCCCATCTCGACCATTCCCTGCATGCATTGGCTGATGTTGACAATGACCTTGCCGTTGCGGGTGCCTTCTCTTAGCGCATTGAGCAACCATGTTCGCTGGGGGGCATTGCCCGAGCCGAAGGTTCGCATGACGATGGCCTTGAGGTTGGGCGTGTGGATGATGTGGCGGATGAGGTCCTCGCGAATGCCCGGAAACAGCGAGAAGATGATGACGTTATTGTCGAGCCGGAAGTGGGGCGTCATGGGTTTGTCCCAGTCGGGCTTCAGGATGCGCTCCTGATGAAAGGTGATGTTGACGCCGGCATCGGCCAGATGGGGATAGTTGAACGATTCGAAGGCTTTGAATTCGTCGGCACTCTGCTTCGTGGTGCGATTGCCGCGAAGCAGCGAACCGTTGAAGTAGATGCCTACCTCGGGAACGCGGGCGTGCCCTTGGTCGTCCTTGGCGGCAGCAATCTCGATGCTGGTGATGAGATTTTCCTTGCCATCGGTGCGCAACTGCTGGATGGGCAGTTGTGAACCGGTGAAGATGACGGGCTTGGTGAGGTTCTCCAGCATGTAGGAGAGGGCTGATGCGGTGTAGGCCATCGTGTCGGTGCCGTGGAGCACGACGAAGCCGTCATACTGGTCGTAGTTGTCGGCAATGACGTGCGAAAGATCCGTCCACAGCTGTGGCGACATGTCGCTGGAGTCGATGGGTGGATTGAACTGATGGACGTCAATCTGCATGTCGAACTGACGGAGTTCGGGCACAAACAGCAACAGGTGCTCGAAGTCGAGTGGCTCCAAGGCACCTGTTTGCGGGTTGCGGTTCATTCCAATAGTACCGCCTGTATAGATGAGCAATACTTTACTTTGCATCACTCCTTAACTTCTTTAACTTCTTAACTCCTTAACTTCTGATAAATCATCCGTTCATTGACAGCAGGAACTCCTCGTTGGAGTGTGTCTGCATCAGTCGGTCGCGAATGGTGTTCATGGCTTCGATGGGGTTCATCTCGGCAATGAACTTGCGGATAATCCACATGCGGTTGAGCGTGGTCTGATCCTGCAACAGGTCGTCGCGACGGGTGCTGGAGAGCACGAGGTTGATAGCCGGGAAGACGCGCTTGTTGGCCAGCATGCGGTCGAGCTGCAATTCGGAGTTACCCGTTCCCTTGAACTCCTCGAAGATTACCTCGTCCATCTTCGAACCTGTATCTGTCAGAGCGGTGGCGATGATGGTCAGCGAACCGCCGTTCTCGATGTTACGTGCAGCACCGAAGAAGCGCTTAGGCTTCTGCAGGGCGTTGGCGTCGACACCACCGGTGAGCACCTTTCCGCTGGCAGGGGCTACCGTGTTGTAGGCACGGGCCAGACGGGTGATGGAGTCGAGGAAGATGACGACATCGTGGCCGCACTCTACCATACGCTTTGCCTTCTCGAGAACGATGCCGGCAATCTTGACGTGGCGGTCGGCGGGCTCGTCGAAGGTCGAGGCGATAACCTCGGCATTGACGGTGCGGGCCATGTCGGTGACCTCCTCAGGACGCTCGTCGATGAGCAGCATCATGATGTATGCCTCAGGATGGTTGGCGGCGATGGCATTGGCAATATCCTTCATCAGGATGGTCTTACCGGTCTTGGGCTGTGCCACGATGAGTGCGCGCTGGCCCTTACCGATGGGCGAGAAGAGGTCGACGACGCGAACGCTGGGGTTCGTGGTGGCCCGGTCACCGCAGAGGGTGAACTTCTCGTCGGGGAAGAGTGGGGTGAGGTGCTCGAAGGCTACACGGTCGCGAACCTCCTGGGGATCACGTCCGTTGATGCTGATGACGTTCGAGAGTGCAAAATACTTCTCGTTGTCGTGCGGCGGACGAACGGTGCATTCTACGACATCGCCTGTCTTCAGGCTCCAGCGCTTGATTTGCTGGGGATTGACGTAGATGTCATCGGGTGACGACAGATAGTTGTAGTCGCTGGAACGGAGGAATCCGTAGCCGTCCTGGATGATTTCCAATACGCCGTTGCCGGTAATCAGGTCGCCGAAATCGAAATCCTGACGCGGTATGTTGTTATAGTCGCGCATCATGGGCTCGTCCTGGGTCTGCTGGACTATCGGACGATCGAAGATGTCGACGGAAGGAATGGCAGCCTGGTCCTCGATGGGCAGGTCGACGATGGTGATGAAGTCTGTGCCGTCACCGGGATCACCCTCCCAGACAGCGCTTCCGTCGGATGCGGCAGTCTCTTGTGGCTCACCCTCGTTGGTCTTTGCCATCTTTTCCTGCAACTGACCAATCATCTCGGGTGAGATGCTCTCGTCACTGGCTACGGGTTCATTTTCAGGGATGATTTCTGTAGATTCAGCGACAGGGGCTTCTTCAGCAAATAAATCCTGCTCGGCTTTTTTCGTTGCCTTCTTCCGGGTTTTCTTCTCGGGTTCTGCCGCAGCAGCTTCAGGAGCAGCAACTTCCTCGGCATCCTTCTTCTTACGGCCGCGCTTTTTGGGAGCAGCTTCTTCTGTATTCTCAGCAGACTCGGCCTTAGCAGCCTGTTCTTCCTTTTCGGCTTTCTCGGCTTGTTCTGCGGCAGCTTGCTCGGCAATCAGGGCATCGAGCGACTTCTTTTTCTTCTTTTCCACCTTGGTGGCTTCTTTGTCGTAGGTCTCGCCATCAGAACCATTGACGGCATATACCTTGTTGTTGTCTTTGGCAATACGGGTACGCTTGCGCTTCGGTGCGCTGACACCGGCGGCAGAATTCTCGGCGGCCTTGTCGAGTATGGCGTAAATCACGCTCTCCAGCTCGTCGTTCTGCGATACTTTGATACCCAGTTCGCTGGCTATCTCCATCAATTCGGGGATAGGAAGCTTTTCTAATTCTTCTTTCGTGTACATATCTATATACAGTAATTCGTTAAACGCTAAATAGTGGATTTTGAAAATCGTTTGGAACAATCGTGCTTCGCGGAAGGAAACACGCTTTTTTCTGAAATTCGTCTGCAAAGGTACGTAATAATTCTGAAATGACCAATTTTTTTAGTTATTTTTTTGTTCTGCGCTCGACTTTTCGTATCTTTGCACCCAAAATCAACATTGCAATGGAAATTAAACAAGCAGAATTCACGCTTTCCGCTCCGATGGTGTCGATGTGCCCGAAGGATACAAAACCCGAGTACGCCTTCATCGGACGTTCGAATGTGGGCAAGTCGAGTCTGATTAATATGTTGACGAACAACAAGAAGTTGGCGAAGACGTCGTCGACTCCGGGTAAGACGTTGCTCATCAACCATTTTATTATTAATAAGGAGTGGTATCTGGTCGACCTGCCCGGCTACGGCTATGCCAAACGCTCGAAGAAGGAGGTGGACAGACTGGACCAAATGATTCGCGGGTATATTCTGCAACGCGAACAGTTGGTGAATGTCTTCGTGCTGGTTGACATTCGTCTGGAACCGCAGAAGATTGACCTTGATTTCATCGAGTGGCTGGGCGTGTCGAGCATTCCTTTCAGCATCGTATTCACTAAAGCCGACAAGCTGACGCCCAACAAGTGCCGTCAGGCGATGGAGGCCTATAAGAAGAAGCTGTCGGAGACATGGGACGAGATGCCGCCGATGTTCCTCACCTCGGCCGAGAAGAAGGACGGTCGCGACGACGTGCTAAATTATATTGAGCAGATTAATGGTTCCCTATCTTGACGTACAACACCTCTCGAAGTCGTTTGGCGCGCTGACGCTGTTCCACGACATCAGTTTCTCTATTGGCGAAGGCCAGCGGGTGGGACTGATAGCCAAGAACGGTACAGGTAAGTCGACGCTGCTCTCCATACTCTGTGGTAAGGAGGGCTACGACTCGGGCAGCATCGTGTTTCGTCGTGATCTGAAGGTGGGTATGCTGGAACAGTCGCCCGTGTTCGACCCGGACGAGAGCGTGCTCGACGCGTGCTTCAATCACCAAGGCGAGGAAGAAAAGGTGCTGAAAGCCAAACAGGTGTTGACGCAGCTGAAGATTCGCGACTTGAACCAGCGCATGGGGGAACTGAGCGGTGGCCAGCAGAAACGTGTGGCACTGGCAAACGTGCTGTTGACGGAACCCGACCTGCTGATACTGGACGAGCCCACGAACCACCTCGACCTCGAGATGATTGAATGGCTGGAAGGCTATCTGGGACGCGGCAACCGCACGTTGTTGATGGTGACGCACGACCGTTTCTTCCTGGACCGGGTGTGCAGCGTCATTCTGGAACTCGACGACCAGACCATCTATACCTATCGCGGCAACTATGCCTACTATCTGGAGAAGCGTCAGGAGCGCATCGATAACCGACGCGCTGAGGTGGCTCGCGCCAACAATCTGTATCGCACGGAGTTGGAATGGATGCGTCGCATGCCGCAGGCGCGAGGCCATAAGGCACGCTATCGCGAGGAGGCGTTCTACGAACTGGAAAAGGTAGCCAAGCAGCGATTGGAAGAGCGCCAGTTGCGACTGAAGGCGTCGAATGTCTACATCGGCTCGAAAATCTTCGAGTGCCAATACATCAGTAAGGCCTTCGGCCAAATGAGAAATGATAAAGGAGAAATGAGAAATGAACCTGTCGTCATTCTGAAGGACTTCTACTACAATTTCTCGCGGTTCGAGAAGATGGGCATTGTGGGCAACAACGGCACGGGCAAGTCGACATTCATCAAGATGCTGTTGGGACAGGTGCCTGTCGATGAAGGACGCATCGTGATTGGCGAGACGGTCAAGTTCGGCTATTTCTCGCAGGAGGGTTTGCAGTTCAATGAACAGGAGAAGGTCATCGATGTCATCACGAAGATTGCTGACTATGTGGATTTGGGCAGCGGCAAGAAACTCTCTGCATCGCAACTGCTGCAATATTTCCTCTTTACGCCAGAACAGCAATATAATTATGTATATAAGCTGAGCGGTGGCGAGCGCCGTAAGCTGTATCTATGCACCGTACTGATGCAGAACCCCAACTTCCTGGTACTCGACGAGCCTACTAACGACCTCGACATCGTGACGCTGCAGATTTTGGAGGAATACCTGCAGGACTTCCCCGGTTGCGTCATCGTCGTGTCGCACGACCGCTATTTCATGGACAAGGTCGTGGATCACTTGCTGGTGTTCAAGGGGCAGGGCGAAATCAAGGATTTCCCAGGCAACTACACGCAGTATCGCGAGTGGGAAAAGATGGAAGCCAGCAATTCTAGTGCGTCTAGTGCAACTAGTTCGGATAGTAAGACTAGTACTACTAGTCCGACTGGCAAAACTTCTTATCGCCACGACGACCGCCGACGCCTGTCGTATAAGGAGAAACGCGAGATGGAGCAGCTGGAGAAAGACATTGCCGCCCTGGAGGCTGAGAAGGCGCAGATTGAAGAGGCGCTCTGTGGAGGTACCACGTCGGTGGATGAGATTACCGCTATGAGCAAGCGTCTGCCGCTGTTGAACGACGAGCTCGACGAGAAATCGATGCGCTGGCTGGAACTGAGTGAAGTTGAGAGTTGAAAGTTTAGAGTTTAGAGTTATGATACAACAACAATATCCATCCCAACTGCTGGAGCGGGCGGTACAAGAGTTCTCCAAGCTTCCGGGCATCGGTCGCAAGACGGCCTTGCGCCTGGTGCTTCACCTGTTGCGTCAGGACGGCGAAGATGTGGAACGCTTTACTGAGACCATCGCACGTATGCGTCAGGAGGTGCAATATTGTCACGTCTGCCACAACATCAGCGACAGCGACACGTGCCCAATCTGCAGCGATCCTCATCGCGACACGTCGGTCATCTGTGTCGTCGAGAACATTCAGGACGTGATGGCGGTCGAGAATACCCAGCAGTTCACGGGACTCTACCACGTATTGGGCGGCGTCATCTCACCGATGGACGGTATCGGCCCCAGCGACCTTGAAATCGAGTCGTTGGTGCAGCGTGTCAGCGAAGGTGGGGTGCGCGAGGTCATCCTGGCGCTGAGCTCGACAATGGAGGGCGACACCACCAACTTCTACATCTTCCGCAAGCTGGCTCCCTTCACCGATGTCAAACTGAGCATCATTGCCCGTGGCATCAGCGTGGGCGACGAATTGGAATATACGGACGAGGTGACGCTGGGACGCTCCATCATCAACCGCACACCCTTCGAGGGAAAATGATTTTCGAAACATCGAAACATCGAAATCTCGAAACCCTGAAATATCGAAATAACGAAATAAAAATGAACGACGAAACATTGCAATTTATACTGACGACCTTCATGGAACTGGCTACGCTGGCGTGTGCCTATCTGGGGGTGCGTCTCATCAAGTGGAGCTGGCAGCGGCGCATGTTGCTCATCGGACTGCCCCTGCTGGCAAACATCATTCTCTACATCATTTACCGCACCACACCCTTCTTTTATCTGGGCGTCGTGCTCTTGATCTGCATTCCCTTCGTATGGCCAAGAAAATCAGCATAGTCATCGTTAGCTATAACGTCTGCCAGATTCTGGACGAATGCCTCGAGAGTGTGAAAAAAGCCCTCGACGGTATCGACGGTGACGTCTACGTCGTCGACAACTGCTCGAGCGACGGTACGGTGGAAACGCTGCGTCCGAAGTATCCGCAGGTGCACTTCATTGCCAATCAGGAAAACGTCGGCTTCGCCCGTGCCAACAACCAAGCCATTCGTCAGTCCGAATCGGAATACGTGCTGCTGCTGAATCCTGATACGTTGGTCTACGAACCGACCATCAAGGGCTGTCTCGATTTCATGGATGCCCATCCGGAAGCGGGTGGGGCAGGAGTGCGCATGTTGACGCGCGAGGGTACCGTAGCCCCAGAATCGCGTCGTGCACTGCCTACACCGTGGGTGTCGATGCTGAAAATGCTGGGATTCACCAAGCGCTACTATATGAGTCATCTGCCGTGGGACCAACCCTCGCAGATTGAGGTCATCAGCGGAGCCTATTGTCTGTTGCGTCGCAAGGCGCTCAACCAGGTGGGCCTGCTCGACGAGGACTTCTTCATGTACGGCGAGGATATCGATCTCTCGTATCGTTTGCTGAAGGGCGGTTGGCAAAACTGGTTCCTGCCCTACGACATCGTCCATTACAAGGGTGAGTCGACGCAGAAGTCCAGCTTCCGCTACGTCCACGTGTTCTATCAGGCCATGCTCATCTTCTTCCGAAAACATTACGGCCACCTCAGCATTCTGCTCTCGCTGCCTATCAAGACCGCCATCTATTTCCGTGCTTTCCTGGCACTGATCCACATACAGATGGACCGCCTGCAACAATTCCTCAACCCACGTAAAGACAACCGCTCATGAACACCTTGCCCACCATCCGGCTGCGCGCCATCGAACCCGAAGACCTCGATTTGCTCTATCAGATTGAGAACGACTCCAGTCTCTGGGATGTAGGCACCACCAACGTGCCTTATTCACGCTACACCTTGCACGACTACATCGCCACCTCGGCTGATGATATCTATGCCGATCGGCAGGTGCGACTCGTCATCGACAACGAAGCTGGCCAGACGGTGGGAATGGTCGACCTCGTGCGTTTCGACCCGCAGCATCAGCGGGCTGAGGCGGGCATCGTCATCCTCAAGGCGTGCCGCCGGCAGGGCTATGCCACCGCTGCCTTGTCGGAACTCCGATCCTATGCACTGCGCGTATTGCATCTGCACCAGCTCTATGCCGTCGTGAAAAACGACAATCAGGAAGCCCTCAAGGTATTCCAAAATGCGGGCTTTACGGAGCAAACGGTGCTGAAAGAGTGGCTCTTCGACGGCAGAAAATACCACGATGCCCACCTTTTGCAAAGTTTTTTATAAAGTTTTCGCAAAAAAGTTTTGCCGATTCGAAAATTCTATGTACCTTTGCACCCGCTAAACGACAAAAGCGACTTTTCTGGTGCGTTAGTTCAGTAGGTTAGAATGCCTGCCTGTCACGCAGGAGGTCACGAGTTCGAGTCTCGTACGCACCGCCAGAACACAAGTCAAAACGAGTCGCAAAGCAAGGTGCGTTAGTTCAGTAGGTTAGAATGCCTGCCTGTCACGCAGGAGGTCACGAGTTCGAGTCTCGTACGCACCGCAACGAAAAGTAAGCAGCTCACTGGACCTCAGTCGTTCGGTGAGTTTTTTTTATAACTATACGAAGAATATGAAGCAAACCATTCTTGTCACTGGTGGTACTGGTTTCATCGGAAGCCACACCACCGTAGAGCTGCAAAATGCAGGCTACAAAGTAGTCATCGTCGATAACCTCTCGAATTCCAATGCCAACGTGGTTGACGGCATTGAGAAGATTACCGGCATCCGTCCTGACTTTATCCAGGCCGACTGCTGCGATTTCGATGCTATGGAGAACATCTTCCGCAAGTATCCCGATATCGAGGGCATCATCCACTTCGCTGCCTCGAAGGCTGTCGGCGAGAGTGTCGAGAAACCGCTGAAGTACTATCGCAATAACCTCGTGAGCCTGATAAACCTGTTGGAGCTCATGCCGAAATACGATGTCAAGGGCATCATCTTCTCCAGCTCGTGCACCGTCTACGGACAGCCCGCGCCAGAGTATCTGCCCGTTACTGAGGACGCCCCCGTGCAGAAGGCGATGTCGCCCTACGGCAACACCAAGCAGATCAACGAGGAGATCATTCATGACTATGTACACTCCGGTGCACCCATCAAGGCCATCCTTCTGCGCTACTTCAATCCCATTGGTGCACATCCCTCTGCACTCATCGGTGAGTTGCCCAACGGCGTGCCCATGAACCTGATTCCCTTCGTCACGCAGACGGCCATTGGTATCCGCGAACAGCTGAAGATTTTCGGCAACGACTACAATACCCCCGACAAGACCTGCATCCGCGACTACATCTATGTGGTCGACTTGGCCAAGGCTCACGTCAAGGCCATGGAGCGTGTGCTCGACAAGCCTGAGACCGACCCCGTCGAGGTGTTCAATGTGGGTACTGGCAAGGGACTTTCTACCCTCGAAGTTGTAGAGGGCTTTGAGAAGGCTACTGGCGTAAAGGTGAACTGGACCTACGCTCCGCGTCGCGAAGGTGACATCGAACAGGTGTGGGGCAATGTCGACAAAGCCAACAAGGTGCTGGGCTGGAAGGCTGAGACGCCTACTGAGGAAGTGCTGAGGTCGGCTTGGAAATGGCAGCAGAAACTGCGTGAGGACGGCATACAGTAAGCCGACTCTCGCCAACTGATAGATACAAAAAAACCTCTCGGGCAATGAGCTCGGGAGGTTTTTTTTCTGGAGGTGCCTGGCGGATTCGAACCGCCGTAGACGGTTTTGCAGACCGTTGACTAAGCCACTCATCCAAGGCACCGTTTCAGCGAGTAAAAAGCGAAGCTCGCTTCAGCTTTTTCGAACGTAGGTGTCTGACCAAGAGTCAAGGCACCGATGTGGAAAGCGGATGCAAAGGTACGAATAAATGAGCAAATCACCAAACAAAATCGCGAATTTTTTGCTAATTATTTACAATGACACGTGTTCTGGCTGCTTTTCTCGCATTTTTTCTGGCATTTTTCTTTCAGTTCGCAGTCGCGACACGGGTCGCCGCCCTCGCGTAAGTTATCGTAGCATCGCCATGCGGCATACCCCACAGCCCCCACAATAATCACCCCTGTCAATATAACCTGCCAATCCATTATGGGCCGACCCATTATTTAATTCCTTAATTTGCGCAAAAGTACCTTGTTAATCGCCTGTATTCGGCGGCTGCTCTTCTCCAGGTCCTGCGTGATGTCCTCGCGTACATTATTAATATTATTAAAGAAGTCGCTGAAGGCGTTCAACAACTGGTTGGGTTGCGCTTCGTCCTCCGGCATGTCCGGATTAGCCACGATGCGGATGCCCAGATGCTCCACATGCACGTCAATGTCGTTATCCGTCATGATGGGGTCGCCGTCGTAATGGATGGCACCGGCCTCCTTGCGGTGAATGTGCAGCTTCTGAGTGCGGAACGTCTTGATCTTCGAATTGTTGCCCAGCGTCTTCATAAACAGGTCGGCGGCAATCTGCGGTGCGTCCAGCACGTCGAAGGGCTCCATCACGATGACGTCCAATTCACCGTCCTTCATCGTCGCACCCGGTGCAATATAGGCGTTGTTGCCGTATTGCGACGCATTGGCACAGGCAATGAGGAACGCCTTGTAGTGCTTCGTGCCCGTCTCGTCCTCTATCTCGTACGTTTCGGGCTTGTATTTCAGCCCCTCTTTCAGCACGTTTTCCACGTAGGTGATGGGTCCGCGCTTGCCGGCTTCGGCGAATTTCAGCGAGATGAACGCGTCGAACCCCATGCCGCAGGTGCAGAAGAACGGCAGACCGTTGATGACGCCGTAGTCGAAGGCCTCAATCTGGCATTGGTTGATGATTTCCAGCGCCTTGCTGCTGTTCATGGGAATGCACAGATGGCGCGCCAAACCGTTGCCGGAACCCGTGGGAATGATGCCCAGCGCCGTCTGCGTATGCACCAGCGAGCGAGCCACCTCGTTCACCGTTCCGTCACCGCCTACCGCCACCACGACGTCCACGCCAGCCTCTGCCGACTCGCGGGCTATCTCGGCTGCATTACCGCGATAAGCCGTCTGCCGCACCTCGTAGTCGAAGCGCTCGTGGTCCAGCATTTCCTCAATCAGCTCGGGGATGTGTTCCTTGCTGCTGGTACCCGAAATAGGGTTCACGATGAACGTTATTTTCTGCTTTTTATTCATTCTGACTGCAAAAATACGAAATATTTCTCATTTTTTTGCACTATTTCTAAAAAAATGTGTACCTTTGCAGTCTGAAAACAAATTTGTGACTTCGGTCGCACCTATTTTTATGGGACAATTACAAGAAAAATACAAGCTTTATCGTGAGCCCCAGAAGTTTATGGAGGCTGACGTATATCCTTATTTCCGCGCCATTGAGGGCAAGCAGGGAACTGAGGTAGAGATGGGCGGCCACAAGGTGCTGATGTTCGGTTCTAACGCCTACACGGGCCTGACGGGTGACCAGCGCATCATCGATGCTGCCAAGGCGGCTCTCGACAAGTATGGCTCAGGCTGCGCAGGAAGCCGTTTCCTGAACGGAACGCTCGACCTGCACGTGCAGTTGGAAAAAGAAATCTCAGAGTTCATCGGCAAGGACGATTGCCTGTGCTTCTCTACCGGATTTTCAGTAAACCAAGGCGTTTTGGCAATGGTAGTCGGCAAGGACGACTACATCATCTGCGACGATCGTGACCACGCCAGTATTGTGGACGGTCGTCGTCTTTCGTTTGCCCGCCAGCTGCACTACAAGCACAACGACATGGCCGACTTGGAGCGCGTGCTCCAGAAGCTGCCCTACGAAGCCATCAAGCTCATCGTCGTCGACGGTGTGTTCTCGATGGAGGGTGACCTCTGCAAACTGCCCGAGATTGTCGAGCTGAAGCACAAATACAACTGCTCCATCATGGTCGACGAGGCCCACGGTATTGGCGTCTTCGGCAAGCAGGGTAGGGGCGTGTGCGACCACTTCGGACTCACCGACGAGGTCGACCTCATCATGGGTACCTTCTCGAAGTCGCTGGCATCCATCGGTGGTTTCATTGCCTCCGACTGGGACACCATCAACTTCCTGCGTCACACCTGCCGCACCTACATCTTCTCGGCTTCGAACACTCCTGCAGCAACGGCTGCCGCTATGGAGGCTCTGCACATCCTGCAGAAGGAGCCCGAGCGCATCCAGGCCCTTTGGGATGTCACCCACTATGCACTGAAGCGTTTTCGCGAGGAAGGTTTCGAGATTGGCGACACCGAGAGCCCCATCATTCCTCTTTATGTGCGCGATGTCGACAAGACGTTCCTCGTCACCGCTCTCGCCTTCAAGGCCGGCGTGTTCATCAACCCCGTCATTCCGCCCGCTTGTGCCCCTCAGGACACACTCGTGCGCTATGCCCTGATGGCCACCCATACCAAGGAGCAGGTCGACCGTTCCGTCGTCGCACTGAAGAAGATCTTCGTCGAACAGGGAATCATTAAGTAGGTTAATCATTAAAGATTAAACATTAATTTTGCTTCGCTCAGAAGATGTTGAAGATAAATGATGTGAGCTGACATAAAGAGTTGGCTCACATTATTGTTAATATATTTTAATTTGCAGCTAAAAATTTAATGTTTAATGTTTAATGTTTAATTTATTTTGTACCTTTGCACCCGCTTTTCAAGGCAACGAGGTGTAGCGCAGTTGGTAGCGTTCCTGGTTTGGGACCAGGCTGTCGCAGGTTCGAGTCCTGTCACCTCGACCACCTATGTGGAAAGAGTCCGCTGACTTACAATAAGTTAGCGGATTTTTTGTTGCTTTCTCCCTACCATCTTCTTTTTTAAACGTGTGCATCATATTGAGAGCGACATCTTGCGGCAGAGCATGTCGAAAAACAAGAATGTGTTTTTTGTTCTTTTTTTCACGTTTTTTTCTTATCTTTGCAGCCGTAATAATAAACTATGAGCCAAATTGTTATGAGAAAAACCATTTTGATGATTGCCGCATTCCTTTTTACAAGCGCGATTCTGGCAGCTTGTGGTGGACGCTCTGCA
>CACWWZ010000042.1 GCA_902764705.1 uncultured Prevotellaceae bacterium | reverse complement strand
TCTCATTGACAATGCAAAGTTACGAAAAAAAACGATGCAAACCAAATAATTTATGTAAAAGTTTTTGAATATTTTCAATAAGACACATGCACCTCCTGCGAACACGACGCAGTCACGCGGTCACACAGTCACATTTACTATTTTCGATATCATCAAAAAAATCTCATACTAATATTTATCTAATATATATTATATATAATATATATTAGATAATATACTTGTCTAAATAAGAAAACCATTCTTGTACGCCCATTCTGCACATTCAAAACACCAAATGTGACCGCGTGACCGCGTGACTGCGTGTGCATTTATCGAAGATAGATTGAAGATTTTTCTTCAATAATTTGCTTTTCTTCAACATTTTCACTATATTTGCAGTCGAAAGCCTAAACAACGGGCCAATAACGACAAATATAACTGAGATATGACAAAGAAACAAGAAATAAAACTGTTTGAAGACAAGAAAGTCCGCACAGTGTGGGATGACGAGAAGGAGAAGTGGTTCTTCTGTGTGGTGGATGTGGTGGAGGTTTTGACGGACAGCAAAGATCCTAAAGACTACATCAAGAAGATGAAGAAGCGCGACCCTGAACTTTCCAAAGGGTGGGGACAAATTGTCACCCCCCTTTCAGTTCAAACGGCAGGAGGCAAGCAAAAGGTGAGTTTAAAACAACAAAAGTAACCGCATTATATGGAGAAAGACAACATAATAGCAACGGGGCAACAAGAGACACGGTTGTTTCAAGATGCCTGTCAGATAATCGAGCAAGCACAGGAGTCGGCCTATCGCCAAGTCAATGAGACGCTGATAAAGCGTAACTGGCTATTGGGCTTGCGCATTCAGCATGAGGTGCTGAAAGATAAGCGAGCTGAGTATGGCGAACAGGTGGTGAAGAACTTGGCTAATAGTTTGACGGAAAAGTATGGTAAGGGTTTTCGCCAAGCCAATCTATATCATTTTATCGCTTTTTACAACTACCACCAAAACTTTTTCTACGCAGTGAGTAGAAAATCTGAAGAAGCTGATGAAGAAGAGATTTTCCACGCAGTGAGTAGAAAATCTGAAAATATTCTGCAATTAGTGACTGCAAAATCTCCTATCCGCCTTTCTTGGACTCACTATCGTATCATCCTACAAGAAAGCAACAAGGAGGCTCGCGACTGGTATGAGCAGGAGGCAGCTCGCGAGATGTGGGGCACTCGAACTTTGCAACGCAATGTGAGCAGCCAGTACTATCATCGTCTGCTCCAATCACAAAACAAGGATGCCGTGCGAGGAGAGATGAAACAGCTGACGGCTCCGCTTCAGGACAAGTTGGAGTATATCAAGAACCCTGTGGTGGCTGAGTTCCTGGGATTCAAGAACAGACCTGACTATACGGAGAGCGAACTGGAACAGACCATCATTGACCACCTGATACCATTCCTGATGGAGATTCATGTTAGCTACTATCATAACGGCGGCAAAGGTAAAGGAAAAAAATGAAACCCCGGTCCTCTCTCGCCCACTTTCAAAAAACAACCCCCATCTTATTGACATAAGTTATTCAGAATCTCCCCAAAAAAGTACCAAACCACCATTCAAAATTAAAAATATCTGCAAAAAGTTTGGATGATTCATTTTAATTGTCTATCTTTGCAAGACAAATGACCTAAAATGATGGATATTACACCTATAAGCAACGAGGCTTTTGCTATCCTTGCTGAGTGTGAGGAAACAAAGAAACCCTTCGGCATCACGGTTGATCCTAAACGTGGTGACCTGAAATTCGTGTGGGCTTTCAAGATTGATAAAGCCAAGGCCCATCGTGAGGGTTTTGATGGTGTAAAGGTCAAGGGGACTATCACTCTTGACAACAATTTCCCTGGATGTCCACATTGTGGAAGTAAGCAATTCTATATCTGTGACAAATGCAAGACTGTAGTCTGCTGGCATGGGCAGGAACGTGTTACCTGTCCTCATTGCCACATGACAGGTACTTTATGTCGCACAGAATCATTCGATCTGCGAGGTGGCGGATTCTAAAACAAGTTTGATATGGAACTGAAAAATGGACAGAAAGTTAATCTGACAATAGGTAGTCAGGCGACTATCATTAAAGAATTAGGTCGAGGTGGCCAAGGCATCGTCTATCTCGTCGAGTTAGGTGGCCAGCAGATGGCCCTGAAGTGGTATATCAATCCACCCGACAACAAGTTCTATAAGAATCTGGAGCATAACATCACAGCAGGTGCCCCTTCCGATGCTTTTATCTGGCCAGAATACCTGACCAAGAAAGAGAACGGCAGCTATGGCTACATCATGAAGTTACGCCCCAGCGACTATTTCGAGTTTGGCAATTACCTACTGGCCCGCAAAAACTTCAAGTCGTTCAATGCCATGATGGCAGCAGCTATGAAGATATGCGATGGTTTCATGATGCTCCATCGTTTTGGCTATAGTTATCAAGACCTGAATGATGGCAACTTCTTTATCCGCCCCACAGATGGCGACGTGCTAATCTGCGACAATGATAATGTGATGCCTCAGGGTGAAAAGTCAGGCATTATGGGCAAGGCCCGCTACATGGCTCCTGAAGTAGTGGCTGGCGGAGTGCCTGACAAATATAGCGACAGGTTCTCGCTGTCAGTAATTCTCTTTATGTTGTTCTTCGCCAATCATCCTTTCGAGGGAGCCAAAGTGGTGGCATGTCCTTGTATGACTGAGAAGTTCGAACGGGAGTTCTATGGCAGCAAGGCGCTGTTCATCTATAATCCTGATGACAAGTCGAATCTGCCTGTTCGTGGCGTCCATCAGAATGTCATTAAACGCTGGCCCGTGTTCCCCTCGTTGCTGAAACAAACCTTCATTGATCAGTTTAGTGACGATAAGCTACTCAACCCTAACAAACGACTGATTGAACAGGAGTGGGAACGTGTTATATCAAAGGTTCGCGATGAGTTGGTGGTATGTCCGCATTGCCATGAAGAGACCTTCGTTGATACCAATGACAACAATTTGAAATGCATCAATTGCGGTAAAGATGTCGATATCAGCAAGCAGATGAAGCTCGGCACACGCACCCAGATTCTGACTGCAGGTACTAAGCTCTACATTGATAATGACAACACCCCAGATGCAGAGGTCGACTACTTCCCCACAGACAAGAACTTGCTGGTCATTCGCAATCTGACAGAAGCCAGTTGGAATGTCGACACCCCCAGTGGTAAGGTAAAGGTGGTTGCCCCTGGCGAATTCCTGCCAATACTTAATGGACTGAAAATTTCTTTTGGCTCCAGCATTAAAGGTGCACCTGGTGCAAAGGGCGAAATCATAGCATAATAACAACTTAAAACAATATTCGAATATGGGACTTTTAGACGAAACCGTAAGTGTTCCTCGTAGAACGATGACGCTGTTTTTCCTGATTGACACATCAGGCAGTATGGAAGGCAACAAGATTGGTGCAGTGAATGATGCTGTGGTCAATGTCCTTCCCCTTCTTAATGACATTTCAGAGACCAACCCCGATGCAGAGATCAAGGTGGCTGCATTGGAATTTTCGAGTGGTGTCAACTGGCTTTACGATGAGCCTAAGGCAGCTAGCGACTTTATCTGGCAGGACGTGACAGCAGGTGGTTTGACCTCGCTGGGTGCAGCCTGTGCTGAGTTAGCAGCCAAGCTGTCTCGTAATGGTGGTTTCATGCAGTCAGCCAGTGGCTCGTTTGCACCAGCTATTATCCTTTTGTCCGATGGTGGCCCAACTGACAATTATGAGGCAGGACTGGCAAAATTGCAAGCCAACAACTGGTTTAAGTCTGCCATCAAGATTGCCATTGCCATTGGCGACGATGCAGATAAGGATGTGCTGAAACAATTTACCGGAAATGCTGAGGCTGTCATTACCGTTCACAACATCGATGCCCTGAAGCAGATTATCCGTGTGGTTGCAGTCACCTCTTCTCAGATTGGTAGTAAGAGTAGTACGGCAGGTGACACCACCAAGCAGGATCAGGTGATTAAGGATGTGCAGGATGCTACCCAGAATATTGATGGTGCAGAGTCTGCCAATTCCACATCAACGGTAGACAGCAGCCAGTATATCGACGATTGGGGTTAATAGATGATCCAAAGTTATCACTTCTCTTGCCAGGGAGAAAGCCACAAGGCAGATAACAAGCCTTGTCAGGATGCCTCCTTCAGTGCAGTCTACGATGATGGGCTGGCCTTGGCCATCGTGTGCGATGGTCATGGTGGCGAACGTTACTTCCGCAGTGACGTGGGGGCTCGTTTGGCAACCGAAGTGATAAGCGATTCCATCAAGACTTTCGTAGAGAACATCGATAAGGCTCTGTTCGTTGGAAAGCCCTATACAGCACAGGGAGCCATTACATCAGAAGAGGTCATTAAGAAGCAGACACCCATAGATGTCGCTTTTCGCCAGTTGTTCTCGTCCATTATCTATCAATGGAACCAGAAGATTGCTGAGCATGCTGCCAATACGCCAGTCAGCGAGTGGGAGCAGGAACATGTACCTCAAAAGTATCTGGACGAGCTCACTACCAGCGAGACCTTTGAGAAACTATATGGCTGTACGCTGATGGTCTATGTGCAGACTCCAGACTATTGGTTCGCTTTCCACCTTGGTGATGGCAAGTGTATCTCATTCCAGCAGGAGCCTTTCTGGCATGAGCCAATACCTTGGGATGACAGATGCTTCTTGAATAAAACCACCTCTATCTGCGATTCCAATGCCATCAACGAGTTCCGCTATTGCTACGAAGGTGATGGCCATTACCCGATGGCTGTCTTCTTGGGTTCTGATGGAATGGACGATTCCTTTGGTGAGGATGCCAACCTGGTAAACTTCTATATTCAGGTGGTGAAGATGCTGGTGACAGAAGGGCTTGAAGAGACCACTAAATCTATTGAATCCGACTTGCCTCAACTCAGCAAGATAGGCAGTAAGGACGACATGTCGATAGCTTTCATTTATAATACTGATGAACTAAAAGCCCATATCACAGATTTCATTCAGTACCAGATAGATATTATCGTTGAAAGCATCCGCCAAACAGATGAACGAATCCAAAAGCTGGAGGAAAAGATAGCAGGCATTGAATCCGTTGCCGACAAGAAAAGCCGGATAGATCTCGACTACGCTCGAAAAGACATTGAACGAGCTAACGAAGGACGTGTAAAATTACTTTATAAGTATGATTTGCTGATGCAGCAATATTCAAAAGAGGCAAGCAAAACTAATTAATAATGACGAAGGACCCAAAGACGTTACCAGAGGCCATCAAAATAATTGTTGGTATTTACGGTAAGGATGTTGTGAAAGATGTTCGGATGGTGAACATCATGAACGACGTTGTGTCAATGGAAGAGCAAAATGCTGTCAAAACAATACTAAGAAATTGTATTAAGTTAGGGTTTGGCGACAAAGTTCTGGCGATTACGCCTAAGGATGATTTACATTTGAAAATCAAGTCTTTTTCAAAAGATATCTCTGATTCTTATGGATATAAAGATGTGATAGTACAATATATTTTATATTCCATAGCATATGGCATCGGTATTTGTGAAAATAAGCCATATCTTAAGAATCACGCAAAGCCTCAGCCAGAAAAGTATAGAACCTTAAAACCAAAGAATTCACGACTAACACATACTGAAGAATCGAAACAACCGCCTTATAAAAAAATGGCTGTAGTTTTTACCGTGTTGCTTATATGTACTATTGCAGGCTTTAGCTTATGGAATGCTTCTGAGGAAAGAGAAAAATTTCAGAACAGAGTGTTTACAGGAGATTCCTTCTTAAATAGCGGCGATTACGATAATGCAATCGAAAGCTATAAAGAGGCATATAATGGCTATAATGCCTTGAATAGTGGAAGCTATAAAGAAGATGCCTTAGGAAAAATAGATGATGTGATAGAGAAACTATTGAAAGAAGGGAAAACGGATAACAAAAGCTTGCTTCATGCCTATCATGTTTTGCAATCAGAGATGCAATTAAACCTCGAGAAAAAAGATAAAGAAAGATTGCAGATGAAATTAGAAGAAGTGGAAACAATCATTTCTGAAAAAGTAGATAATGGTCGTAATAATCTCATTAGCATTCTTTCTGCAAATAATGGAGTTCTTGACGAGAATGGAAAAAAATTGCTTCTAGATTTGTTATTATTATCGCCAGATGATTATTGGTTGAACTTTATAAAGAAGAAGAGCTATGAGTAAAATAACGAAGAAGATAATCAGATCAATTCTGTTGACATCGGCCTTTTCTTTATTTCATAGTCAAGCCAAGGCTCAAAATCCGTTTCTTCCAGATTCAGATTTAGATGAAGATGACGCTGATGAGATTGGAGCCATCAAGCGCAAAGTGATGAAGAATGTAGTCAAAGTCAGTCCTTCAGGGAGAATGACAATGGTTTCTGCTCATTACTCTCATCGTAGTCATAGTTCTCATCGTAGTCACAGTTCGCATAGTTCTGGTTATCGTAGTCACAGTTCGCACTCATCTCACTATTCAAGTTCGCGTAGTTCGCATTATTCCAGTTCAAGCAGTAGTTCAAGTAGCAGAGCCTCTTCAGGTGTTAGTAGCTTATACTCTGCTCCGAAAGCAAAGACACCTGCTGATTATTCTTTGGGTGATAGAACTATTAAAAATGGAATCTATGGAGCTGATGTAAAAACTCTGGCAGACCTGTTGGTTTCAAAATTCTATTTGAAGAGGAACCAGATTAAGACAAAATCTGGTTACCCCTTGTATGATGCCAATATGGTGAAAGCAGTTAAACATTTCCAGAAAGATGCAGGTATGAAGCAATCGGGAAATGCAGACAACGCCACTCAATTAGCTCTTCAGGCATGGGATGAAAACAAAACAACCATAGAACTAGGATTCCGTGATATGGCAGATGGAGTTAGTGGCTTTGACGTAACAACATTAATAAAACTATTGACATCAGCCGGTTACGCCCCAGATCCAAATAAGGTGGTGTATAAAAATGGGCAAGCTGTGTTTAATAGCGAAATTGTAATGGCCATAAAGGTGTTCCAGGCATACAATAGACTCGAAGCAACAGGCATACCTGATACACCAACAATAAACAAATTAAAGTCAATCAAAAAGAAATGATACTCCAGATAGACAGAAAAATATACTCTGATAGTTGTATCTCGAAGGTGGTATATTGGTTTTCTAATCAATATACCATAGAAAGGCATTTTGATGGAGAAAATGAAAACATAACAATTGAAGGAATAGATGACGAGTCTTTTTTCAAACATTTATTCTTTGAGAAACTAAATGATTTCAAACTTCGAGAACAAATAGAAACTGAAACGAAAGACATCCGAAATATCCTTTATGCTAAGGCATTCGGAGATTTTGATGACATAACCGAAGAGGAAATCACTGCATGAAGAAGTATGCGCTGTTGCCATTCAACTTTACCAAACTGTCTGGAAAAGAGGTTTTGGTAAATGAATTGGGAGATATGCTGATTACCCCAATAGGGACAACGCAAAAGATAGTTGACCACACTCTTGACGATGAAGAACTCTGCAAATCACTGGTATCCAATTTCTTTATTTCAGAAGAGTTATTACCCTCTCTTCTTGATATCTATGCTTCAAGGTTAAGGCTGAAAAAGAGTTTTCTAGACGATAGAACTGCCCTTCATATTTTTGTTTTGACGCTTAGGTGTAATCAGAATTGTGTTTATTGCCAAGCATCCAGTAGAGAAGAGGGCAGCATTCATTGTTCTATGAGTAATGAAATGATGGAAGCATCCGTAAAGCTTATGTTTCGTTCTCCTTCTCCTTGTCTCACTATGGAGTTTCAAGGTGGTGAACCAAGCTTGGAGCCAAAACTAATCCGATATGGAATAGAAAAGGCAGAAGAAATCAATCAACAGGAAGGCAGAGAGTTGTCCTATGTGCTATGCACTAATTGCCGCTCTTTGTCAGATGAATTACTCGAGCTTTGCAAGCAGTACCATGTGCTTATTTCCACGTCATTAGATGGCCCATCTTTTATTCATAACAAAAATCGAGGTCGAGAAGATAGTTATGAAAAGACAATGACCGGTATCCAAAAAGCACGTGAAGTATTGGGGCATGAGGCTGTTTCTGCTTTGATGACCACTTCGGAACTGGCATTAGACTATCCTAAAGAAATAGTAGACGAATATGTAAAGGATGGTTTTACTGATATTTTCCTTCGAGCATTGAATCCATATGGTCTGGCAACAGAGAATGATAATTGGGAGCGTTATAATGAGCGTTTTGTAGACTTTTATAAAGAGGCATTTGATTATATTATAGAGTTGAACAAACAAGGGACTTTCTTCAGAGAGGTCTATGCCTCAATTATTCTTCGTAAGATGTTGACACCTTACACCACAGGATTTGTGGATTTGCAGTCACCAGCTGGCACAGTTAATTCCGTGCTCATCTACAATTATGATGGATATGTCTATGCCTCCGACGAGTCGAGAATGCTCGCTGAGAATGGTGATTTTACCTTCCGTTTGGGCAAGATTTCAGACGAGTATGAAGATATAGTTTATGGTGAGAAGGTTCGTAAAATAGGAAAAATATGGGCCAATGAAGCGCTGGCAGGCTGTTCTGACTGCCCAGTGAAAGCATTTTGTGGCGCAGACCCAGTTCGCCATCATTCTACTCAGGGTGATATGTATGGCTTCCGTCCATCATCATTTGTCTGTAAAAAGAATAAGGCAATTATCGAGCATCTTATCTCTTTGATTATTGAGAGAAAAGATGAAGTGATGCCTATTTTTAAAAGTTGGTTGCGATGAAGGAGAAGTTTGAAATAGATTCGAATAGCAACGTCTTGTTTGTTACAGACCAGTGCAACAACCATTGCGTCATGTGCTGTCAACCTCCAAAGAAGAAGGATGACTTCGATTACTATTTCAAGAAAAATGTAGCCCTTATCAAATCTGCACCCAAAGAAACAAAAGTAGTATGTATTACTGGAGGTGAACCGACTTTGGCCGGGGAAAGATTTTTCGAATTGGTGCGAATGGTCCGAGAAGAATTACCAGACACAGACATACAGATATTGAGTAATGGCAGATCTTTTGCAGACCATGATTTTGCCCATCAGTTAAAGATGGCAGGAGGTGATAAGGTCTTTATTGGAGTGCCATTGCATTCCGACTACGTTGGCGATCATGATAAGATAGCAGGTGCAAAAGGAGCATTTAATGAAACCATGCTTGGCCTCTATAACTTAGCTGATGAGGGTATTGCCATAGAGTTGCGAGTGGTTATCAATAAACTCAACTATATGCGTCTTCCCCAGATGGCAGAGTTTATTTTCAAGAATCTCTATTTCGTTTCATGGGTGGCCTGGATGGGAATGGAGGATACAGGCTATGCTACCAGCAATGCCAACCATGTGTGGGTTGAACCCATTGAATATATTAATCACTTGTGTAAGGCGGTTGAAATATTGGAAGGATGGGATATTCCTGCTACAATTTTCAATATTCCACTTTGTCTGCTCCCTATAGATTATCATCAATATGCTACTCAAAGCATCTCTGATTGGAAAACCAAATACCTGAATATATGCGATAGTTGCGTATTGAAAGAGAAATGTTGTGGATTATTTGCAACATCAAAAAAGACCTATTTAGGATTAAAACCATACGTTCAAAATATCTAATTTCCAAGAAATTAGGCCATATTTTCAACTTTTCTTTATTTTTTCATCACAATATTACATTTTTTTTCTATTTTTGCATAGTCAATAACTAAGATTACTATGCAACTACGTGAAAACATATACAGAATTATTGAGCCTCGAAATGCAAACAAGTATTCACGAGCGTATGATTTTGTGATGCTTATTGCTATTGCAATTGGCATATTACCCTTGATGTTCAGACACCAGATAAAACTTTTCTGGTATTTCGATTTGATTTCTGGCATTTGTTTTATTGTAGACTATTTGTTGCGTTGGGTAACAGCCGATATGGATTCCAGGAGAAACAAATGGGCGGCTTTTGCAATTTATCCTTTTACGCCCATGGCCATTATTGATTTACTATCAATCTTGCCTGTATTCAATCTGCTTAGCCCCACATTCAAGGTGGTTCGAGTGTCAAGACTTCTAAAGATTCTGCGTATTTTCAAGGTTATTAGATATTTTGAGCCCTTAGAAATTATAATGTCTGTGGTCAGAAAACAGAGCAAGATACTATGCACAGTTTTATCACTGGCTATTTTCTACATATTCATCACGGCACTCATCATGTTTAATGCAGAAGAAGACATCAACCCTGAGACTGGCAAATATCTCTTTGATAGTTTCTTCGATGCATTCTATTGGGCTGCCTGTACGTTGACTACTGTAGGCTATGGCGACTTGTATCCTATTTCACAGACTGGACGAGTCATTAGTATCATTTCTGCACTGGTTGGAATTGCAATCATTGCTCTCCCCTCAGGTATTATCACTGCTGGATATATGGATGAATTAAAGAATAGAAAAGAAAAAACTGCAAAAAAGAATGGAACTACATAAAGCAATAAAAGAAATAGTAGCCAGCAAAGGGGCTGAGATGATGACGAATATCCAAATAATCAACTATCTTTTGGATTACCAGGCTTTCAAGGAGAAGCCTGCCACAAAATTGATTCTTCGAGATGTGATTAATGCTGGTTATGGTGAATCAATCTTGGCTTTGAGGAATGAACAAGGCTGGCAAACCAAATTCAAGCAATATGAGCATGAGTTCATTGACTCCTGTGGCTACAAGGAAGAATTGACTGTTTATGTATTTGAGTCGATTGCTTATGCCTTGGGAATGAATGTTAGTGGAAATGAAGAACCTAAGATCAAGTCAAGTTTCAATGTAGATTCATTCTTTGATATACCAGAGATAGACGTACAACAGCCTGCTAGTGATCCTCAAAGTACGCTTCAACAAGGACCAGATCCAACAGACCTCTATACGATTGCCCTATCTTTCTATAATGAAGGGAAATATCAACAAGCAAAGGGCTTTATAGAGAAAGCGATAAATACTCAACCTAATGCTTCAATCCCATCACACCATCTCAGATTATTGGGTGATATTTTTATGAAAATGGGCGAATACGAAGAAGCCATTAAATGCTATAATGAGTGCTTTTCGCAAAAAGCCAAAGAAACTCAATGTACCATAGACCAATTGCGAGAGTCCTTTAAGCAACATAAGGTAAAAGGCTATGAGAACATGATGTTCTTCTATTTCTTTTGTCTATATGCAGCAAAGAGAATGACTGATGCCCAATGGCTACAATTCGTAAAGAGTGAGGCCCGATTTGGCTTGATGGATGCTATCAGATATTGTGCAGAAAATGGGATTAACCCTGTGGAAGACCATTTTGATATCTACTTCACAGACATTAATATGATGTGTAATTGGGATTATCTTTATGAAGATGGCACCTTTGCACATGAAAGCAGTAACACTAAGATAGCCATAGCACAAATAGTCTTGACAGATACTTCTGATTATGAAAAATCCCAAGGCTGGACTCATGGGTATATTATACCATTAAAAATAGCGTCAGGTGCTTGGGGACGAAATATGTGGGGTGGAGACTGCGTTTTTAAATGGTCTATAGATTGCCGTGATTTACCTTTCCCTCATGCTCATTACACCATAGATGATATAAATCATTGGGATGAATTGGAGAGAATCGAGTCAGAGCAATTTATTAAGATACAAGATTATAATGCATTTCCTGCATTCAGAGCTGCGAGGAACTCTCATGTAAAAATGCCTCTTCAATATGCAAGCCCATGGTTCCTTCCTAGTATACATTGTTTTAATAGAATATCGATACTACCTTCTCGTTGGTATGGGTCAAAACCAGATGTAGGTTGTTGGACATCAACACAAGCAGACGAAAATACGGCAATTTGTTATAATGAATTTTATAGACGGTTTGAACTGAAAAAGAAGACTTCTGAAATGAAAGTATTACCTGTAGCAGCATTTTAATAAAAATGAAAATACAATTAATCCCACAATTTGAAGATATCTTTGAAGAACTTGTGTTACCTGAATGGCTAAATGGCAAGGAGGAATCTTTCCTAAATTTGAATATTGGGGCAAGAGATTTTAATCATGTTATGGAAACATGTAGATGTTTTCAAAGTCTATATGATATAATATGTTCAGCTCGATTGAATTTGATATGTGCATGTAAGAACGAATACCCTGAACTTTTAGACTCAGACAATCCACAATTATCTCATGAATGGATGAGAAGTCAATTTTTAAACAATGCCATTTTGTGGTATAATGCTGCTTTTGATCTTACTCTTCAGCCTTTATGGATTTATTTCAAAATCTATGCAAAAGCAAGACATACTCTTATGCTAACTACTGAGAGCTTTGATAAAATCTTAGAAATATGTAGGTTCAAAAGTCTGAAAAAATATGGTTCTGAAGAATTAGGGGATGAACTAATTCAAAAATTGGAGATAATTGATTCCTATATGCAAAAGAAAATACGCTTATGGGCAATTACTATGAAACATAGGAAAAAAATTGAGTATGTTGAACTTTCTAAAAAGAAGCATTTGGTCGCTGTTGGTGGCACTTTTTCAATAGGAAAGGATGAGAATGGGAAGGAAACAATAAAAATGAATGAAGGAGAATATAATTCTTCAAAAACTATCATACGTATAGACATGATTAATACCATCTCAACACTTATCTCTTTTCATAAGGAACTAATCCAAATAACTAAAGCTATTGTTGCTAAGATTAATTTGTGATAAATAGGTAAATATTTATAGTTATGAGTATATTTTCAAAATGGTTTGGATCAAAGAGAAATAATATAAAAGAAGTTGACGACTTGACCTTTGATCAAGTTGAGGACCCCTCTATTTATGATGTCTTTGGAGATTCAGAGTTATCTGAAGAATCTACAACGGAGAGCTTGCCAGATGCTATACGTTATGTTGTAGACAAATGGGGGTGTGACTATTTGAAGAGTCGCAGTTTCCTGAATGTCCTAAACGATTTCCAGGCGTTCAAAGAAATACCTGCTGCTAAATATATTATTCAAAACATGCAAGCCAATGGGTATGTTGATAAACTTGTGTTGGTAAATAACTGGGAAATAGAATCCAAGAGTATTATCATTAAATATGCCAATGAATTTGGCGCAAAAGAAAATCTGGTTGCCTATGTCGTTCGTAGTCTGGGATATGGTTTGAAGAAGATTAACGATATTCCAAAGTTAATGGAACGCTCCGAAAAAGATCAAGAGACTTTCAAAGACCCTGAAAGTCAAACAATAACCATTCCGCCATCAGCGACCTATAGTCAGCCTTCGCCTAATCCTATGCCTAAACCAACACCACAACCATTACCACAACAATTGGGGCCGTATGAACCCAAAATGGATTTACCAAATTATCACTATCCTACACTCGACTTACTAAAGAAATACGATATCTACGGAGAACCTTATATCGATATGGCTGAGCAGACAGCAAACAAGAACCGTGTTGTTGACGTGTTGCGTAATTTTGGTATTGAGATTTCGAGCATCAAGGCTAATGTAGGTCCAACCATTACGCTTTATGAGATTACGCCAGCCTCAGGTGTGCGCATTTCAAAAATACGTAATCTGGAGGAGGATATAGCTTTGAGCCTTTCTGCTTTTGGTGTCCGTATTATCGCACCGATTCCTGGAAAGGGTACCATCGGTATTGAAGTGCCTAATGCCAAGCCCGCCACCGTCTCGATGGAGTCGATACTGAATTCGATGAAGTATCAGGAAACGACAATGGAATTGCCTTGTGCTATAGGTAAGACAATTACCAACGAGGTATTTATGTTCGACTTAGCCAAGGCTCCTCACCTGCTCGTGGCCGGTGCTACTGGTCAGGGTAAGTCAGTCGGTTTGAACGCCATCATCACCTCTTTATTATATAAGAAGCACCCAGCAGAGCTGAAGATTGTACTTGTCGACCCAAAGAAAGTCGAATTCAGCATCTACAGCAGCATTGGGAAGCATTTCCTCGCAAAGATTCCCGATAACAACCCTGATTCTATCATTACAGATACTCAAAGGGCGATTAACACATTAAACTCGTTATGTAAGGAAATGGACACGCGCTACGACTTGCTAATGATGGCACAGGTTCGTAACCTGAAAGAATATAACAAGAAGTTCATTGACCGCCAGCTGAATCCTGTGCACGGCCATAAGTTCATGCCCTACATCGTAGTAGTGATTGACGAGTATGGCGACCTTATTATGACAGCCGGCAAGGAAGTGGAGTTGCCTATTGCTCGTATTGCCCAACTAGGCCGTGCAGTAGGTATCCATATGGTTATTTCCACTCAGCGACCTACAACCAATATAATCACAGGTCCGATAAAGGCCAACTTCCCAAGCCGTATTGCCTTCCGTGTAGGTACCACTGTTGATTCGCGTACCATTTTGGATCGCCCTGGTGCGCAACAGCTGATGGGGCGCGGCGATATGCTATTTCAAAATTTCGGAAGTGAGCCTATAAGAGTTCAGGGAGCTTTCGTCGACACGTCTGAGCTGGAACGCATCAACCAGTTTATTGCCCAGCAGCAAGGTTATCTGTTGGTCTATGAACTGCCTGAACCTGACACAGATGATGGAGAAATCGGAGGTAGCCGTGATGTAGATATGCAACATCTTGACCCCATGTTTGAAGATGCTGCTCGTTTGATAGTTCGTGAACAAAGTGGCTCTACAGCACTCATCCAGCGTAAGTTTGCCATCGGATACAACCGGGCTGGACGTTTGATGGACCAACTGGAGAAGGCCGGTATCGTGGGGGCTGCTCATGGTAGTAAGCCTCGCGAGGTTCTAATTACGGACGAAAATAGCCTGGAGAATCTTCTGTCATTGTGGAGATAAAATGATAATAGCAATGTATATAGATTTAGATATCCATTTCGATGTAAGGACAGACAGCAGGGGTAAGGATCCTGACTCAGCCAGTGCAACCTTGAAGGCGTACCACCAGATGCTGTGGAGTAAGCCTTTACCAAATGGGCAGGTGTTGGAACTGACTACAAGAAATTGTTCATATTTGAGATGGAACGAAATGTACTTCGGTAGTGATTCTTTCATCGTTAGCTTCATGCATGGTCGCTATAAGCATCGCCAGCAGATTATTAATAGTATTCCGAATTTTAGAGAATATCGTGAAAACTATTTGAAGAGGGCGAGTACTATTGCTGGTTATATTATATTTCCCAAGCATCGAAGAAGTATGAACCAGGAAAGAGGCTGCAATAGGATGATTTGTGACAGATGGGATTTGACGCTTGAGTGTATCCGTCGATTCTATATCGGAGAATCATCGCCCTTAGATAAAGTTTTGGATAGTGACAGAGAGTTCTACAACCTCTTTGTGGACTTCAAGGGGTACGTGGATTTCTTCCTGCTGCAAGATTGTGTTGATGAAGATTACAACGTAAAGTTCTGGCTAGACACGCCACTATGGTTTAGCGACCCTATGCCAGAGACTGTAGAATCGTATAAAGACTGGATTGAAAAGGAACTTGACTTTGTCGAGAAGAGGGGCAAGCGAATAAAAGAGTATTGTGAAACGAAAAATATACTGTCTAACATGTAACATTTTCAAGTTTTGTATACTATATTTATAGAAAGAATGGTTGGTAGAACGAAGAATTATTTGTAACTTTGCAGATGATATGGACGAGAAAACAATAAAAGAGACATTGCTGAATGGTGAGCGAGTGACGCTGGAGTGCAAGAAGGCTCAGAATAGTGTGCCTATAAAGATTTGGGATAGCTATTCGGCTTTCGCAAACACGTATGGTGGCACTATCCTAATGGGTGTCTATGAAGACCTGAAGGAGAAAGATCCTCAGAAGCGGTTCACGATAACTGGCGTGGACGATGCGACCAAGATACGTCAAGACTTCTGGAACATCGTGAACAACGAGGAAAAAGTAAGCATGAATGTGTTGGCTGATGAGGATGTGGAGATTGTAGAGATAGATGGCAAACATGTTGTGGTTGTCCACGTGCCTCGTGCCAACTATTTGCAGCGTCCTGTCTATATCAACAATAATCCGATAAAAGGTACTTTCAAACGTAACCACGAAGGCGATTATCATTGTTCTGAACATGAGATTAGAATGATGATGCGCGATGCCAACGAGTCTGGTAATGACGGTTTGTTCTTGGAATACTATACGATGGATGATATTGATATTCCTACGCTGGAACGTTATCGCAACCACTTCAAGAGCAGATATCCCCAACACGTATTTAACAATCTTGGCCATCAGGAATTCTTGAAAGAGCTTGGAGGGTGGTATGTTGATAGGAAAGACCATCGGGAAGGACTGACGATGGCCGGACTGCTGATGTTCGGCAAGGGGTTGCCAATCCGTGAGCGTTTCGATAATCTGAGGCTGGACTATATCGATAAGTCTGGGTTAATAGGAGACCAGCGATATAGCGACCGTCTGACATACGATGGTACATGGGAAAATAACCTATTCAACTTTGTCTCGATGGTACTGCCAAAATTACTGAGAGATTTGCCTCGTCCGTTCAAAATGAATGGTGTGGAACGTGACGATGACACACCTCAGCATAAGGCAGTACGTGAGGCTATGACGAATTGTATTATCCATGCAGATCTGATGTTGAATGGTGTTTTGAAGGTGGAGAAGTATGACAATAAATTCGTATTTACTAACCCTGGTCTGCTAAAGCTTCCTGTTGAACAAATATATGCCGGTGACGAGACAAAGGCTAGAAACCAACACCTGCAAACGATGTTTCGTATGATAGGCTATGGTGAAAACCTTGGCTCTGGTTTCCCGTTGATACTCAGTGCATGGAACGAAAAACACTGGTTGAAGCCTGAACTATTTGAGCAGCCAGAATTGATGCAGGTAAAGCTGGTGCTGACGATTGAGACAAAGGATGTCGTAAAAGATGTCGTAAAAGATGTCCTAGGAGAATTGCCTGAACGCCAAAGGCTTTTGGTTAAGCGTCTGAAAGAAACCGGACAATGGAATGTCCTAGAAAATGTCCTAGAAAATGTCCTAGAAACATCTGCGACGCTTGCTGTTTTCTTTGGTGTTAGCGAAAGGACTATACGACGCGATTTAAGCGCCTTACAGTTAAAAGGTGTTATTCGTCATGATGGTTCAGACAAGGGAGGACGTTGGATTATACTTATCTAGATAGAAAATGGGAACGTGTAAGTATTGTGGCAAGGACGCTGGATTCTTCTCGCATGTGCACAAGGAATGTGAGGAGAAGCACGAACAGGGGATTCTTTCCCTTGAGGATGGGATACGCAAATACTTTAAGGATACCCTAAAGAAAAATGAACTGACTGGTTTGGTGACTAAGCTGAAGAGTGGCAACTACATTACTGATCCTGATATTGCCATTTCTTCTGCAAAGTGTATTGACGAGTACACTGAGAAGTCGCGTTGGCCATTCCACTCGCATCAGTTGGATTTGGTAAAGGACTACTTATATATAATAGGTGTACCCTATAAGAGCATCAACGTGAATGAATCACTTGATAATCTCAGCCAGAAGATGGTGCGTGGTTTCTTGGCAGAGTATTTCACTGAGCAGAAACCTTTGCAGCGAGTATTGCAGATTTGTCAACAGATTATGAGTGTTCTTCCTCTGCCAACTGCCAAATTGCAGGATACCTACCTCTATATGCTGAATCAGGCTGCTGCGAACTTCATGAAAGACGGATTGCTGACAGACGACGAGCAGCAGAAGATTGACGACTATATGAGGACGCTGGGGCTGTCGCTAACTAATCTGCCTGCAAAGTATCAAGGTTCTGAAATCAGCAGGATAGAACAATCGAAGATGCTGAAACAACTGCAGCGGGGTATTCTGCCTCAGTCGAACATTCAAGCTCCTATCCTTTTGGGAAAGGACGAAGTGGTACTTTGGTGTTATGATGGTGTAACGATGTGGCAGGAGAAGGTGAAGCGTGAAATGGTGGGTAGTCATAGTGGTTTCTCGTTCAGAGTGATGAAGGGCGTGACCTATCGTACAGGCGGTTTCAAGGGTCATCCAGTAGAGCACAGTTACATGGATCAAGCAGGAATCGGAAGCCTGTATATCACCAACAAGCACATTATTTTCCATTCATCAGAGAGAAGCACCAAGATTCCCTATAAGAAAATTATTGGTCTGAATCCCTATCAGGACGGGATGGGCGTACAACAGGACGGAGCAAACGCCAAGAAACTGATATTTCAGGGATTCGACTGCTCGTTCGTGATGAACGTCATGTCGTTTATTGAAGTCTAAATGCCTTGACCTATGGTCGAGCCTTCTGGTCCCATTCGGAAAGATTAGCCTTGCTTTTGACAGATTCTGCAATATCTTTAGGAATATTGGGGAAGAACGTCATGCCAGTAATACGTTCTACCTGACTGATGCTGTTCACATAGAAGTCCTTGGCTCTAGACCCTTCGGTATTACGGCAAATGAAACCAATGCCTTTGGGCGTGCCATTAAGGCAGAGAACGACCTTGAAGAAAGCTTCTGGAACCACAACGTTATTGGGACCAATCGTCTCATGCTTCTGACGGAATAGGATAGGACCACAAACGATATAGATGTCGCCATACTTTTCTGCCCATCTGCGACAAGACATCTCAATCTGGTTCCACACGCCACTATTCAGATTAGTATGCTGGGGACAGCAATTGGTGAAAAGAAAAGTTTCATACATGGCATCAGCATCCCATTTATTGTCACCAGCAGGGCACATGTGTCCACGCGTCCAATTTGTATCCCTGAAATCAGCTAACGTGGTACGAGGAGCAGGAACCTGCATGTCTTCATGCCAAGCGCCACTGGGACGTCTGTATGGCCCAGTCGTATGTTCTGCTGTCAGGTGCCAGGCTACCCAGTTGGGAATCTTCGTTTCCTTGTTATATGATACGGTATAGCCTTTACGTGTTAGAATCTGCTCAGGGGTTCCTGGGGCAGATGCGGGTAAATAGGATGTTGGCTTTTCCATATCACCATGCTGCTTCGCTACACCTTTGACACCAAAGGTGATTATTACAGCAAGGACGACGACTGCTAGGATGGAAAACCAATATTCTTTTAACATGCTGCAAAGATAGCAATAGTTTTTAGATATGTAAAAACAGTTCCGCTAAAAACTCTTAAAAGCAAAAAAATCCTTCATTTTCATGATTGGAAGTGGAGGATTTTTTGTACTTTTGCACCCGACTGTTAATCTAATGTATCTATACAATATATGCCTGAATTGCTATTTGCAAAGAGAATAGATGCCTATCTGCTGAACGAGGCAGACATTGAGGGCTTGGAGTTCAATACTCCAGTGCCTTTCTACGATACGGCTGTTCCTTGTGGCAATCCGACGGATCTGGGCGACGCGCCAAGGATTTATATTATGATGCCTGATGAGTTGGTAGGGCCTTATGATACGTACTGTACGAGGGCAACAGGCGACTCAATGAAGAATCTTGACATCATGGCGGGCGATACGTTGGTGATGGAGTGTGTGCCTGAATATCGCAGCCATGATATCGTATTGGCGGAGATAGATGGTGAAAAGACGCTAAAGACTTATTACATGGATGAGGCAGGCAATCAGTGGTTGGTACCTGCCAATAAGAAATATAAGTCCATCAAACTTAATAGCAGTATGAATATTGTCTTTAAGGGCCGCATGAAGCATCATATTCGAAGGGCTCCTCAAGACTCGCTGCAGCATATCTTGGAGAGCATAGAGGAGGCGAAGGAACTGATGAAGAAGCAGGGTGCACAGTCGGAGGCTTTTAAGATGCTGGTTGTTAAGCCCGAGTGTGCTGATAAAGTGGTGGGGCGCTTACACGAGTTGTCTGATGGCAAGTTGAAGCCCAGGGATATACTGATGCCTTTTCGCGCAGCCATGGAGGCTGGCGCCATACGTCGTCCCACATGGGCAGAATATGGTGCGGAATTTGGCTTCAAACGGTCATCGAAGACGTCGCTGAGCGATTATACCGATCCTACTAAGAATAAGTTTGCTGATGAGCCGCAGTTCTGGGAGATGGTCGAGGACTTTTTGCGCCTGATAAGGTAAGAATACGTAATTATACCATGCTATTTCTGGTCATTTCCGGTCGTTCGGGAATGACCAGTTTTTTTTTGCGGTTACCTCTCAGATAACCCGTATCTTTGTACCCGACAAACTTGATTATTAATCCGAGTTGAGTGAGAATCTCATGAGTTAAAGCTGGCCGGCGTTCGAAGCTCATCTCACAAAACTTGGAACGAGATGAAAGAAGTTATTCTGAGAATTGAAGATTCAGTTTACGAACAATTGATGGGATTCATCCGCTTGTGCCCTCAAGTGGAGGTGGTCAGTGAGAGCAGGGGTATAGAGACGCGCGAGAGTATAGACCTGTGTGTGGCCTGTGCCATTCGCGAAATGCGGCAAAACGGCGCGTTCCGCTTTCCGGGTGATTATACCTATATTATGTTGGCCTCGAACGAGGGGGTGGTGAAGGGACTGAGATACTTCTATTCGCCCAAAGAATTCATTACTTATCTGAAAGACTTGGAGTTGGATGGTCTTCCCGGCCGTTCTACGCTCTACGACACCATTTCCAAAACGTGTGGTCATTATCCGGAATGGACGTTTGCGGACAGTCCGAAAGATACGGAAACGATGAGACGCAAAAACATTGCAAGGCAGTTTTTGAGTGCTTTCGGACGGGCCAGAAGACGCTTGTCGGACGGGATTTCGGAAAATCGCTGAATTGTCGGACGGGTTTTCGGAAACCACGAAAAAAAGCCATATTTTGCATTGTTTTATTGTCTAATTTTGCATCAGAAATCAACGCGGAAGGGGTTCCTGAAGCAAGTAATAACAAATAAAAACAATGAACAATGAAAACAAGAATTATTTACGTTGGAACGCTGCTGGATCTTGCCATGATGATTGAGTCGGACGAAGAGCAGCAAGAGGAAGTTGAAACATTAAAGATTAAATGTAATAAGGTATGACACAGACTGAAGAAAAGAAACAAGAGCAGACGCGGACGGCGCTGCTGGTGAGAACAATGGTGAACGGTTACTCCGTGGATCTGGAACGCGAGGGGTATATATTCTACACGCTACAGGACCTGATGGAGGGGTTGTTTGTCCACGTGGGCATGAACCGGCTGGGGGTGATGACCAAGGAAGAGATCAAGGCCATGATGAAAGCCACGAAGGACGGCAGTATCGTGAAAAAGCTGCAGGCGGAGGTGAACGAGCTGAAGGCTATCATCACTGACCAGAAGAAGGAAATCAGAGAACAGAAACGAGTGATCAAGGAACTGAAACAGGAACTTAACATGGAGGATTAGGACGATGGCTACAATTATCAGAAACGTACGAAACAATTACGGTATCAAAGTGAGGAAGTGTTGTCTGAGTTGTGCTTTCAAGGACTACCTGGCTGACGGGACGCGAATCTGCACCCAGCACGACAATCAGGAGGTTTCGGGCAGAGACAAGTGCAAGAAGTGGGTGATGAGCGACGGAATGAAGAATGCCGGCCGTAGCGGTGGAGCGGTCAGAGAAAGAGACACGAAGGAGATCATATTACATTAAAGATTAAACATTAAATTTCAGTAATAACCGAGTCGAAGCGAGTGGAGGAAGTCTACGTAGTGAAAATGGCCAAATTCCGACATGACCTTCACTCACAAAACGACAAAGTTATGCGAAAATACATTTTTGTTTTGAACGCCATCGAGCTGTTGAAGCAGCTGCTGAATGGCAAGCGAGTGGAAGGTGTTCTGTATATGGACGAGAACACAGGTCTATTAACATTCAAAGCCTACAACAGGAAGAATGAAAATCATAAGAAGGACCAGATGGTGAAGAAGCTGCCCTGGGGCTGGGTGAAGGAGTCGCTAGAACGCATCAAAGTATTCGGCTCGTTCCCCAAGGATGTGGGTACGGCACACGTGATGAGTCTGATGGACGATCACAACCGACTGGCGAAGAACGCGATGATTGAACGTGAACTGGACATTATTGTGAGCGCCAGTATCAGAAGCAGGACGGCAGCTCTGAATACTTCAAGAGCCGTGGCGTGACGATGAAGCGTGGTGGTGACATCATCTATGGTGAGATGACGGGCGAGTTGGCCTCGAAGAACCGTGACACAACGTATTATCAGGATCAGCCATACGTGGTGAAGGGTTTCTGGAAGCACCGCACCTGGCAGGACAAGAACGGCGAGGAACGCCATGAGAATACGTTCTATATAACTGATTTGCAGAGTCTTTAAGTCCCGCAGAAATCGCAGAAATCACAGAAATTATTTAGGACAGGAATAATATGGGATTTTGTTATCAGGAAAATACACACTTCTCTCAGGCTGTCTTGTGCAGCCGAGAGAAGTTCTGGGGAAGCGTGAGGAATACGTCGAACCAGTGGAAGATTGATTCACGTCGAGACATTCTTGACGCGGTGGAGCGACACGATGAAAAGGGCATCAAGCGTTGGCTGAAGAACACGGACTATCAGAAGTTTCTGGCTAAGAAGCGAGGCATGAAAAAGCTGTCGGCTCGCCAGAAGTTCTTTGAGAAGAGCGACGAGGAGCGACTATTGGCCTTTGCTCAGGAGTTGAAGGATAACCTGACTGCGTTTATTTTTTCTTGCCGTGAGTTTGATGAAACTGAGACTTCAAAGGGTAAGATGTTCCGTCATCGCCGTTTGGCTGACTGCCACCTGAATGGACTAGTGATGCTCGACATTGACCATGTGGAAAATCCGCTGGCGGTGTTTGAGGCCCTGAAAGCCAACGAGGAGTTGATGTCTCGTACGGCACTGGCGCATATCACCTCGTCGAAGAAAGGCATCCGCATCGTCTTTACGGCGGACATCAATGACGGTAACCTTGCAGACAATGTCATCGTTTTCGCTGAGAAATTGGGTTATATGGCTGACTCCAGCTGCATCGATGCCACCAGAAACTCTTTTACTCCCCAAGAGGAGGATATACTTTACATTAACGAAGAAAAACTATTCGATTATTATGATGAAAAATTTGACAAGAAGTACACGAATGACTACCGTGCAAAGAAAACTCAGCCGTGGCGAGGGGAATGGTCAGCACCAAGGCGAAGAATCATCAGCAGAAGTATCTACGCCCCTCGCCCCTTGGAGAGGGGACGGGGGTGAGGCTCTAAAGTGGTGCGGATATGATATACAGTCTATTATTGACCAGCGTTACGCTGCAAAGCTGCCCTGCGCTGACGACTCGAACCGACACAAGGAAAGCCTTAAGCTGGCCACAGACCTGCTCATCATGCTCGACGGTGACAAGCAGTTGGTGCAGCACATCGTGGAGAGCCAGCCGTGGGTCCAGGAGATCATCGACGAGCGAGACGAGAACGTCGGACAGACAGTGGAGAGTGCTGCTGATTGCGTGGCAAAGAAAGAGGGCGAGCGTACTTCTCCCTATCCTTCTAAGGCCATGCAGGAGGCAATCAAGGAAGCAACTGGCAAGACATACCAAGAGATCACGAAAGCGCCAACGGCGGCGGTGAGTCTGCTGAGTAGCGACCTGAACGGTCAGCTGGAGATGTGGGGCGAGCAGATTGAGGCGCTGATGCCGGAATTCCCGATTCTGAGGGACATCTGCAAGGGGTTGAAGAGGAACCAGTATCCTGCTGCGCTGTTTGTTGCCGGAGCCTTCGAGATGACGCTGATGACCCGATGTACGTACCGTTTCTACCACCGCCCGGAGGAATTCCGCCGACTGAACAGTTCGGTACTAATCATCGGTGACCCTGCCAGCGGTAAGTCGTTTGCCACACGATTGTTCAAGTTGCTGGCGGCTCCTATCGTTGCTGCCGACAAGGTGGGCAAGGATGCCATCAATGCCTATCGCGAGCAGATGCGCACCAAGGGAGCGAACAAGGAGAAGCCCAAGAAGCCGAAGGTGGTGGTCCGTTTGCATCCGGCACGAACCTCGAACGCTCAGTTCATTCAGGACATGGTGAATGCCGTGGAAATCGTGGACGGTGAGGAGATGCACCTGCACATGCTGACCTTCGATACGGAGCTGGACAACACGGTGACGGTTCAGAAGGGTGGTTCGTGGATTGACAAGCAGAGCCTTGAACTCAAAGCTTTCCACAATGAGGAGGACGGCCAGGCATATTCGAACATGGACTCCATCCTGCAGGACTTCAACGTGTATTGGAACTACGTGTACACCGGCACTCCGATAGCCCTGAGGAAGAAGGTGAACGAGCAGAACTTCGGATCAGGTCTCGCGACCCGTTTGACCTGCATCCCGTTGCCTTCCACCAGATTCAAAATGCTGGAACGCGAGAGCTATGTCGATTACGAGAGTGACGCTCGTCTGAAGGAATGGGCCTTTAAGCTGGACAGGATGAAGGGTGAGCTGTCGGTTCAGAAACTCGTCGACGAGCTCTACGACTGGACGGCACGCCGCATGGCTGATGCCGAGGAGAACGAGTCGGATGCTGACGAGATGTTGCTGAAGCGTTGTGCCTACCATGGCCTGAATTTCTCAGCACCGTTCATCGTGATGCGTCACTGGGCAGACATCCACCAGGACGGCAACTACTGGTGTGGCACGTTCGAGACGGACGAGGTGGATTGGAAACTCGCTGAACTGATCACGAACATTCAGTTTGCCTGTCAGCGCCACTACTTCGGCGCCATGGCCGAAAAGTATTTCGACGACAAGGACCGCGATGCCTCAGTCAACGTACAGCGCCGTCAGAAGACCATCGAGGCTTTCAACCGCCTGCCCGAGGAGTTCACTTCGGAAGACGTGAAGCGCTGCTTTCAGTTGAATAGCGAAAGTGCAGTTAAGATGAGAATTAATCGTCTGATAAAAGACAATTTGATTCAGAAGATTGACGAATATGTAAGCAACGGAACCACTAAGTCTAAATATGGCAAGACTGGTGTCGTGATGCTTTGACGCGGTCACGCAGTCACACGGTCACATTTGGTAAAATGAAATTTTTGATTATGGTGGAAATTAACAAGAATGTCAAACTCAGCGAGCACTTTACGCTCGCTGAGATGACGAAAACGAGTGTGAAGACGAAGGACGGGAATATTCCCAGTCGGGTGCATATTGAGAACCTCCGTAGGCTGTGCGGGTGGCTGGAGCGGTTGCGCCAAAGGTGCAACGAGAAGCCTCACCCCCTAACCCCCTCTCCAAAGGGCGAGGGGGAAGCCTACGGCAGCGAGGGAAGAGAAGAGCCGATTATTATCAATAGTGCATATAGGAGTGCGGCGGTGAATAAGGCCGTGGGCGGTGCGGCGACGAGTAATCACCTGACGGGGTGTGCAGCGGATATTCGCTGCTTAGGGATAGAGCAGGCGATACGCTATGCGTTTATACTCCTAGACATCAGCGCCGAGAGCGGGGAGGCGTTCGACGAGCTCCTCATCGAGCAGAGTGACAAGAGCATCTGGGTACACTTCGCGGTAAGGCCGGAAGGCAATCGACGAAAGGTTGCGTTCCTAAAAAAGTAAACAAAAAGTCGTTTGCCCTAAATAATGCTAAATCTTTCTCGCAGATGGTCTCTGTCTGCGAGATTTTTTGTATTTTTGCAGTGTAACACTGCGAGAACGGGTTGCACACGACTGATTTAGACTAACGTACTACTACCGCCCTTGCAAGAGCAGACTGCAAGGGCGGCGTTTGTATAGGGTTAGCTGATAACTACCAATTTATTGTTTGGCAAGTCGTACCTGATTAGTTGGGAATAGAAGTATTTTGCTCGTAAAGTTCGTACCTTTTCGCTTCGCGAGAAGGCACTTTCGTTTGACAAAACAAAAAAACTTTCGATTTTTTTTGGTTTTGTGCTCACTTATTCGTACTTTGCGACGATGTCGCGAAGGTACTTTCACTCGAAATAACAAAGAAAAATGAATTTTCCTTTGGTTATTTGCTCGTTTATTCGTACCTTTGCAGCCGCTTTTCGCATCGTGTGATGGTGAATTAAGCAAATTAACTTAATTTTAGAGTAACACATTATTAAATTATGAAGGAAATTAACGTCATCGGTCAGAAGCGCACCGACACAGGCAAAAAGGCCTCAAAGCTGCTTCGCAAGGAGGGTATGGTACCCTGTAATCTGTATGGTGAGAAGAAGGGTGAGAACGGTCTGCCCGAGGCTATGGCATTCACTGCCTCTCTGGCTGAGCTGCGCAAGGCTGTCTACACACCTCATGTATATGTTGTGAACCTGAACATTGACGGTACTGAGCACAAGGCTATCATCAAGGAGCTTCAGTTCCATCCGACAAGCGACGTGCTGCTGCACGCTGACTTCTACGAGATCAACGAGACTAAGGCAATCACCGTAGGTATCCCCGTGAACCTGACTGGTCACGCTCAGGGTGTGCGCGATGGTGGTCGTCTGAACCTCTCTATCCGTAAGATTGATGTCACCGCTCCTTACAAGAACATTCCTGAGAAGCTGGACATCGACGTTACCGACTTGCAGCTGGGTAAGGCCATCAAGGTTGGTTCGCTGAGCTTCGAGGGTCTGGAGATCGCTACCTCAAAGGAGGTTATCGTATGCTCTGTGAAGGCTACCCGTGCTTCTCGTTCGGCTGCTGCTGAGGCTGCTGCCGCTGAGTAAGTTAAGAATTAAGAGTTAAGAATTAGGAGTTAACTTTGGACAAGTACTTAATTGTCGGTTTGGGTAATCCTGGCGACGAATATGCCGGAACCCGCCACAACACTGGATTTATGGTATTGGACGCTTTTGCTAAGGCGTCCAATATCGTTTTTGAGGATAAACGCTATGGTTTCGTGGCCGAAACGTCGCTGAAGGGCCGTAAGGTGTTCCTGCTGAAGCCCACCACGTATATGAACCTGAGCGGTAATGCCGTGCGCTATTGGCTGAACAAGGAGAATATCGAACAGAGCCGTCTGCTGGTCATCAGTGACGATGTGGCTATCCCCGTAGGGCAGTTCCGCCTGAAGGCCAACGGCTCGAACGGCGGACATAACGGCTTGGGACATATCCAGCAACTCATCGGACAGCAGTATGCCCGTCTGCGCATGGGTATCGGCAACGACTATCCCGTCGGTTCGCAGATCGACCACGTGCTGGGACGTTTCCCTGACGACGAGCTGGAGAAACTGCAACCCGCCATCACGCTGGGTGTCGACATCATCAAGAGTTTTGTGCTGGCTGGTATCGACATCACGATGAACCAGTATAACAAGCTGGGTAAAGGGCCTAAAGTGAAGAGTGAAGAATGAAGAGTGAAGAATTTGCTACCGCGAGTGAAGCCCGAGTGGACAAGTGGTTGTGGGCGGCGCGCATCTTCAAGACGCGCAGCATTGCCGCCGATGCCATCAAGAACGGACGCGTCACCATTCAGGGTGTCAACGTGAAGCCCTCGCGTATGGTGAAGGTCGGCGAAGTGGTCAGCGTGCGCAAGCCACCCGTGACCTATTCCTTCAAGATTCTGAAAACCATCGAACAAAGGGTGGGGGCGAAGCTGATTCCTGAGATTTACGAGAACGTGACGCCTGCCGACCAGTATGAGTTGCTGGAGATGAACCGCATCAGCGGTTTTGTGAACCGTCAGCGTGGTACGGGCCGTCCCACGAAGAAGGAGCGCCGTGCGCTGGACGAGTTCGTCGGACCGTCATTAGAAGGGGACTTCTTCGATGATTTCGACTGGGACGACGACGAGGAATAACGACCACAGATTTCACGGATTAAACGGATTTTTCTGAACACGAATTGCACGAATTAAACGAATATATGCTGTTAGATATCGTATTGATAGTAATCGGAGTGGCGATGGTGCTGTATGGTGCCGACAGACTGACGGAGGGTGCCTCGGCACTGGCCCGCAAAATGAATGTCCCTGAGATTATCATCGGTCTGACCATTGTTGCTGCCGGTACGTCGGCTCCAGAGCTGTTCGTAAGTATGGCCTCTGCATTGAAGGGTACGCCCGACTTGGCAGTGGGTAACGTGGTAGGTTCGAATACGATGAACTGTATGCTCATCGTGGGGTGTGCCGCGATGGTGGCTCCGATGACCATCAGCCGTTCTACGGTGAAGAAGGACATCCCCTTCTCAGTGGGTGCCTCGCTATTGCTGATGCTGTTGGCATTGAACAGTTTTCTGGGACGTGTGGACGGCATCATCCTCTTGCTGGGCTTTGCTGCCTTTATGGCCTATACGCTTAGGCAGGCCAAGACGGACAAGGCCGATGAGGTGCAGGCGGAGCCGTCGTCCGTATGGAAGAATGTGCTCTTCCTGTTGGGAGGACTGCTATTGCTTGCCGTGGGCAGTAACCTGTTTGTCGGCCATGCATCCAGTCTGGCGCTTGCATTAGGTGTCAGCGAGGGTGTCGTGGGTTTGACTGTTGTTGCTGGCGGCACATCGCTGCCTGAGTTGGCCACGAGTGTCGTTGCAGCCCGTAAGGGACAGTCGGCCATCGCCATTGGCAACGTCATTGGCTCAAACGTATTTAATATCCTGTTGATTCTTGGACTGACGGCAACAATCAGTCCCCTGCAAATAACAGGCATCACCACCATCGATATGGCAGTGATGCTCTTGTCCGTCGCCTTGGTATGGTTGTTCTCCTTCACCCGCTTTACCGTCGAACGCTGGGAGGGTGCCCTGCTCGTAGGTGGATATCTGGTCTATCTGGGCTGGCTGATCTACAATCTATAATCTACCTTTACAGGACTCTCGATTGCGAAGCCACACTCAGACCTTCAGAGAGGTCGGAGTCTCCTGATTAATAAATTCATGACATGAAATGAACGCGAAATTCAAGATGCCCAAGTTCGGGCGCAAACTGACCGGCAGCGGCGTGATGAAGGAACTGCTGCTCACCACGCTGGCCACGACAATCTCCATCGTGCTAACCTTTGGCACGGCCCATTTCGTAGAACAGCGCCAGGCCAAGCAAGCCCGCCGGCTGATGGCCATGACCATCATCAACGACATCGACGAGAGCATAGAGAAGGTGCGCAAAATCCTGGAAGAAGAGGAGATGGAATACACCATCACCAAGTACATGATGGAAAACATGGATCGTATAGACAGCATCGGTATAGACTCGCTCTATTATTTCATGGACTATGTCACCCCTTCCACGTATGGCGAAAACCTGGAATTCAAGAAAAACAATGAGAGTATCTTCAACAGCAGCCAGGATACTTGGCGTACGCTCAACGACAAAAAGTTCCTCAGCAACGTGCAAGAGTTCTACAATGACAGAATATTCTTTGAACACCGGTACAAGGAACACATCTATTTCCAGAAGCCCCTCACAAGAGACGAGGAGTTTCAGTTGGTGATGAACAGTAATGATTTGGTTGACGATGAGAGCTATAGGTCTACGTGCCGCAGATTGCTGCAGTCGCTACCAGTGGTTTGTTACACCGAGTATTCAAGGTACCGCATAGAGTTTTATGAAGGCTTCCTGAAAAAGAATGTCAATCTGAACGAAGAAAACAAGTTCCTGATGAACATCACTGAGCAGGATATGAAAGATTTCGTGAACCAGACGTTCAGGACGATTCGTCCGGTGAAGGAGAGCGAACTGGCGGGCATTTGGCAGTCAGCCAATTCCAACGACACCTACCAAGAAACCATTGACTTCCACAAAGACCACACCTTCGCCATTCACTATGTAGAATACCTAAGTTACTATGCTCTGTTGGGCAAGATGATCCGACGCTACTCGATAGCGGGAAGATGGGCTATGGAAGGTGACTCGCTGGTGTATTATGTCGACAGGAAGAGCTACAAGATGGCGATAGACGAGAACGGTGTCAGCTACCACCCAAAAACGGCCAACGACGTGGAAGACTTCAAGAAAAGGATTTCCCGGAAACCATCTGTCATAGAAGGCATGGAGAAGCAGCATCGTATAGTGCTAGCCACAAACCTCGACCAGTCGGGTACGCGCTTAGAACTGATGAGAACCGCCAAAGAAGCCGGCCACTATAGGAGGATAAAATGACATCATCACCTTCTTATAAATTTCCACTTCTTTCACCTTCTAAAATTTTATCTTTAATTTACCTAATGGTATGGCGGTACGCCGGTACGTCGGTCTTTTACTTTTCAACATTTGCTAAAAACTATCAGAATTAACAAAAAATGTGAATAGGAGGTCCGTTTTGTTGTCACGGGCATCTGAACAACATGAACCAGATAGAAAATCGGGGACTTGGTGATCCACTTTAGTGTTATTTGATATTCACCTGAATTTTCTGCAAATCTTTATCGGCACTGGATGTGCCCACCATCAACTCGTACTTGCCAGGTACGACACGCATGGTGTTGGTCTTTGTGTCCCAACCTTCAAAGCGTTCACGGGGGAAGTCGATGTCCACTGTCTTGCTTTCGCCAGGTTGCAAGTCGACACGCTGGTAGGCTCGCAGCGTCTTCAGCGGACCTTCCTTGTCGGCTATGTTGCGTACGTAGACCTGTACCACTTCTGTTCCCTGGCGGGTTCCCATATTCTTCACCGTCACGCATATCTTATCATTTTTATAGACGGGTTTGCTGATGTCGAACGTCGTGTAGCTCAGACCAAAACCGAAGGGGAACAGCGCCTCACCCGTATAGTAACGGTAGGTGCGGTTCTTCATGGTGTAGTCCAGGAAGTCAGGCAACTCTTCTGTGCTCTTATAGAACGTGATAGGCAGTTTTCCGCTGGGGTTACTGTCGCCGAATAAGATATCGGCCAAAGCAGCACCGCCTGCCTCGCCGTCGTACCACCACTGGATAATGGCGTCGCAGGTCTCGAGTTCGGGGGTGAGGGCCATGGCTGAGCCCGAGCAGTTGACGAAGATGACTTTCTTGCCAGCCTCGTGCAGCATCTTCAGCACGTCGCGCTGGGCCTGTGGCAGTTCAATGCTGGTGCGGTCGCCACCCTTGAAGCCTGGTTCGTTGACTTTCATCTCCTCGCCTTCCAAGCTGGCCGAGATACCACCCACGAAGATGACAGTCTCGGTGTCGCCTATCTGTGCCAGCAACTGCTGAGGTGTCGGGCTGATCTTTTTCCTGATGTCGAAGTTCAGTGTGCCGTAGCCCATCTCCTGTACATAGTCAATCTGTATGCGGTAGTGCTGCCCGGCCTTGACCGCCAGTTCCTTCTTGTCGCCTTGAATGCGGTGGCGAATCTTCCAGATGTCCACCAGCGTGTCGCTGTTGACAATGAGTCGCACTTTGTCGTCGGCGCTGATGTCGAAGATGAGTGTCTCGTCCTCCGTGGGTTTGAAGATGCCGTCGAGTCGAGCCGAGAAGTTCTCCAGATTCACTCCTGGGGCGAACACCGTATTGCCGCCATTGCTCAGGTGTATGGGATTGCTGATGTTGACAGTGGTCACGGGCTGTCCCTTCATCTCTGTGTTGTTCCAGTAGATGGCCTGCATGCCTTTGTATCCCAATGGACTCTGTACCTTGTCGAAACGGCTCTCGAACGACTCGTTGCGAGTCAGTCCGCAACCTTGGACGTATTTCACTTTGGCCTTTTCCTGGATTCCTTCCAAAGCTGTAATCGTACGGGTGGCATAACCAGAATAGTTGCCCCACATCATGATGGAGTCGTTGGCGTTGGGGCCCATGACGACTAACTTTGAACCTTGAACTTTAAACTTTGAACTTTCTAGGGGCAGGACGCCGTTATTCTTCAACAGTACGATACCTTTCAGTGCCATTTCGTAAGCCAGTGCCTTGTGCTCTTTGCTGGCTACGACGCTCTCGGGAATCTTCGTCCAGGCATTTAGTTCGTCGCTGTCGAAGTCGCCCAACTCGAAACGGGCAATGAGCAGGCGGCGCAGACTACGGTCGAGGTCACTCTCTTTGATGTCGCCCCGTTTGACGGCAGCAGGCAGGTTCTTATACTCCGAGCCACACTCTACGTCGGTACCGCTGAGCACAGCTTTTGCTGAGGCTGCGGCATTGTCTTTCGACACGTTGTGCCAACGGGGCAGGAAGTCACGAATGGCTCCGCAGTCGCTGGTTATCAAGCCCTTGAAGCCCCAGATGTCGCGCAGGATATGCTGTTCGTAGCGGGCATTACCACAGCAGGGATCTCCGTCGATTCGCTGGTAGGCACACATCACCTCAGCCACCTGTCCGTCCTGTACCAGTGCCTTGAAGGCGGGCAGATAGGTTTCCCACAGGTCGCGCTCAGGCAAGTTTTCGACGTTGAAGGTGTGGCGGTTCCACTCTGGGCCGCTATGTACGGCAAAGTGCTTGGCACAAGCCAGCAGCTTTTTGTAGTGGTGAGTGGAGATAGGTGAGAGGTGAGAGGGGCCTGTCAACCATTGCCCGTCGTAGGTCATGCCCTGCAATCCGCGAACGACGGCCAGTCCCATCCGTGTCGTCAGATAGGGGTCTTCGCCGTAGGTCTCCTGACCTCGTCCCCAGCGTGGGTCACGGAAGATGTTGATGTTGGGTGTCCAGTACGACAGGCTCTGATAGCGCTGGATGTTACCCGAGCGCTTGGCTTGCTGGGCCTTTGCACGCGCCTCGTCGCTGACGGCGGTGAACACGCGGTGCAGCAGCACATCGTCCCATGAGGCAGCCATAGCCATCGTGATGGGAAATACGGTGGCAAAGCCATTGCGTCCCACACCGTGCAACGCTTCGTTCCACCACTGGAACTGCGGTATGCCCAATCGCTCGATGGCTGGTGACGTGTCCATCATCAGTTTTACTTTCTCTTCCAGTGTCAGACGACCTAGTAGATCCTCTGCACGCTGTTCGGCAGAGAGGTTTGGATTCTGGTAGGGCAGCGTCTGCGCCATCATCGCTGACGACCCTAACATGAGTAGTGTTGCTAAGAGTAGTTTCTTCATATTGTTTATATTTAATGTTCAATGTTCTCACGGCATGGGGTTCAATTCCTCCCAGCGCACGTCCCACAGGCCGTTTTTGGGAAAACCGGGATTCGTTTCCGTGCATCCGTCCCAGCCTGCACACATCATGGCAATGGCTGTCAGCAGGCCGCCGTTGCCAGGCAGATAGCACCGCAGGCGTCCGTCCTGATAGTTGTGGCCGTTGGGCAGATAGGTGTTGGTGCGCTTGCCCATGAGCAGGGCACAGACGGCCTCTTCGGGAACTCCCAGACGGGCAGCATTCATAGCCACCATCGGATAGTCCCAACCCCAGGTGTGGTCCCAGTTCCAGTTGTTCCAGATCCACTCCTGTGTATGCTTCATCACCTGCGGATCGATGAGCCGGCTCATGGGGAATATGCCCACAGCTCCCAGCACAGCGGGGTGGTCGCTGATGAGTCGCAGGTCGCTGTAGGTCTCAGGATTCGACTCCGCTGCCAGATAGCGGTTCTCGCTGTCCTTGGCCAGTGGCGACAGCTTGCTGATGATGTCGTCCCACAGGGCTACACGTTCCAGTCCCCGTCGTTCGCGCCATTGCTGGGCCAATTGCAGGGCGAAGTGCCAGTAGGCCAGTTCGAAGGGTGAGTTATAGGTCTCTGCTGCCTTGAGTGTCTCCTGTGCAGGGATCATGCCTTTCAGCACGTAGCGGTCGTGTTCCTTGTCGTAGGTGGCAAAGTCTGCCATGAAGGTGGCCGTTTCGTCAATCAGCCGACCGTAGCGTTCTAAGATGTCTGATGTCTGATGTCTGATGTCAGAGTTTTGGGCACTTCGGTATAGTAATTCAGCTAAATAAATGAGGTGTGGCTGTTGCCAGATGAGGAAACTGCCCACCTTCGAGGGTGCTTCCTCGCCCGAGCGGTCGGTCATCTTCATCCAGCGCACGCCCTTAAAGCCTTGTCGCATGGCAATCTCGCGGGCTATGGGTTCTACGCTCTCATACCAGCGCAGCGTGCGATCCAACATCGCTGCGTGGTTCCATAGGGGTAGCCAGGCTTGGTGCCACCATATCATTTCCAAGTGGAACTTACCAAACCATGAGTTGTAGGTCAGTCCCGTTTCCTGGGGTGGTGTGCTGCCAGCACACTGAATGGCCAACAGCCACAGACTCAGCACGACGCGGCGCTCCAGTTCCTTGGCGCGCTGGTCCTTGCAATGGGAGAAATCAACGGCGGCACCCTCCGTCCAGAACTGTTGCCAATGCTTGGATGATAATGAAGAATGAAGATTGAAGAGATCAGCGGTAGCAAATTCTTCATTCTTCATTCTTAATTCTTCATTTTCTAGGAATTCGCAGCTGAATGTCAGCTGGTTGCCTTCTGCTGCCAACACCCAGTAGTTCTTGCTTTTTTCCTTCAGTTGGGCTTCCTCTTCCCAGTTCAGCACGACGTAATACTTAGTCTTGCCGATGGTGTGTTTCAGTACGGCACTATGGTCTGTCGCGCTGACCAGTGTCGCCTGGTGCTTGTCGTTGCTCTGCCAGTCGCAGGCATCGTCCGAATGGCCGCCTGTAGGGTAGGGGAAACGGAGGTTAATACTTAGTCTTTGACCTTTGACCTCTGACCTTTGACCTTTATGATTAGTTATTATGCGCGAGGCGATGAGGTCGCGTTCCGGATGACAAACGGTGGATACTGTAAACCTTGAACCATTCACCTTGAACCGTGAACCAATCACGCCGTTCCACATGTCCAGCGTCTGGCGTGGATTCTTGATGTCGCTGGGCTTTAGTCCGTCAATCTCCAGTCCGATGCACCCTAAGTGCAGGCGGTGGGGATTTTGGCGGAAGTAGTTGGCAGCATCCCTGGCCCTACCTGGTGTCTTGAATTCCGTGGCATACAGCTCGCGGTGGCCGTGTCCAAAATTGAATTTCTGGTACGACTCCTCTATGCGCAGCTCGTCGGTGTTGTCGAAGCTGTGCCAGCCCCATTCACTTTGCGTTCCCAAAGGGACACCGTTCTTATAGTATTCTGGAAAAGTCTGCAGACCGGTGATGTCGGTGGTAAAGGCAAATGCGCCATTGCCCACACTCAGCGATGCCAGTGTGTCGACACTTGTAATGACAGGGTTGTTTCTCATGACCAGTGCCTTGCGGTCAATAACGGCATGGGCGGTTAGCGTGGTCCATGCCAAGAATATCAAAAGAGTCTTTAGTTTAGTATTCATTAGTTCCGTAGTAGTTTGTTTTTTGCGAAGAGACCCCATCGCGTGTGGATGAGGTCTCAATGTGGGATGGGATTACCCCCAGGGGGCTTTTTTTACAGCAGGTTGTCCTTCTCGATGTCCTTGAAGTACTTGTAGGTAGCAACCTTCAGTTCGTCGGTGGCAGGCTCGTCGGCAACGATGATGCCGTGAGGATGCATCTGTAGGGCAGAGATGGTCCACTCGTGGGTCACAGCACCCTCGATGGCAGCCTTCAGTGCGCGGGCCTTGTGGTGACCGTTCACCAGAATCATCACCTCCTTGGCATCCATCACGGTTCCTACGCCAACGGTCAGCGCCAGCTTGGGCACCTTGTTCACGTCGTTGTCGAAGAAGCGTGAGTTAGCTATAATGGTGTCCGTCGTCAGCGTCTTTACGCGAGTACGGCTTGTCAGGCTTGAATAGGGCTCGTTGAAGGCGATGTGTCCGTCGGGACCGATACCACCCAGGAACAGGTCGATACCGCCAGCCTCCTTAATCATCTCCTCGTAGTGTGCACACTCTGCAGCCAGGTCCTTGGCATTGCCGTTCAGAATGTGGATGTTCTCCTTCGGGCAGTCAATGTGGTCAAACAGGTTGCGAGCCATGAACGAATGGTAGCTCTCGGGGTGCTCCTCGGGCAGACCTACGTACTCGTCCATGTTGAATGTCAGCACGTTCTTAAACGATACACGGCCTTCCTTGTTGGCTTTCACCAGACAGGCATACATGCCTTCGGGTGAAGAACCGGTGGGCAGACCCAACACAAATGGTTTCTCCTTCGTGGGCTGAGCCTCGTTGATTCTGCGAATCACATGCTCTGCGGCCCACTGCGACATTTTCTGATAATCAGATTCAATAATTACTCTCATAAGTTTAAAAATATAAAGTTTTTTATCTTATCGCCTGCAAAATTATGAAAAAATGAGCGAATTAACAAAAATCATCGGCATTTTTTTGCTATTAGTAATAGAATTTGTACTTTTGCACTCTAATTCCGAAAAATATGAAAAAGATTCTGTTTGCGATGCTGGGCCTTTCCCTGATGCAGGCAGCCCATGCGCAAGATGATGAGACCATAGACATCAGTGGCAACAACACGTCGTCGAACTATATTTCCTATAGTACACCTGTCAATATTGCCGTCGGGAAAACGATGAACGTGAAAATGGCCCGTTACTGTTATTTCTCGTCGAAGGTGACGGGTCCCAATACGTCCACATTGAATTTCTATGGTGGTGGCGAACGCTGCTATCTGGGGACGGCCAGCGGAAAGACATGGGCCGACCTGAGTCCGTTCCATGGCACCATCCACGTCTATCCGTTCCCGGAGAATTCAGACGATGCAGGTTCCTTTGGCGTGGTGCTGGCTCATGGTGGCAAGAGTTCGTCTGCTGACAATGCCCTGGCTGATATGCAGTCGGGCAAGGTGAACCCCACCATGCAGGATAACAAGGTGGTGCTCCACGCTGGTGCTACGATGGCTTGCGAGGCTAACACCTCCGGGGCAGGCTTCTGTATTGGTGAGCTTAACACAGAGGAGGGCTCCCGCTTGCTGGGTTATATGAAGAAATCCAGATCAGTCTACTATCTCGTTGGTGGTACCAATACCGACGGTTTGCTGTCTGGTGTCATGGCTCCTACTGACTATCTCGACGACACCAAGCTGGGTATTGTGAAACAAGGCAAGGGCACTTATCGTATCACAGGCAATGACAACTACCTGAATGGTGCCCTTCGCATCCTGGATGGTGCGGTGCTCGTTAATAACGACAAAGTTGCTGCCCAGACGGGAAACTTGCGTGGCGGATTGGGTGCGATGCCTGACGAGAACGAGCCCATTGCCTACGTGTTCAGCGGTGGTGTGTTGGGTGGTACGGGCAGCATTGGCGGCAGTGTCGATAACTATGGCACCATTGAGCCGGGTGACCAGGCTGTGGGCGTGCTGACCCTGAAGAACTATGCTGCCCAGAAGAATGCAAACCTCATGGTACGTCCGTCGTCACGTCTGCGTGTCAAGGTGAGTGCTGCCGACAGCTACGACCAGCTCGTGGTCGACGGCAGCGTGAACTACAACAACCTCATGGAGGACTTCTCGACGAGCGATAAGATGCCTGTCATCGAGATGGTTGTCGACCAGACGGCCAACCTCGCCATAGGTACGGAATTCCGTGTACTGGCTTCTAATGGTAGACAGGCTGGCGACTGGCATTTCGACATGCGTGCCAATAAATACACATGGGTTGTCAACGAACGCGAAGAGGACGGACAAGTCGTCTTCGTCGTGCGGCTGGAGTCCTACAACGACATGGAGATTGCCGACGACCCTGATGACCCTGACGAAGCCGACGACCCCATCTACACCATGGGTGCCTTCTATGATGATGGCGTTGACGATGCTACCGACAAGAACACGCTGGACTACTATGCCCAGAAAGACGACAAATATATCGGTGTGGCGCTGTGTACCTACAAAGGTCTTTCAAGCGATCGTGAGGAGGCTGGCCGCCAGTTCAACATGATGGTGTGTGAGAACGAGATGAAGTTCGACGCCTTGGAGCCCTCACGGAACGATTTTCGCTTCGGTAGTGCCGACGAACTGGTGAGCCTTGCCCAGAAGAATGGTATGGCCATTCGCGGCCACTGTCTGGTATGGCACTCGCAGTTGCCCAAGTGGGTGTCGTCCGACGGTAAGAAGAACGATGAGAACTGGACGCGCGAGGAAGCCTTGGAAATCATGAGGAACCATATCACCAAGGTCATGCAGCACTACAAGGGTAAGGTGCGCGAGTGGGATGTGGTCAACGAGTGTCTGGATGACGACCAGAGCATCGTTCGCAGCAATCCTGATGCCTATACCTTGCGCCAGCAGAGCGTCTGGCAGCGTGCCATCGGCGACGATTATGTCGAGTGGGCCTTCAAATATGCCCATGAGGCTGACCCCGACGCCGAACTCTACCTCAACGACTATGGTGTGGAGTTGCAGGGTAAGACAAAGTCGCTGGCCTTCTACAACTTGGCAGTCAGTATGAAGGAGAAAGGCATCCCCATCCATGGCGTCGGTCTGCAGTGTCACTTCTCTGTCGGCGAGGTCGACGGTGTGAAGCTGAACCGTACCATCCGCCGTTTTGCCGAGGCTGGCCTGAAGTGTATCATCACCGAGCTCGACATGGGCATTCCCTCGACCTCTGCCGCGAATTTGGAGGAACAGGCCCGCATGTATCGCATGATTACCGATATCGTGCTCAACAACGACAACTGTCCGTCGATGGTTGTCTGGGGCATCAAGGACAACGACTCTTGGCGCTCAGGGTCCAATCCGCTGCTCTATGATTCCGGGTTGGGGTGCAAGCCCGCATGGTATGCCGTGCGCTCCGCCCTGCGCCATCGTGATATCGTCAATACGGGTATCACGCAGCCTGTGCAAACCGTCGTCGACAGACCTTCCGTCGTTTACGACCTCAGTGGACGCGCCGTGGGTAACGGTAATGCAACATTAAAGTCAGGACTTTATATCAGTAACGGCCGTAAATGGGTTGTGAGATGAAAACAGTCAAGATATTCACCGCACTGGCATTCATCAGTTTCCTGGGCCTTGTCTCTTGCCGACAGGCTGAGGATGAACGTCCCGTGAAGAAAGCGATGCGGAAGTATGTGTCGTCCGTGAAGGTTCGAAATATGATTGACGCTGCGGAAGCGTATGACGACATGCGTTTCTTTGCTTTCATCGACAGCCTGGAAGGCGCAGACGTCATCCCTTCCGCTGAGGCCAACTACCGGCGTGGCGAGCGTTATAACGACCACGACCGGCAACGCTCTACCATTCTGTATCTGCAGAAGGCGCTGGAGGGAAACGAATTGCGCGATTACGACATTCCACACTACTATCAGGCCATGATTGATATGGCCGCCGTACAAAGCAATGTCGACAACGTGAACGAATGTATGCGTGTGAGTACGAGAGGCTACGAGATGGCCAGTCTGGACACCACCGCCTTCGGCCGCGACTGGGCCAACATGTTCCTGCAGCGCATCGGTAGCTGCCAGCTGAAGCTGGGCCACGATGACGAGGCTGCGAAGACGTTCAACATGCTTAGGGAGAAGGCCGAGGCGCTGGCCATGGAACATCCTGACAAAGCTGAATACCAGAAGAGCTGCCTCATTATCGCCAACAACATCATCAGTGTCTACTTGAATCACCGCAAATACTCAAACATCACGTCGTGGCTCACCATGATGGAAGAGGCGCTGAAACGCTATGCCGTCGCCGAGACATCCAGGGAGAAGTACGAAAAATATCGCAGTATGCTCATCTGCAACAAGGCCATCATCCTTGCCATGACGGGACATAAGAAGGAAGGCGAGGCGGCCTATCAGGAATACCTGAAAACGGATCGCGCCAAAACCTATTACGGCATCTACGACCAGGCATTCTATCTGGAATGTTCCGAGCAGTGGGATAAACTGATGTCCGTGCAGCTCACCATCGATTCGATAGAACTCAGCGAGGACATTGCGCCGACGCTTGACTACCTGATAAGCAGTCCTGCCACGCTCTTTAAGGCCATGCTACACACGGGGCGCAAGGACGAAGCACTGAAAAAAGCCGACGAAATCATATCGTTGCTTGACTCGGCACGACGCTGGCAGAATAGGAATGAAGCCAGCGAATTGGCCGTCATCTACGAAACCCAGCAGAAGGAGGATCAGATCGCTCAGCAGAAGGCCACGCTGGCTCATCAGAAATACACGCTGGAGCACGAGCGATACATTACCATGGCCATCATCTTTGCCATCATTCTCGTGGCACTGGTCATCTTCAGTCTGTTCCGCTACCGCAGCGCCAAGCGACTGGCCGTAGCCCACAGTCAGCTGAAGGAAGCTTACGACCAACTGGAGGAAACCACCACAGCCAAAGAGCGTATCGAGAGTGAGCTGCGCATTGCCCGTGACATCCAGATGTCGATGGTTCCCAACACGTTCCCCAACATTGACGGCCTCGATATGTATGCCGTTATGACACCAGCCCGTGAGGTCGGCGGCGACCTGTACGACTATCTGCTGAACGACGACATGCTTTACTTCTGCTTGGGTGACGTCAGCGGAAAGGGTGTGCCTGCTGCCATGTTCATGGCCCAGACCATACGATTGTTCCGTGCCATTGCCAAACAGAAGCACTCACCGGCAACCATTGCCACACGTATCAACAAGGAATTGACGGAGAATAACGAGCAGGGCATGTTCGTCACGATGTTCATCGCACGACTGCACCTGGACACTGGCAAGCTCGATTTCTGCAATGCCGGACACAATCCACCTGTGTTGGGCGGCGACGACAACAAGGGTGACTTCCTGGAGATGATTCCCAACGCACCCATCGGCCTGTGGCCTGAACTGGAATATGATGGTGAGGAAATCGACAACATCCAAGGGCGTCCGCTCTTCATCTATACCGACGGACTGAACGAAGCCGAGAACCCACAACAGCAACAGTTCGGTGATGAACACCTGTTGGAAATCCTGAGGGATACACCCTTCGATTCAAGCCGTCAGGTCATAGAAACACTTCAGGCCGCCGTAGAGCGCCACCGCAACGGTGCCGAGCCCAACGACGACCTGACAATGATGTGTGTAGTGTGGAGTTAGGAATTTATTTCGTAATTTTGCGGCAAAATAAATACACTATAAATGAAAGTCGGCAGTTACATATATGTAATAGGCGTGTTGCTTGTAGTGACCTTGGTGGGCAGCACGGCGCTCTATACTTGGTGGGCTGCCATGCAAGTTTATGGCTATCTAAAATAGTAATCTTTTATTTTTATTTAAACGTATGAAAAAGTTATTTCTAACAATGTGTGTTGCTCTGTTCGCTATGGGCGTACAGGCACAGGAGAAAGGTCAGTTTGCACTTGGTGTAAAGGGCGGACTTGCAATTGCAAAGGTTGAGTTCGGCAGCGAGAAAGAGACCATGTCAAGAGCTGCTTTCGGTGCTTTTGCCCAGTACAGCCTGACAAACCACTGGCGTGTTGAACTGGAAGGCATTTATCATCCTAAGAAGGATCACTTCTCTGACTTTACGGCAGGTTTGAACCTCCAGTATCTGATTAATGTCACAGAGGATTTCAAGATCTATCCCCAGTTAGGTTACGCACTTGCTTTTACAAAATCTGAGGCTTATACAAATACTTATCAGAACGGATCTATCAGCCATGATAGCGAAAGCGACACCGACGGCGGTATTCAGTTAGGTCTGGGTGCGCAGTATAACCTTGGCGAGCAATGGTTTATCCTTGCCGATTATAAATACCAGCCCGGTATCTTTGGTGATGGTCATGTTGTCAATGTTGGTGTAGGCTTGAGATTCTAATGATGAAGAAAGTATTTTTGATGACTGCCGTCATCTTGACATTCTGTACAACAATTGCCTCGGCACAAACGAAGCAGGGCGATTGGTTTTCATCAAGTTCGATAGGCGCGAGTCTGTCGAACTTTGCAGGTGATATTGAGGATGCCAAAAGCAGGTTTGGATTTGCTATCAACACCGAGATTGGCTACAACGTAACCGACTGGTTTGCACCGTCCATCGGGCTGACCAACACCTATCAGGGTGTGGGCTATTCAGTTATAGACAAAAACCTGTATATGGACATTCTCAGCGTTCCGCTGTTAATGAATTTCAGCGCAGGCCCCGTCACCCTGAAGGCCGGCATCCAGCCCGACTTCATCCTCAGCGCACGGATAAATGGCACCAGTTATACCGACCAACTCAAGACGGTGAGCCTCTCAGCCCCGCTGGCACTCAACTGGAACTTTATGTCCGATAGTGATGGCGACCAATGGTTCCTGGAACTGCGCTACCACCTCGGCCTGACGAAGATGAACAAGGACGTGATGTTTACCAACGGTTGGCGCACACCAGGCAGCATCCGTAACAGCGTCGTGATGTTGACCGTGGGCTACAAGTGTGATCTCTAAATACATAACTCAATGAAACAGAAGAAACTACCGATGATAACTGCCATTTGGCTGACGTGCTTGATGGCAGGCCATGCACAAGAGGCAGAGACGTTCAGTATAGCGACGCTGAACGTGGATGGTCTGCCACA
>CACWWZ010000041.1 GCA_902764705.1 uncultured Prevotellaceae bacterium | reverse complement strand
GGGACGAGCGTGGGTACCTGAGTCATAGCAGCCGTCATACCCAAGTACCTCCCAGCGACTAGCACTGTCCCAGCGACTACTTTAATGTTAAACTAAAATCCCCACTGCTTCCATCAGGATTGTTGGGTTCTATAGAACTATTGACTACGAAAACAAGATAAACTTCAAGACAGCCCTTGCTGCTTGCGATATTCCTGTGGTGTTGTCCCCGTTACCTTACGATACATACGTATGAAATAACTCTGGTCATTAAAACCAATTCTATATGCTACCTCCTTGACAGGCATATCTGTGGTGCAGAGCAACAACTGTGCCCTCTCCACCTTTTTCTTATTTATATATTGTAATGGAGATGTACCGAATTCTTTTCTGAAAAGACGAATCAGATAAGTTTTGGTAATACAAGCCACTTCCGACAGCTCATCAATATCAATCTCCTCACAGATATGTGAATGTATATACTCCTGCACACGACTAAATTCGCCTAAAAGCAAATAATTCCAAAGATGTTTTCTCGTTTCGCATAAAATTTGTAATTTTGTAGCCGCTGTTTGGGTAGGTGGTGTGTCAGTCCATCCACGGACTTTTGCAACTGAGCCCTAATCTCGTTCTTCCACTCCTCCTGAGCCTGAACACTTCCAATAGCCATCAAGGCGGCTACAGCCATTACAAAAATCTTTTTCATTTTTACATATTTACATTTTGTATTCTTTTTCGCGACAAAGGTACAAAATTTTTCCAGCAAGCGAACAAAAAGAGGCCAAAAAGTTTGCATAATCAAAACATTTTTCGTAACTTTGCACTCAATTTTGGAAACAGAGGGGCATAGCCCAGTTGGTTTAGAGCGCTTCAGTCACATTGAAGAGGTCCCCGGTTCGAGCCCGGGTGTCCCTACAAATCAAAAAGAAAGAGACCCGCAAAGGTCTCTTTTTCTTTTTGTGATATCGTTATAACGTAATAACGTCATTAAGACATGCCGAAATAAAAGCATTACTTGGCATACGCCACGCTTCGAGTCTCGCGGATGACAGTAATCTTCACCTGTCCGGGATAGGTCATCTCGTTCTGGATCTTTGATGCAATCTGTCCGCTGAGTGCCTCGGTCTCGGCGTCGTCCATCTTGTCGGCACCGACAATAACACGCAATTCACGACCTGCCTGGATGGCATAGGTCTTGGTGACACCGGGATAGCTCATGGCAATGGCCTCGAGGTCGTTCAGACGCTTGATGTAAGCCTCTACGATTTCACGACGGGCACCAGGACGGGCACCGCTAATAGCGTCACAAATCTGCACGATGGGAGCCAACAGCGTCTGCATCTCCATCTCGTCGTGGTGAGCACCGATAGCATTGCAGATATCGGGCTTCTCCTTATACTTCTCAGCAATCTTGGCACCATAAATAGCGTGTGGATCGTCGGTATCCTCATCGGGCACCTTACCGATATCGTGCAACAGTCCGGCACGCTTGGCCTTCTTGGGGTTCAAGCCCAGCTCTGCTGCCATCACAGCACAGAGATTGGCTGTCTCGCGAGCATGCTGCAAGAGGTTCTGGCCATAAGAAGAACGATACTTCATCTTACCGATAATACGGATCAGTTCAGGATGCAGGCCGTGAATACCTAAGTCAATAGTAGTGCGCTTACCCGTCTCGATGATCTCGTTCTCCAGTTGTTTCTTGACCTTAGCAACAACCTCCTCAATACGGGCAGGATGGATGCGTCCGTCAGCTACCAGCTGGTGGAGGGCCAAACGACAGGTCTCGCGGCGAATGGGGTCGAAGGCCGAAATGACAATAGCCTCAGGCGTATCGTCGACCACAATTTCAACACCACAGGCAGACTCCAAAGCACGAATGTTTCGTCCCTCACGACCAATGACGCGTCCCTTGACGTCGTCGTTGTCGATATGGAACACGGAAACGCTGTTCTCGACAGCCGTCTCAGTAGCCACACGCTGAATGGTCTGGATAATAATCTTCTTGGCCTGGGCATTGGCATTAAGCTTGGCCTCGTCCATGATTTCATTGATGTAAGCAGCGGCATCGGTCTTGGCTTCGTCCTTCAACGACTCTACCAAACGGCTCTTGGCCTCTTCGGCAGACAGTCCGGAAAGCTCTTCCAACTTGGCGCGTTCCTGCATCTGCATTTTCTCGAGTTCCTCCTGTTTCAGGTTCAGCAGTTTCTTCTCATTGTCAATGCGATTCTGCTGATTGTCGAGTTCATTCTTACGACGTCCCAACTCTTCCTGACGCTGGTTCAGCGAAATCTCACGCTGCTTCAGTTTGTTTTCACTCTGCTGGATGTGCTGGTTGCGCTGTTGTACTTCTTTCTCGAGTTCAGCCTTCTTGTTCAGGAATTTCTCCTTCACCTCCAGGAGTTTCTTCTCCTTGATTACCTCTGCCTCCTTCTTGGCGGCACCAATCATTTCATTATATTTTCCCTTCGCAACGAAGCGGAAAATCATAAAGCCACAGAACCCACCTACAATGAGGGCTGCAGCAATTAGAATAATACCAACAATAATGTCCATAAATGTTCTTAGTCTGTATATATGTTAATGTTCTCTTTTTTATTTCCGCTCACCGAGGGCTTCCTCGATTTCGCGAGTCAACTTTGCAAGAACATTATCATAGGGCGAGGTATCATTATGCGAACGCTCCTTCTGATACATCAGCGCAATGTCAATCAATGTCATCAGCGCTACTGTATGATCACTCTTGCGCCCTTTGTATGCCTGTGCATAGGCATTAAAGCGCTCGGTGATGAGCTTGGCTGCAGCACGATAGAATTCCTCGTCGTCACGATTAATGACAACTTCTATTTCTTCGTCGTATACGTGCAGCTTGATATGTAATCTGTCCTGTTTCTGTTCTGGCATAGCATATTCTCCTTACTGATTTTCATCGCTGAGGATGGCAATGCATTTGTTGACGTCACGAATCAGCTTTGACAATCGCTCCTTGGCACCCGTCAGGTCACCATCGGTAATCTCAATCATCTTAGCCATTTTCAATGAGTTATAGTCTGACTGCTGCTGTTCCAGCTTCTGACGCAACTGCTTCATATCCTGTTCGTTCTTTTCCACCATATCATACAAATCCTTGTTCTCCTTCTTCAACTCTTGAAAACGGAGAATCATCTGACGGATACGGGTCTCAAACGCTGCTAAAGCTTTCTCGTTAGCTGTCATACATACTCACTTTATTCTACAAAGGTAGGAATAATCTTTTGAAGTTTGAACTTTGACCTTTGAACTTTATGTTTTGTTAACATTCAAAGTTCATTCCTTAGGTCTTGGTTCCTTCTTGGCCAACATTACCACTTTGTATACGAAATCGGTAGTCCACTGTTGAGAAAAACCGAGTTTCTGGGCGTATTGCCGAATAGCCACAACGGTCTTCATAACACCGGCATCGCTGAAATCGTTCTTGGTGAAGATGTCGTTGACAGTCTTCTCTGTCATAGTACGAATAGCACTCTTAAAGAAACTGGGCAAACGAAGTTTGAACTTCATCAGGTTACCTGTCAGCATCATCAAATCCTGCGTGAAACCAGAGAACTGGTACATGTAAGTCTGAATATCCTGTGGCTTCTTACAACGTTTACGGATACTTTGGTCTATTTCTTTCGTAAAATCGTCATCCATACCGTAAATGTCCTTCAGCATTTTCTTACACTTCGACTTTTCAGCCAATCCCAGTTTGTTATTCTGTGTAGGCACCTTCAGCGTGGTTTTGAATACGCGCAAATCAGGTAATGCTGCCATATTGGTAATACCTAAGTCTGCAGCCATTACCGCTTGGAAATACACGCGGATTAATGTCATGAAATCTTCCATGCCACCGGCCTTTTGCTGCTCATCGTTTTTTCCAAATAATTTTGATAAAAATCCCATATAATTGTTTAGCGTTTAGAGTTTAAAGTATGGAACATCATGTCCCATTCCTAAAAATATGGTGCAAAATTAATTATTTTCGGCAAACTTACCAAATGTTTAATGATTATTTTGTACCTTTGCCCTCAAATAGTGACAATTAAAACATAAATATTATGAAAGGAATTGTATTAGCAGGTGGTAGCGGCACACGTCTCTACCCTATTACCAAGGGAGTGTCGAAGCAGTTAATTCCCATCTTCGACAAGCCTATGATTTACTATCCTATTTCCACGCTGATGCTGGCCGGCATCCGTGAAATCCTCATCATTTCAACTCCTTACGACCTGCCTGCCTTCAAGCGCCTTTTGGGCGACGGTTCTGACTTAGGCGTACGCTTCGAATATGCCGAGCAGCCTTCACCCGACGGACTGGCTCAGGCTTTCATCATTGGCGAGCAGTTCATTGGCGACGACTGTGCCTGCCTCGTTCTGGGCGATAACATCTTCTACGGCAGTGGCTTCACAGGCATGCTAAAACAGGCTGTCGAGAATGCAGAGAAGAACGGACGGGCTACCGTATTCGGCTATTATGTCAACGACCCGGAACGCTATGGTGTGGCAGAGTTCGATGCCAACGGAAACTGCCTGAGTATTGAGGAGAAACCTGCTAAGCCCAAGTCGAACTATGCCGTTGTGGGCCTCTATTTCTATCCGAACAGTGTCGTGGAGATTGCCAAAAACATCAAACCATCGGCTCGTGGTGAGTTGGAAATCACCACCGTCAACCAGCGGTACCTTGAGGACAAGAACCTGTTGGTACAAACCTTACAGCGCGGCTTTGCCTGGCTCGACACAGGAACACACGACTCACTCTCAGAGGCTTCAACCTTCATTGAGGTCATCGAGAAGCGTCAGGGTCTGAAGGTAGCTTGTCTGGAGGAAATTGCCTACAAACGAGGCTGGATCAGCAAAGAACAACTGAAAAAACTGGCCGAGCCAATGATTAAGAATGACTACGGCCAGTATCTCATGCGTCGCGCTGAGGAATACGTCAGATAATTCTACTTGGAGAAATAGCGCACGCAGTTGCGCAGGGCTGTCGGATTACCCATGTCGTACATGGTTCCCTTCAACCTGATACCCATCATGCCGCTCTTCTGGCGAACAGCCTCAAGGGCGGCTGTCAGTTCTATCTCACGAGTCTTGTCGCCTTCCTCATCGGCTTTCTTGATATCCTCTTCAAGCTGTGCAAAAACTTCTGGTGTCAAGATATATTGTCCGAAAACAGAATAGTACTCTTTCTCACCTTCTTTGTTGCGCACACCCAGAAATTCCTCTGCATACGAGGCCTTGGGCTTTTCGTGCATCACAGAGACATTCAGATGCATGTTTTCCTTGTCTTCCCATACACCACTCAGTATACCATAGTGACTCACCTCTCCCAAAGGAATCGGATGAATACTCACCATCAGCTGATTATAACGTTCGTACTGCTCTATCAATTGCAGGGCACAGGGCTTGTTCGACTGACTGCGATAAAGCGTATCACCCAACAACAGCAATACCGGCTCATTGTTCGCAAATTCCACAGCCTGGAACACAGCATGTCCGAAACCTCTCTTCTCGTGCTGATAGACATAGTGCAGCCGTTTTCCCAAATCCAGTATGCGATTCTCGTATTCCTGCGCTTCTTTGTTCAGTTTACTCAAGTGTTCCTCACTCAACTGACGTTCAAAAAAGTCTGTATACTGAATGCGTTCCTCCTCGGAGCCAAGCACCAGGCATATTTCCTCCACACCACTCTTCACCAATTCCTCCAACAAGATGAGGATCACGGGACGCACCATGCCATCGGAACAAGGTATCGGGAAGAAATCTTTTTTCAGAGACCGGGTGGCCGGATAAAGTCTTGTTCCGAAACCGGCTACAGGAATAATGGCCTTACGGACAGTATGAACGGGATGCAAGGTCAGTGAATAGGCCTTCATACCTTGCGCATTCAGATACTCCAACAATTGTTGCTGATCTTCTGCTGTACGTGCCAAGAACTGTACAGAGCCGTCGCCATGCGAGCCGACGCCCTTTCCACCCCATACCATCGGCTGGATGTTAGGATCATGGAGCACTTCATGCAGTTTCGGAGCCCATAGGGCTGGCGACATAGGGGCAATATGCTCGTCGAACATCTCTTCGGCATGTGTCATCAGTTGTCCCAAAGATTCCGCATCGCCAGATGCCATATATTTGATGGCTTTATTCACAATATCGTGATTCCATTCGCCCAAAGCCTTGTGCAGATTCTGCTCGCCTTCTGTGGATGCGAAGGGATATGCCTTGTTCAAGTCGGAAAGGATCTTGATGGTATCTTTTTCGGCACATAGATCAGCAAACACCCAGTACAGAGTCTTTTTCACGTTCAAGGGTTTCACCTCAATCTCATCACCGTCAAATGTCATCAAATTTGGTTTCACCCCAAAAGCACAGGCCTGGTCTAGACGTCCGCAGCGACTCGACGTGCGCAACTCGCCAAGATAGGCAATATTCATCTCACCTAACGTATTCAGGTTCAAATGATATAATATATTGAACGCGCGCGCAACAAGTACACAAATGGCAGCACTTGATGACAGACCGCTCTTCATAGGCAACGTCATATCAGTAATGCGGATGCGCACGCCACCCACCTTGTACCATTCCAACATATAGCTGGCCACTCCGGCACAGTAACTGAAGAACGAACCCGACTTTGCCACGCGCTTCAGTTCCTGCTCACTCATCCGGCACGAAAAGTCGCGCCAAACATCAGCAAGTTCCGGGGCATCACTATGCATCTCGAAAATGGTCGATTTTTCTACTTCAGCAAAGATACCCTGTTCAATACCAGTCACAATAGAAGCACCCGGCAGGATGTCGGCATTCATCGTACGATAGTGACCAGCCCAGTCGGTATGCTCACCAAAAAGGCACAAACGGCCTGGAACAAATAGTTTTAGCATTTTTGCAGTCAATTTATGTAATATTTATGTACAAAGGTACAAATTAACACGCAAATTGCAAAAAAAAATGCGATTTATTTGGTCGTTTTGATAAAAATATATACTTTTGCAGCGAAATAATAACAAAAGTTAATATCTAAACATCAAAAAATTGCTGCCTATCGACGAAACTCTACTTCATAAAAATTAAAAGGATATGAAGAATTACAAAAGCATGACCGACGAAATGTTGGCCTTGCAGTATGTAGGGGGAGACAATGGGGCATTTGATGAGTTATTAACTCGCAATCAAAAAAAGCTCTACGATTATATTATGTTCGTGGTCCGCGACCCCGAACTGGCAAATGATGTATTCCAGGAAACGTTTGTCAAGATCATTACCAGATTGCAGGAAGGCAAGTACACCGATTCCGGCAAGTTCTCATTTTGGATGATTCGTATTGCACACAACGTTATCATGGACACTTTCCGTCAGCAAAAAAGCTTACATATCATAGAACCGACTACCGGCAATGATTTGACCAAGCTGAAAAGCGAAAATATCATGGACCTTAACCGTGAGAACGAATACGTCAATGCACAAGTTCTTCACGACGTGCGCCACATCATGGACTTACTACCTGCCCCCCAGCGCGAGGTGGTCTATATGCGTTTCTATCAGGAATTGTCGTTCAAAGAGATTGCCGAGACCACAGGTGTCAGCATCAACACATCACTTGGCCGCATGCGTTATGCGCTCATCAATATGCGCCGCATGGCCAGACAATACAAAATACAGCTGAATCTTGAACTCTAGGAAAGCCTAGGAACTCTTAGGAACACCTATGAATACCTAGTAGTCAAAGGCTTCGCAAGTCATGAATGACTTGTTCAGGATTCTTGCTTCCAAAGACATAGCTACCTGCCACCAACACGTCGGCACCGGCCTCAACGAGTCGTGGGGCGGTTTCATTCTGCACGCCGCCGTCTATCTCAATCAAGGCTTTTGAACCGCTTTCGTCGATGAGTTTTCTCAGGCGTTTCACCTTTTGAATGGTATTCTCAATGAATTTCTGCCCGCCAAAGCCAGGATTTACACTCATCAGCAATACCATATCGACATCGCCAATAATATCCTCCAACAGCGATACGGGCGATGCAGGATTCAGCGTCACACCGGCTTTCATACCAGCCTGATGAATCTCTTGTACGGTTCTGTGCAGATGGGTACAAGCCTCCACATGCACATTCATCATCATCGCACCCAATTTACGGGTCTGTTCGATGTAGTGTTCGGGGTGAACAATCATGTAGTGAACATCAAGAGGTTTCTTGCACTTCTTGGCAACAGCCTCAAGTACAGGAAATCCAAAAGAAATGTTTGGAACGAAGACTCCGTCCATCACATCCAAATGAAGCCAGTCGGCCTCACTACGGTTAATCATTTCCAGTTCACTGTCCAGATGCAGAAAATCAGCTGCAAGCAATGACGGAGAAACCATTGTAGCCATTATTCTCTTGTTTTTTTGAATTACACATTCGCGCAAACTGCTTCAGAAACAGAATGGTGGCGGGATGTGGCTGAAAATCTTCTTGAGTAAAATGCTGCATAGGCAAATCTAATTTAAGTTATTATACACTATTATAACGCAGCACTTTCCCGTTTATTATTCAAAACCACAAAATTATTTCACTTGATATGTTTCCAGGGCCTTCATACCGTTCAGGAAATCGCGGGCCGACATTCGTTTCTTACCTGCCAACTGCACCTCTACCAGCTCCAGCCACTCATCGGAACATGCCACAAAGAGCGATTTGTCTTTCACCATCATCACCCCTGGAACCTGATACTTGGAACCTGAAACTTGACACTTGTCTCCCGTCTTCTTCGCCTTGTAGATCTTTAAAACCGTCTCCTTTCCGTCAGGTGCAACGAGTGTCGTCCATGCCCCGGGAACAGGACTCAGGCCGCGCACAAAGTCATACACCTGCTTAGCAGTCTTTGTCCAGCCAATCTCACAAGTCTCCTTAAAAATCTTGGGGGCGGTCTTGATGGCTGAACCATCAAGCACACTATCCTGCGGGATGCTAACAGGGGAACCGTCAGCAGCAAGGATAGCTTCGATGGTTTCCAGACACAGTTCGGCCCCCAGATGCATCAGTCCGTCGTACACATATTCCACATCGGCATCGTCAGGAATCGGGAACGTTTTCTTTATGATGATGCGACCCGTATCGATGTCGTGGTCCAAGAAGAAAGTCGTCACGCCAGTCTCCGTCTCACCATTGATGACAGCCCAATTGATGGGTGCCGCGCCGCGATACTGGGGCAACAAGGCAGCATGCACGTTGAACGTACCGAATTCCGGCATTGCCCATACCACTTCCGGCAACATTCTGAAAGCAACCACAACCTGCAGATTGGCCTTGTACGAGCGCAGCTGTTCAACAAACTCCGGGTCTTTCATCTTCTCAGGTTGGAGTACGGGTAAGCTGTGCTCCAGCGCGTATTGTTTTACCTGCGAAGGTTGCAGCACGCTGCCGTGCCGCCCAACAGGTTTATCCGGCTGTGTCACCACCGCCACCACATTATACTCGTTCTCCACAAGCGCCCGCAGTGTCTCTACCGCAAACTCCGGCGTACCCATAAACACGATTCTAAGATCACTTTTCTTCATGTTTTCCCATTTATTGTTTTCGAATTGCAAAGGTAGCGTAAACCAAGCAAAATACCAAAGGAAAACTCGTGTTTATTTGCTTGTTCCGAAAAAAATGTTTAATTTTGCAGACTGATAACCAAAAAACAAACAATGGAACATATCAAGATATTCACCCAACTCATCTCATCCGAGTTGCACCTGCCGGAACACGGCGTAGAAAACACCCTCAAACTCCTTGCCGAGGGATGTACTATACCTTTCATCTCGCGCTATCGCAAGGAGCGCACGGGTGGACTGGATGAAGTGCAGATTACGGCCATCAGCGACCGCAACGAACGCCTTCAGGAGATTGCCAAGCGCAAGGAGACCATCGTGAAGACCATCACAGAACAGAAGAATATGACTGCCGAACTCCAGAAGCGCATCGACGACTGCTGGGACCTGACAACATTGGAGGACATCTACCTGCCATTCAAACCCAAACGCCGCACTCGTGCACAGGTTGCCCGCGAACAGGGTCTCGAACCCCTGGCGCAAATTTTATTACTTCAGCGTGAGCCCAACCCCGAACGTGCTGCTGCACGTTTTGTGCACGACGGTTTAGCCGTCGCGGATTGCCTCCGCGGTGCCCAGGATATCATTGCAGAACAGGTCAGCGAAGATGAGCGCAGCCGTAACCAAATTCGTGCCGCATTCCGTCGCGAGGCCTTCATCGAGTCGAAGGTTGTCAAGTCTAAGAAAGACACCGACGAAGCTCAGAAATACAGCGACTACTTTGACTGGGAAGAACCCTTGAAGCGCTGTTCCAGTCATCGTCTGCTGGCCATGCGCCGTGGCGAGGACGAGGGTGTGCTGCGTGTCAGCATCACGATTGACGACGACGAAGCCGTCCGCCGCCTGCAGCGCAACTGGCTGAACCAAGCCAGTCCGGTGCGTGGCGGTTTTGCTGCCACGAGCAAAGCCTGCCAGCGCCTGGTCTCCGAAGCCGTTGAGGACGGATATAAGCGTCTGCTGTTGCCCTCCATAGAGACCGAGTTTATGAATCTCAGCAAAGAGAAAGCCGACGAAGAGGCCATTCGGGTGTTTGCCGAGAACCTGCGCCAGCTGCTGCTCTCGGCACCCATGGGACAGAAGCGCGTCATGGGAGTCGACCCTGGTTTCCGCACGGGTTGCAAGGTGGTGTGTCTCGACGCCCAAGGCTCGTTGCTGCATCACGAGGCCATTTTCCCCCACCCGCCTGTCAACCACCGCATGCAGGCAACCATGCACGTCCTTCAAATGATCAAAGATTATAAGATTGAAGCTATTGCAATCGGTAACGGCACCGCCAGCCGCGAAACCAAGGACTTCATTGCCGACTGCCTGTCGACAGCCCCTGACGGGGCCGCTGTGCGTGACGGTTCTGCCGGTTCGGTGCGTGGTGGTTCTGCCGCCACGGGTTCCCCTACCCCCTCCGTTTTCGTCGTCAGCGAAGACGGTGCCTCCGTCTACAGCGCTTCGAAGGTGGCCCGCGACGAGTTCCCCGACGAGGATGTCACCGTCCGCGGAGCCGTTTCGATAGGCCGTCGACTCATGGACCCCTTGGCGGAACTTGTCAAGATTGACCCCAAGAGCATTGGTGTCGGACAATACCAGCACGACGTCGACCAGACCAAGCTCAAGCACTCGCTCGACCAGACTGTCGAAAGTTGTGTCAACCTCGTAGGTGTCAACCTCAACACCGCCTCGCAGCACCTGCTTACCTATGTCAGTGGACTGGGGCCTGTACTGGCTCAGAACATTGTCGACTACCGCTGCCAGAACGGTGCCTTCACCAGTCGCGCACAACTCAAGAAGGTCCCCCGACTCGGTCCTGCTGCCTACCAACAGTGTGCCGGATTCCTGCGCATCCCCGACGCCAAGAATCCTCTCGACAATTCTGCTGTCCACCCTGAGAGTTACCACATCGTAGAACAAATGGCCAAAGACCAGGGCTGTAGCGTTACAGATCTTATTAATAATAAAGGTACGCGCGAACAAATTGACATTAAGCAATACGTTACTGCTGATGTCGGGCTGCCCACCCTTACGGATATTATGAAGGAGTTGGAAAAGCCCGGTCGTGACCCACGTCAGCAGATTGAAGCCTTCGAGTTCGACTCCCGCGTACAGACTATCGAAGACTTACAGGAAGGCATGGAACTGCCTGGCATTGTGACAAATATCACCAATTTCGGAGCCTTCGTCGACATCGGCGTTCACCAGGACGGACTCGTTCACGTCAGCCAGCTGGCCGACAAATATATCTCCGACCCCACCCGCGTCGTGCACCTCCACCAGCACGTTCGTGTCCGTGTCATTGCCGTCGACCTCCGCCGCCACCGCATCTCACTTTCCATGAAAGGAGTATAGTTTTAAAAGCATCAAGAAGGAGCCCGAACGAAAAACAAGATCGTCCGGGCTTCTTTTTGGCAGCAGGACTGATGTCTTAACTTCTTATCTCCAATAGCGGTGAGCAAACGCGAAACTTAAATAAATGTGAATTTATTTTCGCTGGTCGTAGACAGTAAGAAACTGTAAAGAAAAAGTAAGTTAAAAACGAGAAACTAAATAGATGAACCAAAGAAAAAAAATTAACTTTGCAAACCAATTAAGCAAAAAAAATTCAATTTTAAATTTGACCTTTATCCTTCTTGGTCGTATAACAGATAGAACAACCACTTGATGACACTGACAGAGCGCGACATGATCACCCGCTGCCAACAAGGCGACAAAGATGCTTTCCGATGGGTGGTACAAACGCATCAGCGGATGCTTTTCTCGCTGGCGCTGAAAATGTTGTGCGACGAAGAAGAGGCAAAGGACATGGTCCAGGAAACATTCATCCGAGTGTGGCAACGCATCAGAGACTACAACCCAGACCGGACATTCTCGACATGGATTTACACCATCGCCTCGCATCTGTGTCTCGACAGGCTGAAACGAACGAATCGTATCGTTGCTGTGCCTGACGACGAATTGGTGGTTCGGCGCTTCGCCTCCAATAGCGACAGCCAGCGCGTGCTGGAGAATCAGGAATGGGTGGCTTTGGTAAGGACGATGGCCGAGGGCCTGAGTGACAAACAGCGACTGGTATTTACGCTGTGTCAGTTGGAAGGTCTCTCGTCGGAGGAAGCACAAGAAATAACAGGGTTGGATGCCCGACAGGTGAAAAGCAACCTGTACGCGGCCCGCCAGACAATACGCAAACGACTGAAAGCATTAGGATATGAATAAGATAGACGACATACTGGAGCAGCTGAAAGGCCAGCAGCCCGCGATTGACGATCCCGATGCACTGACGGACCGCATCATGGAAAGCCTGCCCGAACAGGAGGTGCAGCCGACGGCGGAGATGCAGCAGCTGAACCACCGCACACAGACGGTGGCATTGTGGCGCTGGCTATCCATCGCTGCGTCTATATTATTAATAATAGGTATAGGCACGACGCTAATGAAGAAGGAGCGCACTTCGGACTCAGGCAGTCTGGTGGCAAAGGTGGAGGAAACACAAGACGCAGCGCCAGTGACCGCGGCGGCAAAAGATGTAAAGCCCATAAGAACCGAGGCTAAACCGCAAACCGTGAAATCGCAAACTATGAAACTACAGACTAGGGAGTCGCAAACTGCACAACCCGCAAAGTCTGACGAAACCTATGATGAGCCGACTGACCCCAATCTGCACTATGCTTCGAACGAGCTGACGAAGGATACGGTGCCCTATCAGGACCCTGCCCGCGTGGACAGCTTCATTGCCAAGCTGGCCGCCAATTACGATGTAAAGCAGGGCGAGCTGAAATGTTCACAGCCTGCTGGCAGCAACGTGGTGTCCAGCGTTTATGTATTCCCCGACAACAAGGAGATCGACCTCTTCAACCGACTGTTACAGGTGGCCTGCTGTTATAAGAACGAGACGCCGGGCTACTTTCTGAACTTCTCGCACCAGCAGTTCTTCTTCGAACTGAAGGACATGCGTAAGCAATTGAAGTACCGCTGGATAGCCGAACGCGTCAACGGCAAGATACTATTCTACGGCACCCATGCGCCATTGGGCACTAAGGAATCGTCCGCCTGTTACCAAGAATATCGCGATGAGCTCATGCATATAAATAGTATTAACTACAAAACAAAAAAGATATGATGAAACGTATCGTAACCCTTAGCCTCATGGCTATCGCCTGCCTCACGATGCAGGCGCAAGAACAAGACGTTCAGGTGCTGGCCTCCAGTACAGGCGTTTTCGTTCCCTGTCCGCAGATTAGTGTGGATAAAAAAACGAAAAAGACCTCTGCCGTCTGGCACTCTACGAATAATGATTGGATCAAGGACAACTGCGAAGCCAAGAACGTGACCATAGTCAAAGACTATCAGCAATTGTTCCCTGAGACTGCCGGTATGCAACTTGACGACCAGCCTTATCAGCCTATGAGTTGGCGACTGACGGCTGAAGGTGGCGAGACGGTGATGCACTGCTATTTCCGCATGCCTGCCGACGAGGTGACCCACCTTTGGCTGACATCAGAGGAAACCTGCCTTGTCGATGCCGAGACAGGTGTGCAGTACCGCATACGGCGCACGGAGCCCGATACCTTCCGCAAGCATTTCAGCGTAAAGGCAAAGAAAGGCGATGTCATCGACCTGAAGATATTCTTCCCGCCACTGCCAAGTAGCACGAAAGAAGTGGTCGTCTTCGGTATTCCCAACTGGTATCTGATTGGCGATAGGGTGAGTCTCAGACAGCCGCACAATTTCGGATGGGGAGGAGCTGGTCTTCAATATGCCTATGACACCAAGCCAGAGTTCCACCAACCCCGCGTGCTACAGGAACACCTCAGCGAGGACAAACCCTATGACAAGCAGAATTGGAATACGTGGAAAGTCCTGACCGATGCCCACCTCATCAAACCGTTGAAGGACGGTACGATGGCCATCTGGCTTACCCCGGAAGCAACCTATCTGGCTATTGCTTACGAGCAGAACTGGACACGCGAGTATTGGGGATTCTACTGGGGTGATGAAAAGGCCGACGTCCTGCTCGACGATGCTGGCCGGCAGTACAAGCTCCGCGAAGTACAAGGCGTGCCCCAGAACGAGATTTTCTTTATGGAGGGAAATGCAGGTGATTATATTGCTTACCTGAAGGTTTTCGACCCGATACCATTAGATGTGAAGACGTTTACCTTTATAGAACCAGAAGGCGAGCCCTTCAATGCATGGGGTGCCAGCTGGAAAGGAAGCGTGCAACATAATCTCAGCATCGAGCAACTTCGCGACAACCAGAAGCTCTTCGAATATCATCCACGCAAAGTTGTAGAATAAAGATATCAGAAAAAAAAAGATTTTGATTCAGGATATGACAAAACTATTATCAACCATTCTTCTCGCCCTCGTCTTGCTGTCGGGTTCTGCTAAGGCCCAACAGCAGGACACGGCGAGTGTGAAGAAGGACTCAGTGAATGTAAAGAAGGAAAGAAAGATTTATCTGTACGGCTACTTGTCGGACTCGTTCACCCGTTCGCACATCCCCGACGCGAAGGTGGTTCTGCTCCGCCCCGACTCCACACTGGTAGACTCGGCACAAGTGGATAACAACGGCTGGAACGGCATAAAGTCGTCAGAATGGTATATGCAGGTGCCTGCCAAGCCCGCCAAATACATCATCAAGGCCTTTGCTCCCGACTACGAGACGACCTACAAGAACTACGAAGTGAAGTATGTAGCCCGCAACCGTCAGTTCGAGGTGCCTTCTATCCGCATGAAGCGCACCCAGCGCGTCATCGACAAGGACGGCGGCGAGCTGGACGAGGTGGTCATCAAGGCTACGAAAGTAAAGATGGTGTATAAGGGCGACACCATCGTCTTCAATGCCGACGCCTTCAACATCCCCGAAGGCTCGATGCTCGACGGACTCATCAAGCAGTTGCCCGGCGTGGAACTGAAGGAAGACGGCGAGATTTTCGTCAACGGCAAGAAGGTGGAGAACCTGACGCTGAACGGCGCCGATTTCTTCAAGGGCAAGAACAAGATGATGCTCGAAAACCTGCCGTACTACACGGTGAAGAATGTGCAGGTGTTCAACAAACGCACACCCAAGAGCGAGTTTCTGGGACGCGACGAAGAGGAAAAGGAATTCACGATGGACGTGCAGCTGAAGAAGGAATATACCGTGGGCGGTTCAGCCCAGCTGGAAGCGGGCTATGGTACCGACAAGCGATACCGGCTGAAAGGCTTCGGCATGCGCTTCACCGACCGCACCCGCGCCGTGCTCTTTGGAGGTGCCAACAATCTGAACGAATACATCGACTACGACCGCGAGGGTAACGAGCGCGACCGCACGCAGGCCTCTGGTGACAGAAACGTGAAGAGCGTCGGTGGTCTGTTTTCGTGGCATGCTCCCGAGGAGCGCATCACCGACGACGTGGAATTCAAGCTGCAATGGCAGGACGTACACTCCGAGAGCAAGAGTGAAAGCGAGAACTATCTGGCTGGTGCCAGCACCTTCGGCAAGTCGGAGTCGATGAGCAACAGCCGTCCCTTCGACTTCAGCTTCCGCAACACATTCTACATCCGCAAGCCCGTCTACGTGTATTCCTGGTTCAACATGGACTACAACCACGGCGACAACGACGGCAACAGCTGGTCGCTGACTGCCAACGACCAACTCCTAACGGATAGCGTGAACTACACAGTGAGCCGTAATCAGAGCAAGTCGAACCGCCTAAGCATGAACATGACCAACCTCATCGACGTGAAACTGCCCTGGGGCGACCAGCTGGAATTCCAGTTGTCGGGCAATCTGGGTCGTCAGTGGGACAACGAGAGTTTCTCGCAGAACCGCTACACCTTATTTAATACAGGCACCGTCGACCAACGCAACCAGTATGGCAACGGTCCCTCGACGAACTACAACATCAACGGCCAGTTCGACTATCGCCTGCAGCTGACCGAAAACTTCAACATCAGCCCGAGAATCAGCATACAACACCAATACAGCGACAATAGCAACAACAACTACCGACTGGACTGGCTGGGGCCAAACTGGGCAGTAAACGGCCCTCACGCCATGGGCTCATTACCCGTGACCGCCGACTCGCTGGCACTGGCATTCGACGCCCCGAACTCGTCGGAACAGGGCGAACGCGTAAACATGTACTCGGTCGGTGGCACCATCGGTTACAACAAGTCGAAAGAGAGCCAAGGCTATCAGTATGTGCACCTGTCGCTCGACAGGGATTTCCGTCGTAAACACATGAGCTACAACAGCGACGTGCTCAACACCACCATGGACCGCGACTACGACAACTGGAGGATATACGGGCAATACTACACCAGCTTCGACAAATATCGCAAGACGTTCATGATCTACGCCCAGAACAGCCTGACGACACCCAGCATCGGACAGCTCGTCGATATCACCACCACCAGCAATCCGCTGTACATCCGCAAGGGTAACCCCGACCTGAAGCCGCAGACCTATTGGTGGTTCAATACGCGCTATTCGGCCCGTAAGGACAGCATCGACCAGAACTTCGCCGTCTCGCTGAATGCCAACATTTCGCATAACGCCATCACTACCGCCTATACTTACGACCCGACGACCGGCGTGCGCACCACCTGGTCGGAGAACGTCAACGGCAACTGGAACATGAGCAGCAGCATTGACTTCTCCCGTGCCCTGGGCAAGAAGAAGAAGTTCTGGCACATCGGCAACACGCTGAATGCCAGCTACGGCCAAAGCACCGACATGTCGTCTGTTCAGTCTGTTGCTGTGACACAGCAACAAACGGGACAGCCGGAGAAGAATCTCGTCAGCACCACCCGACTTTCCTACGCTCCCAACCTGCGATTCCAGAAGGAGAAACTGAGCTTCACGGTGAAGGGCGACGTGTCCTGGCAGCATGTTCACCGAAGCATCGAAGTCACCAACCTGCCTACCGACGTCTTTGACTACTCCTACGGCGTCAATGCCAACTACAAGCTGCCTTGGGACTTCACCATCGACACCGACCTGCAGATGCACTCGCGTCGCGGCTATGCCGATGCCGACATGAACGACGACCGCCTCTACTGGGACGCCACACTCACCAAGTCGTGGCATCAGGGCCGCTGGGTGGCCAAGCTGAAGGGCTACGACATCCTCGGACAAGTGTCGCAATGGCAGTATTGGGTTAATGCCCAAGGCCGCACCGAGCAGTGGTCGAACAACATGCGCCGCTACGTGCTGCTCTCCCTGTCGTACCGCTTCAACCTCTCGCCAAAGAAAAAATAGGTTAAAAACTATCAATGCAAAACATATAAAACGAATTAAATCACTACCTTTGCAGCGCAATCAAATAAACTAATATGAATAGACTTTTATCAATTGTCCTTTTCGCTCTCGTGGCATTAGTGGGACAGGCACAGAAACAGGTCGTATGGGAGAAACCAACGGCCTTTATGGGTAATTACAACTCAGAGTTTAAAATCACCAAGGTGGAGCTGAAGCCTGCGGAGACGGTGCTTCACATCATTGCCAACTATCAGCCTGGAAGTTGGATTCGCTTCGATAAGAATTCGTTCTTGCAGACACCCGACGGCCAGAAGTATGGCATCACAAGTGGCATAAAGACTAACGAGACAGAGGCTGACCTGTTGCTCGACTCACTCTTCTGGATGCCGAAAAGCGGAACGGCGAATCTGGCGCTGCACTTCAAACCTGTACCACAGGAGACCAAGGAGATGGACTTCTCTGAAGGCGACTACGACGGTGCCTTCCGTTTCTGGAACATCAGCGACGGTAAGAGCAAACAAGAACTAGTGTTGCCTGATGATTGGAAGGACGTAAAGTATGCCAAGGACGAGCCCCTGCCCGTTGCTAAGATTAATAAAGGTATAGCAACGATAAAAGTAAAAATGCTGGGCTATAAGCCAGGAATGAAACTGGAGTTCTATGTGGGCGGTTTCACACCATTAGGTTCTAGGGAACGTTTCCAAAAGTTCTTCCCGTTTGCCGATGATGGCACCGTGAAAGTTGAAGTTCCCCTATGGCTGGCTCGTGAAGTGACTGTCGGTGTTCGCGGAATGTCATTCCCCCAAATCATCATCGCCCCAGGGCAGGAGACTGACATCCTCATGAAAATCACCAGCGACAACAAGCCATTCATAGCCTTCAAGGGCTATATGGCCAAGACCAACATGGATCTTGAAAATGCCTATAACCAGTTCGAACCATACAGGGACGGCGAGAAAAACTACTTGAAAGTCAAGGACTGCAAAACCAAGGAAGAGCGGCTGCGGTGCCTGACAGACCTCTTCGACCAGCGCGTGGCTGCTATCAAGGCCTCAAACTACACCACAGCGACCAAGGACCTGCTGTGCATGGCGGCAGAAGAAAACTTTGTCGATTGGACACGCGAGTTCGCCTTCTATTACAGCCAGTACCATATGGATGAAAACGGGGAGGTATATATGTCCTATGAGAATCTCGAAGAAAAGATGAAGAAGAACAAGGACCTGCTGCCTCTTACTGACGAGGAGCGTGCCTACACATGGAAGTATCTCAACGAGCCGGGCTCACCTTGCAGCCCAGCGTTTTGGGATGAATCCTTTTATGACCAGAATGCCAAAGAAAAGAATGCGTATAACATGGAACTTCGTATAGTAGCGCACCTCCTGAACTCACCGAATGCAGACCCCCATATTGATCATTTCCTTGAGGACATGAAATATGAAGACTGCAAAGCCGTGCTCCGTGAATATCAGGCAGAGCAGAAACGCTTCGCCGACGAGCTGGCCAGCAATGAAAGCATCTTCTACAAGAAGTTCGACGACGTAGCCCCAGAGAACATCCTGCAGACCATTCTCGACCGTTACAAAGGCAAGGTGGTGCTCGTCGACATCTGGGCCACCTGGTGCGGTCCCTGCAAGGCTGGTCACCAAATCATGAAACCCTGGAAGGCTGAGTTAAAAGGAAAAAATATCCAGTTCGTCTATATCACCTCGCCATCGTCGCCCATTGATACATGGAACGAGATGATCAAGGACATCGACGGCGACCACTACTACCTGACGAAGGAACAGTACAGCTACATCCTCAACAAGTACGAGTCGGAGGGCATCCCTACCTACGCCATCTACGACACCCAGGGCCAGCAGACCTTCAAGAACATCGGTTTCCCAGGTCTTGAGCCTTTTAAAAACGAAATAAATAAAGTGCTGAAATAGAACTACGATATGAAAAAGCTATTGTCAACACTCCTGCTGACCTTAGTCTGTATGACCGGGACGGCACAGAAAGTGAAGACGTGGAATGAAGTTGTTGTGGGATATAGCAATGTCCGTATCCTCAAAGTAACAAAGGTAACGCTGTACGCTGACCGTACAGAGGTGGCGCTGCATCTGGACTTCCGCGCCGGTCAATGGATGAGCGTGGCCAAGGAAACCTATCTGCAGGCAGGCGACCAACAGTATCAGGTGAAGGATGCCACCGTGATTAAACTTGGTGAGCGCTATACGTTGCCGACAGACACCATGAACTTCGTGCTGACCTTCAACCCCGTTCCGCAGGATACCAAAAAGATGGACCTGATAGAACCTAACGGCTGGGCCATCATGAACGTGCGTAGCAGCAACTACGTGCCCGAGGGCATCACCGACACCTACTGGCGCAACGATGCTACGGGCGACTGGCTCATCGGCTTTGCTCCCAAGCACGTCATATATAATAATAAGGTATGGGACATCGCCAGCCAAAGTGAAAAGAAAGATGCCTATACGCTGACACTCGCCGGCGGTCCGACCATTAAGGTGGACAAGCTGAAAAAGGGTAAACGAAATATCACCATCGGCAATGGGAAGCCCATCGCGTGCAGTCCCATCTCGGCAGCAGCCTTGCCCGACTATCCCACGAAGGACCTGCGTCAAAGTTTTGTCGACAACGGCTACAGTGCTAACGACAGCGTGACCATCGTCGGATGGCTGAAGGACATGCCCGAGCAGGCTTGGAAAGCAGGTCGCGAATTTGAGGTCAGTTTCGAAAACATCTTCATGGACGACGGGCAGAAGTTCTATGGCAAGATGGATTCGCTGGGCCGTTTTACCCTCCGCGTTCCTGTCGTTAATTCTTCGCAGGCATACCTCGACTTGGGACGCTCGTCTGTGACCACGGTTTTGGAACCCGGCAAAACCTATTTCTTCCTCAACGACTTCAAGACGGGGCAGCAGCTCTTTATGGGCGACGACGTGCGCATGCAGAACGAGCTGCTGGCCTATCCTGACAAATGGAACTATGCGCGTATTGAGGACTATCAGGATGCCATGCAGTTCAAGGCCCAGATGGACAGCATCTGCAACGCGTTTAGGGCTGAGCTCGATAAACATATCGCCCTTCGTCCCAACCTCTCGCAGCGCTATATCGATTTCGTCAAGGGCTGCTATATAGTTGGTCAGGGTGAGTCGATGATGCAGGCCCGCTACCACTTGAGAAGCGGGCTGCCTAAGGAGTATATGGACTTCGTGACCACCGAGCTGTGGCAGAAAGTGCCTCAGCCCTATACCCTCCAGCGTCCCTTTACGACCTTTATGCGCGACTATCTGGACTATATGTCTCAGAAGGATTATGCCGTTCCTGCCGGCAGATATACCATCTACGTCAGCGACGCCCTCTTCTCGTCGGTGCTCCGCAAGAACAGGACTGAGGGTAAGGTAGCCATTACCGACGACGAGCTGGCCTTGCTCGACCGCTATGCCGAAAGCTATAAAGCATTCCTGACCGCTCAGTTCAAGGAGCGTACGGAACTTGTGAATGCTGGCGCTGTGAGTGACGATGACTTTTTCAATATCGACAGCGTGGCCGTGCAGCAGTTTAATCAGCAGGACTATGTCATGAAGCGTAACGCCGTGTTGCAACGTGAAGATGTAGCGAAGGTGCTGCAAGAAGAAGCGCCTTTCTTCGAGATTTACAAGATGCAGCGCGTGTTCGACGCGACGGGTGCCGATCAAGCCTTGCGCGATATTGCACTGGCTCACCATTTCTACAGGCAGATCGACCAGACGCGCAAGCCGCTCGCTCCCGCTATGCAGGCTTTCTATGAGCAACAGGTCCACCTGCCTGCAGCGCTGGCAGTGGTCAACACACTCAACGAGAAGTACGCCGCCCTCGAACGTTCAGACTTCGCCAACGCCGCCAGTCTGCGCCCGTCAACCGACGTGGAGGGTATGAGCGACGGCGAGGCCATCCTGCGCAAGATTATCGAGCCCTATAAGGGACGTATCATCTATCTTGACATCTGGGGCACATGGTGCGGTCCCTGCAAGCGCAATCTGAAGGAGTCGTGGAAGGTGAAGGAAGCCCTGAAGGACTACGACATCGTCTACCTCTATCTGGCTAACCGCAGCAGCGACGAGTCGTGGAGAAATGTCATCAAGGAGTACAACCTGACGGGTCCCAACTGCGTGCACTACAACCTGCCGGAAGACCAGCAGGCCGCCGTCGAGCACTACGTCGGCATCGACGGCTACCCCACCTACAAGCTCATCGACAAGCAGGGCAATATCCACGACCTGCACTGGCTGCACGCCGACGACATGCCCAGCTTCCTCGAAACCATCGACAAACTCAGCAAATAACATTTCCACGTCCTCAGCATCAAGATGCAATAGAAAAAATCGGACTGACCAAACATCAGCCCGATTTTCCTTTCACTTTTTAATCGCCGCCCGACTCGAATCCGCCGCCGCCACTGTTGCCGCCGCCACCTTCGTTGCCTCCGGTGCTGCCACCAGTGTTGCCACCGGTGTTGGTGTTACCACTCCCCTCGCCCGTTGGA
>CACWWZ010000040.1 GCA_902764705.1 uncultured Prevotellaceae bacterium | reverse complement strand
AGTATAAAAAATCCATCAAATAGAAAAAGAAAAATTGATATTTCTACTGACGAGCATATCCGAAATTACCAGAATTGGCTAATTGTCGCACGTGCGAGCTGGGTGACGCATCGCCGAAGTCAGGAAAATACTGACGGAGTATTGATTGCAGCAAAAAAGAAAACGGGAAGCAACGCCTGAAGCGTGCTTCCCGAATTATATTTTCTCAGTGCTTATTACGGCAGCTGAATGAGGATCATACCATCAGTCTGAGTCTTGTTCCAACCTCCTAAACCATCGATGTAGTAGTATGGAGCAAGCTGGATAACCTTATCAGAGAGGAACTTGTTATGCTGCCAGAATTCCAGGCTGTTAAGATCGCTGAATGCTGACGGGTGATAAACATAGATAGGACATGTCTTGTCACCATCATAGTTCTGACCAGTGAAATACTTATCAAAGAATACCAAACCGTCTTCTACCCAGAGCTCGATGTAAGGAGCCGACCATGAGGCAACCCATGTATCAGAAGGATCAGGATTCAGACGATAATCCTCGCAAGGAGCCATTACACGATAACGCTCGTAACCCTTGGCTTTCATGATTTCAGGCTCGCTTACGAAACCGAAGAAGTTATCAACGAAGGCACCCTTGCCCAGTGACTCCCACTCGTAGGCCTTAGACACCTTCATGGTGGCAGACTTGATAGCACCAACTGAAGCATCAGCATCAGCAATGGTCAAAGTCAACGAACCAACTACACCAACCTCCAGGGGAGATACATTCACACTAACAGTTGTAGAATTCTGACCATCGGCAAAGTTGTAGCCTGATACGGTTACACCTGGTAATTCATTATCACCCACTTTAAGAGTAGCAGTGAGGTTACCAGAGGCTGCACCAACGATGTTACCGCGAACGATTTCAACATCGAACACAGGGTTGGAAGCAGGAACTTCAACAGATGACAGCGTAGAGGCTGTGAAAGACAAGCCTGCACCGCCCTGATTGTTATAGATGGCACCCTCGTTGTCCTTATTACAAGAGGTGAAAAGGGCAGCCAAGACAATCGTAAATCCGAATAATATTTTATTGATTTTCATAATCGTTGTCTATTTGAGGGTTATTTATTTGTCACCAGCAGGATTCTGATCAGTATCAGCATTCATGTTCTCGTTTCCATCGAACTCGGCCTGTGGAATGGTCAGAACATTCATGTAAGCCTCAGGATCATCGGTAGGACGAGTGGTCATCAGGGCAGCAGCAGGCCATCCCTGTTCAGCAGTACGGCGGAAGCCCTGTCTCAGACGCTTCAGCGTGTACATACGGCCATCCTCACCCCACAGCTCAATACGGCGCTGGATCAGGATTTCCTCAAGCAGTGAACCGGTCTCGTCAGCAAGAGCAGAGGTCTTACCAAGAGCAGTACCAGTCTTTCTAGTAGTATATTCAGGGTCGCGCTTGCTCATCAGTTCCATCAGGTCAGCCTTAGCAGCATCCTCTTCGTTAAGACGGCACTCAGCCTCAGCAGCGGTCAGATACATCTCCTCAACACGCATGAAGATATAGTCACCCATCCAAGTAGACACGTCGGTGAACTTAAACTTCTCCTGGAGGAGACCCTTGTCATAAACACCGTCTACCCACCATGCACGACGTGTATCGGTTTCATTCATCTTAGCATAGAGCTCCTTGTTGATGCACTTAGGAGCAGAAGAGCCATACTTGTCAGCCTCGTAGTCCATGTGAGCATAGAAACTAGCATACATACCAACCTGGTCGGAAATGATTCCAGCACCCCACATGACGTTAGCAGCATCAACATTATTCATGCCAGTGAATGATGCAACAGGCAGAATAGAGCATCCGCTGGCTTCGATAGCAGCCTTAGCAGCTGTCTTGGCTTTCTGCCAGTCGTTCTCAACAAGGGCGATACGAGCCTGGATACCCAAAGCTACGGCATAACCGATGTGAGACTTGTTCTTCTGCTCAGTACCCTTCAGCAGTTCAACTGCCTTCTGGATATCCTTATCAATCTGAGCATAAACCTCAGCGTTGGTAGCACGGGGCTGACCCTTCGTCTCAGGAGTAGTAGGCTCGGTGTAGATAGGAACACACTTCTCGCTCTCGTGACCTTTCAGCGTACGAGCAAAGTACTGTGACAGCATGAAGTAGCTATAGGCACGAATGGCATAAGCCTGACCGATAGCATAGTTTACCTCACTAGGTGTTCCGCCCATGGTCTCCTCAGCGGCGATGATATAGTTGGCATTTGCAATCCAGTTATAGAAAGCATACCAGAGGTCGTATGAACGCCATGTGGTACGATTATAGAATCCTTTTACGTTGTATAAGCAGTCGTACCAGAACCAACCAGAACCTTGAGCACCCATGATGTGGTCCTCACCCATTACATCAGCACACAGATTGTAAGCTGTGATACCGAAGCACTGGTGAGTGTTACCTGTTGTTGACCAACCTGCGGTGTACATCTCACGATAAATACCGTTCAAGGCTACGAGGGCAGCGTTACCGTTGGCCAACAAACCCTGACCAGACATAGAACGCGTGGGGGACGTCTCGATCTGATCCTTAGAGCAAGAGGTCGTCAGGAGCATTCCGCCAGCCAGCAGTCCTACGAATGTATATTTAAATATCTTTTTCATATTCTTTTTTCTTTATTATTGATTCCTATGTCTTGATTAGAATTTAACCTCGAGACCGACAGTCCAAGTCTTGTTGGGAACGTAAGAATAATCCGTACCACCTGAGAAGTTGTACTGAGGATCCATACCGTCGAGGTGAGTCCAAAGAGCCAAGTTGTCAACAGATGCGAACACACGGACATTGTTCAAGCCGGCCTTGTTCATCCATACCTTCGGCAGCGTGTAACCCAGCGTGATGTTCTTGATAGCAAAATAAGAAGCATCAATCAGATAGCGGTCAGTGACTGCATAGCTGCCACCAATCTCAATACGAGGAACATCGGTGATGTCACCAGGCTTCTGCCAACGGCGCAGTGCGTTAGTGCTCCAAGTGTCAGTAGCATACTGTATCTCCATAGTACCTCTATACAGGCCGTCATAGACCTTACCGCCAATAGAGTATGTTGTCAGCACTGAGAGGTCGAGTCCCTTATAGCTCAGGTTGGTAGAAAGGCTACCATAGAGATCAGGAATACGGCTGTCCATATAATACTTACAGTTATTAGCAACACTATAGTCAGAAGTAATATACTCTGTACCAGGCTTCATGTTGCCCTCTTCGTCCTTCTCGTATGCCCAGTAGAGCTGTGCACCAGTAGCAGGATCAACACCAGCACTCTTAGAAACATAATAAGTTCTGATGGGATAACCCTCCTTATAGACACGGACACCGCTAACAATCTCAGGAGACTCATTGGTGAGCTTCAGAATCTTGTTGCTGACAGTAGAAGCCATCAGTGTAACATCCCAGCGGAAGTCACCTCTTCTGAAAGGAGCTACGGTCAACTCTGCCTCAAGACCTCTGTTGCGCATATCACCTACGTTGGCATTGTAACCAGAGAAACCAGTAGAAAGAGCCATCGGGTATTCCAGCAGCATGTCGCTGGTCTTCTTGTTGTAGTACTCAATGCTAAAGCGGAGCAAGTTGTTGAACAACGTACCTTCCAGACCAATGTTCAGGTTCTTGTTCTTCTCCCAAGAAAGGTCTTTAGTCTCCAGCGTAGATACCACAGCACCAATGTTGTTACCATTGTTCCATCCAAGTGCATAGAGTGCCTGCCACAGATAGTAGCTTGAATAACCGTCACTATCCAGGATGTCATCATTACCCTGTTCACCATAAGAAACCTTAAGCGAGAGGTTGTCAATCCACTTGATGTCCTTCATGAAGTTCTCCTTAGAGATACGCCAGTTACCACCAACAGACCAGAATGTACCTGTCCAATTGTCCTTGTAGAAACGTGAAGACTGGTCAGCACGCAGAGAAGCTGAGAAGTAATACTTGTCGTCGTAGTTGTAGTTAACACGGCTCAACCATGAGTTAATGCGATAGTTGTCTGTATAAGAGTCAGCCTCGTACATGTTAGCTGCAGGTGCCAATTCGTAGATACCCTCAACGAGGTTTGTCTTACCAGCAGTCAGATATTCCATCTTGTAAGCATAGAACTCGTGACCAGCCATGATATCAATATTGTGCTTGTCGAACGTGCGGTTCCAAGTCAGCAACTGGTTGAAGGTGTAGCTCTGAGTACGATAGTTGTACTTCTGGAGCAGACCACCAGAAGTAGCCTGGTTACCATGATGCATGTTCATGTAGCGCATGCGATAACGGCTGTTATAGTCCATACCGAAGTTGACAGCGAACTTAATGCCCTGAAGCCATCCAGCATTCGCATTGTCAGTACCAAATACGATACCTGTACGCAAACCAGCAGCATCACGCTTATTCTCAGCCTTATCGTCTACCAGGCCACCCAGAGGGTTGAAGTCGTTGTAAGAACCAGGACGCTTAGCGGCGTTGTCACCGTAGTCGAGCTGAGGCTGGCCATTCTCGTCGAGAACGTTCTGGCCATTCAGGTCTTTCACATACATGGGGAACAAAGGTGAAACGAACTGAGCAGAATACCAAACGTTAGATGTTGAACTGCCATCGTAGTCGCTGAAGTTCGAAATTGAGTGAGCCAAGTTAGTGCTCAGGTTCATAGAGAACCAGTCAGTAACCTTAGAGTCTACGTTAACACGAGCGGAATAACGCTGGAAACCTGTAGTCTTCAGGATACCATCCTCGTTCAGGTAGCCCAGAGACAGCATGTACTTTGTCTTGTCAGTACCACCATTAATGTTCAACTGGTGCTCATGACGGAAAGCATTGTCGCGCTTGACAGCGTCGAGCCAATCCTCGTTCCATGCAGCCTGAGCGTCAGCACGAACCTGACCAGTAGCAGGATCGATAATCTGATCCCAAGTATAGTTCTTGAACGGGTTGTAGTACTCACCACCAAGGTTTGCACCCATCTGGCTGCGAGCATAAGCCTCACCTTCTGCCCAACTCATACCGTTGCTGAAGATGGCCTCATTACGCAGTCCCTCGTAAGTCAGCTGAACGAAATCCTTCTGGCCTACAAGATCATAGCGAGGCAGAGCACGGCTTGACCAACCAATAGTCGAACGCCAAGTCACCTGAGCCTTACCTTCCTTACCCTTCTTGGTAGTAATCATAATCACACCGTTGGCACCACGGGCACCATACAAAGCACCTGCAGAAGCATCCTTCAACACAGTCATCGACTCGATATCGCTGGGGTTGATAGAGCTCAAAGCACCATCATAAGGAACACCGTCGACAACATAAAGAGGTGAAGAACTGGCATTGATAGAACCATAACCACGAATACGAACAGCAGGATCAGAACCAGGCTGACCACTGGCAGAAGTCATCTGCACACCGCTGACCTGGCCTTCAAGACCTTTGGCAACGTTGGAGATAGGACGAAGCTCAATTTTCTCACCGCCTACACTCTCAGCAGAACCAGTGAACGAAGACTTCTTTGCCGTACCATAAGCCACAACAATAACTTCGTCGAGGGCAGTCTGATCGCTTGTCAGCACAATGCGCATGTTAGGACGGGCACTTACCTCGATGGGTTCCATACCAATGTACGTAATGCGCAGCGTGTTCTTGCCGGCAGGGCATGTCAGCGAGAACTTACCATTAGCATCTGTAACAGTACCAACCTGAGTTCCCACTACGAGAACGGAAGCGCCGATGACGGGCTGTCCGTCTTCCTGAGAGGTAACGGTACCGTTAACCTTAGTCTGGGCCAGAGCCACTCCTACCATCAGGAACAGACTGACCAGAATCATTGTTAATCTTTGTTTCATAAATCTCTCTCGTTTTGTTTATATTAATACTATTTATAAAATATGTACGTGTACATTATCATATAGCAGTATGCCAACTTTCCGCCTTTTCCTACGGAATCGACCGTGCAAAGATAATATATAAGTTTCTAAAAAACAAATAAAATTATAAAAAATACACATTTTGGCACGAAAACTTAACCAAAATCACTCATTTTGGTGCCAAAAATATGCATTTTTGATGCAAAACGGCTGGTTTTGTTAAGACAAAAAGCGCCCTTTAACGTCTGTTTTTGAAAAAATCCTGCATCAGTTGGCGACATTCCTCTTCCAGAACACCGACAGTGACGCTGCATTTGGGGTGCAAGGCCTGGGGAGCAAAGGCGGAAAAGCCCCGTTTTTCATCGCGACAACCATACACCACGCGAGGAATCTGACTCCATCCCAAGGCTCCGGCACACATCACACAGGGCTCGACAGTAACATAAAGCGTACAATCGGTCAGATATTTGCCACCCAGTTCATTGGCAGCTTGCGTAATGGCCTGCATCTCGGCATGAGCCGTCACGTCGTGCAGCGTTTCCGTCAGATTATGGGCACGAGCAATGACGTGATCCTGACAAACGATGACGGCACCGATGGGTATCTCGCCCTCAGCCATAGCAGCCTCAGCCTCCTGCAAGGCCTTCCGCATATACATTTCGTCTCTATTTTTTTCTTCCATGATGCAAAAGTACAAAAAAAAATAAGAATTAAGAATTAAGAGTTAAGAAAAATGTGTAACTTTGCAAAGTGGAATGGAAAATCATACATATTGACGAGACAGACTCCACAAACCGATGGATGAAGGGTAAGGCTCGAGAGGCTGAAGCCTTAGGGTTGAAGCCTCGAACCCTAGGGCTTCATGCCTCGAACCCTAAGGGTTCAGACAACAGTGTGTGTTGGGCCGATTTTCAGACGGCGGGACGGGGCTGCGGCACGAACACATGGGAGAGCGAACGAGGCAAGAACCTCTTGTTCTCGATACTCATTCATCCTACAGATTTACCAGCCAACCGCCAATTCGTTGTCTCGATGGCAGTATCGCTGGCCATTTGCGAGGCACTAGGACAGTACATCGGCGACCTGAGCATCAAGTGGCCTAACGACATCTACTGGCGCAACGGCAAAATATGCGGCATGCTGATAGAGAACACATTAAAAGGCAACGCCATCAAGGACAGCATCATTGGCGTGGGACTGAACGCAAACCAGCGAACATTCCACAGCAATGCACCAAATCCCGTGTCGCTCTGGCAAATAACAGGTCAGGAGACTGACCGCGAGCAGCTATTGAAAGACATCTTGCGCTGTCTGGAACATTATCTGTATCAAGACATCAAGGCACAATATTGTTCCCTACTCTACCGTCGTCAAGGTTTTCATCCCTACGCAGACAAGGACGGAGCTTTCATGGCAGAGATCGTCAACGTAGAGGACGACGGGCACCTGCTGCTCCGCGACGACAGCGGCAACGACAGGCGCTATGCATTTAAAGAAGTTCAATTCATCACGTAATAACGGAATAACGATATAACGTAATAACAATAATAATTATGGCAAGATTTAAAAGAATCCTCCTGAAGCTCTCGGGCGAGAGTCTGATGGGAAAGCAGGGCTACGGCATCGACCCTGAGCGTCTGGGCGACTATGCTCGCCAGATTAAGGAAGTGAGTGAGATGGGTGTACAGATTGGTATCGTCATCGGTGGTGGAAATATCTTCCGCGGACTGAGTGGAAGCCAAAAGGGCTTCGACCGTGTAAAGGGTGACCAAATGGGTATGTGCGCCACAGTCATTAACTCGTTGGCACTGTCTTCAGCCCTAGGTGCTGTGGGCGTAAAGAACAAGGTGTTGACAGCTATTCGTATGGAGCCTATCGGTGAATTCTACACCAAGTGGAAGGCCATCGAAGCCATGGAGGCCGGCTATGTCTGCATCTTCTCGGCAGGAACAGGTTCTCCCTACTTCACTACTGATACGGGTTCTTCATTAAGAGGTATCGAAATCGAGGCTGACGTCATGCTGAAGGGTACCCGCGTGGACGGAGTATATACCGCTGACCCCGAGAAAGACCCCACGGCCACCAAGTTTGACACTATCACATATAAAGAGGTACTCGCGCGAGGCTTGAAGGTGATGGACCTGACGGCCATCTGCATGTGTCAGGACAATAACCTGCCCATCTACGTGTTCAATATGGACGTAGTAGGAAACCTGAAGAAAGTGATGGATGGTGAGGAGATTGGCACGTTAGTGCACAACTAATTGATAATTGACAATTGATAATTAACAATTAGGCCTCCTCGAACTCTACGTATTCGCCCTCCTCATCGTCGAAAATCCTATTGTTTTCGCGATGTTCGTGATGGTGGTCGATAATCGTCTCGCCCGTTGCAGTCTCCGTGCGACGGGCATTTTCGTATTCAGTATTCTGAGAACTCTCATTACTCGGGCCACTCTGAGTACTCTGATTATTCTGAGTACTCTGAGAATTCTGAGGCTGTTGGCGTTGACTATACTGCTGGCGCTGACGAGCCGTCTCGTTGCGCAGACGCTGTTCTCTCAGGTCTGCAGCCTCCTCCACAGCTTTCTTGGCATCCTTGATACTTTTTAGGATTTTGCTGCCAACCAGCATCAGGATGAAAACGACGAGGAAGAATATAAACAAAAGGATTGCCATAAGCTTCTATTGTAGTAATTATCATTTCTTACGTTGTGAGTTATTGAGTACGGAAAGTACCACATACCAGGCGATAATCACCGCCAGCCCGCTGATGCCCAACAGTATCAACAAGGGAATACAGGTTATCAGGAACACGTATTTTATCTCATTCCCTTTCCAGCCCCACGTCTTGAACTTGAGGGCGAACATGGGAATTTCAGCCACCAGAAGCCAGCAACTGATAAACACTCCAGCAAGAATGACCAAACTCAGGTTGGGGCCAATAAACGTCTTCAGCCAATCGCCCGACCCGACAATGAGCGAACCCCAGAACAACGCGTTGGCAGGGGTGGGCAATCCTATGAATCCCAAAGCCTGACGCTCGTCAAGGTTGAACTTGGCCAGTCGCAGTGCCGAGAAGGCTGCCATCACAAAGACAACAAAAGGAAGTGAAGACTGAAGAATGAGTGAAGAATTTGCTTCCGCTCCAATTTCTTTCAAAAAGCCGAACACGATGGCTGATGGTGCAAAGCCAAAGGTAATGTCATCTGCTAAGGAGTCGAGTTCCTTGCCAATAGGCGAAGACACATGGAGCAGTCGTGCCACCATACCATCGAAGAAATCAAAAACGGCACCAATGACAATAAACAACAACGCCATCCCATAGTTGCTCTGGAAAGCGAAGTAGGTCGCTATGCAGCCTGAAATCAGATTCAAGCAAGTAATCGTATTGGGGATATGTTTCTTTAACATTAAAGATTAAACATTAAAGATTGAACATTATGCCATTTTTGCAATAACCGTTTGATCGCCCGTTGTCGGCTGGTTCATTGTAACGCAGGCTTTCGATGTCAACGGGAGAAAGACATCTACACGTGAACCCAACTTGATGAAGCCCAGATGCTCGTCAATATAGCATTCCTCACCGTCCTTTGCATAAGTGACGATACGACGGGCCAGAGCACCGGCTATCTGACGCACCAGCACATCCTGTCCGTCAGGCGTCTCAATCATGATGTCAGCATGTTCGTTTTCCTCACTAGCCTTGGGAAGCCACGCCTTGTGGTAGTTTCCGTCGAAATGCTTGACAAACTTCACCTTGCCGTCGATAGGAAACCAGTTGGCATGAACGTTCAGAGGGCTCATGAAAATACTGATCATGAGACGTTTGTCGTGGAAATATTCGTTCTCCTCAGCTTCCTCGACCACCACAATCTTACCATCAGCAGGAGCTACCACCATTTTTTCAGTATCGCCATTGAAGTAGCGTATCGGACAACGATAGAAGTTCAAGGCCATCAGCCATGCTGCCGTCAAGATGACAGCGACTATGACTGCCGGCACTATTCCCAAAAGATAATGCAGCCCGAAAAAGATGGCAATAATGGCAAGAGCACTCAGAAAAAGTTCGTTGGTACCCTCACGATGTATACGTATTTTCTTCAGTTTCTTTATTCTTGCACCCATGAATTAGTTTCGTAGTTTTAACGTTTCATCATGCAAAGGTACACCTTTTTTATTAATCTTACAAATTTTTCACGTTATTCTTTTGGTAATCTCAGCTTTTTGGCGTATCTTTACACCTCAAAAACGAGAAAACAGCACATTTTATGGAAGATTTCATACATCTGCACGTACATACATACTACTCTATCCTGGACGGCCAGTCGAGCATCAAGCGACTGGTTGACAAGGCTATAGGCAACGGCATGCGAGGCATGGCGATAACCGATCATGGCGACATGTTCGGTATCAAGGAATTCCACGACTATGTTGGGGGCATCAACAAAGGCCGCAAGAAAGAAGGTCTGGAACCCTTCAAGCCCATCTTCGGATGTGAGATGTATGTGTCCCGTTACGGTTCGAAATTGCTGAAAGACGACAAGAAGCATCAGGGCGGTTACCACCTCATTGTGCTAGCTAAGAATTACAAAGGTTACAAGAACCTCATCAAACTAGTAAGCCGTTCGTGGGTCGACGGATTTTATATGCGTCCACGTACTGACCGCGAGGATTTGGAGAAATACCACGAAGGTCTCATCGTCTGTTCCGCCTGTATAGCCGGAGAAGTGCCCAAGAAAATCCTGAATGGCGACATTGCCGGAGCCCGCGAAGCCATCGAATGGCACAAGCGCGTGTTTGGCGACGACTACTATCTGGAGTTGCAACGCCACGAGGTGAAAGATCCCACCATCCGTGCAAACCGCGAGACATTCCCCATGCAGGAGAAAGCCAACAAGGTACTCATAGAGTTGGCCCGTGAGTATGGCATCAAACTAGTCTGTACCAACGATGCCCACTTCGTAGATCAGGAAAACGCCGAGGCCCACGACCATTTATTGTGCCTGGCTACTTCGAAGGATTTGGACGACCCCACGCGTATGCTTTATTCGAAGCAGGAGTGGTTCAAGACTCGCGAAGAGATGAACGACGTGTTCAGCGATGTACCAGAGGCGCTATCGAATACCTTGGAAATCTTGGACAAGGTCGAGATCTACAGCATTGATCACGACCCCATCATGCCGTTCTTCCCTATTCCCGAAGAATTCGGAACGGAGGAGCAATGGCGCCAGAAGTTCTCAGAGGAAGACCTGTTCAAGGAGTTTACCAGCGATGAGAATGGTGAAAACCAGTTACCTCGTGAAGAAGGCGAGAAGAAAATCAAGAAATTGGGTGGTTACGACAAGCTTTACCGCATCAAGTTCGAGGCTGACTATCTGGCCAAGCTGGCCTACGAGGGCGCAGCCCGTTGCTACAATAACGGTCAACCGTTGGAAATCACAAAGGAACCTGTGGCGGGAGCAGATTCTTCACTCTTCATTCTTCACTCTTCACTTCCAAAGGAGGTTGATGACCGTATTCGCTTCGAGTTGCACATCATGAAGACGATGGGTTTCCCGGGCTACTTCCTCATCGTGCAGGACTTTATCAACAGTGCCCGCGACGAACTGGGAGTGATGGTAGGCCCTGGACGTGGTTCTGCAGCCGGTTCCGTCGTGGCTTACTGTTTGGGAATCACAAAGATAGACCCACTGAAGTACGACCTGCTGTTTGAGCGTTTTCTGAATCCGGACCGTATCTCCCTGCCCGATATCGATACCGACTTCGACGACGACGGACGAGGCCGTGTGCTGAAATGGGTGGAAGACAAATACGGCCACGAGAACTGTGCCCACATCATTACCTATGCCACCATGGCCACCAAGAACTCCATCAAGGATGTGGCCCGTGTGGAAAAGGTGCCGTTGGGCATCGTCAATGCCTTGTGTAAGGCTATTCCCGACCGTCTGCCCGACGGCATGAAGATGAACCTGCCCAACGCCATCAAGTGCACACCAGAGCTCCGCGAAGCAGAGGCCTCGAGTGACCCTGCCTTGCGCAATTCCATCAAATATGCCAAGATGCTTGAAGGTACCGTTCGCGGTACGGGCATCCATGCCTGCGGATTCATCATCTGCCGCGACCCGATTTCCGAGTGGGTTCCCGTCTCTACGGCCGATGACCCCGACTTCAAAGATACCAAGACCAACTGTACACAGTACGACGGCCACGTCATCGAGTCGACAGGACTCATCAAGATGGACTTCCTGGGACTGAAGACGCTGTCGGAGATGAAGGAATGCTGTGCCGTCATCAAGCAGACGCGAGGCATTGACATAGACTTGGATCATATACCCATCGACGACCCCAAGACCTTCGAACTCTACCAGCAGGGACGCACCATCGGCACCTTCCAGTTTGAGTCGAACGGCATGCAGAAATACCTGCGCGAGCTGCATCCCACCGTCTTCGAGGACCTCATCGCCATGAATGCCCTCTACCGTCCGGGACCTATGGATTACATCCCCGACTTCATCAAGCGTAAGAACGGATTAGAGCCTATCACCTACCCCATTCCCTGCATGGAGAAGTACCTGAAGGACACCTACGGCATTACCGTCTATCAGGAGCAGGTGATGTTGCTCAGTCGTCAGCTGGCCGACTTCACGCGAGGCGAGAGTGATGCCCTGCGTAAGGCGATGGGTAAGAAGAAAAAGGATATCGTCGACGCCATGAAGCCGAAATTCATCGAGGGCGGCAAGAGAAACGGTCACGACGAAGCAATACTGGAGAAGATATGGACCGACTGGGAAAAGTTTGCTTCCTATGCCTTCAACAAGTCACATGCTGCCTGCTATTCATGGGTGGCCTACCAGACGGCATACCTCAAAGCCAACTATCCTGCCGAGTTCATGGCAGCCATCATGAGCCGTCGTCGCGACCAGATTACGGAAATCACCAAGTTGATGGACGAATGCAAACAGATGGGCATCGCCACGCTGGGACCTGACGTTAATGAGTCGTACCAGAAGTTCGGTGTGAACCATCATGGTGAGATTCGTTTCGGACTGGCAGCTATCAAGGGCATGGGCGACAATGTGGCACAGTCTATCATCGACGAGCGCGAGAAGAACGGCCCCTACAAGGACATCTTCGACTTCGTGCAGCGCATCAACTTCAATCAGGTCAATCGCAAAGCCTTCGAAGCTTTGGCACTCAGCGGTGGTTTCGACTCGTTTGGCATCCGTCGCGAAGACTTCTTCGTACAGAATAATAAAGGCGAGACCTTCATCGATACCATCATGCGCTTCGGACAGAACTACCAGGTTGAGAAGCAGCAAGCCCAGAACTCGCTGTTCGGTGACTTTGGTGCTGTTGAGATTCAGACTCCAGCCATTCCCAAGTCGGATATTCGCTGGAGTGACATCGAGCGTCTGAACAAGGAACGAGAGTTGGTGGGTATCTACTTGTCGGCTCATCCGCTGGACGAATACAGGATTGTGCTCGACAACCTCTGCAACACCCGATGTGACGAATTGGCAGATGTCAATAGTCTGAAGGACCGTGAGGACGTCACGATAGGAGGTATTGTCACTGGCATCCGCACCCGTTTTGACAAGCGCAACAATCCATGTGGTTTCGTCACCCTGGAGGACTTCAACGGTTCCGGCGAACTGGCGCTGTTTGGTGAGGACTGGGGACGTTGGAGCGGTATGTTCACAGAGGGTGCCTCCGTCTATATCACTGCCAAGGTGCAACCCCGTTTCCAATATAGTGACCTCATGCAGCTGAAAGTGCAGAACATCGAATATCTGCAGACCATCAAGGAGAAAGCCATTGACAAAATCACCATCTCGCTGACCACTGACCTGCTCAACGACGAGATTGTCATGGAGCTCAACGAGCTGCTGACATCCAGTCCCGGCAAGACGCAGCTGTATTTCCTGCTGCACGACTCAGCCGGCAAGAAGCACGTCCTCCTGCGCAGCGAGACCAAGATGATTGATGTGAGAAACAATCTGATACAATATATTGAAAAGACCGATGCCCTGAGTTATAAGATCAATTAATGGCACGGTATTTGTATATAGCCAAATTGAGAGATAAATAGTAAATTGTAAATCGTCTAATTGTAATTGAGATTATGGAAGTAACTATCACAAGCGAGAATTTCGAGAGTCTGAAGAGTGGCGCAGAGCCATTGGTGGTGGATTTCTGGGCTACATGGTGTGGTCCCTGCCGAATGTTAGGTCCCGTCATCAGCGAGTTGGCAAAGGAGTACGACGGCAAGATTACCGTCGGCAAGTGCGACGTTGAGGAGTGTGAGGACCTGGCCGTTAATTTTGGCATTCGCAACATCCCCACTATTCTGTTCTTCAAGGATGGTCAGGTAGTCGACAAACTGGTTGGCGCACAGCCTAAGGCTAAGCTTCAGGAGAAGTTCGACGCCCTGCTTTGATTTCCACGTGACCTTATCAGAACGTCACTGTTCTGCTACCATCTTCCTGCTCGGCTATGCTGACACGTACGGCATCGTCGGGCAGGATTTCTTCTATCAGCTCTGGCCATTCTATGAAACACAGCGACCCCGAGTAGAAATAGTCCTCATAACCCATATCATATACTTCTTCGAGTTTCTTGATACGGTAGAAGTCGAAGTGGTAGATCTGAAGTGAAGAGTGAAGAGAGAAGAATGAAGAATTTGCTGCCGCCGTAGGAGGAGTAGCAGTATATTCATTGATAATAGCGAAGGTCGGCGAGGTAATCACATCGTCGACACCCAATTCTTCGCAGATAGCCTTGACAAAAGTCGTTTTACCAGCTCCCATCTTGCCGTAGAAAGCAAACACGCGGTGGTCGCCGATATGCTCAATAAACTCCCGTGCAACCTCACGGATGTGGTCTATGTCAGTGATACGTATTTCCATTTCCTTTTTACTTTTTTACCTTTTACCCTATCTCTTCTTTCCTTTCAACGTAACCACCGGAATAATCATCTCCTCCATCGAGATACCTCCATGCTGGAAGGTGTTTCGATAGTACGACACATAATAATTGTAGTTATTCGGATATGCGAAAAAGTCGTCACCCGTAGCAAAAACATAGCTTGTCGACAGGTTAGGAGCAGGCAGATGGGCCTTGCGGGGATCCTTGACAACAAAGATTTCCTTTGATTCGTACGACAGGTTCTTGCCCAACTTATAGCGCAGGTTGGTATTGGTATTGCGGTCGCCCACAATCTTCACGGGGTTGTTGGCGCGTATCGAGCCATGATCGGTAGTGATGATGACACGATAGTCCGTCCGAGCCAGTTCACGGAACAGGTCAGCTATGACAGAATGGCGGAACCACGACAGGGTGATGCTTCGGTAGGCACTCTCGTTATTGGCCAACTCACGCACCATCTTCGACTCTGTACGGGCATGCGATAGCATGTCGATAAAATTGAACACCACCACGTTCAGGTCGTTCTTGCCCAACAAGTTCAGCTGCTGCATGAAACGATCGGCATCCTGAGAGTTATTGATTTTACAATAGGAGAAGGTATTCTTCCTGCGATAACGTTCCAGCTGCGTTTGAATCAGCGGCTCTTCATTCAAGTTCTTACCCTCCTCTTCGTCCTCGTCTACCCACAGGTCGGGAAACATCTGAGCTATCTGCTCGGGCATCAGTCCAGAGAAGATGGCGTTACGGGCATATTGTGTTGCAGTGGGGAGTATCGAGCAATACACATTCTCGTCAATCTCAAACTGGTCGCCTAACTCGCGTTCCAGCATCTTCCACTGGTCGTAACGGAAATTGTCGAGCACCACCAAGAACACCTTCTCACCCTCATTCAAAGCGGGAAAGACGCAGGTCTTAAACAATTCGTTCGACATCATCGGATGCGCCTCACCCTGCATCCAGTCCATATAGTGCTGTTTCACGTATTTGGCAAAACCTCGGTTGGCCTCTTCCTTCTGCATGTGCAGCATCTCGGTCATCTGCGAGTCCGCAGCACTCAACTCTAACTCCCAGCGTACCAAACGCTTATAGATGTCACACCACTCGTCCCACGACCGGCAGTCCATAATCTGCATGGCAATCTGCTGAAACTGCTGCTGATAGCCCGACTGGACGGCTTCGGTGACGATTTCCTTCCGATGGATGTTCTTCTTCAGCGTCAGCAGAATCTGATTGGGATTGACGGGTTTGATCAGGTAGTCGGCAATCTGCTGTCCGATGGCCTGGTTCATGATGTCCTCCTCTTCACTCTTGGTCACCATCACCACAGGCAACTGGGGCGCAATCTCCTTGATACGCTGCAGGGTCTCCAAACCAGAGAGACCGGGCATCATCTCATCGAGCAACACCAGGTCCAGTCCACCCTTGCGGCACTCCTCAATGGCATCGGTACCGTTGGTCACCGTCACCACCTCATAACCTTTTTTCTCTAAGAAGAGCAAGTGGGCCTTCAGCAGTTCCATCTCGTCGTCAGCCCATAGCAATCGTCCGTTAATCATATATTTTTCTTTCGTTATTTCGATATTTCGACATTTCGAGGCTTATCTCCAGAAGTCATCGTCAAATTCAATCAGTCCGTTTTGCTGCTGAGGACCGTCGTTAAACAAATCGTCAGGCAGGTCATTGTTGTTTGCGGGCTGCTGGTTATTGTCGTCTGTCGGCTCGTCATAGAAGTCCTCCATATCTTCCTGCTGTTGGATAATCTCCTCCGGCTCCTCCAACAACGGCTGGGTAGAAATCTCCGTGGGTTCTATCTGCTTTTCGAAGAACACCTCATAATCCTCATAGCTATAGGTCGTACCCAGCAGTCTCAGGTTGTCTTCACTGACTATCAGACTGCGACACGCGTGGAGCATTTCCTTCAGGTTTCCTTCAACGGTATACAGTTGGCGGGCATACTGGCGGGCCTCATCATAGCTCAGGAAACCACTCAGTAGCATGCGCGACAACCCGTGGGCATCTTGGTCGATGACGATATCGAAGTTACGCACGAGGAAGTTCGAGAAATTGTAACGGGCCATCTCGTAGAGCAACTGATTCTGGTTGACGCTGTCGGGCTGGTAGGCCAGCATGAACACATACTTTGCATTACGCTCGAAACGCAAGGTGTCCACCTTAGTGGAATCGCCTGACACGCTTACTGCCGTACGCAGCGACCATACATCGCCCATATCGAACTTGCCACCATGCAGTGTCCGGCCTTGTTGCACGCCACGCAGTATCATACCGGCCATTTCGCTGACCTCGCTCTGCGGAAACTCCTCAACCACCTGCTTCATCCGCTCCATGCAGCTATTGGCATCACCGTCGTTCAGCATGCTCAGACCTCCGATGAAGAGGAATTTCGGACGATGCTGCCCCAGCGGGAAACGACTCTCCGACAATTGGGCATTACCTCTGACTTCCTGATGGCGGTCTGCCATGAAGGCCTCATAGGTAGCCGCATACAGCGAGTCCTCGATATGCACGCCGAAGCGCTGGTTCTCAGCAAAATACGGGTCAGCCAACAGCGTCGTCCACTGACTCTCCGGAAAATCGTTCTGCAACATAGCCAGACAGCGGTCAGCCTCTGTAGTCCGTCCCTGTCGCGAATACATCAGGAACAAGTGGTACCACACGTCGTCATTATGTTCATAGTCAGGATAATCGTTGGTTAGACGGGTCAGATATTTCTCACAGAGCCGCAGATTATCGAGTTTGTCCTTGAAGATGATACCGGCATGGTAGAGGCCGTCCTTGATGGCATCGTGGCTGGCCGCCAGCTGTTCCTCGGTAAACGGTATCTGTGCCAGATAATATTCGCGGTTATGGGGGTCGTTGGCCAGCGTATCGGCAGGGTTTTCAGCCTTAGCGTCAGCTATAGAATCGTTGGCCACCGAACCGGCATTCCCCAGACTATCCGGTATTTCCGGATTGTCCGGATTATCCGGATTGTCCGGGTTATCCGTATTATCCTGCGCCAGATTCACCACCGTTCGGTTTACACGCTGCCAGTCGTCCGTATTCTCGCGCTTACCCCACTGCTGTTCAAAGCTGCGCTTACCCTGGCTGACGCTCTGCGGATTATAGAAATACCAGGCACCGCCCGCCGTCTGCTGTGCCGGTGTGTTCGTGTTCTGACGGCCGGGCTGCTGGCGATTACCTACTGCCGACTGTTTCTGTAACGCTGCCTCCGTTTCCGCTTCCTCGCGGGCACGCTGTTCTTCCTTTTCCTTCTTCTTCAGTTCGTCAATAATACGGTCAATGATTTTCAGCCGCTCTACCTCGGGCATCTTCGCCAGTCGCTGCAACGAGTCCTCCAACTCCACGCTACTGGTATGGGGCACCAGTTCGTCAAGTATCTTCGAACGGTCTGACAACTGCTTGTAGTCCTTACGGTCCTGGTCCAGCAATCCGATAGCCTCGCCATAGCAACGCTGAGCATCGGCAAACTTTTCGCGCTCCCAGTACAGATTACCCAGCGTCAACAGCAGCACGCCTTTTTCTATGCCGCTACGGGTGGCTTTCTTGTTACCTTCCTCGTAGGCATTGATGGCCTGCACGGTGTCACGCTGACTCAGCCAGATGTTGCCGATGGCATAGTACACCTGGTCCAGATAGTCCTTGTTATTGTCCGATGCCGCCATGCGTTTCAACTTTCTGATCATCTGACGCGCATTACCCGCAGCCATCACCTCAGTCTGGGCAATGCGGGCATTAAACTCCATTTCATAAGGCGGATTCAGACGCACCACATGACGGAATGCGTCGTAGGCCTCTTGCCGGTTTCCCAGCAGGGCCTGTATCTGTCCGTACAGAAACCACTCGCGGGCTTTCTGTTTGCGACGTGTTTCGTGTTTGATGACCTGACGCAAATACGGCAAGGCCTCCTCGTAACGTTCGCTGTGCAAATAGTAGTCGGCATAGGTATAGTCCCAGTCTTTCACGGCGCGGAAGTGCATCGTGTCGCGACGCTGCTTGGTGATGACATCCTCGGCATCGTACAGCCAGTCCAACTCCACATAGCTCTTTGCCAGCCAAGCACGGGAAATGCCCAAAATGGCGGGCTGTGTCTCATATAGGCGCCCCATATAGGAGAACGTAGCAGCAGCCTCCTCGAAGTTGCCCGACTGAAACTGCGACTTACCCATCAGCAGCCATGCACGCCACAGGAAAGGGTTATACTCCCTGCGACTGAGCCATTCAATGTCCTTTTCTGTCTTCCGGCGGCTCTTGTTCCATTCCGGACGGGCCTTAATGCTATGCAGCTTGATGGCCTTCTCCGATTTCTCGATGGCACGGTCGAAATTGCCCTTGCCCATCTCGCGGCTCTGCTTGTTGCCCACCGTGTATAAGGGAATCAGCTCGGTATAGTTGTCCTTGTTGCCGTTCTCCTTCTCAAGACTGCCGTCAATGAAGGCCTGCGAACCATTGAAATAAGTGTTGTATCGGGCATTGAACGAGTGCCACCAACGGCTCTTGGCGGTATTGTTTTTCGTAGAACACGAAGAGGAAAAGAAGAAAAAGGGAGTTAGAAGGAGACAGAAGAAGATAGAGGACAATAGTTTTTTCGCAGACTCATGATGCCCGCAATTCATTTGTCCTCTATCTCCGTCTATCTTCTTCTTTCTTCTTCTATCTCCTTCTTCAACGACTTCCGCCAGTTTACACTCGCTCCTGCTGCTGCACGATGCGCAGTCACCCTCTTTCGTCACAATAGGCTCGTCCTTACCCCCTATTGAAAACAGGGCAGCGACGGCACCCAGTGCCACAAGCGCGATAATGACTATCAGCAGGAACTGCATGAAAACTCTTAATTCTTAACTCTTAATTCTTAATTTCAAAGCCTCCGGCTTTGAGGTCTTCCCAAAACTTCGGATACGACTTCGTCACCACCTGCGGATTGTTAATCTTCAGGCCCTCGAAACGCAGGGCGGCAGGGGCAAAAGCCAGTGCCATGCGGTGGTCCTCGTAGGTATCGATGCCCGCTTCCAGGTTCGGCTCGCAACGTTCACCGTCCCAGAACAGCTCACTATTGTTCACGTCGTGGATGACATATCCCAGCTTCCGCATTTCACGCTTCAGGGCCTCGATACGGTCCGTCTCCTTGATTTTCAGCGTCGACAGTCCCGTAAAGTGGAACGGCACATCCAACAGCGCACAGCACACCACAAAGGTCTGTGCCAGGTCGGGCGAATTATTGAAGTCGTACTCCAGCCGCTGCACACAGCGACCCGAATGGCGCAGTCTGATGGTCGTAGGCACCCCACCCTTCTTGTCTTTGAAGATGGTCTTTACACCCAGCAGACTGAAGATGTAGCGCACCGACGAGTCACCCTGCTTCGAACCGTCCATCAGTCCCTCCAGCACCACTTCGTCGTCCTCATCCTTGCCCAGGGCCACCATCTCGAACCAGTACGATGCGGCACTCCAGTCGTTCTCGATATAGTACGTCCGCTCCCTGTACGGCTGGGGCTTCACCACGATGGTATTGTAGTCGCTCCATTCCGCATCAGCACCATATTCGCGCATCATCCACAGCGTCAGGTCGATATACGGCCGCGAGATGATGTCACCCGTCAGCTGCAGCGTCAGTCCGTCTTTCAGCATCGGACCAATCAACAGCAGGGCGGTAATAAACTGCGAACTGATGTTGCCCGGCACGTCCAGCTCACCGCCGTCCAGCCGTTGGCCCTTGATGCACAGAGGCGGAAAGCCCTCTGCCTCCGTATAGCTGATGTCCGCTCCCAGACGGCGCAGGGCATCTACCAGCACACCAATCGGACGGTGCTTCATGCGCTCCGTGCCCGTCAGCACGTGCTCCTCGCCGTCCCTCACCGACAGCAGGGCAGTCATAAAACGCATGGCCGTACCGCCGGCCTTGATATTCATTTCGTACGGATTGTCCCTCAGTGCACGGACAATCACCTCCGTATCGTCGCAATCCGACAAATTATCGGGCACAATGCCACCACCCGCTAAAGCATGAATCACTAAAGCACGGTTCGAAATACTCTTCGAAGCAGGCAGGTTGGCAGTATGGCGCAGCAACTTAGGTGCTGTAATCGTATATTGCATATATTCTCGTATTCTTATATATTATTATATAAATAACGTGCAAAGTTACAATTTAGTGAGCAAAACACAAAAAAAAATGTTAATTATTTGTTGTCCGATGGCTTAACTACTTAACTTCTGTCTACTTAACTACTCCCCAAATTTGAAATTTTGATTCTTTTATGCAAAAAAGCCACAGAAAATTTGCAGGATTCAAAAAAACTCCGTACCTTTGCAGCGCTTTTCACGAGAAAGGCACATTCAGGATCGGGATTTAGCGCAGTTGGTAGCGCACACGTCTGGGGGGCGCGAGGTCGCTGGTTCGAGTCCAGTAATCCCGACCAAAACAAAAAAGGTCCGCAAAAGCGAACCTTTTTTTGTACCCTTACTTTATCATTTTTTCATTCTTTCATTCTTAGAACGGTCCGCAGCCCATGCAGCTCGTCGTTCCCAGAGCGGTCAGTGCCGCCGTCAGTGCCGCTATCGCTATGCGAATCACGGTCTCCCAAAAATTGTTTTTCTTCATAGCTTTCCCTCTCTTAATTCTTAATTCTTAATTTTAAAAGGTTGCGCCCGAAGGCGCACCTTTTAATCTCCGCCAGACTCGAATCCACCGCCGTTGCTTTCGCCACCGCCACCTTCATTGCCGCCAGTGTTGGTACCAGTGTTGCCACCGGTGTTGCCTCCAGTGTTGGTGCCCGAACCGCTGTTGCCGCCAGTAGAGTTGCCCTCGCTCTCGGCCTCTTCCTCCTTTTTCAGAAGGTTGTCGACGTTGATGAAATCGGCCTTCTTCAGGAACTGTCGGCTGGAGATGTTCAACTCCTGTTCCTGCTCGGGCAGGAAACGGATGTGCAGAGCATTCAGGTGGCTGTTCACGCTGAACTTGTCCTTCGACTGAGCGCCTCCCTTGGTGTTTTCGAGCGTAGTGTAGAACGTGCCGAGGCCCTCGATCTTCACCTTCTTCGACTCCAGAAGCATCTCGATGAGACAACTGCGGAACTTCTCCAGCACGCCGAATACGACATCGGCCGTATAGATGCTGCCGTGCTCCGAGATGTGCTGCGCCAGCTTGCGCGTGTTCAGCGTCTCCAGCGACTTCACCTGAGCAAACCACTTGCCGTAAGCCACGCTGTGCGAGTTCTGGTTCTGCTTTACTTCATACAAAATCTTTGCCATAATAATGTGTGTTTTTTCATAGTATTAGAATCGTTGCGACCAACTACATCGGGTGGCCGACTTCCCGCTTTCGTGTCTCTCATGATTGACATTGCAAGTGAAGTGCAAGGTGAATGCAGAGCCGAGCTCGCTCGAGCTATGCTGAGCCGCAGCCTTCACTCGTACTCGCAACTTCTTGTTTGCGAGTACAAAGGTACGAAGATTATCCTATACCTCCAAATTATGACCCTCGATTTAGGGCGATTTTCAGCACAAATTTGATGAAATTAAACGAACCGTAATACACGATGCTCGAATCCGTAATTTTCGGCCCTCGAAGATTACTTTTCGTCGATAGCGGGCAGGTTGAGCCTTAGCAGGATGACAAATGACAGATGACAGTTATTGAAAAAACGGTGTACTTATGGATTAGTAATATATATATTATAATATATATATTACTAACACTCTTTTCTTCTCCAATTCAAAAAACTGTCATCTGTCATAACTGTCATTGGTCTGTATAAGGGTATGTTCATAGCCGTGTCTTTCCCTGTATAGTGTTGACTCCCTCAGAGCCTTGATTTGTTACTGTTTTGTTAATTACTGTTTATTATACTGATTTTGTTGACTTATCTCTCTGATTAGGTTGTCTGCTTTCCTGCTTTTGTTGTCTCTTTTCCCGGGTTAGTGGACTTCGTACTGGAAACGTTGAC
>CACWWZ010000039.1 GCA_902764705.1 uncultured Prevotellaceae bacterium | reverse complement strand
TATCAACGCTGCCATGAAGGCTGCTACCAACGAGAGCTTCGGTTACACTGAGGAGAAGCTGGTTTCTAGCGACATCATCGGTATGAAGTTCGGTTCACTGTTCGACGCTAACCAGACTATGGTAAGCAAGATGGAGGACGGCAACTCACTCGTTCAGGTTGTTTCTTGGTACGACAATGAGAACTCTTACACTTCTCAGATGGTTCGCACCATTAAGTACCTCGCTGAACTCAAATAAGCAGCGAGAGTAGACGAAAGCTTGCTTTCAGTATGCCGAGTCGCGTTTTTCAGTCGACGAAGTCAACTGAAATAATAGCTCTCAGATATGAAAAATGGCCGTTCGACTTTGTCGGACGGCTTTTTTTTTGCTTTTTGTTTTGTATTGTGCTCACTTATTTGTACCTTTGTCCCCGTAAAATTAAAAAACCTATAAACTGAAACAGTTTTATGGAAGCAAAAGAATTAGGAAGCAAAGTCTTCAAGGGTTGCGGATGTCTGTCGATAGGCTTCTGTGCGTTTCTCATTCTATTGGGTATCATTGGTACCTGTGTCGGTGACGACGAGAAAGAAAAGACAGATGAACCTGCAGCACAGTCCGAGGAAGTGGAGAAGAAAGACAGTGTCATTGTCAACGAACCGTTAGAGGGAGATCCCTACAAGGAACTCGACGAACTCATTGGTCTTAGTTCCGTGAAAGAGGAGGTACGCTCGCTGGCCAACTTCGTAAAGGTTCAGAAACAGCGCGAGGCGAAGGGAATGAAAACTGCCAAGGTGAGCTATCATCTGGTGTTTTATGGTTCTCCTGGTACCGGTAAGACCACCGTTGCACGTATCGTGGGACGAATCTACAAGGACCTTGGCGTATTGAAGAAGGGACATACCGTAGAAACCGATCGTGGCGGACTCGTGGCAAAATATATGGGACAGACGGCACTGAAGACAGATACCGTTGTCCAGCAGGCCCTCGATGGTGTGCTCTTCATCGACGAGGCCTATTCTCTTGTTCCTGAAGGTGGTAATGGCCAGGACTATGGTCAGGAGGCCATCTCGACCCTGTTGAAGCGTATGGAGGACTATCGTGACCGTCTCGTGGTTATCATTGCCGGTTATAAAAACGAGATGCAACGCTTTATTGACTCTAACCCCGGACTTCAGTCGCGTTTTAACCGCTATATCGACTTTCCCGATTATACGGGCGGTGAACTGGCAGACATCTTCAAGATGTATATGAAGAAGAACCAGTATACCCTGGCTCCTGATGCCGAGGAGTATCTGAAAGAACGCTTCGAGTATGCCGTGGCCCATAAGGACCGCAACTTCGGTAATGCCCGCTATGCCCGTAACGTGTTTGAGAAAGCCATTCAACAGCAGGCCAACCGTCTGGAAGGCCGTTCGAATCTGACTGACCGTGAACTGACAGAGTTGACCGTTGAAGACCTGAAGGGCGGTTTTGCAGCAAGGACTAACATCACACAATAGGACTAATAATAATAAGGTATATGAAAAAGGTTTCAATCATCATGTTGCTCGTCCTCTTTTCTGGGACGTTGTATGCTCAGGAAACATACAAATACGTATTCCTTGAGGACTTAGACAAGCAGTGGGCGACGAAGCCCATCAATAATGTCATCAACGGCAGTCTCGGTATTATGCTGGAACGCTTCGACCAGACGTGGCCCACTTGGATGCTCGGTGCCGTCAGAAACACGATGGAGAAAGGTCTTGACAAAGAGGTACTTGATCAGGAAACGTCGCTCACCGTTACTGTCGATACAAAAAACGGCTACGTGTGTGTGGGCGATGGCGGTACCGACGGCGAGTATATGTCGGCCTGCTATTGGAACCGCTCGAATGGTCACAAACTGTTAGCAGTGCTTTTGGGCAAGCCCACAGATCCCTGCATAGAGGTCCTGTGTACCTACGATTACGATCCTCAGAAGAAGATGCTCACCCCCGAGCCCGACATTCTGAAGGGCTACCGCTGGGGCGACAAAGGGGAATACAACCAGATATTCTGCAATCTGCCGAAGAAGGGAAAGGACATCACCGTGGACGACTGGAGTGGTGATGACGGTCCCGTGCGACATACCTTCACGTGGGACGGCATGAAACCCGTCTATTCCAAGACAGAACCCTACGAATACGATGACGGCCTGTCTCCCATCACGGTCCGTTTCAAGGGCACCCAGCCAAATGTGAAGGACTTTGTGACGGCTCTGCTTGCACCGAATGAAACCGATGAGTCGCGCAACGGCTTGCGCCAGGCGTGGGATTTCTACAAGAACGGCATGAAACAGATTCCTGGCGACGATCTCATCGTCGATGTCCAAAATGGCTATGTGGGTTATGTGTCCGAGGATGAAACCAGCCGACAGGTCATTGAGTGTTGCTATTGGAACTATGCCGACAGACGCCACAAGCTGGTGGCAATCACCAACGACCTGTACATGGACGGTAAGGCTGTTGTCGGACAATTTACGGGTATTACGTTCTATAAGTACGACAATGCGACTCGTCAGATGAAGGTCGTCTTTGACGATGAGCTGGGCATTAACCTCGAAGCACCTTCCGGCACAGACGCCACTTCACATGCTCTTCCCCGTCAGGGAAAAACCATCGTATATTCGTACTATACTCCCTCAGGAAAAGTTGAGAAGCGACTGACCTGGGACGGTAGCAAATTTATAAAACAGTAATAAGATTTAAGGAATATGAGAAAGATATCATTATTGTTGCTGCTGTTTGTCTTCGCGGGGACGTTACAGGCACAGAATGCCCAGGTGGCAAAGATTCGCAAGATGTATGCGCAGGCCAAAGAGACGATGGCTCAAAAGAAGAAGGCTGAACTACCACCCGACGAAACTGTCGTAACCAGCAACTACATGGCTGCTGGTGCCGGTCCTATCAAGGATGTGACGCACTATTTCTATAGCGGTGACTTTGATGAAACCCTCGGCAACCAGTATTATACTCCCTATTTCATTACGCGTAAGTACAATGTCGGTGCCAGGGAGTATTATGAGGAATTCCTTTTCGACAAGGGCAGTCTCGTGTTCTACTTCAACAAGAGCCAGAACGACGAAACCCGCTACTACTGGGCTCCTGGTGGTTTCTTCCACCAGGATGTGAAAGGGCAGAAAATGATGGATGAGGTCTTTGCCGCCCGTTTGGCCAACGATCTGTTGGAAGCTTTCAACAGGCTGATGAATCGTGAGTTTTAATAATTAGACAGAAATCATTACGAAGATGGATAGAAGGTTTCGGATAGGTTTTTTGTTTGTTGTTTTTTGCGTGTTGTTTGCTTCTGGCGCTATGGCGCAGAACATTAAGAACGGCACTCAGTGGTGGGATGGCATCAGGCTTTATACTGCTCATGTCGATGCTGCGGGTAATGTCCGAATGGAAGGTGAGAGCGAAGACATGGGAAGCGATTCCTTCAAACTGATCAAGGATGGTGACAAACAGGGGCGCTATACCCTCGCTTCCGCCAATGATTACGGGTGGGTTTTCATTCGTGGTGAGGTAGGCTATCGGGTGGATTATATCCGTCAGGAGGGCATGAATTTCCTGGCTGTACGCAAACCCAATGGTGACTGTTGCTATACGCTGGTGTTAACCCCCGACAACTTGCAGAACTGTATGGCGCAGCGGAAAATAGCCGAGGAGCGCGAAGTCAGCTGGATGTTGCAAAACTATCTGATGGATGTCCGTTATCTGGGTCGTTTTTCAAAACCCCAGCTGCGTCTGATGCGTAACGAGATTCTCGCTCGTCACGGATGGAAGTTCCAGTCGAAGGACCTGCAAGATTATTTCGCCTCACAACCCTGGTATAAGCCGGTGGCCGACAATAACAGCATCCATTTGAGCATCATCGAGATGACGAACATACAGCTCATCAAGAGCGAGGAAGCCGAGGCTGACGAAAACCGTGTGCGTTACGAGAATGCCGTAGCAGCTCCGTCGATGGCTGAGGCTGTCGATGGCGTCATTACCGTCACTACCGAGGAACAGTTCCTCAATGCCCTTGGCAACGACCGTATTGTCGAGTTGGATAAGGATATTCACTTGAACCTCTCGCGCATTCTTGTACAGGAAGACAAATTCTCGGGAGTTCCCGGACGTGCTTGGACAACGACTGTTGAGCGCGGTGGCGAGCAGCCTGTCATCATCAGCGAATTCGTCAACGACGGCCAGCAACTCGTACTGAAGAACTTCAAGAATCTTGTCATTCGTGGCAAGCACAACTCCAGTATCGAGGTAGAACCCCGTTATTCGTTCTGCTTGAATCTGATGGATTGTGAGGGTTGTGTGATTCATAACCTGACCATCGGCCATACCGAAGGCGGCTATTGCGATGGTGGCGTCATTGGTGTGACGGGGGGCAGAGGAAATGCTGTCACTTCCTGCGACCTCTATGGTTGCGGCACTTATGGCGTTGTGGCTCGCGACACCCATGTGTTGTCGGTATCCCGTTCTAACATTCACGACTGCACCTATGGCATGATGGAATTGTACGACTCTGATGGCATTCACTTTGACAAATGCGATTTCTTCAACAACCGCGAATACGAGTTGATCACGAACCGTGGTTGTGAGAATACGATTTTCAACGATTGCCGTTTCTATGCCAACTGGGGCAAGGCTCCGTTGTTCATGAGTGACAGTACCATCACCCTCTTCGGTTGTGAGGTATATCATTCCATCATCGGAGACCGCGACCAACTGATTTGGCACGAATGCCGGATTGAAAACGACAGTGAATTCGTGCCTGACCCCCGCGAGCACCCGATTGGCCCGGATGTGGAAGAGTAAAAGGGTAAAAGAGTAAAAAAGTAATATAACTGCAAGATGAAAAAACTATTGCTATTAGCCGTTGCATTGCTGGCCGTTATGGCCGGCTGCAAGAACAAGGGCCAGACGGCGCCCGCAGACGAAAAGGACTCCGTGGCGGCTGTCATCGACAGTATCATTGAGGAGAACGACACCACGCCGTTACCGATGTTCCTCATTGGTGGTGACGGGAAGTATATGCACATGCTCTACTGGGCAAACATCGAAGAGCCGCAGCGTAGTGAAGGCGATGAGGACTACTTTGATGCCTGGTATAAATCATGGGAATTCCAGGAGATGTTCCGTCGCAATGCCGCCCAGTATACCAACAGGCTTTTAGGTAGCGAGATTAAGAAAATCAAGTTCGTCGACGAGGTGTTGAAAGACCCCGACGGCAACACACCGAGCATTGGCGAGATACATGGCCGCGAGGAGATTCCCGCCCTTTGTGCCCGTTTCGATTTCGTCAATCCTAAGGACAAGAATCCCGACGAACCCACTTGGGGTGTGGTCATCTGCACCGACAGCTATCTGAATTCCCGCAAGCAACTCAAAATCGAAGGGGTAGATGTAGTCGACGCCTATCCCGAACTTCCTGCCGACATTGTCAAGAAGATGGAGAAGGAGTATGGCATGAAGGCTGAGAATTCGAAGAAAATGGGCGTCATCGATGGCCGTTACATCCACGGTACCATCGAGTTCAAGGGTGAATATAAGAACGCTCCCAAGGACAAGTACGACGCCGACCGCAAATACGCGCTGGCCCTCGAACTGCTCATCGATAGCGACAAAGTCTATAAAATGGAACAGTTGGGCTATTACGACGAGGAATATGGTGCCACATGGAATGCCGATGCCGACGGATATATTCCCAACGATATTGTTGCCGCCTTCGAAGGTCCAAAGGGCCTTGAACTCTGCTATACCCACGGTGCTCCCGAGAGTTTCTGCGTCGGTATGATATATCTGCGCGACGGAAAACTCATCGAACACCAGTATGAGATGTTCCATGCTTTAATCGACGAAGAGATTCCCGTCTGGAAGAAGGATATTGCCGAGATGAAGAAACTGTTCCTCGAAGATGATCCCGAGAACAAGTATGTCGAGCTGACGAAGTGGGCTCATTGCTATTTGGACTACGACAACGAGTGGATATGGTTGCGCGACGAGAAGGATGAGAATGGTGCCATGTTTATTCGCAAAGACGGCAAGTTCAAGTTCATTACCGCCGAGACACCCAAACTGAAGTTCTCGCACACGAGCAAAGGCAATACCTATTATCTGCTGCTCTCGGGTTCGGCCGGTGGACCGTCAACCTATTTGGAGGTTTTCGCCTTCGAAAACGGAAAGCAGACCGAGCGCTTTAATGCACTCTCCATCTATGGCGAGATCGACGAATGCCATCTGAATGGCAAGACGCTGTCCAAGGAGGCCGGACAAGCCTATATCGACAAACTCCCTGAGTCACGGGAAATTAATGCATATTTTCAGAATATAGAGCAAAAGAACGAATAAGACAGTGCACATGCCGCAGATGATAACGATACTCGGTCCGACGGCCAGTGGCAAGACGCCTCTTGCTGCTGCTTTGGCCTATGAGATTGGCGGGGAGATTATCTCTGCCGACTCCCGTCAGGTGTATCGTCGGATGGATATCGGTACGGGCAAGGACCTGGACGATTATACGGTTCAAGGTGCAGGGTTCAAGGTGCAGGGTTCTCATCAGCTTGCTCATGAACCATTAACCATGAACTCTGAACCATTAACCATTCGTTATCATCTCATCGATATCTGTGAGCCGGGCACGAAGTACAATCTGTTTCAGTATCAGCAGGACTTTTTCGATGCCTATCAAGACATCAGGAGTAGGGGAGTGGTGCCCATTCTTTGTGGGGGCACGGGACTCTATATCGAAGCCGTGCTGAAGGGCTACAAACTGTCGCCCGTTCCCCAGAATCAGGAACTGCGCCAGCAACTGGAAGGCAAGACGCTCGCAGAATTGACGCAGATGCTTTCTGACCTGAAGTCCAAGACAGGTTCCAACATGCACAACAAAACAGATGTGGACTCTTGTCAGCGGGCCATCCGTGCCATCGAGATAGAGAACTACAATCTCGAACATCCGGTGCCCCGTCGCGAATTGCCGCCCGTCGACTCCCTCATCATCGGTGTCGATATTGACCGCGAGGCGCGTCGCGAGAAGATTACCCGTCGCTTGAAAGCCCGTCTCGAGGAAGGTATGATTGACGAGGTCCGTGGTTTGCTCGACGAAGGTATTCCTGCCGAAGACCTCATCTACTACGGCTTGGAGTATAAGTTTGTGACAGAGTATATCGTGGGTAAGACCACCTACGACGAGATGTTCACGCGTCTGGAAATTGCCATCCATCAGTTTGCCAAGCGTCAGATGACGTGGTTTCGCGGTATGGAACGCCGCGGGTTCACCATTCACTGGATTGACGCTCTCCAGCCCATGGACGACAAGGTAAAGGAAATATTGAAACTATGGCAGGGGTAATCATCATTAATAATTACTCATTTCTCATTTCTAATTTATGAGCGAAGCGAATACAAGGTGGGGCATTTTGTATTGCCCGAAGGGACGAGGCTCGAAGCAACGCGAAAAAATACAGCGTGTGCTGGACGAGCGTCAGGTGGAATACGACTTTGTGCAGAGCGAGTCGGCCGATAGTGTGGAACGCCTGGTGAACATGCTTATCAACAATGGCTATAAGACCATTGTCATTGTGGGTGGCGACTCGGCGCTGAACGATGCTGTCAACTGTCTGATGCAGGTCGAGAAACAGGTGCGCGACGAGATTGCCTTGGGGGTCATTCCTAACGGTGTGCTCAACGACTTTGCGCGTTACTGGGATTTTAAAGAGGGTAATCTGGAACAGACTGTCGACAGGCTCAAGAAACGCCGTATTCGCACCATCGACTTGGGCTGTGTGCGTTACGAGAACAAGAAGGGCGAGCGCTGTCACCGCTATTTCCTGAACTGTGTCAACATCGGACTCATTGCCGATATCATGAATTTGCGTCGTCAGACCCGCTCATTGCTGGGCTCGCAGACCTTGTCGTTCATTGTTTCCATCTTCCTCATGATTTTCCACCGCATGGACTATAAGATGCACGTCAAGATCAATTCCGATGTCGTCAACCGCAAGGTGATGACGATGTGCATAGGCAGCGGACCGGGGTACGGACAGACGCCCAGCGCCGTGCCATACAACGGTATGCTCGACGTGTCGATGGTCTACCACACGGGGATTTTACAGGTCTTTGCCGGACTCTGGCTGCTCATTACGGGGCGCTTTCTCAACCATCGTGCCGTGCATCCTTATCGCACCCGAGAGGTGAGGGTAGAGGAGGCCAAGCATGCACTCGTCGGAGTCGACGGACGACTGCTGGGAGTCCCGGTTGGGGCATACACCATTTCAGTCGAACAAGAGGTCATTAACTTCCTAATTCCTGACTGAAAATGGTAAAAGAATACAAAAAACGGGCATTTTTCGAAAAAAATGTCCGTTTTGTTTTGTAGTAACGCGGAAATTTCGTACTTTTGAGGAGAAATTTTGCTAAAACGATACAAACCTAAAAAATAGGAACTATGAGTTATTTACGATTTGAGAAAGCTGTAATGACCAACTTGGAGGAGTCATTGCGTCGTGAATTGCTTCGGACAAACCGCTCTGGTGCCTATAGCAGCTCGACACTTGTCGACTGTAATACGCGCAAATATCACGGTCTGCTCGTTGTTCCCGTACCCGAGCTCGATGATGAGAACCATGTGTTACTCTCGTCGCTCGACTGTACGGTGATTCAGCACGGCGCTGAGTTCAACCTCGGACTCCACAAGTATCAGGGCAACAACTACAGCCCCAAGGGTCACAAGTACATCCGCGAGTTTTCTTGTGACGTAGTGCCCACCACGCTCTATCGCGTTGGTGGTGTGTTGTTAAAGAAAGAAGTGGTGTTCCAGCACTATGAGGACCGCATCCTCATTCGCTACACGCTGGAGGACGCCCATTCGGCTACCACGCTGCGTTTCCGTCCGTTCCTGGCTTTCCGTTCCGTGCGCCAGTTTACCCATGAGAATTCGACGGCTTCGCGCGAGTATCACGAAGTGGAAAACGGTATCAAGACCTGCATGTATGCGGGCTATCCCGATCTCTTCATGCAGTTCTCGAAGAAGAACGAGTTCGTCTTCCATCCCGACTGGTATCGCGGTGTGGAGTATCCGAAGGAGCAGGAGCGCGGCTATGCCTCGAACGAGGACCTCTACGTTCCCGGCTATTTCGAGATGAGCATCCGCAAAGGCGAGAGCATTGTCTTTGCCGCTTCCACGTCGGCCATTAAGACGTCGACGCTGAAGAAGCTCTTCGACGAGGAGGTTGCCGACCGCGTGCCCCGCGACAATTTCTACCATTGTCTGGTCACCGCCGCCCATCAGTTCCACTTCCGCGACCACCGCAGTGGCAGCGCTATGGAGAAGATTGACAAGAACGACGACCGCTATTTGCTGGCAGGCTATCCTTGGTTCAAGGCCCGTGCCCGCGACACGTTCATCGCATTGCCTGGCTTGACGCTGGCCATTGGCGAGCAGGACTACTTCGAGCTAGTGATGAAGACCGCTGAGAAGGGCCTGCGCGAATTCATGGACGACAAACCGTTGAGCGTCAAGATTTACGAAATTGAACAGCCCGACGTTCCCCTGTGGGCTGTCTGGGCCATCCAGCAGTATACGAAGGATGCCGGCAATGATCGGGGCTATAAGATGTATGGCAAGCTGGTGAAGGACATCATGAAGTATATCCTGGCTGGTAAGCATCCCAACCTGCGCCTCGACGACAACGGCCTGCTCTACAGTAACGGTCGCGACAAGGCTGTCACATGGATGAACTCCACAGCCAACGGCAAACCCGTCGTACCCCGCTCGGGATACATCGTCGAATTCAACGCCCTGTGGTACAATGCCCTGAAGTTCTGCGCCTCTCTGGAGGCCGAACTTGGTGACAAGAAGTTCGCCGACAAACTCGAGAAGCAGGCCGAGCTCTGCAAGACGTCGTTCGTTGATACTTTCATGAATGAATACGGATATCTGCTTGATTATGTGGATGGTACAATGATGGACTGGAGTGTTCGCCCGAACATGATCTTCCCCGTGGCCTTCGACTATTCGCCACTTAATCAGGAGCAGAAGAAGAGCGTGCTCGACATCTGTACCCGTGAACTGTTGACACCCAAGGGCCTGCGCTCGCTGTCGCCGAAGAGTGGCGGCTACAACCCCATGTACGTCGGACCGCAGACGCAGCGCGACTACGCCTACCATCAGGGTACCGCGTGGCCTTGGCTGGGCGGCTTCTATATCGAAGCCTGCCTGAAACTCTATAAGCGCACCCGCCTGTCGTTCCTCGAGCGTCACATGGTGGGCTATGAAGAAGAGATGGACTATCATGCTTTAGGCACCATCAGCGAACTGTTCGACGGCAACCCGCCCTTCCACGGACGCGGAGCCATGGCCTTCGCCATGAACGTCGCTGAGATTCTGCGCTCGGTGAAGCTGATGGAGAAATATACTTATCAGAAATAAATAGGGAGGAAACGCTATGAAAGTACTAATGTTTGGATGGGAGTATCCTCCTCACGTATTCGGTGGACTGGCCACCGCCAACTATGGTATCTCGCAGGGTCTCCATGCCCAGGGCGATATGGACATCACGCTGTGTCTGCCCAAGCCCTTCGGCGACGAGGACCGCTCTGCCTGTCAGATTGTGGCCATGAATGCTGTGCCCATTGCCTATCGCGACGTGTCGGCCGACTATGTTCGCGAGCGGGTGGGTAACATCATGGACCCTGACCTCTATTTCCGCCTGCGCGACCACCTGTATGCCGATTTCAACTACATGCACGTCAACGACCTGGGTGCCATGGAGTTTGCCGGCGGTTATCCGGGTAATCTGCACGAGGAAATCAATAACTATTCGATCATTGCCGGTGTCGTGGCACGTACCCTCGACTACGACATTATCCATGCTCACGACTGGCTCACCTATCCTGCAGGCATTCACGCTAAACAGGTGAGTGGCAAACCGTTATGCATTCACGTGCATGCTACCGACTTCGACCGCTCACGCGGAAAAGTGAACCCAACGGTTTACTCCATCGAGAAGAACGGTATGGACAATGCAGACTGCATCATGTGTGTGTCCGAGCTGACGCGCCAGACGGTTATCAACCAGTATCATCAGGATCCCCGCAAGTGCTACACCGTGCACAATGCCGTGTACCCCTTGCCCGACGAGTATCAGGCCATTCCACGTCCCGACCACACCGGTCGCGACAAGGTGGTGACGTTCCTCGGACGTATCACCATGCAGAAAGGTCCCGAGTACTTCGTCGAGGCTGCCAACATGGTCATCCGCCGCACCCGCAACGTACGCTTCTGTATGGCTGGCTCGGGCGACATGATGGATGCCATGATTCAACTTGCAGCCGAGCGTGGCATTGCCGACCGTTTCCACTTCCCTGGTTTTATGCGCGGCAAGCAGGTCTACGAATGCCTGAAGGACTCCGACGTCTATGTGATGCCTTCCGTCTCCGAGCCGTTCGGTATTTCGCCCTTGGAGGCCATGCAGTGCGGCACGCCGTCCATCATCTCGAAGCAGTCGGGATGTGCAGAGATTCTCACGAACTGCATCAAGGTCGACTACTGGGACATCCACGCCTTGGCTGATGCCATCTACTCCATCTGTGCCAACGAGTCGCTGTTCACCTACCTCAAGGAGGAAGGCAAGCGCGAGGTCGACCAGATTACCTGGGAGAAAGTCGGTGCCTGGATTGCCACACTCTATAAGAGAACGTTGGGGTGGGAACAGTAAGATTAAACATTAAAGATTAAACATTAAACGTTATGAAAACAATTTGTTTATATTTCGAGATACATCAGATTATCCATCTGAAGCGTTACCGTTTCTTCGATATCGGTACCGATCATTACTATTACGATGACTACGAGAACGAGCGTAGCATCACCGACATTGCCAACCGTTCGTACATGCCGGCACTGACTGCCATTGGCGACATGATCCGCGAGCACGGCGACTACTTCAAGGTAGCCTTCTCGCTCTCCGGTACGGGCATCGAGCAGCTGGAGTTCCACGCTCCTCAGGTCATTGCCAAGCTGCAGGAACTGAACCAGACCGGTTGCGTCGAGTTCCTGGCCGAGCCGTACTCCCACGGCCTGTCGTCGCTGGCCAACGAGGAGACCTTTGCGCTTGACGTGAAGAAGCAGATGGCGAAGATCGAGGAACTCTTCGGCAAGAAACCCACCGTAGCCCGCAACTCGTCGCTCATCTACAGCGACGACATCGGCGGACAGATTGCCGCCATGGGCTTCAAGGGCATGCTCACCGAGGGTGCCAAGCACGTGCTGGGCTGGAAGTCGCCGCACTACGTCTACAACTGCAACATCGCCCCGAATCTGAAGCTGTTGCTCCGCGACGTCGAGCTCAGTGACGACATCTCGCTGCGCTTCAACAATCCCGACTGGGAGGGCTATCCCCTGTTTGCCGATGGCTACATCGACCGCATTGCCCGCTTCCCCGAGGAGGAGCAGATCATCAACATCTTCATGGAACTCTCCGCCCTGGGCATTGCACAGCCCCTCAGCTCAAACATCCTCGACTTCCTGAAGGCACTGCCCGCCTGCGCCAAGGAGAAAGGCATCACCTTCTCGACACCTACCGAGATTTGCATGAAGGTGAAGAGCATGGGCGCCATCGACGTGCCCGACACCCTCAGCTGGGTCGACGAGGAGCGCGACTGCTCGTGCTGGCTGGGTAACGCCATGCAGCGCGAAGCCTTCAACAAGCTCTACAGCGTCGCCGACCGTCTGCGCATTGCCGACGATCCGCGCATCAATCAGGACTGGGACTACCTGCAGGCATCCAACAACTTCCGCTTCATGACCACCAAGCCCTCGAACGTGGGACTGGATCGTGGCATCTACAGCGGACCGTTCGACGCCTTCACCAACTACATGAACATCCTCGGCGACTTCATCAACAGAGTCAACGCCCTCTATCCTCCCGAAATCGAGAACGACGAGCTCAACGCCCTCCTCACCACCATCCGCAATCAGGGTGACGAGATCGAGATGAAGGACAAGGAAATTACCCGCCTGAAGGCGCGTCTCGAAAAGCTCGAGCCCAAGGAAGCAAAGGCCAAGAAGCCCGCAGCAAAGAAGGCTCCCGCCAAGAAGCCCGCAGTTCCCAAGGTTATGGCAGCCCCCAAGGCTAAGCCCGAAGAACCCAAAAAGTAAGGTGAATGAAATGGGCTGGCTGAAATAGGCCAGCCCATCTTTTACATAACAAATATAAACCATAATAATAATGAGGAAAACGAGTCTTTTATTCATTCTGATGTTTCAGTTGGTGACCTTGGGGATAAATGCCGGTGACACTTACGGAACGAAAATCATGAATTATTGGTATCACTGGAATCCAACAGGCGACCTTAGCAACTCTCAGGTTTCAAATGGCTGGTCGGCATTAGTATTTGATGTGAGTGCGCCACAAAATGGCTATACGCTCAAGAATGGAAGCTGGATTAGCAGAGTGAGTAGTGCCTTGGTGCAAAACCGTGTGGCAATAGAGGGCAAGAGCAAATACTACTTTGCCCCTAAGGACATCAGCATCACGGCCCAAGATGGAACGGTCTATACGCTTACCCCTCAGTGCAACGCTAACACGGATACCTATAACAAGCTACTCACCGCGGCTGGCGATCAGTTTACATGGGACGAGGCCACGCTGGGCGAGGTTCTCGGCAGTCACTCGATTGTCTATGACGGCGGTGTGTTCAACAACGACATCCTCTATGCCTATGCAAATGGTAAGTACACGCCGATTGTCCGTCTGACGCAGGAGCAAGACTTTAGTAACTATAGTTCCTGCTCTACGGCCGGATCTTTGGAACTGATCAATGCTTCTGATAATACCGTTCTCCATGATGTGCTCAATGCCATCGGCTATCCTAACCTCAGCGCTGATGGCAATGACTATAGCCAGTGCGACTTTGATCATAGCTATAAGAATATCAACCGTCAGCTGCGTGCCTGGCTGGGATATGTGAAGAACGACGGCAACAATGTGGCACAGTATGTTGAGCAAGCACAATACGATGACGACAACATCGCTACGATCCTTGTCTCATGGGAGCGTCCGATCAATGCCTACTTCGTACCGGCACAGTTGTCGGATCTCAATGTTAATCAAGACCCCGTTTACTTCATCGACTATCTGCGACTCTACGACTGGCGTGGTGATAAAACACGTCAGGGCTATATGTACGATGGCCACTATTGGTTCTGGGGCTACTATAATGTAAACGAAATCGACGTCGACCTCCGGCCGGAGAATATCCTGACAAACCTGAACCAACAGCAGGCTGGCATTTGGCTTCCTCTAAGTTCTGTCACCCCGTATGTACGCTTTTCTGCCCTTGACGGTACGACAGGCCTTCAACATTATTTCTTCAACCTGACATCTAATCAAAACTTCCTTAGTGCACAGGGTGAGGCTGCTCTGGAAGCGTACATGGGTATCTCTCCTGTTGATAACACTGCTAAGGCCCGCTTCGGTGGTATACTTTACGAAAACCTTGGTTCGAACAATCTGAACGCCACGTTTTTAGTGCCCGTAACCGTGAGATATGAGTTCGGCAGTGTGACGGCTACGCTGAAAATTATCGTAGGCAACGGAGGAGTTACCGAACCCGTAACACAGAAGTGCGCCACACCAACCATCAAGGTCGTTGATGGCGAAGTGACCTTTGAGTGTGCGACGGAGGGAGTGACCTATAAGGCAACTTATCAACTTGACAACACTGCCAATACCGTCGAAGGAGGGAAACTGGTGTTGGGCGGTACCACCACCTGTACCATCAGTGTCTATGCCACGAAGGATGGCTACGAGGACTCCGATGTTGCTACAGCCGAGGTGAAAACAGCCTGGGGCAAGAAGGGCGACGTAACCGGTGACGGCGAGGTGACGGTTGCCGATGCCGTGGAAGTGGTGAACATGCTCCTTGGTAAGTAATAAAGAATTAAATTTCTAACTGTAACACTGTAACGCTATTTTGTTCTCTTGTCTTACCCTGAAAAACGTTGTTTTTGATTCAACGTTTTTCAGGGTAAGACAATCGTATTTTGAACAATTTTGAATTGAATTTTGAAGAATTTCTCTGCGAAGCAGACTTCCAATGAAATGTTACTTAAAAATTTGGTGGTATCAGAATTTTTTTCTATTTTTGCAGAATATAACGTAAACTATTGAAATCGAGAAATATGAAAAAGGTAATCATGACACTTGCAGCCGTCGTTTGCTGCGCATTTTCCGCATTGGCCCAGGATGCTCAGCAGGAGGCTCCCAAGCCCGCCGAGCCCAAGAAGTAATTCCCTTTTTAACAACTAAGAAGGTCTGAGCATTCCGCCCAGACCTTCTTTATGTTTTGAACCTCCGTGAGCTTATGTTCTGTAAGCTCAAAAAAGGGCCACCGCTTCATCGCGAAGCAGTGGCCTTTAAGCTTATGTTTTCCTTACGAAATAATAATATTCCCTTCACTAAGGGATGTTTTTTTCTGTTTTTATATTCCAAACAACGAGAGGTCGTCGTCACCTAAGCCGGGAGCCAGGATATCGTTCTCGTCGGTGATTTCTGTGTCGCTCATAGGCAGTGAGCCTGCCAGTATCGGCTGGAACATGTCCAGTTCTACTACTTCCATTTCCGGGCAAATATATATCTTTTTCATAATTCTACTATTCGTTTAAGTGTTTCACATCTTACTTCTTACATCATACATCTTACTTCATGACGACTTTCTTACCATTCACAATATAGAGACCCTTCGTAGGCTGAGCCACGCGCTGACCTGCGAGGTTGTAGAACTCACCTCTTACCTCTTCCGTCTTACCTCTTACTTCATCAATGCCTGTGGCATCACCACCGAAGCCCAGGAAGTCAGGAGCGCCAGCAACTGTATTCAGATAGCACTTGCCTGCGGGAATAGTAACGGTATTCTTAACTTTATAGAAGCCTACTACGCTCTCTTTCTCTGCCAAAGCATAGATTCCATCACCACCAGTAACGCTGCCATCAGAAACTTTCAGCAGGTTTGTGCTAACAGTATAACCATGCTGGAATACAGGAATTGTATAAGTAGTTCCAGGAGTACCCTTCAGAATAACACCTTCTCCAGCAGGAATGTGCGGAATCTCCTCCAATGTTACAGCAGATCCCGATACGCCAGTCACCACGTATGTCTCCAGTTCTCCTACTGGTGTGGCTTTCAAAGGATCAAGGTCATATTGTGCGCCCAATGTGATATAGCCACTGGTACCGATAGTAGCAGGAATAGATAGAGCCGTAATCTCCGTAGGAGGCTTCACACCAGTTTTTCCTGTGAAATAGCTGGCCAGTGTTCCTTTAATGAGAACTTTATAGCCAATTACTTGGTTGTCATTTAAATTCCATGCCGTACGCAAACTACCTGAAGGTAACTGAACTGGTATTGTGTTAGCACCACCTAATTCTGTTGGAGAATCTGAAAGTGCAAAATTTGTTCCTCCAAATTCACTGGTCTTTGCAGGATCGTCTTTGCTTACGAATTCACCAACGATATAACCAACGACGTAAACATCACTACCTGAAGCAGTTCCATTATTTACATCAGCTACAGTAAATGGCCTTTCTATTGTTCCATTATTGGCATTAGGGTCAGTAACCGTGCAAGTCAAAGTAACTGTCTTGTTCTCACTTAAACCACCACCGCTAATTGTAATAGTTCCATCCATATCGTCGTCTATAGCTGTAGGAGCAGCAGTTACAGTAATTGTTGTTGCCGTCGTCGTGCTCTGCGCAATAGACGCTGGAGATACGGTGTATTTTGCATTGTTTGAAGCAATCGTCAAGTCGCTTTTCAAATTGGAAGGAGTAACCGTAAAAGTCATTTCCTTTGAATATCCAAAATCCACCTTACCAAAATCGAGAGCAGTCGTGCTTACGACAACAGATGGAGCGTTTAAATCAACTGCAGAATAAGTAATAGTATACGACTGGCAGTACAAAGAATTAATAGTTGCCTCAAGTAAAATAACCAAATCAGAAGTAGTAGCGATAATGTCAACATCTTTCGAAACATCCACATATGTAGTACTCCATTCGCCATTCCAACTAACATCATTAAAATTAACACCAGCACTGCTAGACCCAACAATATAATTTAATGTTGTTCCTCCGTCCGTAGAGTAAGACAATTTACCAGCTCCTTTAGATGCATTTGATTTCATGCTTAAAGTAATATTGGTTATTTTATAACCATAATAATTTTTCAGTGTCAGTGTTTGGCTGTTACCTGCTGTCATCTGTTTAGAGGTGTTATACGTTTCAGCTATTGTTGCCGAAGAACCTGTAGGTGCAGTACCTGTAGTCGTCAAAGTGTTTTTTGCCGAAATCGTATATGTCACTTCGTCTGCCCATGAACTCGAACTGCCTGCTATTAGGGCAAAGAGCAGGAGCAATGTTTTTGTTAGTAATGTTTTTTTCATAACGTTTTAAATTTAAATTGTTATTTATTTAGTTAGTTATATGAATCGTCTTTTCTTAACGACCCAAGGGGGAGGGTAGTCCCCCTTGGGTCGAAGATTTTAATCATCAAAGAACCACAAGACTTCTTGGACTTCTGGCGCTAATGCGTCGCCATTGTCCTGTGTTTCATCAGATACTGGTGCATTTGTAGAGCCTGCCAGCAGTTGCTGATTCGTATTAATATCTACAATCTCCATTTCCGGAGCAAAATATTCTTTCTTCATAATATGTGTCCTCCTTTTTATTACTTAATGATTACTTTCTTTCCATTCACAATATAGAGACCCTTCGTAGGCTGAGCCACGCGCTGTCCAGCGAGGTTATAGTATTCACCATTAACCTTGAACTCTGAACCATTAACCGCATTGATTCCTGTTGTGCCTCCGAAGTCAACACCAAGCTCAGGAGCAGAAACGCCTGTAAGATCAAGATAAGCCTTACCTGCTGCCAAAATACCACCAGACGATTTCTTGAATTTGGGACCAGCAGCCAAAGTGTAATAAGTTCCTTCTGTTGGCGTTCCAGCCGTCAGCCAAGGCTTCAGCAAGTTGGTCTCTCCAAGTGTAGCACCTGTCGTTGTTATATTTGCCGTATAAGTTTTGGCAGTTGCAGAATAAACGACAACGCCTGTATTGGCTGGGATATATCCATCGGTAATCTCCTTCAATGTAACGTTCTCTGCATCCTTCTGCTGAGCATAGTAGGCAGTAACACCTGTGGGGATTTCTACCTCGTAAGCGCTGCTAAATGAAGCCCAATTTGCTGCAGTTATATCAATATTGATAGCAGTTGCTACTTCAAGCGTAACAGCTACAGAGGCAATAAAACAGGTTCCTGATAATTTAAAGGTGACACTTGGGGCCTTTCCTGTCCACGTCTTTGTAGACAAAGAACCATTGCTTGGGGTCGGTGCATTCCACGTGTTACTACCTCCTGTCGTAAATACTAACGATTTGATACAGTAACCAACTGGAGCAGCAAAAGTAATTGTACTACCTTGATAGACGCGTATGTAGTCTGCATCGCCACGAGGACGAGTTGATGTACCATCTGTTATTGTGGTAGTAACGTGGTCATCATTTTTCACTACAGGCAGATCTCCAGCATCAAGATTTTTCCCATTTCCAGAGCCTAGCCATACATAGTTCATGTCTATCGTTACACTTAGCGGCTGCACATAAGGATTAACCGTGATAGCCTGTGTAGCTGTCTTGGTCACTGCGTTATGGGTAAAACTAACTGTAACTTCTACGTCAGAGGGGGTCAATGCGCCACTAGGTGACCAAGTGCAAGAAGCGGTTACATCTTCTTCGCTGGCATCAGCATAAGTTGCCGTTACCACCATTCCCGTTGCATCAAACACTTCTCCTTCATCATACGTGGTCTTTGTGGGAGCGGTTGTGATTGCAATGCTGCTCAAAGCAGGATCGATAACTGAAATAGTAGCAGTCACTGTCTTAGCATTAAAATTCCCAGCAGCGGCTTGAGAAGCCTGTACGGTAACGCTACCCTCCGCAGTTCCTGTCAAAGTACTGCCAGCCAGTGTTGCATAACTGCCTCCTGCCGTAATGCTATAGGTAACAGTCCCTTCACTATTAGAACTGAATAACGTGCTCAAGTTAAGCGTCTTGCCAACGCGAACACTTCCATCGTTGAATGTGATAGCGGGGTCTGTCTTTTCTCCGGGTGTATATGTGACTGAGATCGCAGTAAAGAACACTTTTCCTGTACTACCTGAAGATGAACCTGCATTAAATACTGCAGAAGTGCCACTTACACTGACTGCAGAACCTGAAGTTACAGATGAACTACCATACGATAAAGTACCATTATCCTTTGTGGTGAACGTTGGTGTTACAGAAACAAGTGTGCTTCCTGTAGGAACAGAGATGGTAAGTGTTGCACTTTCACCAGCATAGAATCTCCAAGTGTCGTCTGATGTGTAATACTTTCCTGTATTTGTAGAACCTGAAGCTGTAAAAGACACATCACCAACTTTGGCTGATGTATACTTCGTGTTATTAGACCAACTGTTAGCAGAAGCATAATCACTTATTGTAAGCGTTTCTGTCACATTATCCGTCGCCCACACACTCGAACTACCTGCTACTAGGGCGAATAGCAAGAGCATTGATTTAAGTAAAAGTTTTTGTTTCATAATTGTTATAATTGGTTAGTTAAAATTGATTCTTCTTCCAAGTGGCGAAGTCCTGGCTGACCTTATATAAAAAGAAAAGCGCAGACCCGCTGCCGTTTTTGACCCAAGTCGACCGACAAGGGACCGGTTAAGCGAGAGCAGAGCTAAGCATGCTTAAGCTATGCCGAGCGTAAGGTCGCTCGCGGTTGACCCAAGTCGACCGCAAAATTACGCATTATTTTCGAGACAGCCAAAAAATTTGTAGCCTTTTATTTCTTGCTTCGTTTAAAAAATCTTAATTCAAGTTTCGGATGTTGACCGTCAACCCTCTTCCATCAGCCATCATACATCATACATCATACATCATACATCAGCCGGCTTCCGTTTTTTCTTTGTGGTATGCTCGGTATGAGCAGGGAATCACAGACTTCCTTCGCGTTGTAGTATCTTCAGCATCTCAGCAGGCGTCACAACAATCGGATTCTTGGGGAAATGCTTCGTGTTGCCAGTCACAAGATAAGCTTCCTCCTTTGACATGGCCACCTCGTAGAACACAACATCCTTGGGGTCGGGAAAGAAGTCATCGCTCAATACACGCTCGCCTCTCACGCCGTTCACCATTATGTGGTTAAGGGCATCCTTTATCAGCTGTTCTGGTATATCGAACTTCTTGCGATGCAATACATCTTTATATTCCTCAATGATTTCTTCACTATACATCGGTATAATGTCGAAATTCAACATAGCACTCCATACCTTTGCGGTTGAAGAATCCTGATTCTTGGTGATAAACGCCGACACCAATACGTTTGTGTCGATTACAGCATATATCATACGCCAGCCTTTTCTCTTGCAGCCCTTTCTTCACGGGCCAACCTTATTTCTTCGTTGATTTCATCTAAAGTCATTTCCGGACGGGAATCATCAGCAACTACACTCTCGCGAAATTCTAAGAATCTTTTTAGTGCAGGATTCTCGACCTTTGGTTCGTTGAGGTCAATCTTGAATGGAATGCTACGCGTTCTAACCACCGCATTGGCAAAAATGTTCATTGCGGCGTTCGCACTCATACCCATACGCGAGCAGAGCGCATCGAAATTCTGTTTTAGTTGTGAGTCCATCCTCACTGTCATAGATACCTGTGCCATAATCTTTAATGTTTTAACGCTGCAAATATAAGCATTTTATTTCATTCTACAATCATTTTGGCGTAAATTTTAATCATTTAGCATCACTTTTTAGTCTTTTGACATATCAAATGATTAAAAAATGACCCAAAACATTTGCCATCAGCCATCATACATCATATTATAGTATGCAAAAATCAAAAATGTCACGTCTTTTCGATAGTTCCATCGTGTAGACGATGTGTTTTCCATATGTACCATGCCGACAACTGAAGTGAAGTGAACCCCAAAGTTTGGTCGATTCATGTATCATGAGGTCTCTGTCCCCGCGAACCGTCACCTCGCCGTCACCGTCCAGGATACGCCTTCTTCAAACCTGTCGGAGAACAACTGCAACTCATTGCTGCTGATGCCACAATCTAAGGCTGTAAGTTGCCAGTATTTCATACTCCTCGTTACGTCCTTAATGATGTTGTATGCAGTTAAACCGTCAAGGTGATACAACTCGTGAGCAGCATACAGCCTGTCTAGACTTGACTCGTTGGACAATGCGTCGATGCGAAGACTATGACTGCTAAATACAGATGGGTTAATGTCGTAAACAGGTGATAATACCCAGCCTTTCCTGGTGAGTAGGAAAGAATGATTCTTCAGGTGGTCATCGGCATTTCCTATACAGATAGTGAAGGCTACACGGCGGTATAGCTCCTGCAGTGATTGTTCGACATTAGTACCCTTTGCAACGATCAAATCCACAATTTCCGAATAGCCATGATTATCTTTATCATCCAGAGTGAAACCTAAAAGGTTCAAGGCTGAAGCCATGTGTATGCGCCGACCATCGGAAGTCCTGTCGAATCGCTTCGATAGAAAGATATCATGGCTGTCAGAAAGCCTTATGGTTTTCGTTTCAGTGGTACATATTCCACACTGTTCTGCCATCTTATTGGCAAAATACTCCCATCGTCCTTCGTTCCATCTGTCAACGGTAGAAGGGAATTTTGCTATATAGAGGTCGTTGCCATCTGAAACGCAAGCCTTGGGACGGGCACCGCCAACGGAAGAACCAGGTTTGAAAAGTCTCTCAACCCATTGTCTGTCTGGCCCTTCATGTGTCAACTCACCCTCTTCTATTTTACGGGCTGCCTGATATAGTTCTTCCACGTTGAGAACAGGAGGAACCTGATTAAAATCTGAAGCATTCAGATACTCACCTGTGTCGGGATTTTTGAAACGCAAGCCACCAATACGCAGGATATCCTGAACGCCTCGAAGGTAATCCCAGTCAGACAGCTTGAATCTCAGACGGTCTTTTATGTTCAGGGATTCCATCTCCTTTAATTCTATGAGAATACGTCCCCAATGGTCGGGCAAACTATCAGAAAAACAGCCGAAGATGCCTTTTCCCGGCTGAGAGAATTGTTTGCCAGGGAAGGGCTGTAAGTCCTTTCCCAACATGATGTCAGGATGGTCTTTAATCCATTGCCTTGAATACTCGAAAGAATAGACATCATGATCCGGCAGCTTGTCATAACCCAGAACGCCTATTGTCTCTTCTTCTTTCAACCAGTCAAAGCTGGCAATAACTTCCAGTCTGTTCATAAGCAATTATTTTCTCGATGCCCTTTTCTTGTTTTTTATCTCTACATCCTGAATGATACGCCCTAGTTGGTCTTCGCGGGCCAGCAATAGAATGTCGGAATCAAGTTGTAGGGCATACAAAACTCTTAACAACACACCTACAGAAACGGTAGGCAGCCCCTTTTCAACTTTTGACACCGTCAGTCTGCTACACTGAGCGCGTTCAGCGACCTGTTCAACACTAAGATCACGACGCAGACGGGCGAGGCGAATCTGCTCACCTACTATAGTGAGGTTCTGCGCTAATTGAGCAGGCAACCAGTTTGCTTTTGAAAATCTCGTCATAATGTATCTTTTATGATGCAAATATACAACATAAACGATGTTTTATAATACATTACAGTGTCTATTTATTATTTTTTAACATATTACGGTAGGAAAGGCGTTCTGCCGTCAACCCTCTTCCATCAGCCATCATACATCATACATCATACATCATACTTATTTACATCATTGTTGCGGCGCCAGCTCCTGACAGGGCGGCCACAAGGACGCGCACCACTTCGAGTACGACGTTCCACCAGTTGATCTTTTTCATGCTAA
>CACWWZ010000038.1 GCA_902764705.1 uncultured Prevotellaceae bacterium | reverse complement strand
ATTAAAGGTACAGATGCCCCGTCACTCAGCGATACCGTCATGATTGGTGAGCATGTGGAAGTTCCTGTCTACCTGCTGCGACAGTATGAGCAGACGCTGGCCGAATGGCTCCTGCTGGGAGGTGTCGATGTTCAGTACGATCAGTGGGGATGGTAATCGTAATCAATAGCATTTCATGAGACAAAAAGTATTTCTTTTAGCTGTATACCTGCTCGCAGCAATGCCTTCAATGGCGCAGGTACAGTATGCCGTCAGCGGAATGTTTGTCGAGAATGGCAAGAAGGTTTATCTGATAGACGAGTTGACGGAAAAGACTATCGACAGCGTGGTTGTTGCCGACGGCAAGTTCTCATTCTCGGGCACTGCCGCTCAAGATGCCTTGATGGCTGTCAAGGCACAGAAGAGCAAATGGGCGACGCAATTCTTCAACGATGGCATGCCCGTCATCATCAACCTCAACGACAGCACGCTGAAAGGCTCTCCGCAGAACGAGCGTCTGACGGAGATTAACTATGAAATGGAGCAGCCCCGAAAGCGATTTAGTGACAAGGTCGCCAAAATGACCGAGGCAGACATTAAGGCGCATGCTTCAGAGCTCTCTGATGAGATGAACAAGATGATCGGCGAACTGACAACCAGAGCCATTAGGGCGTTTAATGAAGAGCGCAACTCGCTGATACCCGTCGCATTCGCCGACTATTACTTCTTGGAGAATGGCGTGGAGGCATACGATGAACTGGTGAAGCAGCAGGTGGCATTTGCGGGTCATCCTTATCTGAAGAAGATGAGAGACGAAGTCGCAGAAGAAACAAGACCGAAGGACGGTGAGAAGATGGCCTTCATCGGACAGCAGTACACCAATCTTGAGATGGCCGCCCCCGACGGTAAGATGCACAAGATCAGTGAGCTTGTGGGTGAGGGCAAGTATGTGCTCGTCGACTTCTGGGCTTCGTGGTGCGGTCCTTGCCGCGCTGAGATGCCTAATGTGGTCGAAGCCTACAACAAATTCCACGCCAAGGGCTTCGAGGTCGTAGGTGTGTCGTTCGACCAGAAGAAGGCGGCTTGGATCAAGGCCATCGGTCAGCTGAAGATGCCTTGGCTGCAGATTTCTGACCTGAAAGGTTGGGGGTGTGCTGCTGCTCTCGTCTATAAGGTTGACGCAATCCCCGACAACATCCTCATCGATCCGCAGGGTAAAATCATCGACCGTGGCCTTCGCGGCAAGGCGCTGCACAACAGGTTGGAGAAATTGTTGGATAAGTAGTTAAGAAGTTAAAGTAGTTAAGAAGTTAAAGTAGTTAAGAAGTTAAAGAAGATAAGAAGTTAAGCCAAATGAACATCAAATTACACACTCCAAAGAGTTTAAAGACGGGCAGCGGAAAGGCTTCGATGAAGTAATTCCTGCTGTCGATAGTCGCCACCTCCATATCCATTGCGCTCACTTTCGGAACGGCGGCCTTCCTCGACAACAAAAAGAAACAAAGTGAGAAGCGAGAGATTGTGATGATGGTGAATTAGAAAACAGATTCATAGAGATACAATCTGCTATTGAAGCGGCAAAGGCAAAGTTGAAATTGGAATAGCCGCTTCGTAACAAAAAAGCGTTGAAATATTTCAGAACGTGCAGCCGAGGGCGAGGGAGAGTTGTGTATGCTGGTCGCCGAGGGAATAGTCGTAGGTCTCGGTGGCCTTACGGTAGTCAATGCCGAGGCGTGCGTGGGTCTTCAGCCGGGTGCCGGGGAAGATAAAAGCATATTTTACGCGGGCGCCGAGGGTGTATTGCGGAGCAACCAGATACTGATACTCGCGCCAGAGGAAGGCATCCATGGAAGATGGAAGATGTAAGAGGTCAGATGTAAGAGGTGAGAAGTCAGATGTCTGAGGGCTGAGGGCTGAGGACTGTGGGGTGAAGGTGCCGTCGCAGTAGGGGTCGCCGGCCCCCTTTTGATATGCAGCATTTAGGGTGAAGGACCAGACGCCTTGGCGCGTCAGTACGTTACGCGTGGCGCAGATGGAGAACGTGTGGGTCGTGAGCTGCTGGTGGCGGTAGTACGGAAAGAGGTAGGCCGACTGCCGACGCTCGTTGCGGGAGTAGCCTGCCGACAGGTCCCACGCAGGTAAAAATGAAGAATTAAGAATGAAGTTCGCTTCGCCACACTCTCGAAGAGAGAATGAAGAATTTCCAAGCAGGGCATGAAGTTCGACGGACAGGTCGAACCACGTCTTGGTGCCCGTCTCCACGGGGTCGTAGTATTCGTAGTAGTTGGCACCACCGGCATTGGTCATCTCGCGGAAGGTCTCGGCGCGGTTGTTGAGTTCCTCGGCGGAGTAGTTAACGTCGAGAGTGAAGCGAGACGTGCGTATGGCATATGTGATGCGGCTCTGAAGGTTCAGGATGTCGCGGTCGTGGTTCGTATAGGTGATGGTATAGGGCGAGCGACGGCCATAGTAACCGGTGGCGTGACTGAAGTCGAGAGCGGCGAAGAAGGAAAGCCTACCCCTGCCCTCCCGAAGGGAGGGTGAACAGATGGCAGACTGCGGGCGGAGTTCCAACTGGAGGCCGGCACCGTGGCGGTCCTCGAAGAGCGGCATTTCGCGAGCCTTGTCCGTAAAGCCCTCGTTGCCGAACTGCTCGACGCGGCCCATGAAGGCACCGTAGTCGATGAGCGTCTTATAGACCCGTTCGCTTTTGCCGTAGGTGCCGAAATCGACGCTTTCCGTCTGGCGGCGGTAGGTATAGTCGGCACCGACATTGAGCCAAGGGAGCACGGGAATGTATGTGCCCAAGGTCAGTTGCAGGTCCATGAGCTTGTTCTTATGGCGCAAGTCCTTGTATTTGGCGTAGTTGGCAGAGGTGTAGTCGATGCGCGCGCCGAGGGAGACGCCCTTGTAGATGTCGACACCGACACCACCCACGAGTCGGTAGGTGTCGCGATGCTTGCGGCCGGGGTTGGTCAGCGAATCTTCCACCAGGTCGAACGGCGTGCGCTGCAGAATGAATGCCGAACCCGTCATGTCGTGTCCCGTCCAGTTGTCGTAGCTGATGGCACCAAAGGTTACCACGCGGGGACTGAGGCGGTAGAACGACTCGGTGCGGACGTTGCCCTGCAGCGTGTTTTGCGAATCGTCAAAATTCACCAGTCCGCCATTGCCCTTCGTAAGCGTCGCTTCAGCCTCGACGATGTTGTCGACTGCAAAGCGCGTCAGGGCGGCTGCATTGTGATGTGTCAGCCAGGGATCTGACTGGCGGACGAACTGATAGTCGCGGAGCAGCAGCGAGTCCTGCGCACTCCCGCTGAGCACCCCTAGGCAGGACCATAGGGCGAAGGTTAGTTTCTTAGTGAGCATATCTGTCGTTCGTGGAAGTCGTTGGTAGCATTATTTGTATCTTGATAGACGATGTGGGCGCCCTGTCTTAGTGACGCCTCGGCATCGATACCGCTAAGGTCCGTCGTGCCGTCGACGCCCAGGGCATAGCCATAGACCAGTTTGCCGGCGTTCTCGGGCAGGGCCTCGGTGGCAGTCTTGTTGACATTGCGATAGAGCGAATGGCCCTGATAGTTGGTGAGCCAAACATATCCCGCGTCGATGTCGGCGGTCAGGCGTTTCTTGCTGCTGTCCTTATAGCCGGAAGCAAAGACTTCGATGGCATCGACAATCCAAGGGTTAGGCACCTTTATACACTGTTTTGTCTGGCGCACCTCACCACTGTCGTACCACGTATTCTCCGTGTTGGCAGCATAGAGGGCCGGGCTGATGTCGTGCGTCTGGAATACCAGCAGAGCAGGCGAGGCGACGCTGAGTGGCCAGGCATTGCTCTGGCTCCAGCGATAGGCGCGCAGGTAGTGACTGCTGGGAATCAAAGCCGACGGGGTGGGGTAGTAGCGAGTGTTGTTGTAGCCGCTCTCAGGGTCGTACATGCAATAGTATTCCTCGTGGGCAAAGTTGACGGACTGGCTGTAGGCCTGCGTGTTGTCGATGGCGCCGTGGATGTTGACGACGATCTGCGAGTAGGGCGCTATGTCGAGCGTGGCAGGGAAGTACCAGATGCCGTCGAGCACGGGTGTAAAGCCCTCGGACTCGTAGGTCAGCCGACCTTCGGCATTGTAGTTGTTATTGGTGGCTTGTGCATTGTAGGGCGACAGGAATCCGAAGCACAGGTTGCTGAGCGAGGCGGGCTGGGCACTGTTGTTGTAAAGCACCACGTATTTGTCGTACTGCATCTTCGTCGTACCGTCGTCAGCCAGACAGCCGCCATTGTAGAGCTCCTTGATGACCAGCTGACTGGTGCGGATACTCTTCATGGTGATGGTCACCTGCTGTGTCTGGTTGGTGCGGACGGTGATTTGTCCGGAGGTGCCGTTGAAATTGTAGGCTACGCCTTCAAGGGCATAGCCGCCCGTGGCACTGGCCTCGTAGATGCCTGGGGTGGTGCGGAACTCAGCCACGCCCGCAGCATCGGTCTTGGCTGTGAAGATGCTGTTGGTCTGCAAATTACGCAGCAGGACATCGAAGCCGGCGGCTTGATTGTCCAGTCCTGCCAACGTGATGGTCACCTGTCCCGTAGAGATGTCGTCGATGCGGGGAAGACCATCGTCTTTGCAACTGGCAAGCAGACCGGCAAGGATAAGCAATAGATATATCTTTCTCATAGCTTGAATCTGAGTGAGAGTCCGTAATAATAGTCAGGTATATAGCCACTCGTGAAGAGTGATGTATCCAGGTCGCTCTGGCTGCTATGCACCGTCTTCATGTTGTTGAAGAAGTTGTTGGCATAGAACGAGAGGCTGATGTGGTCGCCAATCTCCTTCGTGATGCTGAGGTTGGCCGAGTAGTAGCTGCTGATGCGGTTGGGGTTCATCGTGTAGGGATAGTTCGACCGTACGATGAGTTTCGTCAGGTCGTTATAAAGCGTCGGGTCGTTGTCCTTTGCCCACAGGAACTTCTCGGCAAAGGGGATGCGCTCGTCGGGGCGGTCCCAGGTGGAATAGTATTCGGGGTAGACGGCGACATACTGGTTCTCGCTCTGTCCGTCGTAAGGCGTGCCCGTATACTGGCTGGGGTCGGTGATGACGATGCCGCGGGTGGCATCGTCGAACTCACTCAGCTGGCGGTGATAATTGTAGAGCGATGCCTCGATACGCAGCGCCACGATGAGACGGATCTTCGGAATGTGCGTCGTAATGATGGTGTTCAGGTTCAGCTGCTTCGACAGACTGCCGTTAGCCACAGCGGCATTGGCAACATAGCTGGTGGAGGTCGCTGCACTGCCTCGGTAGTATCCGACATACTGATAGGGCTGCCCGTCGCTCATGGTCATACCGCTGGAGGGCATATCGGCAAAGAGGACGTCGTCTATACCTTTATAATAATAGTAGTTTCCGTCGAATCGGAACGAGGTGCGCAAGGCCTTGATCTGTTGCAGGTCGATGATCCACTCCAGACCATAGCGGTCGAGTGGTGAGGCGTTGACGTACTTCGTATTCGCCAGCCAGGTGTTACGGGCATTGGCAGGAAGCACCTGCGAACCCTCGGAGCTGCTGACTGTGACAAGGCCTGTTTGACGGTCAATGCTGTAAGTACGGCTTTCCTGGGAAATCGCGATGCCGTCCAAAGCCGAGGGAGGCGTATATTGGTAGGTGAACGGCGTGTAGAGGCTGGTTGCCATGTAAGGATTGCAGGTGCGGTGGTGGAAGGCCGACAGGGAGATGTGCGAGCCTTTGATATTCATCTCGATGCCCAAGTCGGTTTGCAGGGTATACTGCCATTTCAGGTCAGGGTTGTAGACCGCCTTCGAAGGATAGGTGTGGTAGGCATAGAACGACGTGTTGGACGAGGTGCTGGGCGAGGCAAAAGCCTGATGGTCGCTATAGGAAGGCGACGGATAGAGCACCTGGAAGGAAGGCAGCTTGACACTCTTACCCCATCCGACATGGACGCTGAGGTCACGGACAAGTTGGGGAAAACGGTTCTTCCAGAAAATGTAGCGGCTGTTGATACGCGGCGAGAGACTGCTTACTGTGCCATATTCTGAGCCATTGATCATTGTGATGTCGTCGCGCAGACCGGCTGTCAACTCAAAAGTAGACCGTTTGGTGGTCGGGATAATGACTTTCTCTTCGACAAAGAGTGCCATGTTATGGAGCGTAGGCAGTTCGTCGTAACGGTATTCGCGCCAGGTGGGGGCGTAGCGCATATCATCAAAATAGGTGCCACGTCCGTTGTTACGGCTGCCGGTATAATCGATGCCTGCCATCGTGTGACTGGTGACAGCCCCCAGATGACGGTTTAGCTCTCCTTTCAGGCGCAGGTTCCAGTTGAGGGGTTTCGAGTCGTTGTAACGCAACACGTTCCAATAGCCTGTAGTTCCAAGAACTACAGAGTTGAGGGGTGAGAGTTGAGAGGCGAGAATCTGGTCATAGGGCTGGGCAATAAAGTAACCTTCCTCAGTAGTATGGAGGTAAGGCTGGGTAGAGGCACTGCTGCTATGGGTCTGACTCTCTGACATGCGGTCGGCGTACGACAGTGAACCGCGTAACGACAGATTGGTCAGCCAATGCTTATTCAACAGCCAGTTCAGCTCGGCATTCCCTCGCAGTGCATTGTCGCGCTGACGGGAATAGTCGTCCAGTTCCTCGTCAGGGTCGGCCTCTGAATCGTAGCCGCCAAGATTGCCGGTAAAACCGATGTTCAGCGTCAGCGGAGTAGTCTGCTGCATGAAGGTCTTCATATAGTGCAGACTGAGGATGTTACGCTGGTAGGCAGTATGGGGAGAAGCGGCATCGCTGAAGGAACGGGCATGTTCCAGCGAGACATTCAGTACGCCCAAGTCCTTGCCCAGACTGAAGCCTTTGTTCAGCGCTATCTGGCGGGTGTGCTGGTTCAGCTTGCCTTCGACGATGAAGGGCGATTTTCCCTTGCGGGTGTTGACCTTGACAACACCATTCGACAGGTCACCGTATTCTACTGAGGGAATACCCGTCACCACCTCAACACTCTCGATATTCGAAGAACTGATGGTGCGCGTCGAGGCACCTGCCGTCTCGTCGATGCTGGCATTATTGTCCAAGCGCATGCCATCGACCTCGACAGCGGTACCAAACGAGGCGTTGCCCTTCTCCTGGCCACCACTGCGCAGGGCCATACGGTCGTCAGTCATAAGGGTGGGGTCGTTGCTCTTTCCGCCAGGCAGCAGGGTTTGGATATCCGTTAAGGACAAGAGTTGTTGGTTGTCGAGTGCTGTGCGGTCGATGGTGTACGACGTGGTCGACTCGTCGCGCTTACGCTTGGCCGTGATGGTCACCTCGTCCAGCATCAGGTTGTCTTCTTTCAGTTTCAGATTCATGTCTTTTACATCGTTGTTGACGATAATCGCCCATGTGCGCTTCTGATAGCTTAAGCACTGGACGATCAGCGTAAGCCGGCCCTTGCCGACTCCCTTGATAGTAAACTGTCCCTTAGCATCAGTAATAGCCCAGAGACTACCTTCAGCAACCAGAATGCTGGCATATTCGATGGGTTTTCCTGTGTCGTCGCTTACCACCTTACCGCTCAGGGTAATCTGTGCGGAAGCCTGACAGAGGAACACGGTCAGTATGAAAACAACGAACGATAATCGGATATTCATGATTGTCTTGTATTTGAGCGCAAAGGTAATAAAAATAAAGCAAATAACAAATACCTAATATTAGGGATTTCGTATTTCAGAAAAATTTTGTACCTTTGCCCCCAGATAATAAACAATAATAATGATGAAGAAGAAACTTTTGACTTTATTGTTGCTGATGACGGCAGGTTTCTGTGTTTACGCCCAGCCGTTGACGCAAGATGCTACCTTCAGGAAGGGAACATTGAAGAACGGAATGACGTACTATATCCGTCATAATGCCAAGGAACCGGGATTGGCTGATTTCTACATTGCCCAGCGGGTGGGCTCGATTCAGGAGGAACCCCGTCAGCGCGGACTGGCTCATTTCCTGGAGCACATGGCGTTTAACGGTACGAAGAATTTCCCTGGCAAGGGCAAACGCCTGGGCATTGTTCCCTGGTGCGAGACCGTTGGCGTGAAGTTCGGTACCAACCTGAATGCCTATACCAGTGTGGAACAGACGGTCTATAACATCTCGGCAGTCCCCTTGAAACGTGAGGGTATTGTCGACTCGTGTCTGCTCATCCTGCACGACTGGAGTCACTATCTGTTACTCGAGGACGGGGAGATAGATAAGGAACGTGGTGTGATTCATGAGGAGTGGCGCACACGTCGTGCCGGACGTGCCGTACAGAGAATGATGGAGCAGGCGATGCCGAAGGTGTATCGCGGCACCAAGTACGAGGACTGTATGCCAATTGGTTCGATGGACGTGGTAGACAACTTCCCGTATCAGGATTTGCGCGACTATTATCATAAGTGGTATCGCCCAGATTTGCAGGCCATCATTGTGGTTGGCGATATCGATGTGGATAAGATGGAGAAGAAAATCAAGAAGCTCTTCTCTTCAATTCCTATGCCCAAGAATGCTGCTAAGCGGGAAAACTATCCCGTCAACGATAACGACACGATGATTGTCGATATTGAAAAGGATGCCGAACAGCCCATTGTGCTGTGCCATCTTTACCAGAAGCGTGATGCCACACCTGATGAGGAGAAGAATGACGTGAAGTATCTTCGTGGTGACTATATTGACGGTCTGATTGGAACGATGTTAAACGACCGCCTGTCGGAGGTGCGCCAACAGGCGCAGCCGCCCTTCCAGAGTGCCAGCGCACGGGCCTCAGTGTTCTTCCTGAGCCGGACGAAGGAGTCGTTCTCGCTGTCGGTCAGTTGTAACGAGAATAATATTCTGGGTGGACTGATAGCTGCTGTGGGGGTTACGGAACGTGCCCGCCAGCATGGTTTTACAGCTATGGAACTGCAGCGTGCCAAGAGCCAGCAACTGAACCATGACGAGCGGAAATTCCGTGAACGCGACGATCGGAAAAACTCGAAGCTCATCAGTGCCTGTGTTCAGAACTTTATCAACGGTGAGCCGATTCTCTCGCCGGAAGAACAATTGGAGCTGACCCGAAAGTTTGACCGTGAGGTGACACTCGAGGAGGTGAATCAGGCCGTTCGGGAACTCATCACAGACCGTAATCAGGTACTCATTATGTATGCCCCTGATAAACCCGAACTGACGCTTCCTACTGAAAAACAGCTGGAGAACGTGGTTCTGGCAGCCCAACAGCTGAGCTATGCGCCCTATGAGGAGAAACACCTGAGCGACCAACTCATGACCGAAAAGCCTGAGATGGGCAAGATAGTCAGTGAGCGGGACTATAAACACGGCTTTACAGAGTGGACGCTGTCGAACGGAATGAAGGTATATGCCAAGAAAACCGATTATGCTTCGGATGCGGTCACCATTAAAATGAAGGCTGATGGAGGAACGTCGGTATATCCGGATAGCGACATCCCCAATTTCTCGCTGTTGAATAGTGCTGTGACGGAAGCTGGTGTGGCAGACTTCGATGCCACTACGCTGCGACGCATGCTGTCAGGCAAGTCGGTGCGACTGACGTCCAATATCGGCACGCGTAGCCAGAGCATCAGTGGCGGCGTAGCTTTGAAGGATATGGAATCATTCTTCCAACTGGCATATCTGTATGCTACGCAACCTCGTCGTGATACAGTGGCCTTCCAAGGCTTGATGAACCGCACAAGGGCATTCTTGACTAACAGAAATGCGTCGCCAAAGGTGGATTACAACGACTCGATACGTGCTATCGTCTACGACCATCATCCCCGCATGGAACCCGTCAAACAGCAGACGTTGGATGGTATCAGCTACGACCGCATCCTGCAAATCTGGAAGGAACGGTTCAGCGATGCGTCGAACTTCAAGACGGTGATTATCGGAAACTTCGATGAACAGCAGTTGCGACAGCTGTGCTGTCAGTATCTGGCCGCACTGCCTGCAACCCATAAGAACGAACAGACGAATTGGCAGAATGTGCCGAAGATGATTGAGGAAAGCAAAAAGACCGTGTTCCGCAAGAAGATGGCGACACCGCTGGCGAATGTCACGATCTGCTACTCAGCTAATATGCCTTTTACGGCGCAGCACGACTTGGAGCTGGATTTTCTGACGAGGGCGCTGAAAATTGCCTATACAGACTCGGTGCGTGAGGAAAAGGGCGGTACGTACGGTGTCAGCGTGAACTTCAATTATGATAAAATAGAAAAACCCAACGCTACGGTAACCATTTCCTACAATGCCGATCCGAAGCGTTACGAGGAACTGAATCCTGTCGTTTACCAGCAACTGGAATATATGGCGCAGCAGGGACCGTCCGAAGCATCGATGCAGAAAATCAAGGAGTATTTGCTGAAGCAGTATCAGCAGGCAGCCATAACAAATGATTATTGGAGCTACATCATCTGGCACGAGCTGGATGAAGACACGGACTTCGATGTGGATTACCCGAAGATGGTCAGTGAGATGACGGCAGGGCAGGTGCAGCAAATGGCTCAACGACTGCTGGATGCCAAACAGTGCATCGAGGTGACGATGCTGTCGGAGAAAGAGTAAGAATAGAAAGCGATTCGCAATAAACAAAACAAGAGGGGGCTCAATCACGAGCCCCCTACTTGTTACTTTTTTATCTTTTTATTCTTTCTCAGCATTTTCTGCGTCGATAGCTTTGATCTTTTCGCGTACCAGCTGCACTTCGTCCTTCAGCTTCTGAACCTTGCGGTTCATCTCATCGATGAGTGAATTACCCTTCTTCGATGAGGCATTCAGGAAACCGAGGTTGTTTTCGTAGGTCTGTACCTCCTGCTTCAACTGTTCGTACTGGCGCATCAGGCGGGCACGCTCGTTGTCAAGGGCATTCTCGCCACGTTCGGCAACTTGTTTGAGGCCATCCTTGAATTTTGTCAGACGACGCTTGGCAACGGTGATGTTCAACTCCTTATACAGCTTGTCGAGTACGGCATGGTACTCTTCATATAGCTTGTCTTTCTCCTTGAAAGGTACGTGGCCGATGGCCTGATACTCTTCAACCAGTTGCTGTACACGCTCCTGCAGTCCTTCGCCAGCCTCTTCTGCTGCAGCCTTCAAACGGGCAATGACATCACGCTTCTTTTCCAGATTCTCGCGTTCATCGCTGCGACTACCAGCTCCTGCGGCCTTGCGGGCTTCGAAGAATTTGTTGCAGGCACCCAGGAACTCTTCCCACAGCTGATCGCCCAACTTCTTGGGAACCATACCAATGGTTTTCCACTCCTTCTGCAGGTTGATGAGTTTGTCACCAGTAGACTTCCAGTCGGTAGAGTCTTGCAGGGCCTTAGCCTTCTCGATGAGGGCGCGCTTCTTCTCGGCATTCTCCTTGAAAGTATCTTTCAGCGAATGGAAATATTCTGCTTTACGACCAAAGAAATCATCGCAGGCAGCACGGAAGCGCTCGAAGATCTTAACATTCATCTTCTGCGGGGCAAAACCGATGGTCTTCCACTCGGACTGGATATCAATGATTTCCTTGGTCCGGCGCTCCCAATCGGCACCGCTCTTGTTTTCCTCGGCAGCAATGGCCTCGACCTTTTCGCAAAGGGCCGTCTTCTTGGCAAGATTGTCTTCCTCCTTGGCACGAAGTCCTTCAAAATGCTGCTGGTGACGCTTGTTGATGACGGTGGAAGCAGCTTTGAAACGGTTCCAGATCTCGTCGCGGAGTTCCTTCGACACAGGACCAATCTCGCGGTATTCCTGATGCAACTTCTGCAACTGGTGGAAAGCACTGATGATATCGGGCTCGTCGGCCAGCTTTTCAGCAGCCTCGCAGAGCTTCGTCTTCAGTTCGAGGTTCTTCTTGAAATCATATTCGCGAGCCTCGGAGTTCAGTTTTAGCAGGTCGTAGAACTGCTCCACGTAGAGCTGGTAGTTGCGCCAAAGCTCGTTGGCACGTTCAGCAGGAACGGTCTTAATCTCGCGCCACTCGTCCTGAAGGGCTTTAAAGTCCTTATACGACTTGTTGGCCTCCTCGGGAGAGGTAATCATAGCCTTGATCTTTTCAATGATGGCGAGCTTCTTTTCCAGGTTTTCCTGTTTTTCCTGCTCCTGCTCCTTGAACAGCTTCTGGCGTTTTTCCTTGATAACACCCATCTCAGCCTTAAAGGCTTCTTCCATCTCGTCAGGGGTTATCTGATACTGCTCGGGATCCCCGCCGCCATCGATATATTCTTTCAGGCGGGCTTCACGCTCGGCAATATGTAACTTGTAAAATGCGGCCTTCAGCGAGTCCACTTCTTCCTTCTGGGGCGCCTCGTCACCGTGAGCAATCTCACGAATGCGTTCCAACACCTCTTTCTTAGTCATTTCTTGAGAGTCCATCATTAAAATGTTTTAGTTCATGTAATACAAATCAGGCAATTTCGCCAAGTTAGTTGGCAAAATTAAGCAATAATTTTGAAACCACCTAATTTTTTAATAAAAAAATACCTATGTGACAGTAAATTTATTATTTTACGTCTATCTCCCCTTGGGAGGGTCGGGTGGGGTCATATGAGTCGTTTATGTCGGAAAACAAACAGTGAAATGACCGAAATGAGTACAGAAATGATGATGGCTATGATGAATCCTGCTGGGTTTGATTCCATGCCGTTGATGAGGTTCATGCCAAAGAACGAAGCCACCAGCGTGGGTAGCATCAGAATGATGGTCACCGACGTCAGCGTACGCATGATGGTATTCATGTTGTTGTTGATAATCGACTGGTAGGTATCCATCGTCGACTCCAGAATGTTGGAGTAGATATTGGTGGTCTCGCGGGCCTGTGTCATCTCGATATTGACGTCCTCAATCAAGTCGGCGTCCAATTCGTCAATCTGCAACTTGAATTTCAGCTTCGACAGCAGGGTCTCGTTGCCACGGATTGAGGTGTTGAAGTATGTCAGTGAGTCCTGCAGACGGCTTAGGCCGATGAGGCTTTCGTTGTTCACCTCGCGGTCCAGATTGCGCTTCGACTTGTCAATCAGCATCGATATCTGCTTCAGACGCTTCAGATACCATACGGCACTCGAGAGGAACAGACGGAATATCATATCGACATAGTCGGTGAAGCCCTCGCCGCGTTTCTGTTGGAACGAGACGAAGTCAATCATCATATTCGTCTCGTAGTAACAGACGGTAATGGTGACGTCGCGCTTGTGGATGATACCGAGAGGTACGGTGGTATACGGTGTCCTGGAGCGAATTTCCTTGACATAGGGAATACGGAGAATGATAAGCATCCATCCGTCGTCGTATTCATAACGGGCACGCTCATCAGTATCACTGATGTCGGAGAGGAAGTAGTCGGGAATCTTGTACTCCTCCTCCAGCATCTGCTGGTCTTCTTCTGTCGGACACGTCACCTGTATCCAGCAGTTGGGCTGCCAAGTCTCAAGCTGGCTGAGCCCACCTTGGGTGTTCCAAAAAGTCTTCATCTTTGCTAATCCTTTAAAATAGTTTAGCGGCAAGAGGATTAGCGGTCTTGCCTGCTACCCCCTGCCTTACGAATTGTAATGATTCGCCGGGTAATCGTCCATTTTTTGTTGTTATTTTGGTTATTCGCCTGCAAAGTTAAGAAAAAAAGCGAGAAACGCCAAGCATTTCCCACTTTTTTCTTTTTTACTTTTTTACTTTTTTACCTTTTCACTTCACTGGAACGTCTTCCAACGTCTTCTTCAATAGTTCCCAGAATGGTGCTACGGTCTCAATGAGGGCACGCTCAGTAGTGGTGTGCGGCGACTTCATCGTAGGGCCAAGAGACACCACATCGAGCCAAGGATACTTGCCCAGAATAACCGAGCATTCCAGTCCGGCATGGTCTACCTGGATGATACCATCCTTGCCAAACAGCTCTTTGTACTCCTTCAGCAGCAGGTGCAGAATCTCTGAGTCAGGATTGGGGTCCCAACCGCCATAGCTTCCTGCTGTCTCTACTTTCATGCCAGCCATCGAGAAGCAGCTCTCAAGCATGGTGACCACATAGTCCTTCATGTCCTCACGGCTCGAACGGGCCAGAATCTTGATGCCGGCCTTGCCTTCACCGATGTTGATAATAGCGAGGTTCGAACTGGTCTCTACCACATTGGGATAGGCGGGAATGAAACGGATCACACCGTCGTGGCAGGCGAAGATGGCGTCGATGAGGTTGTCCTGAATCTCGACGGGCACTTCCTTTTGCGGTGTTGCCACCTCTTCCAGCAACACCTCTACACCTTGTGGTTCGATGAGTTTGAACTCGTCGTTGAAGGTCTCCTGCCAGTCTTCGACGATTTCTTTCAGGGCAGCGATGTTTTCCTTGGGCAGTGTCAATACAGCCTCTGCCTTGAAGGGGATGGCATTACGCATATTACCTCCATTCCAAGATGCCAGACGGGCTTCAGTCTCAGCAATGGCTTCGCGAACAATCTGTACCAGCAGTTTGTTGGCATTGCCACGACCTTCATTGATTTCCAGCCCACTATGTCCACCACGCAGGTTCTTAACTGTTACCTTAACGGCAGCATCCTCTGGGTCAGTATCCGCCTCCTGATAGTCTAACGTAGCGGTAACGTCGATACCACCGGCAGAACCAATGACGAATTTGCCCCAATGCTCTGAGTCGAGGTTCAACAGGATGTCGCCCTGCAATTCGCCTTCGGGCAGTTCGTTGGCACCAAACATACCAGTCTCTTCGTCGCGGGTGATGAGGGCATCGATAGGACCGTGCTTCAGGTCTTTTGCCTCCATGATAGCCATGATGGCTGCTACGCCCAGGCCATTGTCGGCTCCCAGCGTGGTGCCCTTGGCCTTCACCCATTCACCGTCAATCCAAGGCTGGATAGGGTCAGTCTCGAAGTTGTGGGTAGACTCGGGCGTCTTCTGCGGCACCATATCCATGTGGGCCTGCAGAATGATTCCCTTACGATTCTCCATGCCCGGTGTGGCGGGCTTGCGGAAAACGATGTTGCCTGCGGGGTCTTTGAAGGCCTCTACACCGGCCTGCTTACCGAAGTCGAGCAGGAATTGCTGTACTTTCTCGAGATGTCCGCTGGGACGCGGTACTTGTGTGAGTGCATAGAAGTTCTTCCAGATGCACTGTGGATTTAGGTTTTGAATTTCGTTCATAATATGATAGTTTAAGAAGTTGTTTTTACTTTCGTAAAGTTTAACGCAAGCCATGCATATACTCCTAGGAGCACCACCAGCATGGTTTGAACGGTGTGGACGATGAGGACAAAGTACAGTGCTTTCTCGTCCTGCACACCATAGAGGATAAGCATGGTCTTGACGGCAAAGTGCCAGGGACCAGCTCCGTTTGGCGTAGGGACAATGACGGCAATGCTGCCCACAATGAAGGTAACCAGCGCGCACCCCAACCCTAAGTCTGCCGTAAAGTCGAAGCAGAAGAAGGTGAGGTAATAGTGCAGGAAATAGCTCAGCCAGATGCCAAGGGTGAAGCAGACGAACAATGGGATGTTCCGTACATCCTTCAACGAGACGACTCCCTGCCAGATACCCGTCAATGTCGCGCGTACCTTATTATATATGGATAGCTTACGCAACAGGAAGTGCAGCAGGATGAGAATAGCTACGGCACAGATGGCTACTACCAGATATCCTGCCCAGGAGAATCCTTGCAGAATGCTGTGCAGGTTGGTGCCCGTTTTTCGGAAGAACATGCCGAAGGTGCTCATCTCCAACAACAGCACTATCACCGTAATGCCCATCACCAGCAGTGAGTCGATGGCGCGCTCGGTGACGACGGTTCCTAAGGCCTTGGGGAACGATACTCCGTCGTAGCGTTTCAGCACCCCGCAACGTGTGAATTCACCCACTCGCGGAATAACGAGCGATGCTGCATAGGAGAGGAATATGGCATGAATGCTGGTGGAAACACGCGGATGCTCATCGACGGGTTCCAGCGTCTGTTGCCAGCGCCAGCCACGAAACATCTGAGCCAGTATGCCGAAAGGGAACGACAGCAACATCCACGTCCAGTCCATTTCGCTCGTCATGACGTGCATAATGGTCTGCCAGTCCTCGCCGCGATACATCCAATAAAGGATGCCCGCACCAAGTACCAGCGGCATCAAAACCTTCAATATAATGTTTCTCAGCTTCATTCGGGGGACAAAGATACGAATAAGCTCAGAAAAAGCCAAATGTTTTTGGCTTTTTCTGAGTAAATCTCACTCTGTGTCACTCTGCGACTCTGTGTGAGATTATTTGAATCAGTGTGATCCGTGTGATCTGTGTGACCTCTTTCCTTAGAACGCAGAGGCTTTCAACCTCAATCCTGTCGTTTCATCAATGCCGAACATGATGTTCATGTTCTGAACGGCCTGACCAACAGCGCCCTTCAGCAGGTTGTCGATAGCCGAGGTCACGAGCAGCTTGTTGCCATATTTCTCTACGTGAACCAGTGCTTTGTTGGTATTTACCACCTGCTTCAGGTCGATGGGCTTATCGCTGTAGTGCGTGAAGGCAGCGTCAGCGTAGAAATCCTTATAGCCTTCGATTACATCTTCCACAAGGGCTGGCGTCTTGATGACTGCCGAACAGAAGATGCCGCGGGCAAAATCGCCACGATAGGGGATGAAGTCGATATCGGCATCGAGATAGCCTTGCACTTGTTTGATGCTCTGACGAATCTCGGCGATATGCTGGTGCTGGAAGGGCTTGTAGATGCTCAGATTATTGTTGCGCCACGAGAAATGGGTGGTGGCGCCAGGCTTCTGTCCGGCACCAGTGGAGCCTGTGATGGCATTCACAGCGACATCCTCCTTCAGCAGATTCAGGTTGGCGGCAGGCAACAGCGCTACCTGTATACAGGTGGCAAAGCAGCCAGGATTGGCCACATGCTGAGCCTGTGCAATGTCCTCCTTGTTAATCTCAGGCAAGCCATACACGTAGTCGTGGTCGCCCTTGATGCGGAAATCTTGAGCGAGATCGATAATCTTCACGTTCTCGGGGATGGTGTGCTCCTTCAGGAACTGTTCGCTCTTGCCGTGTCCGAAACAGAAGAATACAACATCCACCTTGTCAAAGGGCATCTCGTCCGTGAACTTCAGATCCGTATCGCCGATAAGCCCTTCGTGCACGTCTGACACCAGATTCCCTGCATTACTCTCGCTGTTTGCAAATACAATCTCTGCCTCGGGATGGTTCAGCAACACGCGGATGAGTTCACCACCCGTGTAGCCAGCGGCACCTAAAATACCAACACGAAGCCTACCCCCGACCCCTCCCGAAAGGAGGGGAGTATTGTTGTTAGATACGTATATTGTCTTATTCATAGTGCTATAGTAATTGTTCTTTTGTAATATATGTCTTAATAGCAGTGAGCACTTTTTCAGTGTCGGCTATGATTGCCTCATTTGTGAATCTTATCACGGTATAACCGTTGTTCTCCAACCATTCCGTACGTTCTTGGTCGCTTATCTGCTGTTCAGGAATCTGATGGTATTTTCCATCTAATTCGATAATGAGATGATGTGAGAGACAGATGAAATCGGCTATGAATTGACCTATGATGTGTTGTCGTCTGAAATCCAAATGCACTCCTGGCTTTCATTTCACCTCATCCTCAACTATAGAGTCTTTCTAATAACCCTCCGTACAGGTCTTTCTAATACCCCTCCCCTCCCTTTGGGAGGGGGCGGGGGTGGGCTTATCTTTTCTCGTCTTTGTGAATGCCGTAGTATACGCGGAGTGGGGTAGAGCTGACCTTGATGAATCCCTTGGCTTCGTCAGCTGTCCAGCCAGTCTGGGTTTCGCCGTATTCGCCGAGTTTCGACTTTGTCAGGTCGTTGGCAGAGTCGATACCTACTGTCTCAAATCCGTAAGGACGGAGCTTCAGGATGGCGGTACCCGTCACGTTACGCTGGCTCGAGGTAAGCATAGCCTCGATATCAGGCATTACGGGCTCCAGATACTGGCTCTCGTGCAGGAACATGCCGTACCAGTTGGCCACCTGGTCCTTCCAGTACTGCTGCCACTTCGAGAGTGTCGACTTCTCCAGCAGGCGGTGTGCCTCGATAATCAGTTTGGGGGCAGCAGCCTCGAAACCAACGCGACCCTTGATGCCGATAATGGTATCACCCACGTTGGCATCACGACCAATGGCATAGCTGGCACCAATTTCCTCAATCTTCTGGATGGCCTTCACGCGGTCGTCGAACTTCTCGCCATTTACACCAACAATCTCGCCCTTCTCGAACTGAATCTTCAGCAGCGACTCGTTTTCCTTGGCTGTTACGTGTTTCAGATAAGCCTCCTCGGGCAGTCCCTGTGTGGGGTCAAGCAACTCACCGCCACAGATACTGGTACCCCAGATACCTACATTATACGAGTACTTCAGCTTGGTGAAGTCGGCAAAGAAGCCATGCTCGTTCAGATAGTCCACCTCCTCTTTACGTGTCAGCTTCTTGTCACGCGTCAAGGTGATGATCTCCACACCGGGAGCCATCACGAGGAAGGTCATGTCGAAACGAATCTGGTCGTTACCGGCACCTGTCGAACCGTGGGCAATGGCATCAGCGCCAATCTCCTTGGCGTAGCGCGCAATGGCGATGGCTTGGAAGATGCGCTCTGACGAAACGGAAATCGGGTAGCAGTTATTACGCAACACATTACCGAAAATCATGTATTTCAGCGACTTCTCGTAATACTCCTGCGTCACGTCGAGTGTCACGTATGCCTTGGCGCCCAGCTTATAGGCGTTCTCTTCGTTCGTTTTCAACTGCTCAGCCGAGAAACCGCCCGTATTGGCACATGCTGCATACACATCCCATCCGTCCTGGGTCAGTTTCATCACTGTGTACGAGGTATCCAAACCTCCCGAAAATGCTACTACTACTTTCTTGTTCATAATAATAAGGAGCCTACCCCGACCCTCCCAAAGGGAAGGGGAGAGGACTCGTGTTTAATCATTTGTTATTAATATTCATTTTAATCTGTCACTTATTATTCACTTTTTTCTCCCTCCCTTTGGGAGGGCTGGGGTGGGCTATCAAGCATCTTGATGCGCTCAATGACATCCTCTGGAATCTTTGCGGGCAGATGCTCCTCGGGGTCGTACAGCATCGCCGTGCAGATGCAGTATTTCCGGCCTGTACGGTGCAGCACGTCCACATTCACGCATCCCTCGCAGCCGCGCCAGAATGCCTCGTCGTCTGTCAGATCCGCAAAAGTCACGGGTTGGTAGCCCAGTTCCGTGTTCATCTTCATCACGGCAGCACCGCTGGTCAGCGAGAAAATCTTGGCGTGAGGCCAACGGGTACGGGCCAGCGAGAATGTCATATCCTTGATTTTCTTGGCGACGCCCAGACCTCGGAAGTCCGGGTGAACAATCAAACCGCTGGTCGTCACATATTTCTTGTTGCCCCACGTCTCAATATAGCTGAACCCTGCGAACGTGTCGCCACTCAGGGCTATCACGGCTTTGGCCTCCTTCATCTTCGTGGCCAGATATTCATGTGTACGCTTGGCAATACCCGTTCCACGAACCTTTGCAGCATCGGCTATTGTCTGCAGGATGGTATCCACATACACCTCGTGCTCCGGCCCCGCCACAAAAACTTGGACCCCCTCTCGTTCCCCCCAATGGGGGAATGAAGAAACATCTGTCGTCTTGTTAATATCTTCCATTTTTAAATATCTTTATTTTTTTTCTTTATCCCTCTCCCTCCCCTTGGGAGGGTCGGGGTGGGGTCTTACCTCATATTCGGCACCACTTCGCTCAGCGCATCAATCACCTCGTCCTTCGTCACACCTTGTTTGATGACGATAAAGATGGTGTCGTCGCCTGCTATCGTACCTAATATCTCGTTGATATGGTTATTATCAATATTGTACGCGATACTGCTCGCATAACCCGGGCGCGTCTTGATGACACCCATGTTGCCCGAGAAATTGATGCTCAGGAATCCTGGCACCTGCATCATCTCGCGGGCAGTGTGAGGCGTAGTCACGCGCTTATACATCGTGTCGTTGGGCAACACATATACATAGTTGCCCCTCATCGAGGCTGCCTTTGCCACCTTCAACTGCTTCAGGTCACGGCTCAGCGTGGCCTGTGTCAATTGGAAGCCCTCTTTCTTCAGGGCATCCAGCAACTCGTCTTGACTACCCAGCTCCTGGCTCGAGATAATCATCCGCAGTGCTTCCAAACGGTCGTTTTTAACTTTCATCGCTGGTATATTTATTCAAATCGGCTGCAAAATTATACATTTTTCTGCATATAACCAAACTTTCTAAGGAATATTTATCGTAAAAGATGCGAAATAATTCAGACCGTCTATTATAAGCCTATTTTTTCTTTCAGTCTTTGTGCTGATTTTCCACAATCATGGCTTAAGTATTATCAAACAATGCCGTCTGAATCCCTGTTCCCTCGGGGCTCTATTCCCTTGTCGAAGGGGGATGGCATGAAAGCAATGATGCTTTTTAAAGTAAAACAAGTTGTTTTGGTGTCGTAGAAGGCCTTTCTTTCATCGTAAAGTGCCGTTTCTTTCCCACCAAAACAACTTGTTTTGCTATCGTAGATGCCGTAGAAAGCCTGTGAAGAAAGGGAGTTTGCGAGGATAAGATGGAAGTGACACTTTTCCAATAACCATCACTTTTGTAATAAACTGATATTTAGTACGTTAACCCAAAAAGTGACACTTTTGTCATTTTTGCACAAAAAAAGGAAAGAGGTTTGTGGAAATGCGTGACGTGTCCTGACTCCTAACCATAGCCTTACATCAGAGTCCCCGTAATTCATAAATCCCTATAACTACGGGGTTCTTCCCCCTTTCTCCCCTTGGCATTTTTTGCTGCCATTCTGCCACGTTGCTGCCACGCTCCGGAACGCCTTTATATAAATGTCTTTCGAAAGATCCGTGGCAGCATGGCAGCAAAATTGAGAATAAATTATTTTTCAATTGATTGCTCGGACCACCATTAATGGCACCTTATTCAGAAACAACCCAAGGTTATTTCAAATTAAGGAACGCTTATTATCAAATAAGCTGCCCTTATCGTACAATAAGGCCCCCTTATTTTTCAATACTCGGCTCTTATTACGTCCGGAGAAAATATAATTCCGTCCGCCAAAAATTTTTTTTCATCCGCTGAAAAATAATTTCTGTCCAGAGTAACGAAAAGTAACCCTAGAGTATGCACGTGTAACCTGTTATTTTTGTGTTTTCATCATTATATAAATGATGGGCATGTATCAAGGGGTCTCCTGTCCCCATGATATCCAAAACAAATATTTCTAACAACTAACAATCTTTATTCTACTTTCATACTCTCTGAAGTTTTTTCCAATGCTGGAGCAGCCTGAGAGCCACCATTATTCAGGATGATGTTCACAATGTGTACGGCATCAGCAATGTCAATAACGCCGTCTCCGTTTACGTCGGCAGCCGCATCAATGAACGTTGCCATCTCCTTACCCAGAATATGGTTCACAATACACATGGCATCAGAAATATCCACCATATCATTGCCGTTGACGTCGCCCTTCTTTTTGATGAGGGTAAATGTTCCCGTTATAACAATGTCGTGGTCTGGCATCGTTTCCGGGATTTTGCTCCAACCGGAGAAGCTACAACCTTCCTTCGTTGGTTCTGCTTCAGGGATGATTACTGCGCCATATTCATATAATACTTCTTTGTAGATTGTTCCATCAACGATATAGGTAACATAGTATTTGCCTTCGAAATTCTGTATTCGTCCAAATAGACTCCAAGGTATTTTAGCCTTATATTCCTTGTACAAAGAGAGTGGAACATTAAGCGTTGCATCTGGCAGATATGATTCAGTAAAAACATATTCACCAGTTTCTGGAACGTTAATAGCGTAAGACGTAACATCTTTCAAATTCTGGCAATCAGCAAAAGCCCTATTACCTATTTTTATTACATCCTTAGGAATGTATAGTGAATCTATCATCCATCTAGAATAGGCCTTTTCGCCAATTTCTGTGATATTATCGCCTATTCTCATAGAGAATGGTGATCCAACATTAGTAAATGGAATTATCGTGTTTTCTGGATAATATCTGTCCGTGCCCACAATAACTCTGCCCAAATAGATACTATCGATTGGCGTATTGGCAAAAGGCATAATAGCAGTATATGCGTTATAATCATTCACCAGTTTCAAAGTATCTGAGCCTTCTTCAAAAGTGAGCGACTTAATACTATTGCAATTGGCAAATGTACCACCTTCCAATTTCGTCACAGATTTACTGATTGTCAGATCAAATGGAGTAGTAATTGACGCTAATGAAGAATAAATGTAATTGTAGCTGTCATTGATGATATTCCTGCCCAAATAAACTTTGCTTATTGGGCACTGATAAAATGCAGAAAAATATGGGCCTCTTTCTTCTCTGATAGTTAAAGAATTATCACCATCCTGAAATTCTATGTCAGACAAACTTGTACACAGGCCAAAAGCAAGACGACCAATATAATTAACGCTCATTGGTATCGAGATTTTTGCCAATCCTTCACAATAATGAAACGCTTTTTCTTCTATAATCTTAACTGTTTCAGGAATGTTTATGGATGTAAGACTCTTACAATTATCAAAAGCCGAATTTCCTATAGTCCTTATGCCTTGGGGCAAAGCAAAAGAAGCCAAGCTTTCACAGCCATTAAAGGCAGAAAAGCCAATTGAATCCATTTTTTCAGGTGTCACAACTGAAACCAGATTGACACATCCACTAAACATAGCGCTTGGTATTATTGACACTTTATCACCGAACACAACTTTGCGCAATGTCGGCTTTTCTCTGAACGGAGATAAGAAGAAGGTGCCATAACCACCACTCGGTGTAAAATCATAGGATATATTTCTTCCAATATAGACACTATCAAGCGGACAAGCAGAAAACCATTGGGGTTTTGAATAATATGCAGGATAGCTGACAGCTAATTGTATGGGTTCTTGTCCGTCTTCGAATACAACAGTTTTTAAGCTAGAGCAATTATCAAACGCTGACTCTGCTATTTTTTTAACACTACTAGGAATTCTTAAAGAAACAAGTTTATCACAACTGATAAACATATTAGAGGTAATCTCTTGCAAACCATCGGGTATAGATAAGGAAGCACAATTGTTGAATGCAGATTGCGAGTATGATGTGACACTAGAGGGGATAGAAGATGAACTACAAGCAACTATCAATCTGTTTGATTCCGTCTCAATAATTGCATTACAATCATCACGTGAATCATATTTCGGATTCTTTTTATCTACGGTTATAGAAAACAAGCCGATGCACTCGTCAAAAGAATTGTCATTTATGCTGGTCACACTTTCTGGTATATGAATAGATGTTAAACCATGACAACCAAAGAATGCATTATATCCAATAGTCGTAACGCCATTAGGAATAATCGTGCTGTTACATCCACAAACTAATTCGTTAATACTTGTCTTGATAATGGCATTGCAATTATCTCGCGAGTCATAAACTAAATTCTCATTTTCAACAACAATCGAATTCAATCCGCTACAA
>CACWWZ010000037.1 GCA_902764705.1 uncultured Prevotellaceae bacterium | reverse complement strand
ACAAGGAGTTGTTTCTAAGCGGTCCTTGGCCTAAAACCATTACTCTCCATGCAGTCAAGGGCAAAAGCACTATCGTCATCACCGTTATATAGCATTTCCTGAGTCACCCAAGTCACCATGCAGAATTTACTGTTTATAGGGGTTTCAAGAGAGTCAACCTCTCTGAAATGTTAAAACCGCTGAAGTCAAGAGGCACGCTTCGAGCGCTGCTTCCCGTTTTCTTTTTTGCTGCAATCAATACTCCGTCAGTATTTTTATTTTCTTCGGACGGAATTTTTATTTCGTCCGATAGAATTTTTATTTCTCCGGAAAGAACGTTGTGATATGCGGCGAATGCGGCGAAGCGACAATCAATTCTATAGATTTATTAAAAAAGGGTATATAGCAAAAAATACCCTTTTTCATTTTTTTGTATTACTCTATGAAATCAATCGCCGCAATCGCCGCAATCGCCGCAAACCGTCCCCTGTTCGTCAATAACCCAGCCTTATTTTTCAATAACCCACGCTTATTTTCCAATAACCCACCCTTATTTCTCAATAACCCTGGGTTATTTGTCTTTTTAGTCCGTCCCGTCGAACTGCGAGTTCGCACCTTACGTACTGCGAGTTCTTTGACCAAGGTCAAAGTGTGGCGTTGCAATCGAAGCCGACGGACTGAAAGCGTGTGTACGTCTGACGAATCCAAAACCTCGTTAATTTCGTTTTTTTCTACAGCCGATTAAACCTTCCTCATTTTCCTTCGTCATAATAACCGTAAAACGTTAAATGATTATGGACAGTAAACGTACACTTTTATTCTTGCTGATGCCCCTGATGGCTGTGGTAGCCATGGCTCAGCGCTCTATTACGGGTTTAGTGATTGATGATTCTGAAGACCCGATTCCCCAAACAACAGTAAAACTGCTGAAGACGGACAGCACGCTCGTGAAGGGTGCGCTGACCAACATGGACGGCGAATTCACGGTGAAGGCGCCCCAGGCAGGAAAATATATCCTCCAGGTGACCTGTGTGGGATTCAAGGCTTATACGAAGCGCATTGATGTGGCCGACAAGGACGTTGCCCTGGGCACTATCGCCATGCAGCCCGACGCCATCATGCTGAAAGGCGCTACGATTACTGGTCAGGCTGCCAAGGTAACCTTGAAGGCCGATACCTTTATATATAATGCAGCTGCTTTCCGTACGCCAGAAGGTTCTGTCGTCGAGGAGCTGGTGCGTCGTTTGCCCGGTGCTGAGGTGAGTGACGACGGTTCCATCAAGATCAATGGTAAGCAGGTGAAGAAGATTCTAGTCGACGGTAAGGAGTTCATGACGGGCGACACGAAGACTGCCATGAAGAACCTGCCTACGAATATCATCGACCGCATCAAGGCCTACGACCAGCAGAGCGATTTGGCCCGTATCAGCGGTATTGACGACGGTGAGGAGCAGACGGTGCTCGACTTCGGTATCAAGGCTGGCATGAACAAGGGTATGATGGCCAATGCCGACTTGGGCGCAGGTACAGAAAAACGCTATTCCGGCCGTATTTTCGGTGGTTTGATGAAGGATGGTCTGAACGTCTTCATGATGGCTAATGCCAACAATACAAACGACATGGGATTCCCCGGCGGTGGCGGTGGCGGACGTTTCGGTGGCGGTCGTCAGGGTCTGACCGCTAACAAGATGACGGGTCTGAACCTGAACTACGAAGGCACCAAGCTGAAGCTCGACGGTAGCGTACGCTGGAACCACAGCGACGGCGATGCTCTCTCAAAGCGTTCATCGGAGAATTTCTTCAGCGAGACGCTGTCGCAGTTTAGCAATAGCATTTCCCAGAACTTTAGCCGTACTAACAGCTGGGACACCCAGATGCGCCTGGAGTGGTCACCCGACTCGATGACCAACATCATGTTCCGCCCCTCGTTCAGATATAACAGTAACGATGGCGACCAGACGAGCGACGAGGCTTCGTTCACTGAGGATCCCTATAACTATGTCTCGAACCCGCTGGCTGATATCAAGACGCTGATTGAGAAGGGTGTCGTCAAGAACAACCGTGCACAGACAAGTGTATCGTATAGTGATTCAAAGAACTTGAACGGTATGTTGCAGTTGAACCGCCGTCTGAGCAATACGGGTCGTAACATCACCCTTCAGTTGAATGCCGGATGGAGTGAGGGCGACAGCAAGTCAATCCAAAACAACTTGATTTATTACTACAATACAGGTGTTATCACTGGCGATACCATCAACCGCTATTCAGTCACGCCTACCAAGAACTGGAACTATAGCGCCCGACTGACCTATAGCGAGCCGATCTTCCCCAGGACCTACCTGCAGTTCAGCTACCAGTATCAGTATCGCTATCAGAAGAGCGACCGTGGTACCTTCGACTTCAGCGACCTGTTGTCGGATGGCTCGTGGATGGGTGGCTATCGCTCGTGGGACAGCTATCTGAACTCGTTCGGACTCGGTGGCGTCAGTCTCGATCCTTATAAGGATGATGAACAGAGCCGCTTCTCAGAGTATAAGAACTACATCCATACTGCTGAGGTCATGCTGCGAATCGTTCGCAACGCCTACACCTTCAACGTAGGTGTCCAGGTGGTTCCCCAGAAGTCGCACTTCATTCAGGACTTTAAGGGTATCCATGCTGACACGACGCGCACCGTTACCAACTTTGCTCCTACCATGGACTTCCGTTGGAAGCGCTCTCAGCAGAGCCAGCTGCGCTTTAACTATCGTGCCAACACCAGTCAGCCCTCTATGAGCGACCTGCTTGATATTACCGACGACAGCGACCCGCTGAATATTTCCAAGGGTAACCCGGGACTGAAGCCGTCGTTCAATCACAACTTCCGTCTGAACTACAACGACTATTTCCAGAAGCACCAGCGTTCTGTCATGGCGTTTGCCAATTTCTCGACGACGGTAAACTCCATTGCCAACAAGACGACGTATAATGCCACGACGGGTGGTCGTATTACCCAGCCCGAGAACATCAATGGCAACTGGAATGCTAACGCAGGCTTCATGTTCAATACTGCCGTCGATTCAGCAGCATTTTTCAATGTGAACTCCTTCACAAATCTGAGCTACGCCCATAATGTAGGTTATGTCAGCGTCGACATGAAGTCCGATTCTCAGAAGTCTGTGACCACTTCTGCCGGTATCATGGAACGTTTGGCTGGTAGCTATCGTAACGACTGGCTGGAGGTTGAGCTGAGCGGATCGGTGAACTACAACCGCAACCGCAGTGAATTGCAGACCAACAACAACCTCGACACGTGGCAGTTTACCTACGGAGGTATGGTGGGCGTTACCGCTCCTTGGGGTACTGCGCTTACCACCAACCTGAGCATGCAGAGCCGTCGTGGTTACAACGATGCTTCGATGAATACCAACGAACTCATCTGGAATGCACAGCTGTCGCAGAGCTTCCTGAAGGGTAACGCCCTGACACTCTCGCTCCAGTTGTACGACATTCTCCACGAGCAGAGCACCATCAGCCGTACCATCTCCGCTTCCATGCGTAGTGATACCGAGTATAACGCCATTACCAGCTATGGCATGGTTCACCTCATCTATCGTCTGAACGTCTTTGGCGGTCGTGGTGGACGTCAGGGTGGCTTTGGCCCAGGCATGGGCGGCCCTGGTGGTGGCCGTGGTGGCCGTGGCGGTGGCTTCGGCGGTGGCCGTGGTGGCGGCTTCGGCGGAGGCGGTGGCTTCGGTGGCGGTCGCGGCGGAAGATTTTAGAATATGGACGAGAAACATTGTGTCGAACTGCTCGAAGCCCACGGCGTGAAGCCTACTGCCAATCGCATCGTGGTGCTGAAGGCAATGGCCGCTGCAGGGCGTCCCATGTCGCTGACGGAGCTGGAGTACAAGATTCTTTCCATCGACAAGTCAGGCGTGTTCCGCGCCTTGACTTTGTTTAAGGAGCACCATCTGGTGCATGTCATTGAGGATGGTGGCGACGGAGTGCGCTATGAACTGTGTCGTCGCAGTCATGATGCTGAGACGGACGATGACCTGCATGTGCATTTCTACTGCGAGAAGTGTCGACAGACTTACTGTCTGGAACATATCGCTATTCCTGAGGTAGAACTGCCTGAAGGCTTTCAGCAGACTTCTGTGAATTTCATGGTAAAGGGCGTCTGCCCTGAATGCAATAAAAAATGAGTAACGAGAAATGAGGAATGGTTATATATAACCATTCCTCATTCCTATATGCGTTCCCTCTTTCTTCCCCTCTTGGGGGATTGAGAGGGGTCGCTTTTTATTTCCTGTCGTCGACGTTGTCACCTTCCGTGGGTGCAAGGTCCTCTTCGAAGTCGGTGATGCCAGCCTTCACGAGGATGTTATACCACTGGATGAGCTTCTTGATGTGACTGTTCTGTACGCGGTCCTGATCCCAGTCGGGCAGCACCTTCGTGAAATATTCGTGCAGCTCGTCGGGGGTGGCCTTGCGGAAGTCAACGCTCGACTCCTTGCCCTTCTCCAGGTCGCGCATCGAGGCGAGTACCTTCATCAGGGGAATGTCGTCAGTCTCCGTAAACATGGCAATGTCACCCAATGATGTGATGCGGTCCGTGCCAAAGGCAGGGAAACGCTTGTGCGTGTCGTCAAGGGCCTCGACGATGAGGCTGTTCTTGGCGCGTGATACTAATTTGTAAAGTCCCGGTTTGCCCGAGATGGCTAAAATGGTTTGTTTCATTGTTCTTATCTCTTAATTCTTAACTCTTAATTCTTAATTTCTTATTAAGGCTTCGCAGAAGCCGCTCTATCTGCTTCTCCAAGTCGGCCTCTCCGTCGTTCACGATTTCGAAGTCGGCACGTTGTCTGACCTCTTCCTGAGGCCATTGGCGCGCTATCCATTGCAGGGCCTTTTCGCGGGAGATGCTGTCGCGGCTCATGACGCGCTCGATGCGAACCTCCTCTGGGGCGGTCACCACCACCACACGGTCAACCAGCCTGTCGGCTCCCGATTCATACAGGATGGCACTCTCCATCCACTGCATGCCGCTCGCCTCGAAGTCCTGGAATACGGCAGGGTGCACGATGGCGTTCACTGCCTGCTGGTTTCCCTCGTTGGCCAACAGGAAACGACTGATGTCGGCTTTCTGGAGCGAACCAATCAGTTCCTTTAATTGCTGGCGCAGACGGGTGGAAGTACGAATCAGTCGCTTGGCAGCAGCATCGCAGTCGTACACCTCAATGCCTCGCTGTTCCAACAAGCGGCACACATAGCTCTTGCCCGATCCGATGCCCCCAGTGATTCCTATCTTTATGGGCGTCTTGTTATTCTCCATCTTCGATGAGGTAGTCTACCTGCTTCGTGCTCAGCGTAGCACGACTGACACCGTTCGGCACTTCTTTCAGGTAGATGTTGCACTTGTCGCCGTTCTTCTGCTCTATCTCCAGATAGTCGGCAATGACGGTAAATTCATCAGCTGTCAGCGTACGTATCTGACTGACGCCAGCCACGAAGTTCACCTGAACTTTGGCAGGGAAGGTACGCAGCGTCTTTCCTGCGGGCAGGTTGATGCACTTGATGGGCACATCGATGCTCTCCTCAGTCAGCAGGTCCGTGTGGAACACGACGTCGATACGTTCCGGCACCACCTTCACATCGCTAGCGTGCGACAGCTTGCAGTTGACGAGCAGCGTGTCGCGGAATCCCACGTAGTTCAGTGGCTCGGTATAGATGATACGAATGCTGTCGAGCTTTTCGCGCGATGCATAGACGTCAACGGTGTCCGGCTTATAGACGACGTGCGAGATGAAGAAGAGCTGCTCGGGAATGACGCGTCCGTTCCAGTGCACGGGAACGCGTTTGTGCTCACCGTTATTATAGAAATACTCCAGTTTCTCCGGTTTCACGGCGGTCACTTTCGACGACGACTCCAGACTCTGCTCTATCAGGCGCTTCAGGTCTCCATTGGGAACGATACCCTTGCCAAACGTCTTGTCGTAGCTTTTGAAGTCGACCTTGACAGTATGGTTATGCCCGCCAAACATGTAGTTCAGCAACACCCATCCTTGATCGCGCACCGTGGCACGGACGGTGTCTACGCTGGGCGATGTCAGCATCACATTCTTAGGAATGTTGACGACGCGCACAGGGATCTTCAGTTCCTTCTCGTAGCCTTCGTTCAGGGTCAGTATGAGCCAGAAAATGGCAGAGAGCATCAAGAAGAACAAGAAAGTAAAGAGCTGCTTGTTGACGTTGCTCAACAAGAAAATCTTGACGTATGTCCAAAAACTGCGCTCTTCCATCCTTCTCTTACTTCTTAATTCTCTCTTAATTCTCTCTTAATTCTTAATTCTCTTACTTCTGCTGCGGGGTGCTCGACGGATCTTTGAACACGTAACCCTTGTCCACCTTGATCACTACACCATCGGCAATCTTCACCTCGATGATGCCTGTCGTCAGGTCAATCTTCTTGACAGTGCCATAGATGCCGCCGCCAGTGATAACCTCTGCACCCTCAGTCAGTGAGTTCTGGAAATTCTGAATCTCCTTCTGACGCTTCTGCTGAGGCTTGATCATGAAGAAATACATGATGGCAAAGATAGCCACCATCATAATGATAAAACTCATGCTGCCGCCACCCTGGGCCTGCGCAGCCAAAATAATCTGTGTCATATTCTTAACTCTTAATTCTTAATTCTTAACTCTTAACTCTCACCTTCTCATCTGTTTCATCAGTCTGCCCGTTTCCACCAGATGGTGGGCAATGGCGTCCAGCATACCGTTGATGTATCCCGCACTGCGTGGGGTAGAGTAGAGCTTGGCCAGTTCCACGAATTCATTGATGGTGACGCTGATGGGAATGCTGGGGAACGTCATCATCTCGGCAATGGCAATCTGCATGATGACGATGTCCATGTATGCCAATCGTGAAAAATCCCAGTTGCGCGACGCCTCGCTCATGTAGTGCTGATATTCCTCGCCGTTCAGAATGGTGGCGCGGAACAGCTTGCGGGCGTAGTCCTTGTCCTCCTCTGAGTCGTATTCAGGCAACAGCTCCTGCGACGCGCTGTTCTTTTCCTCGAAGCGCTTGATGGTCTTCAACACGAAGGTGTCCACCACTTCCTTGTCGTCGTTCCAATACAGGCTCTGCTCCTCCAACAGCGCGTCCAAGTCGGGGTTGTTCTCTATCAGCGTACGATACAGTTTGCGCCACAACTCGCGATCGGCTTGATAGTCGTCGTCCGCTGAATCCATATAGTCCTTGTAAATCTCGCTTTCCGTAATTTGCAGGTAAATCTTCTTCAGAAATTCCGGCTGGTCGTCCCACGACTTCTTCTGGGTTTCCATGAAGTCGTTCAGCATCTTGTTCTGTTCCAACTGCAGGGCAAAGCGGTTGTAGATAAACTTAGTCGAAGGCATCGGTGTGCCTTCGCGCTTGGCTCTGGCCTCGGCCACTTCCACATGACGGCGGGCCTCGCGGGTGATACCCACGATGAGTGCCAGCAGATAGTTATACATGTCGTAGGCTTTCGACAGGCTGAACATCAGCTCTTTCTCGGCTGTGTCGATGTTCTTGCTGCCGTTCTGATAGTACGCATAACTCAGTTGTACCACCTTGATTCTAATCAGTTCTCTGTTAATCATAATTCTCTTTTCTTACGCTTTGATACGCTTATCAGTTTGCAAAGTTAAATAAAAAAAAGAAAATCCCCAAATCTTCACCTATTTATTTATATAATATAGTGTTTTTCTTGCCTCTTACCTCTCACCTCTATAAAAAAAGCCCCGACTATTACGCCGAGGCCTCTTAACTCTTAATTCTTAATTCTTAAATCAGAAGGGAATCACAACACCAGCCTTCAACATGCTCCAGCCGTTGCCCTGAGTCTTGTAGTTGAACTCAGCCTTCAGGTGGATATTGCTGGTAACGGCATATTCCAGACCGGCACCCAGGTTCAGACCCAGTCTTGTGTCACTGCCGCCGTCCCATGATTCGCCCAAGAAGTCCAGACCAACCAGAGGATAGAGTGTAAATTCATCACTCAGCTTGAACAGATACTCTGCGTTTGCCTCCAGGTTCCAGAAGCTCACACCGTCCTTCTTCAGGAAGTAGTTGAACTCGCCCACGCCACGGATATTGCTTGTCAGCATGTAACCGATGTTGGCACCCAAACCTAAGTTATGGGGAGAGTCAATCATAAAGTTACCATGAATACCCAGTGATACTTCACCCTTCTGTGCGAACGATGTGGCACTAACCAGCATCATGCACATTACAATAAACAATTTCTTCATAATCTTTCGTTTTAATGATTAAAAAAATTTGTAAATCTGCCGCAAAGTTAAGAATTATTCTTTAAATAGCCAAAAAAAATGTAGATTTTTTATAACTAGAAGGGGAATCCCTGTGGGCGGGGAGCTATCTCGGGCTCGCCGAAGAAGGATGCCTCCTGGTCTTTGTCGTTCAGCTTGAACACCATGAACTTCGTTTCTTTCTGGGTGCAGGGCTTCCATGCGCCACCCTTCGGACCGTTGGGGTCGCTATATTTGGCGAAGTTGGTCCAGGCGGTGAGCATCTTTTCCGAGAGGTCCCAGTCGCCCTGGGTCCACGGACGCCAGCAGTGCTTCAGCGACTTGAAGACAAACCACAGGTCTGAGGAGTGGAAGGCTCCCTTCAGGCGCTGGGTGACTTCGGGATGTGAGCCGTCGTCGGGCAGGGGACGGGCAAACTCGTAGGCCCAGGCCTTGCCGCCCTTCTGTTCGCGAACCTTGCAGAACTCGGCGATGTTGGGCGACATGTTGCCCATATCGTTCAGTGTGAAGCCAATCATATAAGGTACGTCGGCCAGTGTGCCGCCACGTGTGGCATCGTCGAAGCTCTTCTCGCTGACATAGCCGTCGATCATGGGCATGAAGGGCAGTCCGCGGCGCATGAATGCCATCGGACCGGTGGGCTGTTGTCCGTCGTCGTTGATCTGGTAGTACAGGGTGGGCAGTGCAAAGACGGTCTCGGTCGATGCTGCACGCATCTTCTGTAGGTCGGTCAGTCCGGCCCAGTCGAACACCTTCTTGGCATTCTTCTCGGCATCGGCAAACGAACCGCCGCTATAACGGGCACCCATGGGATTGCCGTTGGCATCGGGAATGCTCAGTCCCTGGGCACTCATGATGACGGCTTTGTGGAACAGTCCACGGGCCAGCGGACTCTCGCACAGGGTGCGCACGCTGCCGCCACCGGCACTCTGTCCGAAGATGGTTACGTTGTCGGGGTCGCCACCAAACTGAGCTATGTTCTTCTTGATCCATTTCAGGGCTTCAATCTGGTCGAGGATGCCGTAGTTGCCCGATACGTGGTTGGGACTCTCGGCCGAGAGCAGGGGGTGTACCAGGAATCCGAACACGCCCAGACGGTAGTTGATGGAGACGAGCACGACGTCCTTGGCGCCCCACTCCTGTCCGTCGAACTCAGGTTCAGATCCGAAGCCCTCGCGATAGCCGCCACCGTGAATCCACAGGGCCACGGGCAGTTTTTTGCCTGCCTGGCCAGGGGCCTTGGTCCATACGTTCAGATACAGGCAGTCCTCGCTGAATGCGGCCTCCTTGCCATAGCCCCACTCGGTGTAATAGCCGCCCGTGTACTGGATGGCCTGGAAGCTGGGTCGGCCAAACGTGTCGCAGACCTTCACACCCTTCCAGGGCACTACGGGCTGGGGAGCCTTCCAGCGGTTCTCGCGGATGGGGGGAGCGGCATAGGGGATGCCACGATACACATACACGTCAGGATGGTCGTCGGCCACGACACCCTGTACCTGACCACCTTCAATTGTCAACACGGGATTCTCCTGACCCTGTGCGTTCACTGCTACAAAGAGCAGAAGAGGTAATAATAGTTTTTTCATAAGTTGTTAATTAAATAGTTTTAAGCAAGCATTCGTGACAATTACTTGTTCGTATAATATACTTTCCGCCTGCAAAGATACGAAATACTTTGAACTTTTAACCTTGAACTTTGAACTTTTTTTCATTGCGGAAGCAAATTCTTCACTATTCACTCTTCACTCTTCACTTTTTTTCGTACCTTTGCAGACAAAATTTTAAAAACCGACAAAGAAAAAATGGATAAGAAGTTGAGACAAGGCACGCTGTGCGTACAGGCCGGCTATAAGGCCAAGAACGGAGAACCGATAGAGTTGCCCATCATTCAGTCGACGACGTTTAAGTACGACGACTCTGACGAGATGGCGAAGTTGTTTGACCTGGAGAAAGAAGGCTATTTCTATACCCGCTTGCAGAACCCGACAAACGATGCTGTGGCCGCGAAGATTGCCACGCTGGAGGGTGGAGTAGGGGCAGTGCTGACTTCGAGCGGTCAGGCAGCGAACTTCTATGCCATCTTCAATATCTGTCAGGCTGGCGACCACTTCATCACCTCGAACGAGATCTATGGCGGTACGTACAACCTGTTTGGCGTGACGCTGAAGAAGCTGGGCATCGACTGCACGTTCATCTCGCAGGAGGCAACGGACGAGGAAATCCAGGCTGCCTTCCGTCCGAACACGAAGGCCATGTTCGGCGAGACCATCTCGAATCCCGGTTGTGCCGTGTTCGACATAGAGCGCTTCGCCCGTATAGCCCACAAGAACGGGGTGCCCTTGATTGTGGATAACACCTTCGCCACACCCGTGAATTGCCGTCCCTTTGAGTGGGGTGCCGACATCGTGACGCACTCGACAACGAAATATATGGATGGACTGGCCACACAGGTGGGGGGTGTCGTGGTGGACAGCGGCAACTTCCCCTGGCTGGACTATGCCGACAAGTTCCCCGGACTGTGCACCCCCGATGAGTCGTATCACGGACTGACCTACGTGAAGGCCTTTGGCAAGATGGGCTTCACCACGAAACTCATTGCCCAGCTGATGCGTGACCTGGGCTCGATTCCCGCTCCGCAAAACTCATTCCTGCTCCACTTGGGTCTGCAGACGCTGCACCTGCGTATGGCACAGCACTGCAAAAACGCCCAGAAGGTGGCCGAATTCCTGAGCCAGAACGACAAGGTGGCCTGGGTTCACTACTGCGGACTGAAGGGCGACAAGGCCTACGCCCTGGGTCAGAAGTACCTGCCCAACGGCTCGTGTGGCGTCATTGCCTTCGGACTGAAGGGTACCCGCGAGACGGCTATCAAATGGATGGACTCGCTGGAGATGATCAATATCGTGACCCACGTGGCCGATGCCCGCACCTGTGTGCTGCATCCCGCCAGCCATACCCACCGTCAGCTCTCGGACGAGCAACTGCTGGAGGCCGGTGTGGCTCCCGACCTGATTCGTCTCTCTGTAGGTATCGAGGACGTGGAGGATGTCCTGGACGACATCAAGCAGGCGCTGGAGAAGATTTAAGAATTAAGAATTAAGAAGTTGAGAAGATATAGGAAGATAGAGGCAGATAGCCGCTTATCAGCGGCGGAAGATAGAGGACATTACTTTATCTGCGGTGAATCTGTTGCAAAACTAATGTCATTTATCTCCTTCTATCTCCTTCTAACTCCCTTTGTCTACAAAGCATACGGACAGGCGCAGCATTTCTTTACCTCTGACAAGCTGTCGAGCAACCAGATTTCTGTCATCTGCCAGGATACGGTGGGCTACATATGGGTGGGAACAGAGTATGGCCTGAACAAGTATGACGGCTATCGTTTCACCAACTATCTGCATGAGGAGGGCAATGCCACGACCATCAGCAGCAGTGTGATTTCCTATCTGTTTGTCGATTTGCAGGGCCAGTTATGGGTGGGCACGCAGAAAGGCCTGAACCTGTATGATGCTGCCAGCGACCAGTTCCGCTACGTGGCACTGGAAGGTGCTACGGCATTGCCTCGCATCAACTTTATCATTCAGGAGAACGACACGCACCTGCTGGTCGGAACGGCCGGTTACGGACTGTTCCGTCTGGACAACCGCACGCTGAAATCGGAAAAGCTGGAGGGCTATGCCCGAGAAGACAACAACTACTTCAGCTATATTCATCTCGACGACGACGGCAATTTCTGGAAGTCGGGACATGGTAGCAGCATCATCCGGCGCGACAGAAAGGGACGGTTGCAGGAGTTTCAGTCGCCGTACGGTACGGTAACGGGATTCGTGAACTACGAGCGTGGCGTGCTGATGATCTGTAGTCACGGACTGCTGTACTATCGCGACGGCGTGATGAATGAGAACTATTTCGACCTGAGCGCTCTGGGCGGAAAGGATGTGCTGCTGCGCACGGCCATGAAGGACAAGAAGGGTAACCTGTTTCTGGGAACGCTGGGCAACGGACTCTGCTGGGTTCCCAAGGGCGAGCGCACCCTGCGAAGATATGAATATGCCAGTGCATCGTTCGACCTGAACACAACGAATGTGTGGGCGCTGTTTGAAGACGACCAGGATAATCTGTGGGTGGGCTGTCAGCAGCGCGGACTGTTGTTGCTGCCCCAGCGGAAACCCCAGTTTCGGACGTGGCATTTTGCCGATTTGCACGTGAATACGGGTGGCTCGCTGACCTCCATCTGTGCCGGCGATAATGGTATGACGTGGTGTGCCGTACAGAATAACGGTGTCTTCGGACTTGACGCGAACGGCCGTCTGGTGGCGCATCCCTCGTCGCCCTGCGGCACCTATATCCTGTACCGCGACAAGCAGGGCGGATACTGGGTAGGTACGAACAACGGCCTATACAGTTACAACCCGATAACCGGACAGTCGCAGCGTAAGGCGGAGTTCAGCAACGGTTTTGTGAACGCCATAGCCGACGACGGGCGGGGGAACCTGTTTTTCTCGGTATTCTCGGAAGGATTCTGCTCGTATAACACCCAGACGGGCGAGCTGCGCAGGTTCAACATGCACCAGCAGGACGAAAAGCGCGGTCGTCTGCACAACGACTGGATATCGCGCATGTATATGGACAGCCGAGGGAAGCTGTGGATCTGTACGGCGTCGGGTGTAAACTGCTATGACCCGCAGGAGGACCATTTCCGTCCGTATGGCTGGGAGGTGGTGCTGGACTACAACCAGGTGTCGTCCATCTGTGAGACCAGCAATCACCAGATGCTGTTTGGCACGAATACGGGACTGTACTATTACGACACCCGTCGGGACAGTGTCGTGGCCTTCCCTGGAGCCGAAATGTTGAACAACAAGTTGGTAGGCAACATTGTGGAAGACCGTTCGGGCGACCTGTGGCTCAGTACGACGATGGGTATCTGGCAGTATCAGGCCGACAGGAAACACTTCGTCAACTATCTGCACGGCAACGGGCTGGGCAGCAGGGAATATGTGAGCGGCGTGCGGATGCAGACAGCAGATGGTCGCGTGTGGTTCGGATTCAGCGATGGCATAACCTCTTTCGATCCGTCTGACATGCGTGAGAATGTCGCTGTGAAGGGGAATGTGCATCTGACGGGACTGTTTATCGGCGGACTGGCAGTGAACAGTCTGACGCTCTCTGAGGGCAAACGTGTCGTGGAAGGCTCGTTGGCAGAATGCAGAGACTTTCATCTGTCGTATACCGACAATACTTTCACGATGGAGTTCTCGCTCTTGGACTATGCGAATTCAGAGAATACGATTTACGAATACCGTCTGAACGGTTCGGAAGCCTGGACGAGGACCACTGCCGGCAACAATGCCGTCACGTTCAGCCATCTGCAGCCAGGGTCGTATACGATGGAGGTGCGTGCCTATGCCGGTGGCTTCTATACCGACACGCAGACCTATTACATCGTAGTGCGTGCTCCCTGGTACCGTTCCGCGTGGGCGTACCTAATCTATATACTACTAGGACTAGTCGTACTGGTCGTACTAGTATGGACGTACACGCGTCGTCGCCGTCAGGAACTTGAGGAGGAGAAGATGAAATTCCTGATTAATGCCACCCACGACATCCGCTCGCCGCTGACGCTGATTATGAGTCCGCTGCATAAACTGATGAAGCGTAATCTGGATGCGGACATGAAAGCCGATCTGAAGACTATCGAGCATAATGCACAGCGCGTGCAGAATCTGGTGAACCAAATTCTGGATATCCGCAAGATCGACAAGCAGCAGATGCACCTGCACTGTCAGGAGACGAATATGGTGCAGTATGTGGGCAACCTGCTGAAGACGTACGAATATACCGCTAAAGAGCGTGGTATTACTTTCAAATACGTTCCGGCATTGGATAAGTTGGACGTCTGGTTCGACCGCAAGGCCATGGACAAACTGGTGGACAACCTGTTGTCGAATGCCTTCAAGTATACCTACGACAACGGTGAGATAGAGGTTCGTGTGTTTAGTCGGGGAGACAAGGAGACAGGAAGACAAGGAGACAGAAAGACTGCTGCGGCAGTGTTGCAGGTCATTGACAACGGTATGGGCATCAAGGGTGATGTGCGCAAGCTCTTCGACCGCTTCTATCAAGGCAGCACCTCGGGACCAGTACATATCGAAGGAACGGGTATCGGCCTGAATCTCTGTAAGATGATGGTCGAGATGCATCACGGCACCATCGAAGCCGCCAATCGCGAGGATGTTCAGGGAAGTATCTTCACCGTTTGCCTGCCCTTGGGTAACAGTCATCTGACGAAAGAGGAGATAGAAGAAAGGAGAGAAGGAGTAAGGAGAGAAGGAGCCAAAGTGAAGGCACAGTCGAACTATCGCGTGCTGATTGTCGACGATGACGAGGAAATCGGCGAGTTCGTGAAGCAGGAGCTGGGTGCGTATTACCACATCACCGCTGTCACCAGGGCCCGCGAGGCCATGCAGCGCTTGCTGAGTGCCGAGCCTGACAAGCAGTACGACTTGGTGGTGAGCGATGTGATGATGCCTGAGATGGACGGCTTCACTTTCCTGCGTATGATTAAGACCAACATCAATCTGCATCATGTCCCTGTGGTCATGCTTACCTCGAAGGCCGATGTTGCTAACCGATTGGAAGGTCTGGAAAAGGGCGCCGACGCTTATCTGGCTAAACCTTTTGATATGGATGAGTTGCACGTGGTGATCAATAACCTGATCAGCAAGTCGCTCCGTCTGAAGGGTAAGTTCTCGGGTGTACAGCAACAGAAAGACAAGGTCGAGGAGAAACAGGTCAAGGGTAATGACGAACTGTTGATGGAGCGCATCATGAAGGTGGTCAACGAACACCTGTCGGACAGCGACTTCAATGTCAACGAGCTGACAAACGAGGTGGGCATCAGTCGTGCCCAACTGCATAGGAGAATGAAGGAGATAACCGGTCTGCCCGTCAGCGAGTTTATCAGAAACATCCGCTTGGAACAGGCTGCGAGACTCCTGAAGGAACAAAAAGTCAATGTCACGCAGGTGGCGTATGCCGTTGGATTCAGCAATTTGGCACACTTCTCGACGGTGTTCCGCAAGCAGTTCGGTGTGTCTCCTTCCGAGTATATGGAACAAAACAAGCCGGATGAGACAAATCAACAACCTTATGAGACGTAGCTGAAACAAAAATGTAATGAAACGAAACACACGTGAAAGCTTTGTTAGGAAATATAATCTACCTTTGCAGCAGATTTTTTTCACTTAAAATTTTAAAGTATTAACTAACAAAACCAAACGTATGAGTTTCAAAGCAAAGAAAACAGCCCTATGTGTCGGATTGTGCTTTTTTGGCATGGTCTCAGCACAGCAGGCTTCGGCAGCTACTGAATCTGTAGCTTCCGTACAGCAAACGAAGCAGGCTACTGGTCATGTTGCAGACTCTCAGGGTCCGCTGATCGGTGCCACGGTCATGGAGAAGGGTACCCAGAATGGTACGGTTACTGATTTCGAAGGTAACTTCTCGCTTAATGTTAAACCAGGCGCAACACTCGTCATTTCCTATGTGGGTTATATTGCACAGGAAGTCAAGGCTGGCGATGACGTGCGCGTAAACCTTAAAGAAGACGGCCACCTGGTGAACGAGGTGGTGGTCATTGGTTATGGTACCCAGCGCCGTGAGGCTGTGACGGGTTCTGTGGCCAACATCGGTGGTGAGAAACTGAACCAGGTTGCTGCCACCAACGCCGCTCAGGCTCTGCAGGGTCGTGTTGCTGGTGTGCTGATGACCCAGACGTCATCAAAACCTGGTGCTGAGATGCAGATCCGTATTCGTGGCCAGCGCTCGCTGAGTGCCTCGAACGACCCGCTGATCGTGCTTGATGGTATTCCCTTCATGGGTCAGCTGTCGGATATCAACCCCGCTGACATCAAGTCGATGGATATCTTGAAGGATGCCTCTGCAACCGCTATCTACGGTTCTCGTGGTGCCAACGGTGTCATCATGATTACTACGGTGAAGGGCAGTCAGGGTACTCCCGCCAAGGTAAGCTATAACGGTTATGTCAGCTTCAAGAAGGTGTTCCACAAATATCCCATGATGGACGGTCCTGCGTTCTCGAAGATGCGTCAGTATGCCGGCAAGTACCAGAACTCGCTGGACGAGAGCGACGACATCAATACCGACTGGCAGGATCTGTACTACCAGACTGGTATCAGCCATAGTCACGACCTGAGCGTCGCCGGTGGTACCAATGGCGGCAGCTACAGCTTCGGTGCCGGTTACTATAAGGACGAGTCTGTTGTTCCTACCGAGGGTTACGACCGTGTCAGCATTCGTGGAAATTTCGACCAGAAGGTTGGCCAGTGGTTCCGCTTTGGCTTGAGCACCAACACCAGCTATCGCAAGACTGAGGGTGTGAACAATATGTATGCCGTATTATGCTCGTCTCCTTTGTCAAGTCCATACGATGCCGACGGCAACCTGAAGCGCTACAATGCACTGCCTGCCGACGACCAGGTGGTTATCACCAAAGATGTTGTAGAGCGCGACAAGGATGTGTGGCTGAGCGAGAACAAGGGTATCGGTACTTACAACACCCTGTTTGCCGAGTTGAAGTGCCCGTGGATCGAGGGTCTGAGCTATCGCATCAACGTCGGTCTGAACTTCCGTTCCTCAAAGAGCGGCAGCTTCACTGGTACGGGTGTGAACAACAAGGATGCCAATGCCGTGAACAGCGGTTCTGTCTATGAGAACCAGACCCGTAACTGGACGGTAGAGAACCTGTTGACCTACGACCGCACCTTTGGTAAGCACAATATCAACGTAGTAGGCATGTATTCTGCCGAGCAGACAACCTACGAGCAGAGTGGTGGCAGTGCACAGGGTATTCCCGCTGACTACTTCCAGTACTATGCACTCGACAAGGCCACTGGTCAGACGAACCTCACCGGTTATAACTATTGGCAGAGCGGTCTGATTTCATGGATGGGTCGTGCCATGTACTCTTATGATAATAAGTATATGCTTTCTGTAGCCCTCCGTTCTGATGCTTCTTCACGTCTGGCCGAAGGTCACAAGTGGCACACCTATCCCGCTATCAGCGCAGGTTGGAACATTGCCCGTGAAGACTTCATGGAGAGCACCAAGTCGTGGCTCGACAACTTGAAGCTGCGCATCGGTTACGGTGAGACCTCTAACCAGAGTATCAATCCTTACTCTACGCTCGGTGGTCTGGCTATCCGCAACTATAACTTCGGTAACGGCACGAACTATCTGGCTGGTTACTATGTGAACACACTGCCTAACTCTGAGCTGGGTTGGGAGTACTCGAAGACCTGGAACTTCGGTCTCGACTTCTCATTGTTCAACGGCCGCCTCAACGGATCGTTCGAATACTACATCCAGAAGACCAACGACATCCTGCTGGGCGTCAAGCTGCCTGACTCTTCAGGTGTAAGCAGCTATACCGGTAACATTGGTAACACCCAGAACAAGGGTTGGGAATTCACCCTGAATGGCGTCATCATCGACAATAAGAACGGTTGGAACTGGGAGGCTGGTATCAACCTCTACCAGAACCGCAACGAGTTGACCAAGCTGACCGGTGCTGTTGACGAGAACGGTAATCCTGTAAACGATAAGGACAACCGCTGGTTCGTCGGCTATCCCATCGACGTGATCTACGACTACGAGTATGTGGGCCTGTGGCAGGCTGGCGAGGAAGAGCTGATGAACAAGCTGCAGCCTGGTTCAAATGTCGGTTCGATTAGAGTGAAGTATACTGGCGACTACGATGCCAACGGTATGCCTACCCGTGCCATCAATGCTGACGACCGTCAGGTGATGAGCATGGAGCCTGACCTGGTGGGTGGTTTCAACTCGACAGTGACTTACAAGAACTTCGACTTCACGGTAGTCGGCGCTTTCCAGATTGGTGGTAAGCTCATCTCGGCTATCCATTCTTCTAATGGTTATCTGAACATGCTGACAGGTCGTCGTAACAACCTCGACGTGGACTACTGGACTGAGGACAACACCGGTGCCAAGTATCCGAAACCCGGTGGTGTACAGGATGGTGATAACCCCAAGTACGGTTCTACCCTCGGCTACTTCAATGCAGGTTATCTGAAGTTCCGTGCCATTACCTTAGGCTATGACTTTGCCGGCCTGAAGGCTGTCAAGGACCTCGGCATCAGCCGTCTGCGCCTCTATGCTACGGTTCAGAATCCGTTCGTGCTCTTCTCTCCGTACAACAACGAGTGCGGACTCGATCCTGAGACCAACTCTTGGTCAAACGAGAATACGGCAGTAGGTTATAGCTTCGGCTCACGCAAAATGCCAATGATTGGTTACAACACACCTGCTACCCGCAACTTCCTCTTCGGATTAAACGTGACGTTCTAATTAAGATTTAAGAATTAAGAATTAAGAGTTATGAAAACGAAAAGTATCAAATATATTCTTGCTGCGGGTTTGGTTTGCTGTGGTCTGACCACAACGCTGACCTCCTGTAACGATGTTCTCGACGAACAGCCGCGCAGCCAGTTCGACCCGACATACTTCAACACGAAGGCGGGTATCGAGGGCGGTATCACATCGCTCTATGCTCACCTGCGCTATTTCTATGGCAACGGTTACTATCTGAACACCTTGGAGACGGGTACCGACGAGTACACCTATGCACAGTCTGCCGACGGCAACTTCAAGGATGCCGACCTCTCTAAAGTCAGTAACCTGAATCCTACCAGTAGTGTGGCTGGTGGTGCATGGGGAACCCTCTTTGCCAATATCAATACCGCCAATGGTATCATTGAGAACGGTCCTGCTACCGGTATCGACAATTCCGTGCTGGCAGAAGCATACTTCTTCCGTGCTTTCGACTACTTCATCCTGGTGCAGACTTATGGTGGTGTACCCCTCGATTTGGGTGCCGGCGAGCTGAAGTTCAACACTTCGACCACCCGTGTCTCAGTACGTAATACCGTACCTGAGGTTTATGCCGCTATCTTCAGCGACTTGGAGAAGGCGCTGTCCGACCTGCCTGAGAAGCCCCGTATGACAGGTACCGTTACCAAGAACGTAGCCCGTTTGTATCTCTCGAAGGCTTATCTGACCTACGCTTGGTGGTTGGAGAATCCCAACAATATTCCTACCTATCCCGAGTGCAGCCGTGATGCCAGCCAGGCACAGGGCTATTTCAAGAAGGCTTACGACATGGCTCAGGATGCTATCAACAATCCTGGTCCATACGCCCTGCAGACCACTTTCTACGATGTAAACGTGGCTACCAACGATCGCAATTCCGAGATCATGCTTTATGCCGATCACGACGAGGACGAGAAGTTCGGTAACGGTGGTGCCGGTTACGGTTGGGGTAACGGTGCCTCTCCCGAGAACTTCGCTTACTGGATGGAGACCTGGAACTACACCGAGATGATTGCCAAGGATCCTGATGGCAACAACATCAACCCCGTACAGCGTGAGGCTGTTCAGGGCCTCGGACGTCCCTGGACCCGTATGGCTCCTATCGCCGATGCTTTCATCGCCGGTGGTGTTTGGGAAGATGGCGTCAAGGCTATCGACTCCCGTTACGATGCTACCTTCACCCTGAGCTACTTCACCAACTGGACGAAGTCTGGCGGTAAGGCAGCTTACGTTATTGGTGCCAATGGCATGCATGTAGGACCTAACGAGATTATCTTCAGCTGGGTTCCTGAGAGCGAGGATAGCAAGATTGGCAATTATGACAAGATTAAGGATGATAAAGGAAATGCGTTAGGTGCCGACGGTAAGCTTGGCTTCGGAGAGATGCCTGGCCGTGCAGACTTCGTGATGGCTGTCAACCACATCAGCCGTAAGAAGTATCCCATCAACTGGAAACTGGGTATCTATCGTACCGACAACAATGGCGGTCTGGGTTCAAAGGTTAACGGTGGTTCACCACGTCCTTGGAACATTGCCAAGTTCTCTGAGTTCTATCTCATCGCTGCTGAGGCTGCTGTGAAGCTGAACATGAATGCCGAGGCTGTGAAGATGGTTAACGTGCTTCGTGAGCGTGCCGGTAAGGTGTCCTACTGCGTCAATGCACGTGCTCCGTTCATCGCTGACTTCAGTGCCGAGATGCTGGCAGCCACTCCGCGTACCATCACCATCGACTACGTCCTAGACGAGCGTAGCCGTGAGTTCTGGGGTGAGGGCTACCGTTGGTTCGACCTCGTTCGTACCCAGAAGTGGGCAGAGCGTGCCACCGTTTACCACATCGCCGGTGATGGCTATACCGACAGTAAACTGGAAGAGGTTAAGCGTGATATCACTCCCGGCCATTACCTCCGTCCTATTCCACAGGGACAAATCGATGGTCTGATGATGTCGCAAGAGGAGAAGACAAATTATCAGAACCCTCAATACAGGTAATTAGTAGTTAGTTAGTATGATTGCTCGGGCACTCGCCAAATATGAGTGCCCGAGTTTTTTTAATACAAGACTTATATGAAAGCAAAATCGTTGTTTGGGATTATCCTTTTCGTAGCGGTATCGCTGTGCATACGTGCTCAGAACGTCGTGCCGCAGTTTGTCAGTTTCTCACCCGAGGCCGATGGCGTGTCGCTGGCCGGTGCCGCCATCGGCTATAGCGAGCAGGAGTATGAAGGCGTAAAGATGGCCATCGAGAACCTGCGTGAGGACATGCAGCGCGTGTTGGGTCAAAAACCTCAAACATCTTCCATCTCACCTCTTACTTCTAACATCCTTATCGGTACCTTAGGCAAGAACAAGGACATTGACCGTCTGAAGCTGCCCGACCTAAAAGGCAAACGCGAGAAGTTCATCATCACTACCGTCGGTAATCAGGTGATTATTGCCGGTAGCGACAAGCGCGGCACCATCTACGGCATCTACGAGCTGAGCCGCCAGCTGGGCGTATCGCCCTGGTACTGGTGGGCCGATGCCCCTGTGGCACATCACGACAATGCTTACGTCAAGCCTGGCACCTATACCGCTGGGGAACCCGCTGTCGAGTTCCGCGGACTCTTCCTGAACGACGAGGCACCCTGTCTGACGACATGGGTGAAGAACACCTTCGGCACCAACTATGGCGGTCGCGAGTTCTATGCTAAAGTCTTCGAACTCATCCTCCGTCTGAAGGGTAACTTCCTGTGGCCTGCCATGTGGGGCTGGGCATTCTATGCCGACGATCCCGAGAACGGCAAGTTGGCAGACACGATGGGTGTCATCATGGGTACTTCGCACCATGAGCCGATGGCCCGCAACCACCAGGAGTATGCCCGCAACCGTCAGGCGTGGGGCGCCTGGAACTACCAGACCAACCAGACGAAGCTCGACCAGTTCTTCCGCGAGGGCATTGAACGCATGAAGGGTACTGAGGACATTGTAACCATCGGTATGCGTGGCGATGGCGACGAGGCCATGAGCGACAAGGCCGACACGCAGCTCATGGAGCGCATTATCAACAACCAGCGTAAGATTATCAAGGAGGTGACGGGAAAACCCGCTGAGAAGACCACCCAGGTGTGGGCACTCTACAAGGAGGTGCAGGACTACTACGACGCCGGCCTGAAGGTGCCCGACGACGTCATGATCCTCATCAGCGACGACAACTGGGGCGACATCCGCCGTGTACCCGTGGGCGACAAGGAGCGCAGTCGCAAAGGCGGTTGGGGCATCTACTACCATGTCGACTATGTGGGAGCGCCGCGTAACTCCAAGTGGCTCAACGTCACCCAGACGCAGCAGATGTTCGAACAGCTATCGCTGGCCTACGACTTCGGCATCCAGCGCATGTGGATTCTCAACGTCGGCGACCTGAAGCCCATGGAGTATCCCATCCAGCTCTTTATGGATATGGCGTGGAACCCGAAGGAATACACCCTGCAGACCGTCACCGACCACACCCGCCGCTTCTTCAGTTCGGTGCTACCCCCCCTCTGTCTCCCCCGAGGGGGAGTGACTGAAGCCTCCCCTTGGGGAGGTTTGGTGGGGGTTGAAGCCGCCTCCATCTACAACCGCAACTGCCAGTACATGGCCCGTGTGACCCCCGAAATGCTCGACGCCCAGACATACAACTTGGAGACCGGTGAATGGCGCCAGGTGGCCGACGACTACCAGCGCCTGGAGCTACGCGCCCTGCGCCTCTATCAGGATATTCCTGCTGAGGCCCGCGACTTCTACCGCCAGCTCATCCTCTTCCCCGTGCAGGCTATGGCCAACCTCTACGACATGTACTACGCACAGGCCATGAACCAGCATCTGGCCAAGGTGGGCAGTCCTGATGCCAACCAGTGGGCCGACCGTGTGGCACAGTGTTTCCGTCGCGACTCGCTGCTCTGTGCTTCCTACAATCACGACATTGCCGGTGGCAAGTGGAACGGCATGATGATTCAGAAACACATCGGATACACCAACTGGAATGACAACTTCCGTGCCGACAAACTCCCCGCCACGGCCCGCATAGAAACATCTGACATCAGCCATCAGCCATCAGCCATCAATGGTGGTTACACCTTCACCGCAGGCAATGGCTACATCTCAATGGAAGCCGAGCACTACTATCGTGCTGAGGCCTCCGAGGGCACCCAGTGGAGCGTCTATCCCGACTACGGTCGCACACGCAGTGCCGTGGCCCTGACACCCTATACGAAGCCCGTGGGTGATGTCTCGCTGACCTACCGCTTCGCCCTGCCCGAAGGCACGAAGCAGGTCAAGGTGCACATCATCGTCAAGTCCACCCTCGACTTCCTGAATGTCGGTGGTCATGAATGCCTGGTGAGCCTCGATGGCGGTCAGCCCGAAACCATCAATTTCAACAAGACCCTGCTCGACAAGCAGCCCTACATGTATTCCGTGTTCTATCCCACCGTGGCCCGTCGCGTCATTGAGAAAGAGGTGACACTCCCCCTCGAAACTTCAAACTTCAAACTTCAAACTTCAAACGTTCACGAACTCACCCTGTGTCCGCAGCATCCGGGTCTGGTCTTCGAGAAGATTGTCGTCGATTACGGTGGCTACAAGCCCTCCTACCTCTTCGGCACAGAAACAGAATACACGGTTAAATAGCTACATTCAACACACATAAAAATCGGACTGACCAATCGTCAGCCCGATTTTCTTTACCCATTCCTCTGCACCCACTAATTCGTGAAATTAGTGTAATTCGTAGTTTAGAACGGGCCGTAGCCCATGCACGAGGTTGTTCCCAGTGCGGTCAGTGCCGCTGTCAGTGCCGCGATCGCCACGCGAATCACCACCTCCCAAATATTATTCTTTTTCATACGCTTTAATTTTTACATTGTTACATTTTAAAAGGTTGCGCCCACGCGGGCACTACCTCTCTTAATTCTTAATTCTAAATTCTTAATTTTAAAAGGTTGCGCCCACGCGGGGCGCTAACCTTTTAATCGCCGCCCGACTCGAATCCGCCACCACCTTCGTTACCGCCGGTGTTGCCGCCACCCTGGTTCTCACTCCCCTCGCCCGTTGGAGAGGGGTCGGGGGTGAGGCTGTTCTCATCCTCGCCCGTCAGCTCCGAGTAGAGCTTGGTGCTCAGGGTGGTGCCCTGCTTCATGGCCGAGGCCTTGTACAGCGACT
>CACWWZ010000036.1 GCA_902764705.1 uncultured Prevotellaceae bacterium | reverse complement strand
GCGGTGGGAGAGGCCGACGCGCTCGATGACCTCCTTGGCCAGTCGGATGCGCTCGCCGCTGCGCACGCCACGGTAGATGAGCGGCAGCTGCACGTTGTCGAGGACATTGAGCGTCGGGATGAGGTGGAACGACTGGAAGACGAAGCCCAGCGTCTTGTTGCGCAGTTCGGCGAGGCGATTGTCCGAAAGCTTCGGGTCGATGCGCGTGCCGCACAGCTCAATCTCGCCGCTCGTTGGCTCGTCAAGCAGGCCCATGATGTTGAGCAGCGTCGACTTGCCGTAGATCTTGTTGATCCCATTCAGTTTGATTACTGTTTCCATTGTTCTTTTGTTTTTATTGTTAATGATTTGTTGTTTCGTTTCCTACTCCTCCCTTAGCGCCTCGGTAATCCTTGCGCGGACTATCTTCACGGCGGGGATGGCGGTGCCGATGAGGACGGTACACAGTATAATGATGTACACGACGGCGGAGATGATGAGGAAGTGCAGCGGCTTGTCGGCCACCCATGTGGGGTCGGGCTGCGTGCCGGGCTCGTGGGGGCTGATGCACAGTTCGCCGAGGCCCAGCTTCACGTAGTTGAGGTAAAGCACGCAGGCGATGAACATGCTGATGGTGGCCATCACCCAGCCCTCGGCAAGGAACATCAGCATGACGCGCCGACGGGTAGCGCCGAAGGCCCGCATGATGCCCGACTCCTCCGTCCTCCGTTTGGTCTGCATCCAGAAGGTGCCGATGACGCCGAGGCATAGGTTGACGAGGAAGAACAGGGCGGTGGCTATCTGGAGGTTGAAGTCGTAGGACAAGGTGGGCGCGGCAAACTGATTCTTGCTGGAGCCGATGTCGTCGTATGCCGTGAAGGAAGCCACGGCGTAGTGGTCGCTGGCGTAATTCCATGCGTTAAGGTTCTGCTCCTCGGCGAAGCGACGTGGATTGACGCCGGGTTTCAGGCGGAGGACGACGAGGTTCTGCGAAGCATCATAACGAATGGTGCCGTTATTAGAGTAAACCGCCCACGTGTTGTAGTCTTTCTCTGAGACGTGGACGTCGTTCACCACGGCGACGATTGGTTGGTGCCAGTCGACGCCTACGTAACTGGCGGCCTTTAGTTCCTTGTTGATAGCAGCCTCTGCCGAACCGAAGAAATGCTCGGCCAGTGACTGACTGACAATCCACCCTTGATCGATGTCCGACAGTTCCTTCGACGTCTTGCAGCCCGCTATCGGCTGGATGCCGTAGGTCTCGAAGAAGTGCTCGTCCTGCGAACAGCAGATATTGTAGGTAAGGACCGTGTCGTTCTGCCAGGCATAGCGTAGCATACTGGCATAGTCGCTGCCTCCAAACAGGTCGGTGCGTGCATACAATCCCATCGCGGGGTCGGCGATGCTCGCCTGCTCCACGCCGTCAATGGCCAGCAGCTGGCGCTTGATGACGTTGGCCTCCACCACGTATTGCGCTTCCCGTTTCATGTATTGGTTATTGATTTCCTCCTGCGACATACTGTCGTCCGCTGTCTCGTATGGTTGCGTGGACAGGATGTTGGCTACCACCATTCTTTCACCGTCGATGCCCGAGGGTAGACTTCGGTAATAGAGCCGCACGATGATAGGGTCGAGCTGCGTCCAGGCCACGAAGCAGACAACGATGAGTTCGAGGAAGAGCCACACGTTATTCGTGCGCTGGCTCCAGAGGTTGTTCAGTATCTTTCTCATGCTATTTCTTCTCGTTCAATGATTCAACAATAGGGTTACGGAGGCTGAGCCACGCCGGAATAAGCGCCGCCATCAGGTTGAGCACGATGCACACGAGCAGGCCGATGACGAAGATGAGGGGCGAGAACAGCATCTCGCCGTCCACCGTCGGCTCGGGCAATGTGAAGGCGGTATTGCCCACGGCGAAGAACAGCCACGAACGGAACACATAGAGCAGCAGCCATGTTATGACCAGGCCCACGAAGCCGCCACAGAGCGTGAGCACCAGGTTCTCGGTGATGACCTGCGTGAGCAGCGTCCGTCGCTTGGCACCGAAAGCCTTGCGTACACCCATCTCGGCCACCCTGCGTCGCATCCTGGCCGCCACGAGTCCGCTCAGGTTGAGCGCAGGCACCAACAGCAGGACGAACACCTTCGGGAAGAGCGACTTGAAGATGCTGCTCCAGGAATGGGCCACGCCGTCCTCCGACATCTTCATCTGGGCATGGGGCAGCAAGGTACCGATTATGGAGTAATCATACTCCTTGTCGCTGACGCTGCGCTTGCGGGCTATCTCTGCAAGTTCCTTTTCCAAGTCCTGCACGGTGCAGCCTTCCTTCAATACGACTATCACGTGTTCGGCTTCCCAGTCAAGGGCTTGGAACGACTGGCCGAATACTTCGATCACCTGTTCGGCTTTCTGGTCAAGGGCTAAGAACAACTGGCCGAAACTCTCTTCCATGATGGACGACGTGGGTTCTATCACGCCAACGATGCGAATGAGGTAACCGTAGTTGAGCGTCTTTCCCACAGGGTCAACACCCTTGCCAAAAGCCTGTTCGGCAATGTCGCGACTGATGACGGCAGGCATAGTAGCGTTCTCTATGTAGTTGTTCTCGTTCAGGCATTCCTCCTGCGTGAACGGACGGCCATAGACGAAGCGGAACTGGTAGACCTTGAAGAAATTGGCATCGACCCTGCGCGCCACCACAGGCACCAGCTTGTGGTTGTCGCACTTCAGGTATTGCCTGTCGCTGGTATAGCGGCTGCCGTTGATGGTGGCACTGACCACCTCGGCACTCTTCAGCGTATAGAGCCACTCCTTCACCTGGGTTGCTGTGTAACTCGTGGGCTCCCACCTGAGCGTGTCGTTCACTGCCCGCTTGGCCATTCCCTTGACATACACCGTCCGGCTGCGGTTCACCTCCGGCGCGATGTCTGCCAGTTTTGCGTAATACACTACGGCTATTACCATCGTAAAGGCAATGGCCAAGGCTGTTCCCACGATATATATCCCGGAGAATAGCCGTTCCTCTCGCATCATGGCGAGAGCCTGTCTGAAATATCTCATATCATTCATCTTTTAATGCTTCGGTTATTTCGCTCCTGCAGATGCGCCACGCAGGAATGGCGGTGGCGATGAGCACGGCGCATAATATAATAAGGTAGACGATGGCGGAGACCATGAGGAAGTGGGTGCCGAAGTCGTCGAACCACAGGTGGATGGCGGAGTCGGGGCTTGCGAAGTTATCGTAGATTCCTCGGCTAACGGCAAACTGGAAGTAGATGATGCAGCCAAGCAGGACGCTGACGGTGGTGAGCAGCCACGCCTCGCGGATGAAGCCCCAGAAGACGCTCCACCGCGTGGCACCGAAGGCCCGGCGTACGCCGGCCTCCTCGCGCCGCTGGCGAGTGTACATGAGCAAAGTACCGAAGACACCGAAGGCGAGGCTGATGGCGAAAAAGGCAGCAACAAGCAGGTTGCGGCGCGTCTGACGGCCTAAGTGCCCATCCTTCACCAGTCTGTCCTGCACCTTGCTGAGTGCCTCCATCTGACGGACGTAACAATGCTCCGTCACCAAGTCGCGCTGCACCTCCTGTTCGTGGGTCTGTACGAACTGCGCCGCATTGACACCCTCACGGAGCCGCGCCATGATGGGCACGGCGACGGGAAGGCTGTTTGCACAGATAAAAGCATTAGTACATTCGCGGTCATACCCGAAAAAGCGCACATCCTCTACAACTGCGCGGATGGAGTAGTATTTGCCTTTTACCCATTCCGGCTCATCGCCGTCAAAGTCCAGTTCACTTGCAAGCAACTTCCGTCCGGCCACCTCGATGGTGCCGAAGAGTTTCATCGCCACAGAACGCGTCAGGATGATGGTATTGTCCTCTTCGCAGTCGTGCGACAGTTCACTTGTCGGCACATCGGGCGTCAGCGACTGAATGCCATAGACCTCGAACAATTGCGAGTCCTTGTTAAAGCCAAAACAAAAGCATTGAACGGAGTCGCCGTCATGGTAGAAGTATTTGGGCATCGACACGGTGCCGAATCCTATTGGCGTTGAACTAGCCGCGTAGGCCATCTCCACACCGTCCATATCTTGCACCTTCTGAAGCAAGACACTCTCCTCGTCAACAATATCTTCCCATTTCTGTTCTTTAAGATTACTGGAACTGGCCACTTCGAACTTCACGATGCGGTCGGCATCGTAGCCCATCGGCATTCCGGCGACGTAGGTTGCGACAATGACTGGGTCAAATGCCCACCAGCAAGCAAAGGTGACGAGCACGAGTTCGATGGCAAGCCAGATGGACGTCTTGCGTCCGAATATTTCTTTGAGCTGTTTCATTTCTTAATCATCATGGATTCTACAATCGGTCGTCTGAGGCTGAGCCACGCGGGCAGCGTCGCCGCTAATACGTTAAGCACGCAGCAGACGAGCAGGGCGATGGCGAAGATGGCGGGGCCAAAGAACATTTCGCCTTTAAGGATAGGCACAGCGTTATAAGTCGTGGCTCCGTAGGCGAAGATGACGAACACCCAATCACGCCAAGCGTAAAGTGCCATCCATGCAATGCACAGCCCCACGATGCCGCCGATGATGGTCAGCACAAGGTTCTCCACGACGACCTGCCACAGCAGTGTGCGCCGCTTGGCACCAAACGCCTTTCGGACGGCCATATCAGGCAGATGGCGCTCCATGCGGCTGGCAACCATGCCGCTCAGGTTCACCGCAGGCACAAACAGCAGAAACAGAACGGAGGGCACGATGTACCAAAGCGGGTTGCCGTCCCAGCCATTGAACAGGTCGTTGAGTTCCCTACCTATCCAGGCATAGTGCGTGTAGAGCCGCGCGAACATGTCAACAGGATTGGCTTTATGCAGGGAGTTATAGCGCGCCTCCACCTCCTTCAGCTCTTGCTTGAAGGCATCGCAGCGGTCGGCTGGCACGCTGAAATAGACCATTACTGGTATTTCGTGGTAGTTTTCGTTTTGGTAGTCTAACCATCCCTTGGCGGTGTACGGCCACCATACGTCGGCCACGCAACGCTCCGCCAGCTCGCTTGGTGTCTCGACCACGCCGCAGATGCGGAAGTCGGAATTATTGATGCTGATGGTAGAGCCGACAGCATTGCCTTTGGCTACCAGTTTCGCAATTTCCTCAGTCACGACCACCTGCTGCCGCCCGTTGTCGAAGTCATCCTGGGTGAAAGGCGCTCCCTCGATGAAACGGTACTGATAGAAGTGGAAGAATCCCGGCTCGGTCATCTTCACCTTTACGTTACGGTCGTGCAGGCCGTCGGCGAGTTTCATGGAGAACAAGTTATAGTCCCAGAAATTCGTGACGGCTGTTATGCACTCTGGCGTCTTCATCTTTTGGAACAGGTCACGGAAGTCATCGTGTACGATGTTCCCTAAACGTGAAGGTTCATTTTTCATACCGTATCCATACAGATAGTACGTCGTGCTGCGGTGGACCTCCGGCGCAATGTCGGCCACTTTCACGTAATACACTTCGGCAATAAGCATCACGAAGGCCACGGCCAGTGCCGTGCCAGCGATATACATTGCTGAGTAGAGCTTCTCCTCGCGCATCATGGCGAGAGCCTGTCTGAAATATCTCATATCATTCATCTCTTAGTGCATTGGTAATCTTAGACCCGATAATCTTCATTGCGGGGATGGCGGTACCGATGAGGACGGTACATAATATAATAATGTACACAACGGAGGATACCACGAGGAAGTGGGGCCAGAAGTAATCGACCCATATCTTATCGGTAGATAACATAGCACCCTGTATCGTGTAGAGCGTTTCGTAATATTCTCCACCATCATATTCCTGGATTCCGCTGTGAGCATAGTTCAGGTAGATGATACAGCCGATGATGACGGCGGCAGTGGCCAACAGAGCGTTACGCCACAGGAAATCGAAGAATACGCGCCACCGGGTGGCTCCGAATGCACGGCGCACACCGCATTCCTCTGTGCGACGCTTGGCATGGAGCCATACGGTGCCGATAACAGCCAGCATCAGATTGATAAGGAAGAACAGGGCCAGCGCGAGACTACGGTTCACCTCTTGCGTGCGTCCGTCGTCGAGTTCCAACTGTTGCAGGTACTCATCGAAGGTCATGAGGTTGCTGATGCGGTTGAAGTCCGTCCGCCCGCTGCGTATGAGGTCATTACCATGCTCCTCCACGAAACGACTTACATTCACACCCTTTTTCAGGCGGATAACGTATTGGCAACTGGTGGTCTGTAGCTCTTTGGTAGTGATAATCATGGAACGTATCGTCGTGGGTACCGACATGCGAAAGTCCTCTACCACGCCAACTACTGTCACCTCGTAAGCAGGTTCGTAGCAGATGGTGAAATGGCGGCCCACCACATCTTCCGTGCCGAAGAGGGCGATAGCTCCCGAGCGCGTTAGCACCACCTGCTTATCCACTGTTTTAATATGGGAAAGTTCTTCAGCCGACGGATTCCCCGGCAGGGGTTTTAGGCCATAGGTCTCGAAGAAGTGGGAATCGGTGGTCAGGGTGACGTTGGCCAGAAGAAGGGTGTCACCACCGGCGCAACACTCATTGAAAGCCGCTTGGCTGTAGCCCATGGAACCGTAAGGCTGGTCAAAGAGGTAAGCTGACTCCACACCCTCCACGGCCATCAGCTGGCGCAGTATCTGGTCGTGGCGCTCTTCGGTCATCTCGAAAGCATCATGCAGGATGCCGTCACTGATCACTGCCGTTTTGGCGTAGAGCAACCGGTCGTTGTCGTAGCCCAACGACAGACTTCGGTAGTAGAGGTTGACGATAGCGGGCTCGAACACCGCCCATGCCACAACGGTGATGATGACCAGTTCGAGGAACAGCCACGTGTTCGCGTTTAGGATATTGTTCAGTTTCATTCTTATCTTTTCTCCATCATTGATTCTACAATAGGTTTACGCAGGCTCCACCATGCCGGCACCACGGCAGCCAGCATATTGAGCAGGAGTATGGCAGCGAAGGCTCCTGCGAAGAGCGTTGGGGCGAAAAGCATCTCGCCCTCTACAATGGGAGCCGTGCTAAGCGTGCTGTTGTCGAAGAACATGCCGAGGATCTCCCTTCGCAAACCGTAGATGGCAAGCCACGAGAGCACGAGGCCGATAATGCCTCCGATGGCCGTCAGCACCAGATTCTCCATCACCACTTGGTTCAGGAGCGTGCTGCGTCGTGCGCCGAAGGTCTTGCGCACGGCAATCTCTGCGCTGCGCCGCTCCATGCGCCCGGCCACGATGCCGCAGAGGTTCAGCGCAGGTACGAAGAGCAGCACGAACAGGATTCCGGCATAGTGCTTGACGAGTTGCCAGTCCGTCACCGCACCGAACACGCCGTCGCGGTTATAGGTGCGCAGCACGTGCATCGGGTGTGTCTCCAAATCCTTGGTCAGCACCAGCTTCTTCTTCACGCCCTCGCCGAAGTTAAACTCGTCCAGCACTTCGGGGTGCGCCTGCTGTATGCGAGCGGCTACGTCGTCTAACTCCCGCTTCAGAGCCTGTAGATGGGCATCGTCCTTCACTGTACACACGATGGAGTGGAGTCCTCGGTAGGGTGTGCCATAGTGTATGCCAAACAGCGTGTAGGGTGCGATGATGTCGACATAGCTGTCGGGCGTCAATTGGCTACAGCCACGCAATACGCCCACAACGCGCAGATCGTAACTACCCTCTATCGCGACCGTCTTCCCCAATGCATCCACGCCCTTACCATAGAGCCGCTCAGCAAGTGCGTCGCTGATGACGCAGACTGTTTCTTTCTCCTCCACCTCTTTTGGGGTGAAAGGTCGACCGCTCACGAAGTCGTAGGCGTATATCTTGAAGAAGTCTGCACTGGCTTCATTCCGTATCACATCCACATAGTCGTCTTTACCGCGCACTACAAAAGTACGGCAACGCCCTTCTGCTTTTCCCGTTCCTGCCGCCAGCAGCGTAGGTGAACAATACTCGATGTTCGGGCTATTCAGAAACCATTCCTCAAAGGCTTTGGAACTGAATCCCGTCTGCCCCATGCCCCCGCTCTCGGCTTCGATGCGCAGTCCTTCGAAGTATACCGTCCGCGCCCTGTTAGCCTCGGGATAGATGGGTGCCAACTTGATGTAATACACTACGGCCATCACCATCGTAAAGGCAATGGCCAAGGCCGTTCCCACGATATATATCCCGGAGAATAGCCGCTCCTCTCGCATCATGGCGAGAGCCTGTCTGAAATATCTCATATCATTTACGATAATTATCTGTCAATATACAATACAATATCCGTGCCAAACCCGTAACTCATTGATAATCAGCAATGGCATAAAATAAAGTGTCCATTTCTGGACACTCATGGTGTCCGGAAATGGACAATCTAATCACTTCTGATTGTGATTTAGTTATCATATTGTCAGCACCCACAATAGTGCACCCAAACTACAACTATTACAGTTATGACCAAGGAAGAGTTTTTGTAGTTACAGTCAGACCACGTCAGAGTGGTCTGTTACTGAAGTCGTACCTACATCAGATAGATACATATTGTTCAACGTATAACTATTGGCACAAGAAGTATTGCTCATCAGAGGACGTGTGCCATGACCTCGCCCTCATCAGCATCCGGCCTAAATGCTGTGAGAATATAAAGAAAGCCAAAGTAAGCATATTAATGTCGGCTTCTGACTCGCAATATTTCATTAGGCTATCCTCTATAGCATGGGCAACTTGTTTTTGGTCATCGTTTACATGGCGGCCATATAGGTCGAATAGGAAATAGATGAAGGACTCATGGCCTTTATTGATGTAGTCCTCAAAGGAATCAAATAATCGTTTGCTAATGCTGGAATTATATGGAGTTTTTTGTTAAAAAGCGCATAAAAAATAGCGGATAGTCGAAATATTTTACTATCTTTGCATCGTTATAACAACGTAGAGTTGAAGTCATAAAGCGACTGAAGACCAGAGTGATATGATGACGACGAAAGAAACGGGAAAAGAATCGGGACGCGACACAAGGATGTGTGGTGACCCCAAGACGTGGTTTCCGATGAGGGTGACGTATCAGCGGGAGATGAAGGTGAAGGCGGAGCTGGACCGGCTGGGAATCGAGAACTTTGTGCCGATGAGGTATAAGGTGGTGGAATCGCAGAATGGCGGGGATACGGAACTGCAGAGGGTGTTGGTGCCTGCTATCAGTAACCTGATTTTCGTGCGTTCGACACAGGAGCGGATGAGCGAGCTGAAGAGGAGGAACGAGGTGCTGGAGCCGCTGAGGTATATGATGGACTATACGGCCTCCCAGGAACACGCCATTATGACGGTGGCGGACGGAGAGATGGAGAATTTTATGCGGGTGGCTTCGCGGACTGACGACAGCGTGATATTTCTGGACAACGAGACGGTTGTGGGGAAGGAAGGCAAGTGCGTGGAGATTATGGGCGGCGCGTTTGAGGGCGTGAAGGGCGTGATCAGGCGCGTGAAGAGGTGTAAGAGGGTTGTAGTGGAGATAGAAGGTGTGGCGAGCGTGGCGATAGCGTGGGTGCCGGCGGGGATGCTGAAGGAGATTGGTTAGATGGACTTTGTAATTTAAACTAAAGGTAAATATATGAATGAGATAATAATTGCTTTCTTGACTGCATTAGTTGGCGGCTTGATTGGTACTTATGGTGGAGCGCGCTTCCTGAATCTGCGTGAGGACTATAAGATGAAGAAAGTTCGCGCCATTGCCATAAAGGCTTTGGACGTGATAAAGAAGTATTCAAAGCAATCTTATATGAACGCTGAGAGTGATTTCAACACGTCGCTTTCTATAACTGAAAAGCGCATGGTGATAGTGGCTCTGCATAAGTTGGGCATTCCCATGGGTGTGCCAGCCAATGAGGTTTTTGACATTCGTAAGATTCATTTCCTTGATAAGGTGATTGACAAGGATGAGATAGACGGCATTGTGTTTCAGATTGAAAAGGGGTATTGTGATAATTTGTTCTATCAAGATCCAGATTCGTACTTCGCTGCTAACTACACGTTGTTCGCTATGAGAAATGCTGGCAAGAAGTATGTCAAAGAGATATTGTCGAAGATGGTGATTAATCCAGAAACGAAGCAGTTTAAGGAGCCGATGAATGACCTTAGCCGTATTTTTACACTTGGAGAATTCAAGGCTATACAGGTGCTGAGGGAGCAGGTGCATGACCAGATGTATTTTGACGAGAACGGACAGCCGATAAAGGAAAAGCTGGATACGCTTATTAAGGATATAGACATGGGGCTGTGGGATTCCTATCTGATGTGGAACTATGAGGCATATCAAAGTGTAATGATGCAGATACAGATGGGGCAGGCGATAGCAGGGGCTGCGCAGAGGACTGTAGTGAATGAGGAGAAGCATTTTAAAGGTTAAAGGAGGTTGTTAAAGGAATGTGGCAGTTTGCCAGGTTCCCTTTTGTGCCTCAAAGAAGAACGAAGAAAAAAGAGTTTTAAAAACAAGAACGCATATGTTATATAGAGAAAGAAATCAATATTTACCTGTTATGATGATGCTTCGATTAGCGATACAGCAGGGAGAGGCATACCATAATGAGCATATAAGTATGATTGTGCATGATGCACAACAACTCTATCTCAAAAAAACAACAATACACCAGATCAATAGGTCTGTGTATAGTTATACTGTTGCCATTGAACGGTATAATCCAACGCTTGTGAGCAGAATGAATCCGAGTCATCTTATGCGGGAGGATTATATATCTTTGCTTAAATTCTTTGAGACGTTATGAATGACTGCTATGTCGAATTGCTGAAGAATCAATTTTGTTCAAACTGGATTGATTGTGAGGCAAATACTTATACTGATGCACGTCGCCAGTCGTTCCATAATAGTCTAAAAGGCCTTTATGAAGAATTAAAGGGTTGGACTATACCTGCAGGGGCGGACGATAGTTTAAAGCAGGATTTTACGATTTTATTTGAGGTGTTTTCAAGATGGTCGGAGGTAATCAGTATGAATACCGACAAGATGCCTCACAGGGAAATCCTTATTTGTCTAGAAAGAATATTATACGATTGGCTAGGATCTGAAGCAGACAAGTATTTATTAACTTTGTCGGACGGTGAGTACCTATATCGATTGCCAATATGTAAACTAGATGTTTTAAACAATATTACAGAAGGATTCTGGCATGTACATTTTGATACTTTTCCAATAGAATTAGCTCTACCGAAATATTTTTCCGAGGATATGTTCTTCAATGTGGTATTGTTTCACGAACTGGGGCATTTCGTAGAGAGTTATTATGATATTGACGACAAGGTGTTCAGACAATTAGAACCCTTGTTGAAGGATTTGGTAAATAACCAAACAATTGTCAATCAGTCTTTTCCATTTCTTGCGGGGAAAGATGCTATTGACGTAGCAGACGAAAAGAAGGTAAGAAGCCATATTTGTGAATACATAGCAGATTTGTTTGGTGCGCAGTATGTGAGCAATCATATCATGAACTATGCCAGTTATAAGTTGGATAAAACACTTGATAAAGATGACGAAGAACATCCGTGTTGGAATAAACGTAATGAGCATGTTACTTTGTTTTTAACAAGTAGCGTCGACAACCTGCTTATCAATGCGATAAAAGATGTCTTTGCTAAAATAAATAAAGAAGGTCTGATTATTCGATTCTGTGTATTGGATTCAAAGTATTTTTTGGAAGGTAAACCACATCCCATTAGTAATGACGCTGAAATGGTGTCTGTATATAAGCATATATGGGATATGTACATACAAGGATGTGCACCATTTATAGCAGTCAGTGATGCTGATGACTGGAGAAAAAGTAACTTTGGGATTCATAGGAAATTAACAGAACTGGCGAAGGTGTCAATTAATCTTTATAGACCTGTTTAGTCGGTTTAAATATGATGCAGAATGAACGATGGAATACTCGATATAGAGAAGGAGGAAAGGGCGAGCCATTTGTGGTTATAATTAAGAGAATATGACAATATTTGATATACATACACAACAACTGAGAACCAGTATACACCTGTTTAAAGGTGAGGTGGCGATAGAGCGTGCTGAGACCAAAGCTTTGTTGAATTGGATATGCAGTTCGGAGTCTATCACACAAGATGAAGACAAGGTAATCCTATTGTCTGGTACAGCAGGTCAGGGAAAGACTGTGGTGTTACAGAACCTACTGGAGGAACTAAAGAAAAACGGTCAGCATCCAGTATATGCCTTGAAAGCGGACCAACTGGATTTCGGTCAGATAAACGGCGATGATTTTATCATGCAGTATGTGGATGAATTCAGTACCTTATCTGAAAAAGGGTTGTTCCCCGTTCTTATCATAGACCAGATAGATGCACTTTCAAAAAGCCTGTCTGCAGACCGAAAGCCCATCTCACTTCTTGATAGTTTGCTAAGTGCCATTTCTACAGTGGAGAAAGCACGCATCATTGTTTCATGCCGTCCATACGACTTGGATTTTGACCCGTTGCTGAGCAAGTATAAATACAAGAAGAAACTGGGGTTAACCAACCTGACGTACGAGCAGGTGAAATCGGTGCTGGAACACTTTGGGAGAAGAATTCCGTCAGCGGAGAGCAAGATGGCCGAATTTCTTAGTACACCTATCAATTTGGAGCTGTTCTTGGAATATGGCAAAGATGACTGCGAGGTAGTGTCGCTGCAATCTCTGATGGACGAACTGTGGTACAGTAAAATTACGGATGCTGCCAGCAAGAATGAACAAGTAACTGCAGAAAGACTGTTGAAATGCTTGGAAGGGGTTGTTGATGCTATGGATAGAAACTCCTCGTTGACATGCAGTAAGAAAAGGCTCGAACAAACGTATGCAAAAGAGATTAGTTATCTTGTAAGCGAAAACATACTTTTGTTATCAGCTGATAATGACTACTTGTCGTTCATTCATCAGACATTAGCTGACTATGTGTCGGCAAGAATCATTGCAGAAACGAACCAGACGATGGCTACTCTGCTGAAGAGCAGACATCAGGGGTTATATGTTAGGAACCGAGTAAAGCAGTATTTTACTTACCTGAGAGAAGCTAAACCAGAGACATATATTCACGAACTGAAGGATATTGTGGCAGATGACCGGAAAGGTGCATACAGAATGCATATCAAGATGTTGTTGTTAACGACGCTTGCCGGTTTTGACAGACCTACAGATGAGGAAAAGAACTTTGTGGGTACATATATCCTACCGAGTGATTTGTTTAGGGGCATGTTTATTGAAGCCATCTACGGGAAAGAGTGGTTTCTGTTTGTATGTCAACACCCCATTATTACCAAAGACTTGGATAATGGCGATGAGACAATGTACAAACTGGTAAGGGACTTGTGTGAGAACGTTATGCTGTATGATGGCAAGATGGTGGCAAACTACCTATGCGCACAAATCAAGCCAGGAAATGCAGAATGGAACCAAAAATGGATGGAGGTGGCCGACCACTATCCCAGTGAAGATATACTACTGAATGTAAAACCACTCTATTTGGAGGCCAGCGGAAATGAGCCTTTGAAATTCAAGAATTATCTGGAGGAACTGGCGGTAGTGGATTATGAGTTCGTGGAAGAGCAGATACTGACTTATGTCAGCGGGAAACTGAAACAGGAGATGAGCAAAAAGGATGAAGAACACTTTATCCTAAGAGCTGTCTATCTGGACAATCCTGCCTACGAACTACTGGACGATCTTCATGACAAACACCCTGAGAAAGCAGCTGTTACCTATTTGAAGGTCATAAAAGTGATAGACGAGCTATCACAGTTTGACCGAATGAGAGAAGTGATTCTACAGGAGAGCAGTGCGTTTTATAGCTATAGCAGTAGTGATTACTATAACCACCACGACCAGATAGTGGCTGACTACCTGACCTATGCTACAGGGCTTGCAAAGAGCAATCCAGATGCTATCAGAAGTGTTGTAAAAGAGTGTTTGGAAAGCAACCGGGCCATACTGTACTATATAGGTTTAAGGATAATTCGTGATAACCCAGATGCTTTCAAAGATGAGTTGATGGGTGTGCTGACCAACAAAGATATTTTGGAAGAGATTAGCGGTAAGGTAAGTTTCCAGATAGCTAAGCTTCTGGAAGCAGTATTCCCCACGCTTGGCGATGAAGAGAAAAAAGCTATCATGACCGTTATATCTGCCGTTGCACCAGAATGGGAAAAGACCCCTTTCCCTGATTTAATAAAATACCAGGTGCCACTTTATCATATTGGAAGGAGAAAACAGGAACTGTTGACCCAACTGCCAAAAGACTATCTGAGAACAGAATGGCCAGACGAGTGGAGATATCTGCAAGAAAAAGAGCGAGAACTGAAGAAAGCGGAAGTGCATGAGCCGTTCAGAACATACTCCAAGTCGGGTTGGAGTGCACACAGCATCAACAGCATGAAGGCAATGAAGGTTGAGGACATGCTGGGGGCGTTCAGAAAGTATAACACCAATGCAACGGGAATAGATGAAAAACCAACAAGGCAGGGGGAGTGCACGAATTTCCAGACAATTGTGTCACAGAATCCTGAAAAGTATGTACCGTATATTGATGCGATATTGAAAGACTCCTCTATTCACCGTGAATATGCAGCCTATGGTATCATAGGACTGATAAGGGCTGATTATGATATAACGATAATCAAGACTCTGACAGATAACTTAATCAAGGATTTGTCGGCTTCTGGTTTGTATGACCAGAAGAACCTCTATGCCGTGATGGATTTATTGCGCGAGATGGATTACTTCATTGAGAAGGGGGAGGTGACTGATGTGATGATGGAGTTTATGTGCAACATAACCAAGAATTATCCAGAAGAACCTGTTGATAATGAAGATTTGAGAGATCGTGTATACGATGCAGGAATCAATAGAGCGAGGGGTAATGCGGCATTCCATTTGGTGATGTGTGACCAGCTGACTCAATATGAAAATCAGATATTTGAAGCCTTGGAGGCTTGCGAAGACGCCTCTGCGCCCACTAAGGGGGCGATAATTTTACAACAGGCACTATTGAATAACCTGAATATTCAGAGGAATTATGAGTTGTACCGGAAGCTAACGAAGAACCTGACCCCCTCATTGATGTCTATACCGCTGAACAATTACCATCCCCTGTTGTACTTTATCAATACTCATTACGACGACCTGAAAGACTTCTTTGTGAAGCTCTATGATGTGGAAGCGTCGCATGAAATGCTGGCGCAATTGCTATGGATAGCATGGGTGAGAAAAAGAGATGGGGCAGACCAATTGCTACATGACCTGTTAGATAGATCTGTCAAAGCCCAGTTAAGTCTTATCCGCTATTTCACAAAGGAGATAGTGAATATGTATCCTGCTTATGTAAGGCCTGTGACAGAATGGGTGGTAGATAGTGAAGATGAGGAACTGGGAAAGGCATACGACTACTTGATAGATGATTTTGAAGACCGACCTTGGGAGGAAATAGTGTCGTTCGTAGATACCTACACCAAAGGCAAGGTGTTCAGATATGCCAGTCATCAGTTCTTGGACTTTATGAAGGAGAAAGCCGCAATGCATCCTGACGATGTGTTGAGGTGGATGTGTGTGTATGCAGAAGTGGAGCATAAGGACGAACAGAATTTATTCCACGCATCCACCACTATGGGTATCCTAGTTTCTGCTTATAATGCCATACGTAAGTATGACAAGAGCAATCAGGGACTGGAAACGGCCCTTGATACGATGGATAAGCTGATGGCGATGGAGTCTGTTAGAAGGGGTATGAGGCGCTTCTTGTATGAACTAGATAATCGGTAAGATATGACTGAGCTAGAAATGGAAAAGTTCCTCTTGCCGAATCTGGTCAAAAAGGAGGGTAAGGACATACTGTCTAACGAAGAGGTGTTCAAGAAGTTGGTTGCCTCCGAGACAAACTTGTGCTTCAGCAAAGCACTGAAGGAGCAACTTGATTTCTTCTTTGATAGTTATGATGGGGCTGATATATGTGGATACAAAGTGGTGCGACTGACGCTTACCGATGATATGAAGCAGTTGATGGGGGAGTTAGTCATTTCTATATGCGAAAAGTTGGAGGATCCATTGCTTAACGATCATATAACTGCCATTTGTGAGAACCAAGACAAGGAACTACCCCTGCGAGTCGCTTTCAATAATTTCTTTACGGCAATTGGCGAGGAATCGAAGATACTGTTAGTACTATCCAATTTCTATGAACATTTTGCCAATATTTCACAGGCAGATGTTTTAAGACTTCATTCGTTCCTTTCAAAATGTAAGCAATGTAGGCTGTGGGTGTGTGGAGATGGCGAATGGTATAAAGGAAAGCATTCGGTTTATCTTCAGTTATATAGAAAACTAGATCCTATGTACTTGCCATATTATGAGGCCATAAAGAAAGGTGAAAAACAACCGACGGTTTATATTTCGTACAAATGGAAGGGTGAGTCAATGGATGCCGCTGATAATTTGTGCGATTTGTTTAAACGAAAGCAGATATATTACAGAAGGGATAAGGAGGATTGTCGGTATGGCGACAGCATTACAGCGTTTATGGATGAGATAAGAGAAGGAGCTTTTGTGGTAGTGATGTTTTCAGAAGCTTACTTGAAATCGTTCAATTGCGTTTATGAATTGGCTGGCGTGTTGAATCATCCCGATTATATGAAGAGGGTATTTCCTATAGTGATTGACGAGACAGTTCGAGAAGAGAATAAATACAAGGAATTAGCCAATTACTGGGAAAAGAAGAAAAACGATACCACGTTTGTCATTAAGCAAATTAATTCTGAGGATAAGACAGTGATATTACCATTGGAGAAAAAGATCAGACTCATTGAAGAGTATATCCATCAGTTACAGAAACTAGCTGAGGTGACAGATGATATTAACTCTTACTCCTTTGAATCTCTTAAAGAGCGTTCCTATGAACCATTGTTGTTAAAAATCAAGGAAAGATTAAACGTTGAATAATGGCAAACGAAACAAATAAACAAGACGATACCAGGAAGATTATCAATATTGCATGGGGATGTGCAATTGGAGTTGTTGTGATTTGGGCGTTGACTTTCTTCGTACTGTTTATGCCAGAGACGAAGCAAGGCATTTTCGGAGATATGTTTGGGGCGGTGAATGCCCTTTTCTCAGGACTGGCTTTTGCGGGATTGATAATTACCTTGATATTGCAAAGACGAGAACTTGCACTACAGCGTGACGAACTGGAACAAACACGAAAGGAGTTTGTGGAGCAGAATAAGACCATGAAACGGCAACGGTTTGAAAATACGTTCTTTAACCTGATGTCGTTGCATCAACATATCACGGATAACCTTGAATATGAAAGCCCTGACGGGGCAGACTATTTCGCTGCTAAAGGAAGGGAAGTATTCAAGAAGTTCTATTTGGAAAAAGATAACTTTGACGGTTCGCGTGGTATCAAAGGCTACTTAGAGACGAAAACCGTTGATAGGTTGTTTGGCTATAGTGACTTTGAGGTGTTTAATCACTATTTCCATTTCTTTGATGGGATTTTGAGTTATGTTGACAGTAGTGATTTGATAGAGAATGAAGAACGCTATCAGTATGCTGTGATGCTGAGGAATACACTGTCGGACAATGAACGCTATCTGATGTTCTACTATTATGCCGCTTGTGGGGGAAGGCATAAAACAATAGCTGAAGAGTATGCCCTGTTCTATGATGTTTTGCCAAATGAACTGGCGAAGGAAGAACATTATGGACTGTTTGAGGCCGCGGCGTATAATTATTATATTGCATAATGAGAATGCCGAAATATGTTAGTTTTATGGCGTTTAATTATTGTCGCTGATCTATGAAACTAGTCCTTGATACTAATGTTATCCATGGCGATTTTTTGTTGCATGGACCAAGAATAACAAAGTTGTGTAGTGCTGCACCATCATTGGGCTATGAAGTGTTAATACCAGAGGTGGTTTGTGACGAGATGGTTAATCAATATAGAAAGAAACTCCTGCAAAACATGTCTGGTTATTCTGCCGTCGTAAAGATGATAGATGAAGTAAGGACTGGTACAAAGAGCTCTTTTGAAAAAGATATATTCATTAACAAAAGTGTGGATGATTACAAACCTGTTCTCCAGAGCCGACTACATGAACTTGGGATTCATATAATACCATATCCCAGTGTGGATGCAAAAAGGTTGGTATCAAAAGACTTGCTCTTGAAAAAGCCTTTCAGAGAGGTGAAGGAAGAAACGATAGGTTTATGTGATGCCATGATTTGGGAATCAATAAAGTCTATCTGTGTCAGACCAACGGCCTTGATTGAAGACCCACAAATTGAGTTCTTATGTGCAAATACAAAAGATTTCGCAATTTCAATAAATACACTTCATCCTGATTTGGTATCAGAGCTGAAAGAGGCAGGCTATCTTGAAAACTGCGTTGAATTAATATCTGACATAGATGAATTTTTTAAGAAGAAAATTGATGCGGAGTTGGAAGAACTTAACGGCATTAAAAACGCCTTGCTGAAAACGGGAAAATATAATCGATTTGACATCGCGGAAGAAGCATCCAAGATCCTGAATGAGGACTTTATGGAGGAGAATCTACTGGAATCAGATTTTGACTCGGGAAATTATGTTCACCTTTCTGGATACTGCGAAGACCCGACTATCAGATATGTGAACGAACCCAAAATCAAAGAAATAGAGGTTAGGAGACTGGCAGATCAAACTGTGCTTATAGAGGCAAAGACGATAGTCCTAGTTGAAATGGACTATTTTGTATATGCTGCGGATTATTATTTGATAGATGATGACAAGCAACCTGCCATCCTTGATGATAACTGGAATGACCATTATTATTGGGTAGAAGGAACGGTGGAAGTTACTACGGCTTTAACGTTCAGAACCACAGCAAAAGTAGGAAAAGTTTTATCGCAAGACGCAGAAATAACAGACGTTGAATTGTAGTTTTGGTATGAGGATTACGAATGAGGTTCCTGAGAGTTGGCAAGATTTGCAGGATAAGGTATGTAAGTATCTTAATCAGGCGGGTTATCATGCAGAAACGACCAAAACCATTGAAATGGTAAGAGGTAAGGTCGAAGTGGATGTTTTTGCCACCTCGGATGATGAGCTATTAAAGCAATTTATCTGTGAGTGCAAATATTGGGAAACACCAGTGCCACAAGAAAAAATACATGCCTTTAGAACTGTGGTGCATGACTCAGGGTCAATGCTTGGTATCTTTATATCGAAGACTGGCTACCAGAAAGGTGCCATCGAGGCAGCGTATTGTTCAAATGTGTTGCTGAAAGACTGGCAAGGCTTTATTGATATGATTGCAGTGAAATGGGTGAAGAACCGTTTTGATGAGGTTATGAGAATAGCATCGCCACTTGCTACATATACAGATATGTTGGATGTCCCTGTGGAAATATTGAGCGATGAGGACAAGGCTTTAAATGAACAGCTTCTCAAGAGATATTTACCCTCATATATGATTGGAAGAGAATTGCAAATGGGCATGCATAAAGAAATGTATGTTGACTGTGACGGAACAAGATTTGAGGATTTTAATAGCTTGTTTAATTATCTGGAGGATGTATATAATGAAGGTGTTGCGAGATACGGTGAGTTGTTCGCCAAATACAAGGAGGCGAAGCTGGATCTGGATAATGATGGCTATATGGCGTTCAAATCGCATATCTGTGAGTATTTGACGAAGGAGTGAATGGTGAGGGAGGAGAAATGAAGGGAATGTAAGGCCATAGTGTGAATTAGAAATTGATAAAAATGACGTTTTTCGCAGGGAAAACGTTTTTTACTATGTGAACAACACATAATTTTTAAAATATTATGCACATTTTTCATAGAATTTTATGCGTAATTAAAAATAATATTGTATCTTTGCAGCAAAATTTTTATGATTATGACAAGGAATAATATTATGAACTTAAGGAATCTGGATAGATTCTTGTTCAGCGACGAGGAGATGAATCCTCGTCAGAATGCCGTTCGTGATGAGGTGCTGACTGCATTTACGCCTATGGCGAGCAGTTTGGTAACGAAAATCATTGAGGCAGGTGATAACTATTTGGAATTTGCTGAGAACCATCCTGTAGCTCGTCAAGAAAGTACTTTCCCATCGAGTACCTTGCATGGATTAATCATTGAGAAGCTTTCGGAAATCGAGGGCATCAGACTGACAAAGCCCAGCAAGAGGAATACCATTATTGAGATTGGCTCTTATAAAGTGTGGGTTAAGAAACTTGATGAGAGAGGGTTGCCATGGGTAAACGATACAAAATCGTCGGTAAAGAGAATTAATCAGAAAGCAGAAGGCGAGGATGTGATGCCTGTGCTCATACTTGGTTATCAACTGAATCAGATAGAGCATATCTCGCAGGTTACATTATCATATATGGAAGGTGATCAACATCTATGGGCACCGATAGACCTTGGCGATATGGCAGCCAATAACCAAATTGCATCTATGACAGTTCCTGCAACAGAAGAGCCAGTTGTTGCTGTTAAGCCAGGCAAGCAAAGAGGTAAAGAAAAGGCTGCAATATGATTTACGGTAGTAGTATTAGGATTGCAAGGGAAAGCCGCGGGCTTTCTCAGAGTGATTTGTCTAAGCTAATCGGTGTGACACAGGCTACGCTATCTAGGTTTGAGAAGGGTGGTATTGAGGTTACTCCGGATGCAGTTGCGAAAATAGCCCAAGCATTGAATTATCCGACATCTCTTTTTGAGAGAGATATCCGGCGGGGAGGTGAGTCGAGCCTATTTTTTAGAAAAAGGGCATCGATGACGGTTAAGAACCTGTCTGTTCTTGAGAGTAAAATCAGTATACTGAGCAAGAGCATTGACGAAATGATGGAATCGATAGATATTCCAGAATTGAGAATACCAGCTGTTGAACCTTCGGGGGACAATACCCCTCAAGAAATCGCTTATAAAATCAGGACATACTTGGGAGTACCAGCGGGACCGATTGATAACATTGTTTCATTGCTTGAGAAAAACGGTGTCATAGTGATGTATCTGGATCTTGACGGCATGGATAAGTTCGACGGGTTGACGATGTTTACCACAAATCAGGCTCCTGTGATTTGGATTAATCGTAATACGCCAAACGACAGAAAGCGTTTTAATCTTGCTCATGAGCTAGGACATCTGGTTATGCATTTGCGTTCGGAAGATCTTGAAAAACGGGAGGACCAAAAGGAAATCGAGGCGAACCAATTTGCAGGGGAGTTTCTGATGCCAGCCAGTCAGTGTAAGGAAGACCTCTTTAACTTGAAGTATAAAGACCTAGGCATGAAGAAGTATTACTGGAAGGTGTCGAAGGCCGCTATCATCTATAGGGCAAAGGAACTAAATTGTATTCCTGAAGAGACGGCCAGATATCTGTATGTAACGCTTGGCAGGAATGGAGAAAGGAAAAAAGAGACCGTACAAGTGCCTATTGACACTCCGAAAATAGTTAAGAAGATGTATGACCTACATGTGACGGAGTTGAATTATTCGGAAGAGGAGCTGTCGGATATTACGGGCTTGATGCCGAATGACATTAGGTCGGAGTTGCTTGATGAGGCTGAAGTGATAAAGGTGAGGCCGAATAAAATACAGTTGAAGTTTTAGTGCCGGTTGTAGTGCCTGCAAAAATAATAGATTTGGTAATGGAAGCTGCGAATTACGATAAAGCAAGGGAGTTGTGGTACTCATTTCATGATGAAGTGAAGTATCACCATAGATTTTTCCCTTCTCATCCTGTTCTTGACAAACTTGCGGTTTTTGCAGAACAATGCAAATTGACTGTAAATGCAGGCAAAATCTATTATAGAGCCAGAATTATTGATGATAATGCCCTATCGGGGCATATGATTGCAAAATGTTTCCGACAGGACTGTACTGAGGAAGAACGGAATAGCTATCATAATAAGAATAATAAGTTCAGAGGGCTATCAAAAGAGGGCTCATACGTGCCGCCAAATCCGGATTTGATAAGAGATGGACGTTCTAATCCGAAATTCATCCGTTATCTGTATATTGCTGAGAGTCCGACAACCGCAGTCTTTGAGGTTCGACCGTTATTGCATAATGCTGTCAATGTGGCAGGAATAGAGGTTAAAGAGCAATTGATAATTGCAAACATTGCGGTTGGAATTGATATAGATGCAACCAAGGATAATAGTGTGGATGAATGGTTGATGTACTTTATACAAACAGCATTCTCTTCATCGACAAATAATCCAGATGACTATATTGCATCGCAAATTATTGCTGAGTATATAAGACATCTTGGTTATGATGGATAAGATATAGTAGCTCTTTGCATAGAGGTGGATATAATTTGACGGTGTTCGATGTGGAGAAGTGTGAGGCTGTGTCCTCTACGGATTTGCGACTGGAGGATATCAAGATGAGTTTGCGCCCTGCTATAGGAGCGGTGGTAATGGATGGAAGATTTGAGTACATCAAGGACAATATCCCAATGAAATGGGATAATGGAGAACTGGTAAAGGCTGAGGTGTGATGAAAAAAGAAGAAATGGGAGATTTACTATTACCAGCATATCAGAAACTGTATGCAGCCCTTCAGAGTCTTGAAAGATTCAGCAAAGGGCAGGATTTATTTGAAAATATAGCTTGTATAGATTCCTTCTTGTCGGAATTTCGCAATGTGACTTTTGTGCTTCAGAAGTCGCTTGCACATACAGAGTATATCTCGGAGTATTATGTTCTGAGGGATAAATACTTAAAGAATGATGATTGTTCCTGGCTCGTAGATAAGAGGAACCAAGTAACGAAAGAAAACCCTTTTAACCTCGAGAAATCGTTTGTTTTGACTCTTTATCTGCCAAATGGGGCTGGTGTATTTCCTACGGACCCATATACTATAGAGGATGAGGAGGATTACTCGTCTATCATTGAGATGGTAAAAAGAGTTATAGAGGGTATACCTTCTATTGAGGTGTTTTTCTCAGTGGAGTTCGTGTATAGAGAGATAGGCTCCGAAAGAAACCTTTTTGGAACGATAGATCATGGTATTGATGCAATTATGGCAATGCTTGAAGAACTGAACCAGACAATTGACGGGGAAGTTTCTAAAACAAGAGAAACAGTACTAGAGAAAATCAATGACCTTCATTTCCATAGGGCGCCTAAGGATTTTTGGTTTATCGACGATTATGTGTTTTATCGCAAAGACCATGTTTTTGAGAAAGGAACGAGATGTGAAATGATAATGCCATATAATCCTGAATCCTCATATAAGGTTCTCTGTAACATGGTTGGAATAAAAAATGAGGGTAATTATGTGGAAGAAACGTTTCGGGCATTTGAATTAATGCATATCGCTACTTTTACTATGCAGAAGAAGCTGATGCCTACTATAATGACTTTGAAAAATGATGGTACTGTGGCGATAGTCTCGTATGATGCGTCTATTAAGACCACTACTTATAGAAAGATTAACGAGATAGCACGTGAAATTAGAAATGGTGCTCCTATTGTAGCAGTATTCCATGTGTGCGAAATGTTATTGTATAACGATCCTGAGGCATACAATCAGGACTATGCATACAGGTCGCAAGGTGAACATACAGATTTGCTCTCTTTTAATATGGTGACGAAGGAAGGAGCGGCAAATTATTGTATTTCTAGCGAGGCGTTGTTGGATAGAAAGGAGAATTGTCTGTTCCCAACATTGACAAAAGTGGATACTGCTGTTTCAGTTTCTTTTTTGAATCCTTTAGTAGAAGCGTTTGAGAATGTAGAAAGTGCTGGATCCGATAATTGAAAAGAAGAGATGACACAAGACGAAAGGTGGAATATACGGTATCAGGAGGTGATGGTTTTTATCAAGGGCTATCATCGGAATCCGTCGCGGCATAGGATTGAGGAACATGATATGCTGAACTGGGTTAAGGCGAATAGGAAGAGGATGAATGCTAGTCAGTTGAAAGAGCCAAGGTTGGGATGTTTAAAGAACTGCTGCCGTTATCGGAACAATATAGACGCAAGAACCAGTATGAATAGAATAGGGGAAAAGTCAGCCGTTGGCTGGCTTTTCTTGGTTTATTTGCAATGGGTTTGAAGAATAAAACGAAGATTTTTGGTGAGAGGGGTGGAATATTGGAGAAGAATTTGTATATTTGCGGTGATAATTTTTAAATGTATTTGATTATGAAATATGCCTATGTAGATGAATATGGAGCCTATGGTTTTTAAGTTCTCAGATCCGGGATGCACAGCACACTATATGGATACCCTTCTTGACATAGTGAAAGGGTATAGGGATAATCAGAAAGACGATTTTCTGGCCATTTCTGTTATTCAGACATGTATAGATGTTGTTCCCGATTTCTATCATCTGCCCCAAACCCTTCAAAAAACGGTGAAACATCAACTTGGGATTGAAGAGAAAGTGAAAATAGAATCAATAGCACTTCCTAACGAACAGCAGATGAGTCTGAAAAAGCAAGTAGCTCATATTCTGTATTCAACAAGAAATAGCATCGTTCATGCAAAATCAAACTATGAGCCTAATGGATTGGAGTGCCCACCAGACTCACTTGAAGAAGTTAATCAGATGATGTCTTCGATAGGAAGGGCTTTAATTCAATGGAATGAAAATCAAGCTGATTATATCAGGGTGTAGATCCTGAGGAAATCATAGTAATATCCACAGACGAACCAATGAATCCCAAACAAAGGTTAAATACGTTAATTTTGCCTCCTTATTTCTGACATTGTCCAACCCTAAATCCACCTCTCTACCGTTTAATGCGTAAGTCGTTGATTATCAATGCTTAATATATTCAAGGGCTGTATTGCCTTAGAAACTCTAACCATTGGCAATGGTGTGGAGACCATCGGTGATTGTGCGTTCTCTGATTGTCCCTTAAAGACATTAAGTATTAACATGGAGAACATTAGCGATGAAGCTTTTTGGGGAAGTTCTTTGACGACCGTAACCTTTGGAACCAATGTGAAAACCATCGGCGAGAAAGCATTCTCTATTTGTACCAGCTTAACTTCTGTCACCATCCCCGCCAGCGTAACAAACATCGGTGCTGATGCCTTCTTGAATTGTACCGGCATAACAGATGTGTATTGCTATGCAGATCCTGATAATCTGACATGAGAAGAAGAAGGATGTGATGATTTTATAACGGAAGACACTAATCCTAATTACCCAACGGAGTGCCACGTATTACCTGACAAACTTAACACATTCAAGACAAAATGGAGCAAAGATGATGACCCAGATTATACCAATGTCAACGTAAAGTTCGTAGGCGACCTGGGTGCTATAGTCCTGAGCGAGACGCAGACCACGATGCCTACGCTGAACGAAAACGACAAAGTAGTCTTCTGTCGTGAATTCACCAAGGATGTGGCTTCGACGGTCTGCCTGCCGTTCAGTATTGACGCTACACAGGCCGCTGAAGCTGGCAAGTTCTACACGTTCGCAGGTGTGGATAAGTCGGGAGCTGACTGGGAAGTCATCATGCAGGAGACACCCACAAGTAATCTGGTGAGCGGAGCCCTGACAGCCAACACGCCATACCTCTTCGTGCCCGCCGCTACAGGCCCTGTACTGTTCTATGGCGAGGCGACAGCTTCCAGCACTGCTGGCGAGGTGTCTGATACGGAAGGCTGGACATTCAAGGGCACCTACACTCGCATCGACTGGCTGACCGATCCACAGACCATCTACGGCTTCGCAGCCACGAATGCTACGAACGTCAGCCCGGGAACATTCTTCCGTGTGAAGGGTGGCGCCAACAGCTATATCCTGCCATTCCGAGCTTATCTCGATGCGGCTAACTGTAGTTCATTAGCTCCAAGCAGAATGCCTGCATCTGAGATGCCAAGTCAGATGACGGTTCGCCTGATTGCTGCCGACGGAACCATAACAGCCATCGGAACACTCGATACCCATACTGGCGAAGTCCGCTTCGACAGCGATGCATGGTACGGCATCAATGGTCGTCGCCTCAATGGCCAGCCCACCACGAAGGGCGTGTATATCCACAACGGAAGAAAGGAGGTTGTAAAATGAAAAAGCAATATATAAAACCCCAGATGCGGGCATACGATATCAAGATGACCCAGATACTGTGTGTCAGCGGTGACGAACCCCTCGGCGCCCCTTGTTTCGACTGGGACGACTGGAACGACGTTAACGCATAGGACGCACGCCACAAGATATTGCCCCGCCCGTCGCAACAATTTGCCACGGGCGGGGCAAATTAGCAACATGCCGTCTCGCTCCCTGCGACATGCCGTCTTGTTCCCTGTAACTACGGGGCTTTTCCCCTTTTCCTCCCTGGTTGTAATGAAGGCGATATTGCTTCCGACACCAAAACAACTTGTTTTGGTATCGTAGAAGGCCTTTCTTTCATCGTAAAGTGCCGTTTCTTTCCCACCAAAACAACTTGTTTTGGTGTCGTAGATGACGTAGAAAGCCTGTGTAGAAAGGGAG
>CACWWZ010000035.1 GCA_902764705.1 uncultured Prevotellaceae bacterium | reverse complement strand
GTAGGTCATACCACCGCAGAGGATGAGCTTATCAACCTTACCGAGCAGGTTCTCGATGATACCAATCTTAGAAGATACCTTAGAACCACCCATGATGGCCACGAAAGGACGCTTGATGTTAGAGAGAACGGCGTCGACAGCCTGAACCTCCTTCTCCATCAGCAGACCCAGCATCTTGTTGTCAGCGTCGAAGTAGTCGGCGATAACAGCGGTAGAAGCGTGCTTGCGGTGAGCGGTACCGAAGGCATCCATGACGTAGCAGTCAGCGTAAGAAGCGAGTGTCTTGGCAAACTCCTTCTGGCTGGCCTTCATAGCCTTCTTAGCATCGTCGTAAGCAGGATCTTCCTTATCGATGCCAACGGGCTTGCCCTCTTCCTCAGGATAGAAACGCAGGTTCTCGAGCAGCAGAGCCTCACCCATCTTCAGAGCCTTAGCAGCATCAGCAGCCTTAGCGCAGTCGGGAGCGAAAGCAACGGGAACACCCAGAGCCTTCTCTACAGCCTCACGGATCTGACCCAGAGACTTCTTAGCGTCTACCTTACCTTTGGGCTTACCCATGTGCGACATGATGATGACAGCACCACCGTCAGCCAGAATCTTCTTCAGTGTGGGCAGGGCACCGCGGATGCGGGTGTCGTCAGTAATCTTACCATTCTCATCGAGGGGCACGTTGAAGTCAACGCGCACGATTGCCTTCTTACCGGCAAAGTTGAATTCGTTGATTGTCATAATTGTATTATAATTAATAATGTGAAAAACTTCGTTTATAAGCGCAACAGCCATATCGCGGCGTTTGCGCCGCAAAGGTACTACTTTTCAATGAAAAGCAATGAGCGTGAAGAGAAAATTTAAGTCTTTTTTACGAACTGCGTCCCATAATGCAAGGTCTACTTTGCAAAACGCCAGCGGAATTAGAATAATCCGTTCATTGATACGACCAGGAGTGTGGTGAGTTCGATGATGAGACAAAGTGCCCCGCAGCAGTCGCCCGTGTAGCCTCTGAGGCGGTTCCAGATGAGCATGTAGAGGAAATACATGACGATGGCAGGAGCGAACAACAGCCATTGCCAGTCGATGCTCGCGTACATTATATATATGTAAACTGCCACGGGGAGCAGTCCCTGAATGGCCAGGCTGATGCCTGCGCCCATGTTGAATTTACGATAGACAACCTTGTTTTTTGCCGTCTCTTCGTTGCGGGCATAGGGCATCATCTGGATGAGCTGTGCGGAAAGCATCTTGGCATAGGGGTCGGCCATCGCAATGGTAAGCGCTGCATGTAAAGGCGACAATGTGTGGAGAGCAAAGAACAAGAGCAGGAAGTAGACGATGAGGCCAATGACGCCATAGGTGCCAATGTGGGAGTCCTTCATGATGTCGAGGATGCGCTGGCGGTCCTTGCCCCCTCCGCCGAAGCCATCCATGAAGTCGGCCAGCCCGTCTTCGTGCAGGGCACCAGTCATCAGCAGGCGTGTCAGTATAGCCAGCAGGATGGCAATCTCGTAGGAAAACAGGTAGCAGCCGAAATAGATGACGGCCCCCATGACAGCCCCCGTGAGCCATCCCACGAGCGGCCAGTGTTCGACAACGGTCTGGTAAGCCTCCTTTGGTGGCTGGTGCAGTCGCCAGAAGGGCAGTCGGGTGAAGAATATAAAGGACGCCCAGATGCGGTCATACCATTTGGTGGTGTCGATAGATACTTGCATGGCTTATTTGATTTTTACTGGAATTCCGCTCACCATCAGGATTACTTCGTCGGCTTGGGAGGCTACATATTGGTTCATCCAGCCCATGAGGTCGGTGAATCTGCGCTGGACGGCGTTGGCACTCACTCCGCCACAGCCTATCTCGTTGGTGACAAAGATGAAGGTGGCATCCTGTGAGGTAAAGCGGTCGAATTCTGCTTTTGCAGTCTCAAGGGTGCGTGGATCATGGGGACGGTTCTGCGTGATACCATTTCCGCGGGAAATTGGATTATCAGAACCGTCCCCATGATCTGCGCTTTCTGGCTTTTCCGCATACCACAGGTTCGTCAGCCATAGCGTGAGGCAGTCGATGAGTATCACGCGACCTGACAGCTGGTGGCGGCTCAGCAGACGTTCCTCCTCGATGTTCGTCCATTGCGGACCACGACGTTCCTGGTGAAGGACTACACGCTGACGAAATTCCTCGTCCCAAACATGAGCCGTAGCCAGATAAACGGGGTTGTCGCTGAGACTCAAAGCCAAACGTTCCGCATACTCACTCTTGCCAGAGCGCTGGCCGCCAGTTATCAGTATGATTTTTTTCATTGATGATGCAAATTTAGCGTTTTTTTACTATAAAACACCGATTTTGCTCAAAAAATATACGTATTTTTGCACTTTTTGTCGTTTTTTTTTGGAACATATTGATATTTTTACTTATTTTGCAGCCGAATTCAAATTATTAATGATTGAAAAAGAGTTTCTTTTATTTATAAACTTATTAAGTTGATAACACAATGAAAAAGTTATTTATGTTATTTGCTGCCGCTATGATGGCAGCTTCAGTGAGTGCACAGAGCAACACTGCAATTACTGCAAACAAGGCTGGTGACAACTGGTACTTTGGCGTTAACGCTGGAGTTACCACTCGTGTAAAGGAGAGCTTCAGTGGCGCTGATGACGGCATGTTCAAGTCTTTGGCTCCAACCGTTGGTCTTCGTCTCGGCAAGAACCTGACTACTGTATTCGGTCTGGCTGCTGATGCTGACATGTATTTCATGAGTAACGACAAGTTCTTTGATGGTAGCAAGACTTTTGTTGAAGCTATTGATGTAAACCTGATGGGTACTTTCAACCTGAGCAACCTGTTCGCCGGTTATCCTGGCGAGCCCCGTGCTTTCGAACTGATTGCCCTCGGCGGTTTTGGTTGGGAGCATGACTTCAACCACCTGCCCAGAACTAACGGCCTGAATTCAAAGGTTGCTCTTGACTTCGCCTTCAATCTGGGTGCAGCTAAGGCTTGGCAGCTTTACATTGAGCCTGCTCTGACTTATTGTCTCCATGATTGGTATGATGGACAGGACGTAGGTGTACCTTTCCAGTATAACCTCAATCGTTCGGTTTTCTCTGTCAAGGCTGGTTTGAACTACAAGTTCGGTACTTCTAACGGTACTCACAACTTCGCTAATGCTCAGCTCCGCGACCAGAGTGAGATTGATGCTTTGAACGCTAAGATCAACGAGCTCCGTAATGATGTGAACGCTAAGGACGGTAAGATTGCCGCTGATGCTCAGACAATTGCAGACCTGAAGGCTAAGCTTGCTGCTTGCGAGGCTCGTCCCGTTGTTGTTGAGGAGAAGAAGGTTGAGACTCTGCAGCCCATCGTTATCTTCCGTCAGGGCAAGAGCGTCATCGATCCTGCACAGTATGCAAGCATCGAGATGATTGCTAAGTACATGAAGAATCATCCCGAGGCTAATGTGAAGGTTCTGGGTTATGCATCTCCCGAAGGTCCTGCTGATTTGAACCAGAAACTGTCTGTACAGCGTGCTGAGGTTGTGAAGAATGCGCTGATCAACAAGTATAAGATTGCCGCTTCTCGCATCACTACTGAGGGTCTGGGCGCAACTGACAAACTGTCTGACGAGCTCGACTTCAACCGCGTTGCTATGTTTATCGATACTACTAAGTAATCATTGAAACATCAGATAAGAAAGTTCCCGTAGATTGATTTCTACGGGAATTTTTTTGTTATTGTTTGGTGTTATGCTTACTATTTTGTAACTTTGTCACCAAATTACTAACAAGATGACTATGACAAGGCTAAAAGTATTGGTGGTATTGCTGGTTTTGTGCCAGTTGGCAACCGCACAGACGCGACGTGAGGTGAACCTGAAGACGTGGGAATTCTCTCGCGACAAAACAACGTGGACTCAAGTGGATATTCCCCATGACTGGGCAATAGCGGGGCCTTTCGACAAGAAATGGGACCTGCAGCGAGTAGCTATCGAGCAAAATGGCGAGACGGAAGCCACCGAGAAGAGCGGGCGCAGCGGAGCCCTGCCTTGGATTGGTGAAGGCTGGTATCGCACAAGTGTGGATGTCCCTGCGGGCTATGATGTAGCTGAGCTGGTGTTCGACGGTGCTATGTCGGAGCCTCGTGTCACTGTCAATGGCGAAGAGACGGGCTATTGGGCCTACGGGTATAATGCCTTCCGCGTGGATGTGTCGCGCTTTTTGAAGGCAGGGAAATTGGATATCAACGTCCATCTGCAGAATGTCGAGGAAAGCTCGCGCTGGTATCCTGGTGCTGGACTCTATCGTCCTGTGACGCTGGTGCTGAAGCAGAAGACATACATCGACGACTGGAGCATCTTTGTCCGTACGGTGGAAATCAAGAACGGCACAGCTCTTGTCGAGGCAGAGGCCAAGGTCGTGCATCCCGTCAAAGGCACGGCCATGATGATATTGATAGGACCTGACGGCAAAACAACTACCAGTGGTGATATACGCATTGAAAACGACGGTAAGATTTATGGCAGGTTTATCATCAATAACGCTCAGTTGTGGTCGCCAGAGACGCCTTATTTGTATAAGTTGAAAATGCAGGTGTTTACAGATTATCACGAAATACTGGATACGAAGGAGATAAAGACTGGTATCCGTACCGTTCGCGTTTCCCGTGAGCACGGTTTCCAGCTGAATGGTCAGACGCGTAAACTAAAGGGAGTCTGTCTGCATCATGACTTAGGACCGCTTGGCGCTGCCATCAATAAGACGGCCTTGATTCGTCAGATTAATATGCTGAAGCAGATGGGCTGTGACGCCATTCGCACCAGTCACAATATGCCTTCCACGTGGCAGATGGACATTTGTGACTCGCTGGGTATGATGGTAATGGCCGAGTCGTTCGATATGTGGATTTATCCGAAGTGTAAGAACGGCTATGCCCGTTTCTTTAAGGAATGGGCCGTGAAAGATATGACAAACCTTATTTTGAATCACCGTAACCACCCCAGCATTGTGATGTGGTCGATTGGCAACGAGATTCCGGAACAGGAAAGCGAAGAAGGACGGCAGATAAGTATTCAACTGCAAGGCTTGTGTCATTCTCTCGATCCCTCACGTCCTGTCACTCAGGGCATGGACCGAGCTGAAGAGTCGTTGGCAAGTGGCTTTGCACAGGCTATGGAGGTGCCGGGATTTAACTATCGTGTGCATAAATATGCCAACAATATTAAGCAACTGCCACAAGGCTTCCTGTTGGGGTCCGAGACAGCCTCGACGGTGAGCAGTCGTGGTGTATATAAGTTTCCTGTTGAGGTTACCGATAATTCGCAGTATGCCTCATGGGCTCCAACCTATGACCCTACAGCAATACAGAAGGCTGACGGACAGTGCTCGAGCTATGATACAGAGTATTGTTCGTGGAGCAATTTGCCTGACGACGACTGGGTCTGGCAGGATGATTATGATTGGGTAATTGGCGAGTTTGTGTGGACGGGCTACGACTATCTGGGCGAGCCGACACCTTACGATGAATACTGGCCTTCGCGTAGCAGCTATTTCGGAATCTGCGACTTAGCCGGACTGCCTAAGGACCGTTATTATCTTTATAAGAGCAGGTGGAACAAGCAGGAACATACCGTTCATTTGTTGCCGCATTGGACGTGGCCAGACCGTAAAGGAAAGGTAACACCAGTCTACTGCTATACTGATGGGGTAGAGGGCGAACTCTTCGTCAATGGTAAGTCGCAGGGGCGTATTCGTAAAAATCCTAATGAACGCTTGGACCGTTATCGCCTTCGTTGGAATAACGTGAAGTATGAGCCTGGTGAAATCCGAGTGGTGGCCTACGACGAGCAAGGCAACCGGATTGGCGAGGATGTGCGCCAGACGGCCGGTAAGGCTGTACAATTGGTGGCTCAGGCCGAGACTTGCGAACACAAGGCCGATGGTGAGGACTTGATCTACGTCCGTGTTTCGGTAAAGGATAAAAACGGTGTACCTGTTCCCACATGTCAGGAACAGCTGACGTTCAGCGTGACTGGTGAGGCCAGCTTCGAGGCGGCTTGCAATGGTGATGCGACATCGCTGGAATCATTCAAGCAACCCAGAATGAAGTTGTTTAATGGCGAACTGGTGGTTATTCTGCGTCCAACGACAAAGGCAGGAAAAGTGACGCTAACGGTAAAAGACCAAAAGGGCAGGTTTAAACCGGCCGTGTTGACTATTGAAACTAAAAAGGCAGAAGAATCAACTTTCTGGTTGGGGGCAGACATTAGTGGCACTACGGATCTTGAGGCTCGCGGGGTACAGTTGAGCAATACCAAAGGGGAGCCTCGTGAGTGCACGGAACTGATGCACGAATTGGGACTCAATGCCGTTCGTTTGCGTGTTTGGGTCAATCCCAAGGCCGGACTGTGTAACAAGGATGATGTGGTGAAGATGGCGCTTCGAGCCAAGAAGTGGGGAATGGCTGTCATGATAGATTTCCACTATAGCGACTGGTGGGCTGATCCAGGACAGCAGAATATCCCTGCTGCATGGAAGGAGATGGAATACCTGCAGATGAAACATGCGTTGGCAGACCATACCCGCGACGTGCTGCGAGCTATTAAAGAGGCTGGGGTAGATGTGCGCTGGGTACAGGTGGGCAACGAGACTACCAACGGATTCCTTTGGCCCATGGGACGTGCGCAGGAGCATATGGATCAATATGCAGGTTTGACGGATGCTGGCTATGGAGCTGTCAAGGAGGTGTTTCCACGTGCAGAGGTTATCGTCCATTTGGACGGAGCTTTCGACCCTTATCGTTACGATTTCATTTTCGACGGGCTGGAGAAGTACAAGGCCCGTTACGACATGATAGGACTGAGCGTCTATCCCTACTGGGATATAAAAGGAAACCATACTCAGTCGTGGCAGGAGACCGTGGAAAAGGCAACGGCAAACATCAACCGCCTATGGATAAAATACCATAAGCCTATGCTGGTGGTTGAGACGGGCGTTGAAGCCAGTAAACCTGTTGAGGGCAAGGAAATCATTGCTGCCATCATTGATATGGCTAAAAACCATGTGGGCGGACATTGCCAAGGTGTGTTTTATTGGGCACCGGAAACGGATAGGTTCTATAAGTTGGGAGCCTTTCAGAACAACCAGCCTACCGTGATCATGGAAGCCTTTACAGAGGCGTCACAGAAATGAAATACATGACAGCAAGTAAGCGGAAACGAAGAATTTCCGCTTTTTTGTTGGTGATTAGGCAGAAAATGCTTAATTTTGCAAGCTAAATTAGACATTTACAGAGATTATTGAGATGAAACATCCATTGCGTAGTGCGGTATGCACAGAGGGAAGACGTATGGCCGGAGCCAGAGCACTCTGGGTGGCCACGGGTATGAAACACGAACAGTTTGGCAAGCCCATTATTGCCGTTGTCAATTCGTTTACGCAGTTTGTCCCCGGACATACCCACCTTCATGAAATAGGTCAGATAGTCCGTGAGGAAATCGAAAAGATGGGCTGTTATGCCGCAGAATTCAATACCATTGCCATCGATGACGGTATTGCGATGGGGCATGATGGCATGCTGTATTCATTGCCTTCGCGCGACATCATCGCCGACTCGGTGGAATATATGGTGAATGCCCATAAGGCCGACGCCATGATTTGCATCTCGAATTGCGATAAGGTGACTCCAGGTATGTTGATGGCTTCGATGCGACTGAACATCCCAACGGTGTTCTGTAGCGGTGGACCGATGGAGGCCGGCCGATGGCGTGGTGAGAATGCTGACCTGATTACGGCTATGGTCAAGGGCGCAGATCCTTCAGTTTCTGATGAAGAGATGAAAGAACTCGAAGGCTGTGCTTGTCCAGGATGCGGTTCGTGCTCAGGTATGTTTACTGCCAACTCGATGAACTCGCTGACGGAGGCCATCGGATTGTCGCTGCCTGGTAACGGTACAATTTTGGCTACGCATACTAATCGTGTGGAACTCTTTAAGGCTGCTGCCCGTCAGGTGGTGAAGAATGCCTTTGCATACTATGAGGATGGCGACGAGAGCGTATTGCCTCGCAATATCGCCACTCGCAAGGCTTTCATGAATGCTATGTCTCTCGATATTGCGATGGGTGGAAGTACCAATACCGTGCTCCATCTGTTGGCTGTGGCGCAAGAGGCTGGGGCAGACTTTACGATGAAGGATATCGACGCTTTGAGCCGCAAGGTACCTTGTCTCTGTAAACTCGCGCCGAATACGCAGAAGTATAGTGTTCAGGAGTGTGGTCGTGCTGGAGGTATCCTTGGCATCCTCAATGAATTGAATAAGGGCGGCCTGATTGACGGAACGGCTCCGCGCGTAGATGGTATGACGCTGGCCGAGGCCATGAAGGAATACGATATTACTAGTTCTACTAGTCAGACTGGTTTGACTAGTATTTATTATTCTGCTCCGGGTAACCGCTTCTCTACGAAGATGGGTTCTCAGAGCGAACAATGGCCTTCACTCGATACCGATCGCGCCAACGGTTGTATCCGAGACCTCGAGCATGCCTACACCAAGGATGGTGGACTGGCAGTTCTCTTTGGCAATATTGCCCAGGACGGGTGTGTGGTGAAGACCGCAGGTGTTGATGAGTCGCTCTGGCACTTTGAAGGTCCTGCTGTGGTCTTCGATTCTCAGGAAGATGCCTGCGAGGGCATCCTGGGCGGTCAGGTCAAGAAGGGCGATTGCGTGGTGATTACCCACGAGGGTCCGAAGGGTGGTCCTGGTATGCAGGAAATGCTCTATCCTACGAGCTATATCAAGTCGATGCACATGGGTAAGGAGTGTGCGCTGATTACCGATGGTCGTTTCTCTGGTGGTACCAGCGGCCTGAGTATTGGACATATCTCGCCCGAGGCTGCCAATGGTGGTAATATCGGTAAGATTAAGGATGGTGACATCATCGTGATTGATATCCCTAGCCGCAGCATCAATGTGAAGCTGAGCGACGAGGAACTGGCAACCCGTCCCCAGCAGCCGCTGAAGCGTAATCGTGTGGTTTCTAAGGCCCTGCGTGCCTATGCCCAGAGTGTGAGCAGCGCCGACAAGGGAGGCGTGAGAATAATTGACTAGTATGACTAGTCTCACTAGTATAACTAGAAAAACGAAGAAAGATGAGAGATAGAATAACAGGAGCGAAGGCGCTGATGAGGGCGTTGCAGGCGGAAGGGGTAAAGACTATTTTCGGCTACCCTGGAGGCAGCATTATGCCCACTTACGATGCGCTGTTCGACTACACGCGAGGTGAGAAAAAATGCTTTGATCACATTCTGGTGCGTCACGAGCAAGGTGCTGTCCATGCTGCTGAGGGCTATGCCCGTGTCAGCGGTGAGGTGGGCGTTGCCCTTGTTACCAGCGGTCCTGGTGCCACGAACACACTAACCGGTGTAGCAGATGCCATGCTGGACTCTACACCCATTGTGGTCATAGCCGGACAGGTAGCCATCGGTGCTCTGGGAACTGATGCTTTCCAGGAGGTTGACCTGGTTGGTGTGGCACAGCCAATTTCTAAATGGAGCTATCAGATTCGTCATGCAGAGGATGTGGCTTGGGCTGTGAGCCGTGCGTTCTATATTGCCCGCACTGGACGTCCCGGTCCTGTGGTGCTTGACTTCCCTCGTAATGCGCAGGTGGAAGAGATTGACTGGGAACCCAAGAAGGTCGATTTTGTACGCTCTTATGTCCCCTATCCAAAACTAGATACAGAGGCTGTGCGTCAGGCAGCTGAACTAATCAACAATGCCAAGCGTCCGTTGGCTTTGGTAGGTCAGGGCGTAGAACTGGGTAATGCTCAGGAAGAAGTGAAGGCTTTCTTGGAGAAGGCAGATATTCCTGCAGGACGTACTATGTTGGGACTCTCGGCATTGCCTTCCGACCATCCGTTGAATGTGGGCATGTTGGGTATGCACGGTAACTATGCTGTCAATCTGAAAGAACAGGAGTGCGACGTGCTGATTGCCATTGGTATGCGTTTCAGCGACCGTGTTACAGGCAATCTGAAGACTTATGCCAAACAGGCAAAGGTCATTCATCTTGATATAGACCGCAGCGAGATTGACAAAAACGTCAAGACTGACGTGGCTGTAATAGCCGATTGTAAGGAATCACTCCCTGCTCTAACTGCTCTTCTGAATACTACGAAACATAGTGAATGGCGTGAGTCGTTTAAGGAACTCGACCAGAAAGAACGCGAGAAAGTGATTGAACCTGCTATCCATCCAACGGAAGGTCCGTTGCGTATGGGTGAGGTTGTGAATGCTGTTGCCGAGCAGGCTCCCCGTGGTACTGTTCTCGTGACTGATGTAGGACAGAACCAACTGTTTGCCACTCGCTATTTCAAATATCCTGAGAAACGCAGCATCTGTACCAGCGGTGGTCTCGGAACCATGGGTTATGGTATGCCTGCTGCTATTGGTGCCACGTTCGCAACCGACCGTACGGTATGCTGTTTTATGGGCGATGGTGGCTTCCAGATGTGTATCGAGGAATTGGGTACCATCATGGAACAGCAGGCTCCCGTGAAGATGATTCTGATGAACAACCACTATCTGGGTAACGTCCGCCAGTGGCAGGATATGTTCTGGATGCGCCGTAAGTCGTTTACCAAGATGATGAACCCCAACTACGAACTCATTGCGCAGGGCTATGGTATTCCCTATCAGGCCGTAACCGACCGCAAGGACCTGCAGCAGGCTATCGATAAGATGCTTTCGACAAAAGGCCCATTCATTCTTGAATGTGCTATCTTGGAAGAAGACAACGTATTGCCGATGACGCCTCCGGGTATGAATGTCAACGATATGATGTTGGAGGTTTAAAGATGTATGATGTAAGAAGTAAGATGTAAGATGAAGGAAGAGAAGAAACTATATACCCTGTTAGTATATTCAGAGAATATCGCTGGTATTCTGAATCAGATTACCGCAGTCTTTACCCGTCGGCAGGTTAATATCGAGAGTTTGAACGTGTCTGCGTCCAGTATTGAGGGCGTACATAAGTACACAATCACCGCCTGGAGTGATGCTGATCAGATAGAAAAGATTACCCGTCAGATTGAGAAAAAGATAGATGTGGTGAAGGCCAACTACTTCACCGACGATCAGTTGTTTATTCGTGAATCTGGACTCTATAAATTGTCTACTGAAAAGGTGCTGCAGTGTCCTGAGATTTCGCGTACCATCCGTCGCCACGAAGCATCCATCATGGAGGTGAATCCTACATACACTGTGGTGATGAAGAATGGTAAGACAGAGGATATTTTGAACCTCTATTATGCACTCAACGAGTTCGACTGCGTCTTTCAATACACCCGATCAGGTCGTATTGCCGTTACCCGAGCCAAGCAGGAACAGGTGAGTGAATTCTTAGAAGAACGCGAGCGAAAGAATGAAAAAATGGAAGAATGAAAAAATGAAAAATAAAGCCCCGCTGAAAAGCGAGGCTTTATCATCATATATACCTTTGCTATTGATTTATATACCAATACTTTTGTTTTTTACCTTTTGAAACAGACCATTCAAGGAAACCAGAATACAAATCGTTAATTCGTATGCTCTCATTTTCCCTGGCTAAGAGGGTGCTCTTGAATGAGTCAATCGTTACACCACTGAGGAAGAAAGCAAATGGATAGTTTCCTTCTCTAACATAGTATATGCCCTTGCTAGGCTCGGACAGGTCATCGCTTCCCTCAGCATGAAAATATGACATGATCATCTTGCTGGTTGGTGCCTCAAACGGAAGATGGACCTCCCAACGACCTCCGTTTTCATTTCTATAGATAAATGGCTTGACTACGCTTATTTCTGACTCTGTAATACCTCCGCTATATTCAAACTCGATGATATACTGCGTGCCGAGATTTGCTTTAATATCCTCAGTAAGCAGATAGACCTTGCCATTTTCTTCCTCTTCGGTTTCAAAGGTCACTTCTCTCACATTAGCACCCTTGATAGTCTTCATCTTAATGCTAGTAGGAGCTACCTTGTTGTCAATGAGCACTGCTAGACCACTTTTTAATGTCACATAGTTCTGATAAGTTGTCAGGTTTACAGACTCCTTGAATATTTTTGCTTCCACATTTTCAATATCTGGTGTGTTCCAAGTCCATATTTGTGAGAAGTCTACAACGGCATCGTTCAAATCATAGTCACCCCTTGCAGGCCACAGATCCTCGAAAGCATACACACCAGTAGCCTTAGTCACCTTCTCGTCGGGTGTGGGAAGTTTCTCAAAGACTCCCACGGGCTTAAGTGCAAGGATGATGTCGTCGTAATCATCGTCGTTGCAGGCATCCTCAAACGATACGATGGCGTATTGCTGGCCATCTGCGTTTTCATAGGCGAACTTCGCTGTGCGTGCCTGTCCGTTGGGATTGGGGAAAGCGTAAGTACCTTTGTCGGCAGCGTTTTGCTCCTCATCGTCACTGCTATACGACAGACTCTCTGTGCTGGAAGCCCAAGCATTATATTGTCGCGACACATCAGAGCCCTTCAAATCGCCCTTGTAGATGTTGTAGTACTTTTTGTTGCCCACGCTCTTCTGCATACCCCAGCCGTTTGATTTCAGGATGAAGCCGATTCTCATTCCTTTGGGGAATTCTTTGGTTGCCCCAGAGTAGTCGCCGTTAGCGATGTTGGGATAATACATCAACTGAACAACGTCACCTGAATGTAAAGCGATGTTGCCGTTGTATTTGTAATTGTCGTCTTTACCAGATGCTTTCTTTTCGATAAAGTCCGACTGGCCGTCCTGCGTGTTAGGGAACAGCATGATGATGTTCAGGTCCTCACGTTTTGTAGGTATCTGATCTTCTGGATAATAGTAGTAGCCCATTGTGCTGTTCCAGCAGGTATTGCCTCCCACCACGGTAACTGCTACTTCACTATTCTTGTCCAAAACAAGGTCAAATGGCTGCCTGTATCTTGTATCGCACGACTTCTTGTTCGTCAGAGCGTTACCAATAGTCTGCTTAATGCCATTCATTTCATCTTCCGTGAATGACAATTTGCTATAGTTCGCGTCACTGCTGCTCATCAGGTATGAGGGTCTTCCTGTATTGGCATCCCATGACCCAAGTGGCGTAACCCAGTCTTTATAGATTTTTACGCCAGTGTCATCACCTGTTCTCCAGTCAACGAGGTAGCTCAGCTGATAAAGCGTCTCCAGACTGGTTGTCTGTTCTCCGTCGTCGCTGCGAGTTCCGGTAAATGCACTACGCGTCATAGCGCGTGAACTACCAGCAATCACTTTGGCTGAACCGTTCAGTACGTCGCACTCAAGCAACTGTTCTTTCACAAAGAAGTTACCCGTATAAATATAAAGATGTTCTGCGTATGCGGGAAGGGTGATTTCTGTATTGAAGATACCAGATTTATTCGTATAGGCCTCGAATACTGGTTGGATATCATCCCTCAATACCGGGTCAGTATCATCTGACATAGGATACTCGTCATAGATGCTGAAAAACACAGCCCCAGCTCCACTGGCAGAATAGTCAACTGTAAGTTTTACGGATTGAGTCGTCGAAAAATCGAATGTGTTTGCTTCTGCATCATTCTTTCCAAAATTAGGGTCATACAGGTCACGTGAGTGACAACTCCATAGGATAATTGTTGCAAAAAACAAGAATAAATAAGTCTCAATTCTCTTCATGCTTAAAAGTTTTTTGTTGAGGTTTAATTACAATTTAGTCTTTTTCGGGGTGCAAAATTAATATTTTATACTTGATTATGTCACTTTTTCCCTATTTTTCCGTATCTTTGCATCATTAATTGACAAAAATCAATAATTAATGGAAAAGATAGGATGTTACGAATTCTTGGCTGAGCCGTTTCATTGCGACTTCAGCGGGCGGCTTTTTATGGGTCATTTGGGCAACCATATGCTCAATGCTGCCGACTTTCATTCGTCGGCGCGTGGCTTTGGCATGAAGTATCTCATGACTATTAATCGTTCATGGGTGTTATCGCGCTTGGCTATTGAGATGGAAGAGATGCCCCGGCAGTACACGAAGTTTAGTGTGGAAACATGGGTGGAATCCGCCATGCGCTTTTTTACCTCGCGTAATTTTGCAGTTGTCGGTGAGGATGGCAAAACTTATGGCTATGGCCGTAGTATCTGGGCGATGATTGACACAGAGAGCCGACAGCCCACTGATATTTTTGCTATCGACAATGGTGCCATTAATAATTGGATTGTGAAGGATAAGGAATGTCCAATCGACAAGGGAGGCCGTGTGAAGATGTCTGATGATGCTCAGCATGTGCGCACGATAGACACCTATTATAATGATGTCGATATCAACGGGCACATCAATAGCGTCAAGTATATAGAACACGTACTCGACCTTTGGCCGCTCGATTGGTATCGTGTACATCAGATTAAGCGTTTCGAGATTGCTTATGTCGCTGAGGCCCATGCTGGCGATCAGCTCAGCTTCTATCGAGAACAGACTGGTGACAACGATTATTGCGTGCGCATTGTGCGCTCAGATGGTACCGAGTGTTCGCGGAGCAAGGTGACTTTCTATTGATACTTCTGTGTAAACCAGTCGAACTGGGCCTTACCGCTGTTTCCGTAACAGAATAATCCCACACGGATGCCTTTCCAATAGCCCGAGCGCATGGGGAAGGCATCTGCTATTTTGGTATAATGTTGGCCGTCGGTACTGTAGGAAAACTGATGCCTGTTGGCGGTACAGTTGTTGCTGATGCGTAACCATAGTTGAACAAACTTTCCCTTTGCCACTAACTGGCGTTTGCCGTGCGATTCCATGAAGACTCCTTCCTTGCAGAGCCCGATACCGCGAAATTCCTTTCCAGAACAGAATAGTCCAGCATGGCAGTCTCCTTGTATTGTCAAGAGCGTAGTACTCTCGCTCTGATAGCCAATCACCTTTTGTGTAAGCATGTTTCGGCTCGCTTTCAGACTGTCGGCAGGAAGTGCTTTTAGTGTCAGCCAACCTTTTCGTTCCTTCAACGTCCAGTGATTGTCTTCTGGGTTGTGGTTCCACTGCCATTGCAGTCCCAAGGTTGGGCCGTCGAAGTCATCATCAGTCTGCAACTGGTAGTCGCCTGATGTCTGCATAATGGGCTTTTGCCAGGTATGAACAGGTTCTCCGATGCCGTTGCGGTCATCATCTGAACCCATCAAAGGCCAGTCTGCCTCCCATCGGACAGGTTGCAGGTGTACCACACGTCCCAGTACAGGAGTTTCTTGGAAGTGATAGAACCACCAACTGCCGTCGGGGGCATCGACCAAAGCACCCTGATGAGGACCGTTAATTTTCGTAGAGCCTTGTTCAAGGACGATTTTCCGTTCATAGGGACCATAGATGTTTTTAGCTCGCAATACAGTCTGCCAGCCTTTTCCTACGCCACCTTCGGGAATAATCAGATAGTACCAGCCGTTTCGTTTCATGAATTTCGTTCCCTCGGCGACAGGACCTTCATAGACAGTGATACCCTCATCGAGCAGTTGCTTGCCGTCGGGTGACATTTTGTGCACGATGATGGGACCGGCCCCATGGCGGCTGCGTCCCAGATAGGCTTGTCCGTCTGACGATTGGTCCTCACCATCGTCTTCCCAGAAAGGACAGGGGTCTTCCCATTTTTTTACGCGCTTCACCAGATGCAAGGGTGCCCAGGGACCGTGTGGATCTTTCGCGGTACTCATATACAACCCTTCGTCGGGAGTGCAGAAAAAAACATAGTACAACCCGTTGTGGTATCGGATCGCAGGAGCCCACGACCCTCCGGCATAGTGCTGGTTCTGATCCCATCCGGGCTCGTCTAACTTGTTGTAAATCTGGCTGATGTAGCGCCAGTTTACCATGTCTTCCGATTCCAATACCTGCATGCCCATAAAGTGGAAGTCTGAGGCCACCATATAGTATTTCTGCCCTACGCGGATGACGTCTGGGTCAGAGAAATCGGCGTTGATGACAGGGTTGATGTATGTGCCGTCTCCTTGGTCGCCCCAGCCCTCGGTGTCGATGTTTACGAAGTCAGGACGAACGTCGGGCTCCTCGGTCTTGATGTCGATATTGTCGAAATGAATGTTACGGGCGTGGCGCACGAAGAAACCCTTGGCAGGAAGGTTTCCCCACATGGTGGCTTCAGGATATTCTTTTTCTTTCTCGTAGGCTATGGTATCGTTGATGAGTTTCAGGTCTTCCGTCTTTACTCCGCCCTTATGCCGGATAGTGATGTTCGACAGCCACACGTTACGGACGGGATAGCCAGGCAAACCAGTTATCGAACAGCCCGTGGCCCCGGCGTTGTGTACTTGGATGTTATCTATCCGTATACCGTCGATACACCCCACATGGTCAATGGGAATCAACTCCGCTATCGTATCGTCATTACCTTTTCCGCTTAGCGTTTTCTGTTCACTCCTCAGCTTATATCCCCGACCGCGGTTGCCTAGTCTGATGAAAATAGGCGACTCTGTCCCCTCAATGGTGAAGTCCGACACGCTGACATTTTCCATCGTTCCACCGTCGACGATTTCAAGTGAGATAGCCGATGTGCCAATCCATTGTCCGAAGAACTTTTCTTCCTGATTACCACTAGGTTTCACCACAATGCCCGAAATGCTGATGTTGCGGAATCCGCCGTTTGTCTCAGTACCCAGCTTTACGGCGTTGCAATGACTCGAAATGACACAGTCCGTGATACGGACATTCTCACAGACTCTGGGCGATGTCGATTTCAGCGTGATGCCGTCGTCGTCGGAGTCTGCTATTATGCCTTGTACTACTACATCGTGACAACCGTCAATATCCAGCGCATCATTATTATAGTTGTTGCGGTTCACCACCTTGATGCCTTCTATTCGCAGCCGGTTGCAGGCCAGATAGTGCTGCATCCAGCACCCGGAGTTCTTGAGCGTCACATTCCTGACCGTGACATCTTCGCTTTGGATGAAGCGGATGAGGTGAGGACGTGTTATTCCTTCGTCATTCCATGAGAGCTTTTTGAATGCCCGTCCGCGACCGTCGATGGTACCATAACCGTCTATCACCACGTTCTTTACCCCGTCGGCATAGATTAGTTGGATCGTCGTTGCCTGGGTGCGCAGCGATACGTAGTCCGACTTCATGGGCGCGTAGTCCTTCAGGTCTGTACTGCCGTAGAGCGTCGCCCCATGTTCCAGGTAGAGGTGCACGTTCGACTTGAGCCTGATGCTGCCGGTCTTGTAGTTTCCCGCAGGAACCATCACCCTACCGCCTCCTGCTGCAGTACACTCGTCGATGGCTTTTTGCAGCGCTGTTGTCGAGAGCACCGCAGTATCAGCCTTCGCACCATAATCTACTATGTTATAGTCGCGCCCTTCAACGTTACCGAAAACGGCAGCCAGCAGTAACACAGCTATTGTTAATCGATGTCCAATCATAATTGTTTGCTAAATTTTACTGCAAAAATAAGGTTTTTTCTGTCATTTTTGAATGTTGCAGGGTGTGATTATGGAGTTAGTTAAGTTTTTTTAAGAAGGCCTTATCCGGAAAGTATGCAAGTTTATCAAAATAGTATCGTAGTATTTCAAAAAATAGTGTTAACTTTGCATCGGATTTTAAAGCAAACGACTAAAGACCAGCAAAAATGAAGAAAAATGGTTTAATTATCCTGCTGTTGACGCTGTTTGGAGTGTTACCGGTGAGTGCCCAGATTCGAGGTAACAGCATCCGTGTTGATGTAGTCCCCGACCATCAGGACTGGCGTTATGAGGTAGGACAGACTGCGCAGTTCAAAATAATGATTACGCGCGAAAACACCTTGTTAAATAGTGTGACAATCGACTATGAGGCCGGTCCGGAGATGTACCCGGAGGTCAAGAAGCAGGGCGTAGTGCTAAAGGATGGTACCCTGATGTTGAAAGGAAAGATGTCGAAGCCCGGTTTTTATCGTGTCGACGTGAAGACCACGATTGACGGCAAAGAGTACAAAGGTGCCTGTGCTGCTGCTTTTTCTCCGGAATTGTTACAGCCGACTACCGTGATGCCACAAGACTTCAGCGACTACTGGCAGAATGCTATCAGTGAGGCTCGTCAGGTTCCTTTGAATCCCACGAAGCGACTGTTGCCCGAGCGTTGCACCAATGAGGTCAACGTTTATGAAGTTTCTTTCCAAAACATGCAATGGAATTTCCGCACCTATGGCATCCTCTGCGTGCCAGTCGAAAAAGACAATGCTAAGGCAGCTGGCGCGGGTAAGTATCCCGCTTTGTTGCGGGTTCCAGGAGCCGGAGTACGTCCCTATGGAGGTGACATTTATACAGCCTCGCAGGGCGCCATAACATTAGAGATCGGTATTCATGGTATTTCCGTGACTATGGATCAGAAAGTTTACGACGATGTGTTTAACGGTGCCCTGATGAACTATTGGAACTGGGGCATGGATAATCGCGATGACAGTTATTACAAACGTGTTATCATCGGTTGTATACGCGCCCTCGACTATATTGAGCAGTATACCCCGTGGAATGGCCAGCAGCTGGCTGTTTCGGGTTCCAGCCAAGGCGGTTTTCTGTCGTTGGCCACAGCGGGCCTCGACAAGCGCATTACCTGCTACGCCCCTGTTCATGCTGCTCTCTGTGACCATACGGCTTCGCTGAAGGGCGTTGCCTGCGGATGGCCGCACTATTTTTATTGGAATAAGGGAAAGGGACAAGAACGCCAGATAGAGACAAGCCGTTATTACGACGGTGTCAATTTTGCCCGCCTGATTACTGACAAACAAAAAGGCTGGTTCTCGTTTGGCTATAACGACGATGTGGTGCCTCCCACCACCGCTTGGGCAACTTATAACATCGTGACGGGCCCGAAGGAGATTTCACCCTATCAGGCCACATGGCACTTCTGGCACCAGGAGCAGTGGGACGAGTGGGAAAACTGGCTCCTCAAGGAGCTAAAGGTAAAAAAGTAAAAGAATAAAAAACAGAAGTAATGAAGAATATAATATTTAATAGGCAAAATAAGAAGGCGGTTAATTGGTGTTTACCTTTTTACCTTTTTACCTTTTTATTTTTAACAGTGATAGTGGTGGCATGTGGTCAGAAGGAAGAAAAGGCGAAGACCGTTGCCGAACAGTTGGCAGAGCGTTTACAGACTTTGCAGCAGAAGGGATATATGATGGGCCATCAGGACGATCCGTTCTATGGCCTGACGTGGGAGTATCAGCCCGATAGCAGTGATGTGAAGAATGTCTGTGGCGACTATCCTGCCGTGATGGGTTTCGACCTCGGCGGCATTGAGATGGACGATGCGAAGAATCTTGATAGCGTGCCTTTTACCCATATTCATGATGAAATTATTGCTCACTACGAACGTGGTGGCATCGTCACCATTTCGTGGCACCCCCGCAATCCGCTGACGGGAGGTACTGCTTGGGATGTTGCCGATACAACCGTTGTGGCAAGTGTACTACCTGGTGGCAGCGAGTTCGAAAAGTTCCAGACGTGGATGAAACGTGTGGGCGACTTCCTGTTGACGCTGAAGACAAAGGACGGACAGCCCGTTCCTGTCATTTTCCGCCCCTGGCACGAGAACAACGGCTCTTGGTTCTGGTGGGGACAGAAGCTCTGCTCTGATAACGAATTCCTTGGACTCTGGTGCATGTTGCAAGACGAGTTGAACGGTCGCGGACTGACAAACCTGCTGTGGAGCTATTCGCCCAACCTCGACGGTGGATGGACTGAAGAACGTTTTCTGGCTCGTTATCCAGGTAACGAACGTGTGACGCTGATTGGTGAGGATGCCTACCAATGGGGCACGGAGGAGGAATTTAAAGCCGGTTTGACGGCCGACCTGAAGTTCCTGAGCGACTTCGCCCAAAAGAACGGCAAGTTGCTGGCCATGACGGAGTGCGGTCTGAAGAACATGCCTGACGCGACGTGGTGGACGCGCGTGCTGAAACCCATTATGGACCAGCACCCCATCAGCTATTTCCTCTTGTGGCGCAACTACAAGGAGGAGTATTTTGGTCCTTCGCCCAATCTGCCCTGCGCCGCTGATTTCAGGAAACTCTACGAGGCACAGAATACGCTGTTCCTGAAAGACATTTCGGAATAGCAGAACGTCGGAATAACTGAATAATGGAATATCGGAATAACGGAATATCGAAATAACGAAAAAATAGAATAATATGAGCAATTTTGAAGAGAGAGTAAAGGCGTTGCGTGCTTACCACGAGCAGTTGCTGACGCGCAAGAACGAACCCCTGGAGTGGGGTAATGGTATTTACGACAAGTGGAAATATCCTATTCTCACCGCCGAGCACACCCCGCTGGAGTGGAAGTACGATTTCTGCGAGAAGGATAATCCTTATCTCATGCAGCGCATCATGATGAATGCTACGCTGAATTCCGGCGCTATCAAGTGGCAGGGCAAATACTGCCTCGTGGTTCGTGTCGAGGGTGCCGACCGCAAGTCCTTCTTTGCTGTGGCCGAATCGCCCAACGGTGTCGACAATTTCCGGTTCTGGGACGAGCCTATCACCATGCCCGACGACGTGATTCCCGCCACGAACGTCTACGATATGCGCATCACGCAACATGAGGACGGCTGGATTTACGGCGTATTCTGTGCCGAGCGTCACGACGACTCGCAGCCCGGCAACCTGAGTGCGGCTACCGCTACGGCAGGCATTGCCCGCACCAAGGACCTGAAGACCTGGGAGCGCCTGCCCGACCTGAAAACCAAGTCGCAGCAGCGTAATGTCGTTCTGCATCCCGAATTTGTAGATGGTAAATATGCTTTCTACACCCGTCCGCAGGATGGCTTCATCGATACCGGCTCGGGTGGCGGCATCGGCTGGGCGCTGGTCGACGATATTACTCATGCCGAGGTGAAGGACGAGACGATCATCTACGCCCGCCACTATCACACCATTACCGAGGTGAAGAACGGCGAGGGACCGCACCCCATCAAGACCCCAAAGGGCTGGTTGCATCTGGCTCACGGCGTGCGCGCCACAGCCGACGGACTGCGCTATGTGCTCTATATGTATATGACTGCGCTCGATGACCCCACACGTGTCATTGCACAGCCTGGCGGATACTTCCTTGTGCCTGAGGGCGACGAGTATCTTGGTGACGTGATGAACGTGGCATTTGCCAATGGCTGGATAGCCGATGCCGACGGCAAGGTCTTTATTTACTATGCCTCGGCCGACACGCGTATGCATGTTGCCACGTCGACTATCGACAAACTTATCGACTACTGTATGAATACTCCCGAGGACGGCCTTCGTACCGCTGCCAGCGTGGAAACCATCAAACGTCTGGTTGCCAAGAACCGTTCACTGGTAAAAAGGTAAAAAAATAAATTGTAAATGGTAAAATTGTAAATTAGAAATATGAGAAGTCTGAAAGAAAAAATCGCCTATGGCTTTGGTGATATGTCGTCCAGCATGTTCTGGAAGATTTTCTCCTATTATCTGCCATTCTTCTACAGCAATATCTTCGGTTTGTCGCTCGTCGACGCAGGTGTACTGGTGCTGGTAACGCGTATCTGGGACGCCGTCAGCGACCCCATGATGGGTATCATTGCCGACCGAACCAATACGCGCTGGGGAAAGTATCGTCCCTACCTGCTCTGGGTGGCTCCGTTCTTCTCCATTGCGGGTATCTTGCTGTTCACTACTCCCGACCTTAGCTATGGCGGAAAGCTTGTCTGGGCCTATGTGACCTACATCATCATGATGACGGTCTATACGGGTATCAACGTGCCTTATGGAGCCATGTTGGGTGTGATGACCGACGACACAAACGAAAAGACGGTATTCTCCAGTTTCCGCATGTTCTTTGCCTATGGCGGCTCGTTCATCTCGCTGTTCCTCTGGGAACCGCTGACCAATATGACGGGTGGCTACAATACGCCTAAAGGCTGGTTCTGGGCTATGTTTATCATTGCTGCAGCTTGCTTCGTCATGTTTATTGTTTGTTTCATGATGACCCGCGAACATCTGAAAACCGTTTCTACCGTCTCGGTGGGAAGCGACTTCAAGGCCCTGCTCACCAACAAGCCATGGTGGCTGCTCATCGGTGCTGCGCTGTGCTTCAATCTGTTCAACACCGTTCGTGGTGCCACAGTGGCCTATTTCTTCCAGGACATTATCGGCGCCAATGTCAGTCTCGTGTTCTTCGGACTCGTCTTCGCCTTCTATGCCGGACTCTTCCTGGGTGTCGGAGAGGTTAGCAACATGGTTGGTGTGGCATCGTGTGTACCTATTTCTAATAAGCTGGGCAAGAAGACCACTTTCATCATGGTTAACGCCTCGCTGGTTGTGCTTAGCATTGCTTTCTATTTCATTCCCTGCACGCCTTCGGGCTATTGGACGATGCTTGTCTTTCAGGTGCTCATCTCCATTCTGACGGGTATCATGTCGCCCCTCGTGTGGTCGATGTATGCCGATGTCAGCGACTATGCCGAGCTCGAATTCCATACGGCCTCCACAGGTCTTATCTTCTCGTCGTCGTCGATGGCTCAGAAGTTTGGCGGTGCCATTGGTGGTGCTGCCGTGCTGTGGTTGCTCGACTCGTTCGGCTATATCACCGATCCCCAACTGCTGACTGCCGGTGTGGCGCAGCCTGATGGGGCACTGGATTGTCTGCGCTGGCTTATGAGTTTCATTCCTGCTCTGGTGGCTTTTGTCTCCATGTGCATTGTCTGGTTCTATCCGCTCACCACCGAGCGCATCAACCGTATCAATGTAGAGCTGAAGAAATTACGTAATTATTCGTTCAATGAAGAATCAGATGATTAATACTTTGGTCCAAGAGATGCAGGATGTGCTTGAGAACAACATCCTGCGTTTCTGGCTGAACCGCATGCAGGACCACGAGAACGGAGGATTCTATGGTCGCATTGATGGTAATGAAGTGCTTCACAAAGATGCCGAGAAGGGCGCCATCCTCAATGCCCGCATCCTATGGTCCTTTTCTGCAGCCTATCGTGTTCTCGGCGGGTCTGCCGCTGAGGCTTCCGATTATCTTGCTGCTGCTACTCGTGCCAAGAACTACTTCATCGAACATTTCATCGACCCCGACTACGGTGGTGTCTATTGGAGTGTCGACTACAAGGGCCGTCCCCTCGATACAAGGAAGCAGTTCTACGCCATCGGTTTTGCCATTTACGGCCTGTCGGAATATGCCCGAGCCACTGGTGACCGCGAAGCCCTCGACTATGCCATCGCGCTTTACGAGTGTGTCGAGGAGCATGCCTTCGACCGCGAGCACAACGGCTACATAGAGGCCTGCTCCCGCGAATGGGGCAAGATGGACGATATGCGCTTGTCGGAACTCGATGCTAACTTTCCCAAGTCGCAGAACACTCATCTGCACATCATCGAGCCCTACACGAACCTCTATCGCTGCATTCGTGAGATGCAGGCGGCAACCACGTGTAACTACGTCCCAGTCCTAGGCTCCGTACTGCCTGTCGACGTCGTCGTGCCGATGGAGACAATGGCACGCATCGAGGGCTCGTTGCGTAATCTCATTACGATATTTACCGATTATATTCTGAACCCCGAGACTCATCATCTCGACCTCTTCTTCGAGATGGACTGGACGCGCGGTGCAGGCCGTCTGGAGAGTTACGGACACGACATCGAGTGCTCGTGGCTCATGCACGAGGCGGCACTCGTACTCGGCGACCAAAAGGTACTCCGAAAGGTCGAACAAGTGGTCCGCGAGGTGGCCAAGGCCAGCGAGAAGGGTCTGCGCCCTGACGGCTCGATGATTCACGAGGCCAATCTCGACACAGGCCGTGTCGACGACGACCTGCATTGGTGGGTGCAAGCCGAGAATGTGGTGGGGTGGCTTAATCTCTACCAGCATTTCGGCGACGAGGAAGCCCTGCAGAAAGGGCTGCGCTGCTGGGAGTATATCAAGGCGCAAGTCATTGACTATGAGCATGGTGAGTGGTATTGGAGCCGTCATGCCGACGGGTCGCTGAATACCGTCGACGATAAGGCTGGCTTCTGGAAGTGTCCCTACCATAACAGCCGAATGTGTCTCGAAATCATCGAAAGATTTGGTGATGTCGGAAATATTTAGTACTTTTGCACCCCAAACGGAATAAATACCCATTGACATATGCAACAGAAGATTATTATTTTGGATTTCGGTTCGCAGACCACACAGCTCATTGGTCGTCGTGTGCGCGAACTGGACACCTTCTGCGAGATTATGCCCTACAACAAGTTCCCCAAGGACGATCCTTCCGTCATCGGCGTCATCTTGAGTGGTTCTCCCTACTCGGTGCACGACCCCGAGGCATTCAAGGTTGACCTCTCGCAGTTCGTCGGCCGCCTGCCGGTGTTGGGAATCTGTTATGGTGCGCAGTTCATTTCGCACACCCTCGGCGGTAAGGTCGAGAAAGCCGACTCGCGTGAGTATGGCCGTGCCAACCTTCAGACCGTCGACACTACGAATCCGCTCTTCAAGGGCTTCGAACAGCACTCGCAGGTGTGGATGTCGCATGGCGATACCATCACCGCCATCCCCGACGATTTCAAGGTGATCGGTTCGACTAAGGATGTCACCAATGCTGCTTTCTGGTCTCCCTCTCCCCTTGGAGAGGGTAGGGGTGAGGCTCCCGTTTGGGCAGTGCAGTTCCATCCGGAAGTGTTTCATACATCACAAGGCAAGACGCTCCTCAAGAACTTCGTAGTCGACATCTGCGGCTCCCGTCAGGAGTGGAGTGCCGCGTCGTTTGTCGACTCTACCGTCGCCGAGCTGAAAGCACAACTGGGTAACGACCGCGTCATTCTCGGTCTTTCCGGCGGTGTCGACTCTTCTGTCGCTGCCGTCCTCCTGAACAAGGCTATCGGTAAGAACCTTACTTGTATCTTCGTCGACCACGGTATGCTCCGCAAGAACGAGTTCACGCAGGTCATGAAAGACTACGAGGTGCTGGGCCTGAATGTCATTGGCGTCGATGCCAGCGAGAAGTTCTTTGGCGATTTGGCAGGTGTTACCGACCCTGAACAGAAACGTAAAATCATCGGTCGCGACTTCGTCGAGGTGTTCAATGCCGAGGCTAAGAAGATTACCGATGCCCGTTGGCTGGCTCAGGGCACCATCTACCCCGACCGCATCGAGTCGCTGAACATCACCGGTAAGGTCATCAAGAGCCACCACAATGTGGGCGGTCTGCCCAAGGAGATGCACCTGCAGCTCTGCGAACCGCTGAAGTGGCTGTTCAAGGACGAGGTGCGCCGTGTGGGCCGTCAACTGGGCATGCCCGAGCACCTCATCACGCGTCATCCCTTCCCCGGTCCCGGTCTTGCCGTTCGAATCCTTGGTGACATTACTCCCGAGAAGGTGCGTATTCTGCAGGATGCCGACGATATCTACATCCGCGGTTTGCGCGACTATAAGGTGAAGCTCTCCGGTGAAGAGGCCCGCAAGGTACTCGCTGCCGGTATTCCTGCCGAGATGCAGGACGGTGAAATCGAAGTCTCGCTCTACGACCAGATCTGGCAGGCTGGAGCCATCCTCCTATCAACCGTCCGCAGCGTCGGTGTCATGGGCGACGAGCGCACCTACGAACATCCCGTGGCTCTGCGTGCCGTGACCTCTACCGATGCCATGACGGCCGACTGGGCCCATCTGCCCTACGACTTCATGGCCCGTGTCTCGAACGAGATTATCAACAAGGTCCGCGGCGTCAACCGCGTCTGCTACGACATCTCTTCAAAACCACCCGCAACCATCGAGTGGGAATAAAACGAAAAAAGCCTCGCCAGTTGGCGGGGCTTTATTGTTACTCTTCGCCGAGCTTTCTGGCACCGAGCTTTTCCAAAGGCTTCTTGGTCAGCCGGGTCCACTTTTCGGTGGGTGGCGTGTCTTCCGAGAAGTTCGACTTCTTCACCTGCCGCTTCCATGTCAGGTAGTTCTCGCTGTTCACGGTCACGTTGCCCGTGTTGCGCTGAATGTCCTCGTTCTCCATGCCAATCAGGTGGAAGTCACCGTTCTGGAAACGGTAGGAGTATCGGTCGATATGGGTGAAGTAGCTGCCCGCGCTGCATTCCGGCTGGACGGCGATATTCAGTACGCCGCGCTCGGTGATATCGAGGTTGACATTCCACGAGCAGAACTCGTTGTCGATGTCATCGGCAGGCAACACCTCGCCGTATTGCTTCCACTGCTTCAGCTTTCCGTCGGCCGTAGCGAAATACACCGCAAAGACGGGCTGGTTGCAGTTGCGCTCGTAGCCGTCGTCGCGTGTGACGATGCGCTCTTTGAAGTTGGGCGTCGCCATGACGGCCAGGTCGGGCTGACCGTCCTTGTTCAGGTCGCCGGTCACTTCGTAGTGGCTCCAGCCCTGGGGAACGATGTCGTCGACGCTCGTGCCCAGCTGTTTCAGACTCTGTGCCTGCATGCCGCCGGAGATACAGACGGAAAGGAGTAGGGTGGTTGCAATTCTTTTCATGTTTTCAGCATTTATGATGATTCTGCCTGCAAAGGTACAAATAATTTTGTATTTTTGCCTTCTTTCTTACAAAGAAATCGGTACGACCAACTTGAAAGTGACGTTGCGCCCCATGTTGTAGACGCCCTGACGGCCGGTCACCACGTTCATGTCCGTGTATTTCAGTCGACTCAGATGGTTCTGGTAGGCTCGGTTCAGCAGGTTGTCAGCGGTGATGTACACCTCGGCTATCTTCTTGTGTTTCAACAGAATGTCGGTACCTGCCGACATGTTCACGAGCGTATAGCTGGGCGTGGGTGTCTCGGTGTCGTCGGCGCTGTAGATGTGGTCTTGCTTCAGGTAGCATTCGATGCCTGCCGACAGGTATACATTGTTCAGCGACAAGCCGTTGGAGCCGTGCACATGAGAGCCTTCTACGTGGTGATGGCCTACCGTCGTGTGCGAGTGGTGCATCAGCTCCCACTTCACTTCCGACGTCCAGCGCGGTGCGGGGGTGAAGGGCAGGTATTTGATGCGCTCGTTCGACTGGTTCAGCTGGCGGGCGTCGACATAGGAGAAAGTGTTCTCGAAATGCAGCGAGTGGACGGGGTGCACGTCGATGCCGGCCTCGAAGCCCAGCAGACGGGCGTCGCCCTGCGTGTAGGCGTAGGTCAGATAACCCTCTTCCACCTCCTCGGGCAACCGGTGCATGAAGATGTAGTTGTCGATGCGGTTGGCAAACAGTGCCAGCTGTGCCGACACATATTCGGAGGTGAAGTCGAGTCCCAAATCGGCCTGCAGACTGTATTCCGCCTTCAGGTCGCGATTACCGATCTCGTAGCGCAGCGAACCTTCGTGGATGCCGTTCGAGGCCAGTTCACTGAGGTTGGGAGTGCGGAAACCGCGGGCCACGTTCAGTCGCATGTCCAGGTGGTCGCTGACGTTCCATACCGCGCCCACGCTGCCCGTCACGCCGTTGAAGTGGCGCCTGAAGTCCACAAAGCGCTGCTCGTCGTCCTCCATCAGCTCGTCGCCGTGCAAATGGCGGTGGTCGAAGCGCAGACCGCCGTTCAGCGTCCAGCGGTCCAACTGTTTGCTGGCGGTGGCATAGAGTCCGAAGTCGAACAGGCGGTATTCGGGAATCAGCGCCTCCTCACCCTTGTTCAGCGACTGCTGATACATGCCGCCGATGCCTGCCGACAGCTTCCAGCCGTTCCATTCCTGCGTCAGATAGCGAATGTCGTAGGTCAGCGTGTGCAGCTTGAAGAATGCCTCGTATTCGTCCATGTCGTCCTCGAACTCCTGGCGGCGGTTTTGCTGGTAGCCCACGATGGCCTTCAGCATGCCCGACGGCAGGTTCACCGCGTTGTCCCATACCAGCCGGTAGTGCTTCACCTGTTGGAAGGGCAGGGACTTCTCATAAGAGGTGAGAGGTGAGTAGTTAGAGGTGAGTTCTCCCGTTTCCTCGTCGCGCTCGCCCTCGATGATGCTGGGCGTCAGGTGGTACGCCGTCCACGTCAGCCACGAGTGGCCCCACTGCTTCTGCAGTCCGAGGCGCAGTCGACCGGCACGCTCCTGGAACTGCGAACCGGGCACGTATCCGTCGTATTTGTTCTTATAGGCGTGGGCCATCTTATGACTGAACCGCGCGTCCCAGACAAAGCCTTTCTGGTTGCCGGCAAACGACAGCGAATAGCCGAACAGTCCGTTGTTCGTCTGGTATTCCGTGTTGGCGTTGGCATGCATGGTTCCCTCCGCAGCTATCGGCTGACTGTGCAGGATGATGACACCCGCCATTGCGTCCGAGCCGTACATCAACGATGCCGGGCCTTTCAGTATTTCTACCGAGTTCACGGCACCGCCGTCGACCTCCACACCGTGTTCGTCGCCCCATTGCTGGCCTTCTTGGCGTACACCCTCGCTCATCACTACCACGCGGTTGTAGCCCAGTCCGCGGATGATGGGTTTCGATATACCGCCGCCCGTGGTCAGCTGCGACAGTCCCGGCTGGTGGGCAATGGCGTCGATAACGTTCGTCGAGGCCGTCGAACGCAGTTCCTGTGGACGGATGATGCTGATGGGCGCTGTGGCGTTCTTCAGCTTCGTGTCGCCAGTGACGCCCGTGACTACGAGCTCGTTCAATTTCATGTGACGGAAAAAAACGTCCGTCGAGTCTTCCTGATGATGATGGTTTATATTGTCTTGTGCTGTCATCATCGTGCATACACACAACAATAACAGCATGATATAATGCTTTTTCATTTTGTTTCTAATTACGTTTATCCCTTTTTCTTACTTTGGAGTCTGCTGACCCCATTTTACCTTTTTACTTTTTAAAAGAGGTAAGCGGGAGGTCCGCGGGTGACGATGCCGCCCAAAGCCTGCTTACAAAGCCGCTCACGGCCTTGGGCAAACGTCAGCCTATAGACATGATGGAATAAGGTAATAGCGACGATACAGGCAGCCACGGTCATCGACAGCGTCAGGAACTGGCACATCAGACAGTCGTGCAGCGACAGCGTCTGCTGGCCCAGATGACCGCCACACTGGTGGTGCACACACTCTGTGCACTGCTCGTCACCGGCCTGCTCGTATCCGTGAATATGAAGCGACGACAACAGCAGCATTGGCACAAACACTGCCAATAGCAACCACGAAGCCATATTTCTCTTCCTATTCACGTTCACGGCCGCGAAGGTACAAATAAAAAACGGGCTGACCAAACCTCAGCCCGTTCTTTCACACCTTTTTACCTTTTTTATAGTAACCGCCTATGTAATACGGGAACTATTTTGTTGATACGCCGTCGCCTACGACTGCCAGCAGATGAACCTGATGGCTATTGAGTTGTCTGATTTAAAATCAGGGCCTGCTTCGCGTGGTGTGAAGCAAGCCCTTGAATGGGTTATTAATATAATCAGGAGATTGCGAAGCCACACTTCGATCTTTAGTCGAAGAACCGACTCCATGATCATTGGGTCATTGAACCTGACCTTGATGCTTGTCCTGATACAAGTAGTAGATGCCAACAACCGTCGCAAAAATGACTAATGAGGCTGAAATAATAATTGTGTTCATATTTTACCCTTTCTTCTTATTTTTATCAAAACTACTTCCGTACAATACCCATCCCCAAAAGAGAAGGATAAATGCAGCAAACACCGCACAATAAATGATAATGGGCTCTTCCATATCTGCAAAGATGGTGGAAATAAGTAATGCGGTGAACATGTACTTGGACACGTCCATTAGCCACTTTCCCATTTCTCGTTTCATTTCTTGTTCTACCATGCTGCAAATTTACGACAAGTTTTCTGAACTTCCAAATTTTCAGCCGACTTTTTATTCTTCGGCACTACAATCAGGGCCTGCTCCGCATGGTGTGAAGCAAGCCCTTGAGTTTGTTATCGGACTGCACATGGGGACTGTCCCCGTGTGCACAAGAGAGGGTCTCGGACGAAAAAACGGAAGCCGCGATTGGACTTCCGTTTCCTGGTTTATTCTTTAATTCTCACAGAGGTTTAATCGTCCTCTTTTACAATCTGAGTGAAATCCGACCAGTTCTCAACCTTGAAGGCTCGGATATCTCGAACTGAAGCCTTGAACCACGTTATCTTCTTTAAGGCGTAGATGGCAGCAAAGAGGTTAGCCATGTCGTCCTTGTCTGTCAGATACACACTACCTTGTGTATTATAGAAATCATATTTTCGAAGAATAATCTTGATTTCGTAATACGCATTATTATAAGGTTCTCCGTATGAACTACGGAGTTCCTTGATATCCATGTCAAAGGCTATTGCGAACATCTGACCTAAAGTGCTACGAAGAATCGACTCTGACCGAAGAATATTCGACCGAGTT
>CACWWZ010000034.1 GCA_902764705.1 uncultured Prevotellaceae bacterium | reverse complement strand
CCCACCAAACTTTTTCCAAATTATTTTGCGAAAAAACAAAAAGTTTTCGCATTCTTTTACAATGCGAAAACCATATACCTTATTATATTATATAGAAACTCCGTATTTTACTTCCTATTTCCGAAAATGCGAAGTAGATATATAAAGAGATTGATAAAGTCAAGATACAATGTCAAAGCGCCGAGAAGTGCCAGTTTCTGAGCCCCCTCTCCTGCATCAGGAGCCTGCAAAAGCATCTGCTTGATTTTCTGGGAATCCCATGCTGTCAGTCCGACGAAGATCAGTACACCGACATAGCTCAAGATAAGTGTAAAGCCGGAACTCTTGATGAACAGGTTTACCACCGTAGCAATAATCAATCCAATAAGTGCCATAAACAATATCTTCCCCATAGACGACAGGTCAGTTTTCGTAGTATAGCCAAAAAGTGCCATTGCTCCAAATGTACCTGCTGTGATGAAGAATACGGTTGCAATGGATGAAGCAGTATAAATCAGGAATATCGAGGACAGCAAGGCACCATTGATGACAGAATAGAGGATGAACATCAATGTGGCTGTTGTCAGCGAGATGCGATTAATAGCAGCACTGACACCGAATACCAAAGCCAATTCAGCAATTATGAGTCCCCACATCATCCAGGAATTACTATAAATGGCCTGCAAGATGCCTGGACTCGTAGCAACACCATAGGCAGTAAAGCCGGTAATGGCAAGAGCGAGAGTCATCCACACATAGACTTTTCTCATTAATACGGGGAAGGCTTCAGAGACATCCCACTGACGTTCGGCCTCAATACCCTGAAAATTCAATTCGTTGTAATTCATATTCGTATTTTATTAAATTGACGGGGCAAAGATACGTATTATTTTGGCCATGAGCAAATGTTTCTATTAAAAAAGAATAAAAAACTTGTTAACACGAATAAAAATCCGTATATTTGCACTGTAATTGCAAAGTGCAACTTACGAAATAGACCTAAACATCTAAGATTTATGACTTACAAAGTAATTGACATTGAGGGCGTAGGTGAGGTTTACGCCGAGAAACTGATTGCAGCAGGTATTAAGACTGATGCAGAGTTGTTAGAGAAATGTGCAAAACCCGCAGGCCGTAAGGCTTTGGAGGCCGAGACCGGCATCAGCGGCAAGTTGATTTTAAAGTGGGCAAACCACTGCGACTTGTATCGCATCAACGGCGTTGGTCCGCAGTTTGCCGAACTATTGGAAGCCAGTGGCGTGGACACGGTGAAGGAACTGAAACATCGCGTAGCCGAGAACCTTCAGAAGAAGCTGGAGGAAGTGAATGCTGTCAAGAATCTGACCAACCGAGTTCCTGCTGTTGCAGAAGTTCAGAAGATGATTGACCAGGCTAAGGAATTGCCTGCCGTAATGGAATATTAAGAGAGAGACAGTGAAAAGAAAACTATTACTGATTACATTAACGGCTCTGCTTTGCGGAGCCGTTAATGCTCAAACTGCATTTGTACATCCGTGGATGCAGAAGCGTGTCGCATACTTTGGCGACTCCATAACAGACCCACGGAATAGCGGTTCGAAGAAAAAATACTGGAACTACTTACAAGAATGGCTGGGTATCACGCCCTATGTCTATGCCGTTAGCGGCAGACAATGGGACGACATTCCCCGTCAGGCCGACAAATTACAAACCGAGCACGGCGATTCTGTCGATGCCATACTCATTTTCATCGGTACAAACGATTACAACAATGGTGTGCCCATCGGAGAATGGTATGAGGAGAAAGACGAACAGGTGATGTACGGACATGGTCAGCCAAAGAAGTTGACCGACCGCAAGCGTCGTTATATGTGTATGGACAAAGCCACATACCGCGGCCGCATTAATATCGCACTTGACAAGGTGAAACGCATGTATCCGACGAAACAGATAGTGCTATTGACACCTATTCATCGTGCCCAATTCTATCGCAGTGACAAGAACTGGCAGTGCACGGAGGACTACAAGAACCAATGCGACATCTATCTGGAAGAATACATTCAGGCTGTAAAGGATGCCGGCAACATCTGGGCCGTTCCTGTCATCGACATGAATGCCATCAGTGGGCTATACCCCATGTTGGATGAATATGCGCAGTATTTCGCCGACCCGGAGACCGACCGCCTGCACCCCAATGACAAAGGGCACGAACGCATGGCCCGTACCCTTTACTATCAGTTGGCAACACTGCCTGTTTTCTAAAGTTCCTTCTTTGCCGTCGTACACTCGTTGACCAGATAGACGATACTCATATACGGAATACCCGTATTGGTCTCGAGACCAATCTCACAAGTACGGCTATTGCTGTAACCCACTTCAATATGGTTTGCCTCAATCTGCGGACGCAGTTTGCGCAAGCCGTATTTGTTTAATTCCGGGAAGGTAAATCCGCGGTCGCCAGCAAATCCACAACACCCTACTCCCTCGGGCAGGAACACCTTTGTAGAACACATCTTTGCGAGGTTGATGAGGTCGTCAGCCACACCCATCTGACGGGTAGAACAAGTAATATGCAAAGCAATAGGACGGTCAATCGGATGGAAGTCAAGACGCGGTACCAGATACTTCATAATGAATTCTGCGGGTTCGTAGAGCTTCATCTTATGCATCACCTTTTTCATGCGATGCAGACAGGGACTCTGGGCGCACAATACAGGATAACGTCCCTCCTCAGAGGCTTTCCAAAGGGCGGCTTCAAGTTCTGCACTCTTTCGGTCAGCAATATCGAGCATACCCTTCGACTCCCAAATCTGTCCACAGCACATGCGCTCCATACCCTCTGGGAAGATGACTTCGTAGCCAGCCTTTGCCATGAGTTGGATGACTTCATCGACCAGGTCGTGAATCTTTCCTCCATGCTTCGACTGACCCATCGTCTGGTTGATACAACTGGGGAAGTAGACGACTTTAAATTGAGAATTATGACTACCGTCTATCTCATGATGGGGAATTGACTTCTCGATGATGAACTGCGTGAGGTCCGACTTCTTGGGCTGGCGGTGCTTTTTAGGCATCGCCGTCGTCCACAGAGGCAGGCCCATCTTGTTCATACCTCGGCAGACACTTGTCATCAGCGTTGGACCGAGGGTTATATGTGCAATATGAGCCACGTCAAGCACTACGCGCAGGCCACTCTTAATGCCTGCCATGTGGTTGGCAGCAAATTCACCCACTTTATACCCCATTGGACTGTCATTCATATCCATCTGGCGGATGATATGCGTCAGTTCACCCGTATTGATTTTCATCGGGCATGACGTCGAGCAGAGTCCATCCGTCGCACAGGTCTGGTCACCATAGTATTTATACTGTTTCTTCAGCGTAGCCAACCGCACGGGGTCGGAACCGGTCACGGTGAGATGGCGGATTTCGCGTTGCACGGCGATTCGCATACGACTCGACAGTGTCAATCCACACGACATGCAATTCACCTCGCAGAATCCACACTCGATACACTTGTTAGCCCGCTTCACCTGTTCAATGGTCTCTTTGGCCGTCGACAGCGACGGGTCCATCAGATAGTGGCCGCCATCAGGAACCTTGTCGAAATCATAATCGAGCACGGGAAGCGGTTTCAGGCACTTGATGAAGCAATCTGGATCGTCGTTGAAGATAACGCCTTGGTTCAGCAATCCGTCGGGATCGAAAATAGCCTTCAGCTCCTTCATCGCCTCGTAAGCCTTGTCGCCCCATTCGTATTTTACAAACGGTGCCATATTGCGACCTGTACCATGTTCCGCCTTCAGCGAGCCGTCGTAACCCTCGACTACCAGTTTCGCCACCTCACGCATCATTTCTGCATAGCGTGCCACCTCGTGCTCGTCGGCAAAACTTTGGTTGAGGATAAAGTGATAGTTACCCTCGAAGGCATGACCATAGATACAAGCATCATCATAGCCATGATCAGCAATCAACTTCTGCAACTTCACCGTAGCTTCCGGTAGCGATTCAATGGGGAAAGCGACATCCTCAATGAGACACGAAGTACCTATTGGACGCGTACCACCGACACTGGGGAAAATGCCTGAGCGAATGGCCCAATATTTGCCATATATGGCAGGATCTTCCGTAAACTCCGCAGGGATATACAGGTGGAACTGAGCCAAGCACTCCTTAATCTTCTCAATTTTCTCCAACAACTGCTCGTGGGTGATGCCTTTCGTCTCTGTGAGGATGGCCGTCAAGTTGTGATAGTCGCCTGGCTGCACGCCTTCAATCTTGCCGGCATCGACGTCCTTTTTGTATTGCAGATAAACAGGATCATCAACGCTGCTCAGCGACTTATAGTCGAGCATCTCGGCGCTCTTCACCACCAAATTCTCGGCACTGTATTCCAGGTCCTCCTCGCCAGCCTTCATTTTCTTCATAGCCACCACAGCCTCGCAGCTTTCCTTCATGGTCATGAAGTAGACCATTGCCGATGCCTTGAAGGGATAATCTTTCAGCGTCTTCATCGTCACTTCCGAGAGGAATGCCAGCGTACCCTCAGAACCCACCATCGAGTGAGCAATAATGTCGAAGGGGTCGTCGTAAGCAACGAGCGGGCGCAGGTTCAAGCCCGTTACGTTCTTAATACTATATTTGGTTCGTATGCGCGAAGCCAGTTCCTCGTCGGCACGTACTTTGTCGCGCAAGGCCTCAATCTTGGCAATAAACTCAGGATGTGAGCGGGAAAACCGCTCACGACTGGCACTGTCCCCAGTGTCAAGTATCGTTCCGTCTGTCAGGATGATGCGTGCAGAGAGGAGCATGCGGTCGCTGTTGGCATGCACGCCGCAGTTCATACCCGAGGCATTGTTGATGACGATACCGCCGACCATCGCAGCACCAATACTGGCAGGATCGGGCGGGAACACACGTCCATAGGGTTTCAGGATTTCGTTGACGCGGCTTCCGACGATACCAGGCTGCAATTTAATCGTATCCTGATTCTCGCCAAGCTCATATTTTTCCCAATGCTTGCCCGCCACGATGAGTACACTGTCCGTACAGCTCTGGCCAGATAGCGAGGTACCGGCAGCACGGAATGTAAACGACAGATGATACTTACGGCAGAGTCGCACAATGTCGGATATCTCCTGATCGTTGTCGCTGCGCACAACCACCTTTGGTATCATGCGATAGAAACTGGCATCCGTGCCCCACCCCAACGTACGTAGTTCGTCGGTATAAATTCGGTCTGACGGCAACAGTTGCTTCAGGTCTGTAAGAAATTGGTTCAACATAGGATTAATGGGTTTTAAGTTATTATTGTGTATTATTATGGGTACAAAGATACGAAAAAAAACAATGCGTAACTACTAAATAACGAATAGTTTTCCGTAGTTTTTGTTTTTTTTACTAAAATAATGTGGAAATCTCGTAAAAAGTTCGTATATTTGTCGAAATTTCTGTCAAGAACTACTTATATAATAATAACAAATAACTTAAAAGACCTATGACAGCATTAGTATCCGTTATCCCCATCCTATTGCTTATCGTACTGATGATGGGCTTCAAAGTGTCTGGTTACAAGAGCGCCATTATCACGCTCATCGTTACAATCCTTCTGGCCTTGTTTGCCGTACCGGCTATGGGCATCATCCCTGAGAAATATGCCGATGTCTCCATCTATGGCATTACGCTATGGTCGGTCGTCGAGGGCTTCCTCAAGGCCTGCTTCCCCATTATCCTGATTATCATCTGCGCCATCTTCAGCTACAATATTCTTTGTGAGACCAAGGAGATTGAGACCATCAAGACGCAGTTCATCCAGATGACTTCCGACAAGGGTCTGCTGGTGCTTTTGCTGACGTGGGGTCTTGGTGGTGTGTTGGAAGGTATGGCCGGTTTCGGAACCGCTGTGGCCATTCCTGCCGCCATCCTCATCGGACTGGGATTCAAACCAATGTTCTCGGCTGTCATCTGTCTGGTGGCCAATACGGTGGCTGTAGGTTTCGGTGCTGTAGGTCTGCCCGCTACGACGCTTGCCAACCAGGTAGCCGCCAGCGGTGTGGCTACACCTGAGGAGCTCTGCGAGGTGGCTACCTTTATTATATTACAGCTCTCGCTGATGTTCTTCATCACGCCGTTCCTCATCCTGATGATGACCGACAAGAAGAAGATTTTGAAGAACCTCACGATTGCATTGTTCGTAGGTGCCTTCTCCATTATCGTACAGTTCTGCTGTGCTCACTTCATCGGCCCGGAGACGCCTGCTATTTTGGGTTCTGTTGCAGCCATCATCGCCATGTTGATCTATAACAAACTCTTTATCCGCGACGAAAATCCTGCTGATGAAGTTGTGGTTGAGAAGAAGAAATTCGGCATCACCAAAACGCTGAAGGCTTGGAGTGTCTACGGCCTCATCATTTTCTTCATCCTGATTTCAAGTAAGATTGTACCACCCATCAACGAATTGCTAAACGGCACACTGGTCACTAAGTTCGACCTGCCCGTCATTGGCAACACCTTTAAGTTCGGCTGGCTCAGCAATGCTGGTCTGATGATTTTCCTTGGTGCCGTCATCGGCGGACTGATTCAGGGTATGAGTTTCGGCAAACTGATGAAGCTGTTGGCCAAGACCACGCTGAACCTGCAGAAGACGGTTGTTACCATCTGCTGTCTCGTAGCAATGGCTATGTTAATGAACAACACGGGTATGACCAACGACATTGCCAAGGGCCTCGTACTGCTGACAGGTGCTGCTTTCCCATTCTTTGCTCCGCTCATCGGTTCGATTGGAACCTTCGTAACAGGTAGTGCTACGAATGCCAACATCCTCTTTGGTAAGTTACAAGCTACTGCTGCCAGCGACCTCGGACTGGTCAATCAAGGCACGTTCTTCGGTGTTACAGGTAGTGAAACCAACTGGCTTGCTGCTGCCAACTGTGCCGGCTCTGAGGGCGGTAAACTGCTCTCGCCACAATCGATAGCTATTGCTACTGCCGCCTGCGACATGGAAGGTCAGGATGGTGACATCATGCGTAAGACCATGCCGTTTGCCATCTTCTGGATTCTGATGAACGGCCTGATGGTGTTCCTCGGACTGCACGTCATCTAAGAAGTTAAGAGTTAAGAATTAAGAGTTATATGAAGGTAGGACTATTTATCCCCTGTTACGTGGATGCCGTCTATCCTGAGGTGGGTATGGCAACGTGGAAGTTGCTGAAGCATCTGGGCATTGATGTGACATATCCCGAGAAGCAGACCTGCTGCGGTCAGCCGATGGCCAACGCAGGCTTTGAGAAACAGGCCATTCCTCTGGCCGAGAAATTCGAGGAGAAGTTCAAGGACTTCGACTATGTGGTGGCACCGAGTGTGTCGTGTACGGCGTTTATTAAGTTCAACTATCCGAGACTGCTGGGCGATAAAATCGCCCCAGAAACAAACGGGACACACGAGTGCGAGACGGCAAAGAAATGCATGGACGTCGTCGAGTTCCTTCACGACGTGGTGAAGGTCGACCGCCGTTTAGGCACTTTCCCACACAAGGTCAGCCTGCACAATTCGTGTCACGGTGTCCGCGAACTCGGTTTGTCATCGCCGTCGGAAGAACATGTTGCTCCGTTCAACAAAATCAAGGACCTGTTGCAGCTCGTCGACGGCATCGATGTTGTAGAACCCAAGCGCCACGATGAATGCTGCGGATTCGGAGGCATGTTCTCTATCGAGGAGACTGCCGTCTGCGCCCAGATGGGTAAGGACAAGGTGGAGCGTCACATGCAGACGGGCGCTGAATACATCACCGGTCCCGACTGCTCTTGCCTGATGCATATGGCTGGTGTGGCCAAGAAACAGGGCTTCGATATCAAGTTCAAACATGTAGTGGAGATTCTGGCCGCAGGGCTGTGATGAATTAAGAGTTAAGAATTAAGAATTAAGAGTTATGAGTACATCACATAGCAAAGCCGCCAAGCAGTTCTTGAAGAACCAGCAATATGCCCACTGGCACGATGCCACGTTCTGGGCTGTGCGCACCAAGCGCGACAATATGGCCTACGGATTGGACGAGTGGGAGCAGTTGCGCGAGAAAGCCTCGGCCATCAAGCGCCACACCATCACCCATCTGGATGAATATCTCGACCAGTTTACCACCAATGCCGAGAAGAACGGCGTCGAGGTTCACTGGGCTAAGGATGCCAAGGAGTTCAACGAAATCGTCTACGGCATCCTGAAGAACCACAACGTGAAGAAGATGGTGAAGTCGAAGTCGATGCTCACCGAGGAGTGCGAGATGAACCCCTATCTAGAGTCGAAAGGTATCGAGGTGGTCGAGACCGATCTCGGCGAGCGCATCATCCAGCTGAAAGGACAGAAGCCCTCGCACATCGTGATGCCCGCTATCCACCTGAACCACGACGACGTGGGCGAGTTGTTCGAAGAGAAGGGCATCTCGAAGGAGAAGGGCAACCACGACCCCACGTATCTGACCTACCGTGCACGCCTCTCGTTGCGCAACGAGTTCCTGACCGCCGACGCAGGTATGACGGGCGCCAATTTCGGTATCGCCGAAACGGGCGACATCGTGGTATGTACCAACGAGGGCAATGCCGACATGTCGACCTCATGTCCACGCCTGCACATTGTCGCCATCGGACTGGAGAAGGTCATCCCGAACTACGAGTGTCTGGCCGTGTTCCAGCGCATGCTCTGCCGTGCAGGTACCGGTCAGCCCACGACGACGTACACCTCGCACTTCCGCAAGGCCCGCCCGACGGCTCACCACATGCATATCGTGCTGGTAGACAACGGCCGTTCAGAGTGGATTGCCAACCCAGATCATTGGGAGTCGCTGAAGTGCATCCGCTGCGGTTCGTGCATGAACACGTGTCCCGTCTATCGCCGTTCGGGTGGCTACTCGTACAGCTACTTCATCCCAGGCCCCATCGGCATCAACCTCGGCATGCTGCGCGACACACAGAAGCATTCGGGCAACGTTTCGGCCTGCACGCTGTGCTTGAGTTGCCAGACGGTATGTCCTGTCAAGGTGAACCTCGGCGACCAGATCTATCTGTGGCGCCAGCAGCTCGACGACTTCGGCACCGCCAATCCTGAAAAGAAACTGATGTGTAAAGGTATGTCGATGCTCTACGGCTCGCCAGGCTTGTATAACTTCGGCACGGGGCTTGCCCACTGGGCTAATCTGATTCCCTCGCCGCTGATGAACTGCGGCCTGAACCCGTGGGCTGAAGGCCACAAGATGATGGAGTTCCCCAAGAAACCGTTCCACGAAATGATAAAGGAGATTGAGAAATGAGTAGCAAAGAAGATATATTAAAGAAGTATCGCGCGAACGTGCACGAGCGATTCGATATGCCCGACTTGAGTGACATCAAGGCCACCACCTACCCTGACCCGCTGTTACAGTTTATGAACATGACGAAGAGCGTGGGCGGCAATGCCATCGAGGTTGAGAAAGGTCGCGACATCAACGAACTCATCCGCGAGTTGTACCCTGATGCCAAGGAGATTGCGTCGAACCTGCCCGAGATTACCATCGCTACGCGTAATCCCGATGAGGTTGGTCGTGCGCGCGACTTGAACGGCACCGACGTTGGCGTCATCCGTGGCAGCTTTGGCGTGGCCGAGAATGCCTGCGTCTGGATTCCCCAGCAGATGAAGGAGAAAGCCGTCATGTTTATCAGCGAAAATCTGGTTATCCTGCTCCCCAAGAGCCAGATTGTCAACAACATGCACGAAGCCTACCGCCGCATTGAATTCAACGACTATGGCTACGGCACGTTCATCAGCGGTTCCTCGAAGACTGCCGACATCGCCCAGGTACTCGTTATGGGCGCCCAAGCCGCCCGCTCGGCAACCGTGTTGTTGCTGGATGAATAACGTCCGCATTTTCTGACACTGTCATTTGTCAGAATTGTCAGAAAGTGATAAAAGAAGGGGTAACGAAACATTACCCCGCATATATTATGGAGCGGTTGTCAGGGCTTGAATCAGGGCGTCGAGCTCTTGGCGGGTCATGCCGTGAGTGAGGAGATAGTCGGCAAAAGCCGTTGCGAAGTCAACACGGGGCAGTTGCAATTCGTCGTCGATACCGGCATAGAACATCAGGCAGGTGTTGAGACGCAGCGACACTAAAGCGTTGCATACATCAGCGTCGGTCGCAGGGGTGATGCCATAATAGTTGTTATAGGTAACGAGATAGTCGGCTACGATCTCGTCGTAGGTTGCTCCGCAGAGTCCTTCGAGCAGGGCGCAGACGTATCCGGTACGGTCCTTTCCCTCCATGCAATGCACGACATAGGGTGCAGGGTGTGTCGGCAGAACCTTCAGCGCCGCTATCAGCTTTTCATTATAGTCGTCTGCCGTAGGATCCGTCTTCAGCGTACAAATTATCACGTTGCCGCCTTCCCAGAGTGTACGGCTATAGGGAGGCATGTCGATGTAGCCCAGCATATCTTCCTCTGTGTCGTTCAGGTCGAGCACCGTCTTCACCTGCACGTCGTCCAAATATTGCGAAACGTAGAAGGAGCGGTTGATGTCGTTGTTGAACGGCGACGAACTGCGGTGCAGCACGCCGCTAGGAATGTTGCCGGCGATTGCAGCACGTGCATTGGCAAACGCTGCGTCGGAGATGTCGGGATAATTGTCGCGGTCATAGCTGTAGGTCATGCTCATGGCCTTTTGCACGTCGAGGGAGCCGCCTTTCTCCTGCATCCTGATGGTGACGCTGTGGTCCTCCAGTCCCATGAGTTTTGAGGGCAGTCCGATGTTGTTGGCCGTGAAACGGATGGTGGGCGACGTGGGATAGGCCACACACACATATTCTCCGTTGCGGTTGTAGAAGCCGTCGTAGTAGGGCATGACGATTGTCGTGTCTTCGATGGTGATGCTGATGACGTCGCCGAGTGTGAATCCTGCCGCCGTCATGTCGGCTTCAGTAATATCCAGAAAGGCCGCACCGAAATCATTGTACTCCGTGATGACACCTTTCAGCATCGGCTCGTCAACGGGGTTGCCGTCATCCTTGGAGCAAGAGGTTGCCAGCAGCAGTAAAGCGACAAGAGAAAAGAGGTGGAAACGAGACATAATCGGTAGTTATTTAAAGTTGTTGAGCAGGTCGATAATGCGAGTGGCGTCGTCGTCCGACAAAGCCTGATGACAAGGGATGGAAAGTTCCTGCTCGCTGATTCGTTCAGTGACAGGCAATGAAAGGGCATTCCACTCTTGATAGCAGCGTTGTTTATGGGGCGGAATGGGATAGTGAATCTGGGTCTCGACACCGTTGTCAGCCAGATAGCGTTGCAGTTCGTTTCGACAAGGACTGAAGACGGGGAAGATGTGACAGACGCAGTCGCGATTCAGCGAAACGACTTCTCGCTGGGAGAGAAACGGCTTCTCGCTGGCAGCGAGACGGCATGTTACCAGTTCGTTGCAGATTTCAAGTTCGTAGCGGGCAGCAATTTCACGGCGGCGCTGGTTGTCGGTATCGAGATGGTGCAGCTTGACGTCGAGAATAGCAGCCTGCAGTTCGTCGATACGCGAGTTACGCCCCAGATAGTCGTGCACATATTTCTGATGACTGCCATAGTTGCCTAAGGCACGGATGATGTCAGCCAGCTCGTCGTCATTGGTAGTCACGGCACCGGCATCGCCCATTGCGCCAAGGTTCTTGCCCGGATAGAACGAGTGGCCTGCAGCATCGCCAAGAGAGCCGGTTCTTGTTTGTTGCGACTCAGTCACAATAGACGGAACGAACCTGCAGCCGTGGGCTTGGGCGTTGTCCTCGATGAGTTTGAGGTTGTGGAGGCGGCAGATGTCCCCTATCCTATCCGTATAGGCACAACGGCCATAGAGGTGCACAATCATGATGGCTCGCGTACGAGGAGTGACAGCCTGTTCGATGAGCGCGTCGTCAATCTGAAGGGTATCGGGCGAAGGCTCTACGAGCACGGGCTTCAGGCGGTTCTCCGTGATGGCCAAAATCGAGGCAATGTAGGTGTTGGCAGGCACGATGACCTCGTCGCCCTCGTGCATGACGCCCATCTCCATGTAAGCCCTCAGAATCAGCGTCAGCGCATCCAACCCGTTGGCGACACCAATACAATGTCGAGTGCCGATATACTGCGCATAGTGCTCTTCAAACTGACGGGTAGCCTCACCACGCAGATACCACCCGCTGTCCAGCACTCGAATGACGGCTTCGCGAATCTCAGCGTCATAACGGGCATTGATGTCACCCAAGGGCAGATACTTAATCATAGGCGGCAGCATATTATTCACTTTTACCTTCCAATTCGTATTCGTAGATGTCGTAACACAGGCCGCGGGCTCCGAAGCCTTCCTTTTGGAACACCAGCTTCTCGTTGAGTCCGCTGCCGTCAGCATTCTCCGTTGAGCGTCCGAAATCAAAGTAGGGATACTCCTTGTAGTCATGGTGCATGATGCGGTCGTAGATGAGGTCGATGGCCCCAAGGCTCTTACCCTCGGGCGTTGCCGAGCTATACTGCGCGTGCACCACCTGCGGCGTCACGTAAAGCACCACACCACCCAGCACTTCGTCCTCGCGGACAGCCTGATACAGCACAATGTTCTTGGGAAACCGTTCGTGCAGCAGTTCAATCTCCTCGAGGGTATGCACAGGACGGACGCCATATTTCGTGCCCAGATTATCAGCCAACACACGCCAGAAGTCGCCATAGCTGTCACTGATTTCCACACGCAGTCCAGCCCGTCCGGCACGGACAATGCCACGACGGCGCACACGTTCCCAGCGCAGATTGGCACCCAAAAAGATATTCGTAGAATAGTCGCGAGCCACTATACGTGCCTTGCACTCATGATAGAGCGCATAGAGATCCTCCTCGGCCGACAGGCGATGATAAATCCAGGGAATAGCCTTGTAACTGACGTGGCGGAAACCCTCGGCGCGCAGAATATCGTTCATCTCACGAAACAGCATCATGGTCTCCGCTATCGTCAGTTTTTCGCTCATCAACAGTCCTCCGTAAGTCAATCCGCGATGCGTGCAAAGCGTGTCACCGCAGGCATGTGCAGGCAGCACAGCCAACAAACAACCATCCGCATAAAACATCAGCGAGTAGTCACGGAAGCGGTCACTGTGGTAATCCATATAGCCACGATCGAAGAGGAAGGTTCCGTTCTTCGACTGTGCCACGAACTGATTCCATTCGTCAGCCTTGTCTGGTGTATATCTTACTATTTCGAACATCCTACGTATTTCAGAAACTCGTCGTAATCATAGATATAGTCATCTTCCTCATAGTGTTCAGAAGCCAAGACCAAGCATACTGCCCCACTGGAAAAATCGTCCAGTGTGCGCCACGTGTTGACGTCAATCAGCAAACCCTGCCAGGGATGGTTCAGCAACACGGTCTGACGTTCGTGGCCATCGTCGAGCGTTACGTGAAAACTGCCACTGAGCGCTATGACGAACTGCTTCAGCTGCTTGTGGGCATGACCGCCACGACTCTCGCCACCAGGCACATCATAGACCCAATAGGCACGCTTGATGTCGAAAGGCACCATCGTCTGAGCCTCAGCAAATGTCAGATTGCCGCGTGGGTCAGTAATCTTGGGCAGGTCGATAATCTTGATTTCCATATTATTTAGATGAGATAAGATAAGACAATTTTCGTTGTACAGGGCGTACAAAACAGCATTGGAATGAATAGGCCGCCAACACAACAACTGTCAGGGTAAGCAACAGAACACATACTGCCGGCAATCGGTCGAATTGGCCCGACGAGTGCAAAAGACTATTGAACACTCGCATGACGGGCCAGTGCGTCAGATAGATTTCCATGCTGATACCACCCAGCCAGAGCATCAATGGGCGATGAAGAAGCCATGTGACCCATCCTTGCAACTTGTCAGTCTTGACATATACATAGAGCAGGAAGGGCAAAACGAGCCAGAACATACTGACACAACGCAAACGGGGTGATATACTGCCATAGACGAAGAACGATGCTCCGACCAACGCCACAGGCATCAATTCCAAGAGTGTCACCTGCCACGCTGACCACGTCTGCAGATGCCGGCCAAAGGCTTCACCACGTAGTGACATGCAGAAACGCCAAACAAGGATACCTATACAAAAGTCGAGCACGCGCAACAAAGGTGATAAACAAACGATGTAGTTCAGCTTATTCATGGGTACACCAGAAACGACCCCTCCGTAAAGCATCAGCACAGCCACTATCATCACCATTAAATACTTAGGTGAGACACGATGAATAAAACGGAATACCATTGCAAAGACAGCATAGCCAAACACGATGGCACAGAGAAACCATGACGAGGCATTGCCCACCTGAATGATGGAGTCGAACGGGAACCAACTCTGAATCAAGAGTACACTCGGCAACAACTGATACCACTCATAATACCGCTCCAAACGTGCTTCCAGAAGTACCATCACCACAAGCATCAACAGATGTAGGGGATAGAACTTAACGAGTTGTTTCTTTATGAATGAGCATGTCCGGAATTGTCCATCGAGAACCCGTTGCCCATAGGCATAAGAGAGCACAAAGCCGCTCAGCATCAAGAAAAAAGTCACACCGCAATCGCCACCAAACTCAAAACGTTCTCCAACGATGTGGAACAACACAATGAGCAGGATGAAAAGAAAACGAAGTGATGTGAGCGACTGAATCATTCTCTACCTCAATTTCGCATATGGGTCAGTTCCTAAGACTGTCTTGGCCAGACGCTTAGCCTTGTCGCGCAGGGCGTTAACGTCGTCGTCAACCTCACCATAGCACAGCACGACACCCATGCGACGGCCCTTGTGAGCCTCGGGTTTGCCGAAGATGCGGATGCGGGTGCGGTCTTCCTTCAGGGCATCCACGAAGTTGTAGTCGAGTAGCGAGCGGTCGACGGGCGTAGAAGCCTCCTTGGGTGATAGAATCACAGCACTTGCGCCAGCGTGCTCCAGATGAATGCCTGCAATGGGCAGTCCCATGACGGCACGGAAATGCAGCTCGAACTCACTCAGATTGGTAGTATGACCCAACGTCACCATACCTGTATCATGCGGACGCGGAGAGAGTTCACTAAAGATGACTTCACCCTGCTTCGTCAAGAAGAACTCGACGCCCCAGATGCCTGCACCCGTCAAAGCCTTCGTCACCTTGTCGGCCATCATCTGAGCCTGTTTCAGCGCCTCGTCAGAAATCTTATAGGGTTGCCACGACTCACGATAGTCGCCAGCCTTCTGCACATGTCCGATAGGCGGACAGAACAGCGTAGGCCATCCGTGCTGCTGGGTTACCGTAAGGAGCGTGAACTCAGAATCGAAGTCGATGAATTCCTCGATAATGACCTCCTTCACGTCACCACGCGAACCCTCCATAGCCTCCTTGAAAGCCTGCTCCAGTTCTCCGTCGTTGTGTACATAGCTCTGTCCGTGACCACTTGACGACATCAAGGGCTTCACCACGCAGGGGAAACCAATCTCGTCGGCAGCTTTCTTGAACTCGTCAAATGTCTTGGCATAGAAATACTTTGCCGTTCTTAAACCAAGCTCTTTTGCAGCCAGGTCGCGGATAGCACGACGATTCATCGTGAAGTTGACGGCACGGGCACTCGGCACCACCTGAATGCCCTGCTCCTCGAACTTAAACAAACGCTCCGTGCGGATGGCCTCAATCTCAGGCACGATAATGTCGGGCTGGTGTTTCTTCACCACAGCCTCCAGTGCATCACCGTCAAGCATAGAGAACACTTCGCGCTCGTCAGCCACCTGCATAGCCGGTGCGTTGTCGTAACGGTCGCAGGCAATGACATACTGGCCAGCCCTCATAGCGGCAATCACAAACTCCTTACCCAGTTCGCCTGAGCCTAATAACAGTATCTTCTTCATAATCGGAGGGCTATGCGGCAAAACCGCATAGCACACTATTTAACGGTTGTTGTACATCTTTTCGTAATACTTCTGATAGTCGCCTGAGGTCACGTTGTCGAGCCACTCCTGATTGTCGAGATACCAGCGTACAGTCTTCTCGATACCCTCCTCGAATTGCAGCGAAGGCTCCCAACCGAGTTCCTTCTGGAGCTTCGACGAGTCGATAGCGTAGCGCAGGTCGTGGCCAGCACGGTCTGTTACGAAGGTGATGAGGTCCATATCCTCGCCTTCTTTACGGCCCAGCAGACGGTCGACGGTCTTTATGACCACCTTGATGATATCAATGTTCTTCCATTCGTTGAAACCGCCGATGTTATACGTCTCGGCAATCATTCCCTTGTGGAAAATGAGGTCGATGGCACGGGCGTGGTCTTCTACGAACAGCCAGTCGCGCACGTTCTCTCCCTTGCCATAGACGGGCAGGGGCTTGCGGTGGCGGATGTTGTTGATGAACAGCGGAATCAGCTTCTCAGGGAACTGATAGGGACCGTAGTTGTTCGAACAGTTGGTCACAATGACGGGCATGCCGTAGGTGTCGTGATAGGCGCGCACGAAGTGGTCGGACGAAGCCTTTGCGGCTGAGTACGGAGAGTGAGGATTGTACTTCGTGGTCTCCAGGAAGAACTTGTCGCCGTAGGCCAAATGATGCTCAGCAGAAGAAGCGGTAGTGGTGAAAGGAGGCTCAATACCCTCAGGGTGTGTCAACTCCAAAGCGCCATACACCTCATCGGTAGAGATGTGGTAGAAACGCTTGCCCTCATATTTCTCTGGCAGGCTCTCCCAATAGAGCTTAGCAGCCTGAAGCAATGAGAGAGTTCCCATCACATTGGTTTTGGCAAAGGTGAAGGGGTCTTTGATAGAACGATCCACATGACTCTCAGCAGCAAGGTGAATGATGCCGTCCACCTTCTTGTCCTGCATCAGCTTGTAGAAAGCGTCGAAGTCGCAAATGTCCATCTTCACAAACTCGTAGTTGGGCTTGTTTTCGATGTCCTTCAGGTTAGCCAGATTGCCAGCATAGGTCAGCTTATCCAAATTGATGATGTGGTAATCGGGATACTTGTTCACAAACAGGCGCACCACGTGACTTCCAATAAAGCCTGCGCCACCAGTAATAACAATTGTTCTTTTCATATTATCTTAATTCTTAACTCTTATTCTTAATGTTTCCCTAATGTAATAACTTCACAATCACCGAATTTATTGCCTTCGATGGTCAATCTTATCAGTGTGCGTTCCTTGTGCCAGCCCTGCAAGCCAGCAGCCCCGGGGTTGATGTGCAGCATATTCAACGTCTTGTCGAACTTCACTTTGAGAATGTGCGAATGGCCAGCCACAAAGAGCTGGGGGGGATTGGCATAGAGCAGTCCACGCACGGAGTAGTCGTAGTTGCCCGGATAGCCGCCGATGTGTTTGATGAGCACGTCGACATCCTCAATCTTGAAACGGTTCAGTTCGCGATACATCAATCGCAAGTCACCCCCGTCGCAATTGCCACAGACAGCACGGAACGGACGGAAAGCAGCCAGTCTCTCAGCCACCTCCACACTACCGATGTCGCCTGCATGCCATATTTCGTCGCAGGGTTCGAAATAGTGCAGATACTTGTCGTCCCAATATGCATGGGTATCGCTGATGATTCCTATTTTCTTCATGAGCCAAATCTATAGCCGATGCCAAGCATCAGGTTGTTCGTATAATTGTAATTGTAGAAGCAATAGCCGATGTTCAGGAACAGATGACGCGTCACGTCAATCTTGAACGCCAACGTCTCGTAGACACACTTCATGCCTCCCAGGAAATAATAGCCCACGCCCCCACTGGCCCTGAAAACGGGCATCGTCAGTTCGGCTCGTGCCTGAGCACCCAGTGCCAAAGGATTCTCGACGCTATTATCGTAGACGCCGTCAAGCGAAGGACCAATGGCAAAGGCTTCGTTCAGCCGATACATCGGACTGACAGAAAAGCCTCCCACCTCATACGTTTTGGGATTCTGCAGACTCTTTTTCTTCGCACCGCCATAAAATAACAAGTCAGTCACCCAATGCTTTCCTTTGGGCATTGTAGGAGCGGTGAACAGTGAGGCTCTCGGCTCGCGGAGGTCACGATGGATATAATAGGCCAGCGACAAACGGCCACCCATCGTATGCATACCCTCGTTGGGCATCTTCAGGTTGGCATTCGAAAAATGGGCATAGCCATAGCCTATGTTCGCATCCCAATGGCGCCCTAGGCGGAAGCGCAAATAAACATCGGCACCAATATAGCAATTGGTGCGCGAACCAAGCACATGGTTCTCCGGATTTTTCTCGTCATCGTAAGCATTCCATCCCATTGAAAGGCCGAGGTTCAATTCGTAGTTGAGCGACACCGCCCGCGACAGATTAACCAAGGGAGCGCCCTGTACCAAATAGGCTGTCAGAGGATTGCCCAGTTGCTCGTTAATGAGAAAGCACCCCACGCCTATGCCGTGATAGGCACCCACCTTCGAAGGCTGACCGCCCTGCATCTGGGTATATTTCAGACGAAGGGTCGTTGACGTACGCATGGGTTCCCCTGATGTTCCTCCTTCGCGCAGATAGCTGTTTGTCTGAATGATGCCGCTGGGCACTACGTCAGCTTCCACCCGATGGATGGTCACTGTCGTATCAGACAATGCAAACAATGCTGCACAAACGAGAGTCCCCAGACCTGTCATAGTTTGAAGCGTTTACGAATGAAATCAGCAATGAATCGCTCTGTAGCCTGCAAACCAAGGACACTGGAGTCGATGCAAAGGTTGTACGACTCAGCACAGCCCCACTTCTTGCCAGTATAGTAATTATAATAGGAAGCACGCTGTGACTCTCGCTGCTTGATATATTTGTTGGCCGTTGGAGCATCGACATTCAACTTCGCCATAATCTGGTCAATGCGGAAACGCTTGGAGGCAGAAACAAAGACGCTCACTACATCCGTCCTTTCACGCAAGACATAATCCGCACAACGGCCTACGAACACACAGGAGCCCTCATCGGCAGCCTTCAAAATGGCATCACTCTGGAACTTAAACAGGTTCTCCTGCGAGAAATCGTTGTTGTACATATTATTGTCGCCCACATGCGAGGCATGCAGATGAAACAACGAGCGGAAGATTCCACGCTTCTCGTCGTTCTGCTCGAAGAACTTCTCGCTGATTCCGCTCTCCTTGGCGGCCAGATTGAGTAGTTCCTGGTCGTAATACTTGGCATTGAAGTCCATCGCCAACATACGGGCGATGTCATGTCCGCCACTACCCAGCTGGCGGCCCACACAGATAATGATATGCTTATTATTTTCCATGAGCTTTGAGTTTTTTCATATACCAAACGAGCATCGGTATCGTCATAGCAAACGAGCCGAAGTCAGAAGCGGGCATTGAATACCACACGCCGTCCAAGTCCCATAACATCGGGAAAATGTATGCCATCGGCAACAATAGGGTAAGTTGTCGTGACAACGACAGGAAAATGCTGATTTTCACCTTGCCGATGCATTGGAAGAAATTAGTGATAACCGCCTGTGAGCCCACCACAAAGAATACCAGCATATCGAGTTTGATACCCCGTGCTGCCAAGGCTATCAACGTGGCATCAGTGGTAAAGATGCGGGCTATCTGCTGTGGGAACAACATCGACAACGTCCAGCCAACCAACAAGATAACCGTTGCCGCAGCAATGGTCAGCCACAGACAACGAAACATGCGGTCGTATCGTTCGGCGCCATAATTGTAACCCACAATAGGCTGCATACCTTGGTTCATACCCATAACAAACATAAAGAACATCATGACCACCGAGTTCGCTATCGAATAGGCACCCACCGCCATATCGCCACCATAGCGAACGAACTGATTGTTCATGAAAATGACGATGATGCACGAGCAGACATTCATTAAGAACGGTGATATGCCAATGGCTATGATATTCTTCACCAGGGCAGCTCGCAAACGGTAGATACCCCGTTTCAGGTGCAACAGCTCTTTCTTGTCCGACAGTATCCTCATCTGCCAACATAATGCCAGCGTCTGGGAGGTCACTGTGGCCAGTGCTGCCCCTCGGATGCCCCAACGGAACCACCACACGAAGGTAATGACCAGCACGATGTTACACGCCACCGTAAACAGCGTGGCATACATCGCGTGGCGAGGCTTACCAGCAGCACGCAATACGGCATTCATGCCAAAATACATATGAGTCACCATATTGCCCAGCAGAATGACAATCATGAATTCGCGGGCATAGGGTAATGTCACCTCGCTGGCTCCGAAAAAACGCAAGATGGGGTCAAGAAACAGCAGACAGATGACCATAAACAGGAAGCCTACAATGAGGTTCAGCGTCACCGTATTGCCCAGCAACTGCTCGGCGCGCTTATAGTCGTGCTGACCTAATTTCACACTAATACATGTCGAGGCGCCCACTCCAACGGCAGCACCAAAAGCAGCACTCAGATTCATGAAGGGGAAAGTGATGCCAAGGCCGGCAATGGCCTCTGGTCCTACTATCTGCCCAATAAAGGCGCGGTCAATAATATTATATAGCGAAGAAGCTGTCATGGCGACAATAGCCGGCAACGCATATTGCGTCAACAGTTTACCCACAGGCTTCGTCCCCAGTTCCAATGCTGCTTGTCGATTATCCATACTTTCTATTTTAAGGTGCAAAGGTACGAATAAGTGAGGAAAGAACCAAATTTATTTGTTTTTTTTCGGACATATTAAAAAAATTGCTTATCTTTGCAGACCAAAATAATACTACAAGATGAATTTACGCCAACGAGTCATATTACTGCTGACATTATTCTTCTCCGCTTCAGGCCTCTATGCTGCCAACCAGCTGGAGACGATTCGACGCATCAAATACAAAGACAAGCCGGCTTTCATCTATCGGGTTTATCTGACTGACAAGGAAGGGACAGGCTATACCTTAGAGCATCCCACCCGGTTCTTGTCGCGCCGCAGCGTGGAACGTCGCAAGCGTCAGGGGCTGAAGGTGGACTCTACCGACCTGCCCGTCAGCCATCGTTACATACGACTCATCGAGCGCAACGACGTCAGCATTATTGGTAAGAGTCGTTGGCAGAATACCGTACTGATTCGCGTTAAAGACTCAACGTTGATACACGAGATAGACTTACTGCCGTGCGTCAAGAGCAGTCAACTGGTTTGGATTACCCCTGACTCGGTGTCGCCAACAGCCCAGAAAGTAAAATACCACGAACGATTCGAAGAACACGACAGCGTGCGGGGCGAAGTATACGGCACGGCAGCAACACAAATCAAAGCCTTAAAAGGCGAGCGCCTGCACGATATAGGATTGCGTGGCGAAGGCATGATGATTGCCGTCCTCGACGGTGGCTTCAAAAACGTAAACAATATTCCTGCTTTCCAACGTATTGACATTCGCGGCATGCGTGACTTTGTATTTCCACAGTCGCCCAGCGTCTATGCCGAAACCGATCATGGCACCAAAGTACTGTCGACGATGGCCATTAACATACCCTATTATTATGTAGGCACGGCACCGCGGGCCAGCTATTGGCTGCTACGTTCAGAAGACCTGCAGACGGAGCAGGCCGTAGAAGAGGACTATTGGACAATGGCTGCTGAGTTTGCCGACAGCGTAGGGTGTGACGTCATCAACTCGTCGCTGGGATATCACGAGTACGACCACAAATTCATGTCCTACAGCCAGTGGCAGCTTGACGGACATACGGCATTTATCAGCCGCTCTGCATCCATGCTGGCAGGTAAAGGTATCATACTTGTCAACTCGGCAGGTAATCAGGGAATGGGTACCTGGAAAAAGATTTGCGTACCTGCCGATGCCAATCATATCATGACCGTTGGTGCCATCATGGACGGCACATCGCACAAGATTGCGCCTTTTAGCAGTGTCGGACCCACGCAGGACAATCGTGTAAAACCCGATGTCGTCGCCATGGGAGCACCAGCACGGCTGGTGAATGGTCGCGGTGTTATCATCGACGACATGGGAACATCGTTCTCTACTCCCATCGTGTGTGGACTGATAGCCTGTCTGTGGCAGGCGATGCCCAACAAGACAGCCGAAGAAATCATGGAACTTATCCGCCAAACCAGCAGCAACTACGATCACCCTGACAACATCTATGGCTATGGTCTGCCCAATTTCTGGCGTGCCTACCAAATAGGGATGTACGACTCAAACAGTTTCCATTAACCTTATCGTTACAATGAATACCACTCGTCTTTCCCTCCGCCAATTGAACCTCATGGTACGCGATGCCATTGAATCGTGCCTGTCCGACGAATACTGGGTGGAAGCAGAATTATCGGAATGTCGCGAAAACAGCGGGCATTGCTATATGGAACTCATCGAGAAAGATGAGCGCAGCAACACGCCTGTGGCACGAGCATCGGCCAAGTGCTGGCGACAGACGTGGATGATGGTTAAGCCATACTTCGAGCGTACCACAGGACAGCCGTTACGTGTAGGTATGAAGGTGCTGCTCAAGGTTTATGCCCAGTTCCACGAGGCTTACGGATTCTCATGGATTGTCAGCGACATCGACCCCACTTATACCCTTGGCGATATGGCCCGCAAGCGCCAGGAAATCATCCGCCAGCTGAAGGAAGAGGGGGTGTTCGACTTGCAACGCGAACTCTGTTTACCCACCTTTGCCAAGCGCATTGCCGTCATCTCTGCAGAGTCAGCAGCGGGTTACGGCGACTTCCTTCGCCAGTTGGAAGACAACGAATACGGTTTCCGTTTCGAGGTCACGCTATTCCCAGCCATCATGCAGGGCGAGCAGGTCGAGCAGTCCGTCATCAGTGCGCTGAACGACATCTATGAACAAAGCCAAGAGCTAATAGCCAATAGCCGCAAACCATTTGACTGCGTCGTCATCTTGCGTGGTGGTGGTGCTACGGCCGACCTGAGCGGTTTCGATACCCTTGCATTGGCAGAGAACGTCGCCCAGTTCCCCATACCTATCATCACAGGCATTGGTCACGACCGCGACGAGAGTATCCTCGACATGGTGAGTCATACGAGAGTAAAGACACCGACTGCAGCCGCAGCCTTTCTTATCGACCATCTGCGTCGTGTCTGGGAACGCATTACCAATGCAGAAGCATCTATCAATCAATATGTTAGCGAACGTCTTCGCTATCAGCAGCAACGCATCAGCCAGCTGGCTACACTCATCCCTACCCTCGCCCTACGAAGACTGAGCGATTCGCGCCACCGCATAGAAATGACAGAAAGCCGCCTGCCTGTTGCCATCGGACGAAGACTGACCGATGAGAAACACCGCATAGAGCGTCTTTCCATCCTGTTGCAAGGTTTCGATCCGCAACTGCTGTTGAAACGAGGCTTTAGCATCACGCTACACAATGGGAAAGCCGTCCACGACCCCAGTCTGTTGGAAGCTGGAGACGAAATAGAGACTAGAGTAGAAAAAGGAACTATACGTTCCGTAATTAAGAGTTAAGAAGGCTGCGATTAAGCGAGAGAAGAACGGAACTTGTTCCAGTTTTTCCGAGCGAAAGCAGGCTCGAACGAAGTTCAATTAAGAATTAAAAGAAATACTATGAACGAAGAACTAAAATACGAAGAGGCTTTGGCCCAATTGGAAACCATCGTCCGCAAAATGGAGTCCAACGAGTTTGATATAGACGAACTCGCCGTGCAGCTGAAGACTGCACAGCGACTCATTACGTTCTGCAAGGACAAGTTGACCAAGACAGAAGCAGAAATCCAGAAAATTCAGTCCGAACGGGATTAGAGGATGATGCCTACTGATACCGAGCGGAACTCAGGTCCCATATCTGTCTTCAGCACGCTCATGGGTGAATACTTGCAGTAGATGCCAACATGCCGGTATTGCAGCATACCCATGATGTCAACCGTGACAGGACGGTATTCCAGACCTTTGGTGTTGATTTCAACCTCGTCATCACCGACTGTGTACTCATTTTTGATGCGTCCGTACAAGTTAAAGTTCACCACAGGGCCCAATGACATTTTGAAATCGCTCTGGTGTCCGAACTTCTGCGTGAACAAGAACGGTACCGAAAGACCGAAAACATAGATGCCCGAACGCTTATCACCGGCATTGACAGGATAATCATACACCCCAACCACGTTATTGGCATCCTTAGCAAACATCTTGTCCGTATCAAGCGTATACTTTCGCCAGTTAGCCCACAGTCCTACCGAATAGGTCTGCAGTGCATTCTCAGGTGTATACTTATACCTGAAACCCACAATCCACTCATACGACTTGAACGGAGCAAAACTCATACCGCCAGGCACGTTCGTAGCAATAGGCAGTCCGAAAGCCAGATCAAAATCCCAATACTTATTCTCTATATCTACCTTCTGGACACTCTTCGAATAGGCAGAATCCCTCATCGTGATCGAATTCTCGTAATAGTAGGTGCTGTTACCCTGTTTGCCTCTTACCTTGATGCGCTGTTCGGTGTCGCTCGAGATAATCGTAACCTTCTTGGCATTTTCAATCACAGTTGTGTCATTCTTCTCACCTGCATAAGCAGTAATACTGGCCACCATAGCGGCCATCAACATCATTTTTTTCATTATCGACTAATATTAAATATTGCATAAAAACCAAATTCGCGTGCAAAATTAGCAAGAAAATACAAGAAATAAGGCATTTTTTACACGAAATTGTTGCATAAGCGCAATATTTTGTGTACTTTTGCGGGCAAATCGACAGTAAAAGCAATAAAATACAAGCATTATGAAGAATTTGGATTGGGGTAGCCTCTCGTTTGGCTACATGAAGACCGACTACAATGTGCGTTGCTACTATCGCGACGGCAAATGGGGCGAGATTGAAGTTTGCTCCGACGAGTATCTGAACCTGCACATGGCTGCAACCTGTCTGCACTACGGCCAGGAGGCTTTCGAGGGTCTGAAGGCCTATCGCTGCAAAGACGGCAAGGTGCGCATTTTCCGTGTCGACGAGAATGCCAAGCGCCTGCAGTCTACCTGTCGTGGCATTATGATGCCCGAGGTCAGCACAGAACTTTTCACTGAGATGGTTAAGAAGGTGGTTCGCCTCAATCAGGAGTGGATTCCTACCTACGAGAGTGGCGCTACACTCTACATCCGTCCGCTGTTGATTGGTACCAGCGCTCAGGTAGGTGTACACCCTTCTAAGGAGTACTGCTTCCTCATCTTCGTGACTCCCGTCGGCCCATACTTCAAGGGAGGTTTCTCCAGCAATCCTTACGTCATTGTTCGCGACTACGACCGTTCGGCTCCTCTTGGAACTGGTAAATATAAGGTAGGTGGAAACTATGCAGCCTCTCTGTTTGCCAACAATCTGGCTCACGAGAAGGGCTACGCCTGCGAGTTCTACCTCGACGCCAAGGAGAAGAAGTATATCGACGAGTGCGGTGCAGCCAACTTCTTCGGCATCAAGAACAACACCTACATCACTCCTGAGTCAACCTCTATCCTGCCCTCTATCACCAACAAGTCGTTGATGCAGGTGGCTGAAGACCTGGGCATGAAGGTGGAGCGCCGTCCTATTCCCGAGGAGGAACTCGAGACCTTCGAGGAGGCTGGTGCTTGCGGTACTGCAGCAGTGATTTCACCTATTTCTTATATTGACGACCTCGACACCGGCAAGCGCTACTCATTCGGCGACAAGCCCGGACCTCAGTCAAAGCGCCTCTTCGACACCCTTCGTGGCATCCAGTACGGCGAAATTGAGGACAAGCACGGCTGGACAACTGTCGTCATCGATTAACGGTTAATGGTTAACGATTAACGGTTAATGGGAAAAGGCAAGCTGGCGAAGTTCGCCGACATGGAAACTTACGAGAACGTGTTCCAATACCCCTATTCGGTAGTGGATCACGTCTCGTTTGACTTGCAGGGCCATTGGCGCGAGCAGTACTTCCATAACGACAACCCCATCGTCTTGGAACTGGGCTGTGGCAAGGGAGAGTATGCTGTCGAGCTGGCGCGCAACTATCCCGACAAGAACTTCATCGGTGTCGACATCAAGGGAGCCCGCATGTGGACAGGAGCCACACAGGCCCTCAACGAAGGTCTGAAGAACGTAGCCTTTCTGCGTACCAACATCGAAATCATCGACCGTTTCTTTGCCAAGGACGAGGTGCAGGAGATATGGCTTACGTTCAGCGATCCGCAGATGAAAAACCCGCGCAAGCGACTGACCTCCACCTACTTTCTGGAGCGCTATCGCCACTTCCTCGTTGACAACGGCACGATTCATCTGAAAACCGACTCCAACTTCCTCTTCACCTACACAACCTTTGTAGCGGAGAAGAACCAGCTGCCCGTCGACTTCCGCACTGAGGATCTCTACCACGACGTGCTTTCGGCTCAGAACGTCGAGCCTGCTACCCTCTCGGTACAGACTTACTACGAGTCGATGTGGATAGCCCGTGGCCTGAACATCAAGTATATGCGTTGGCACCTGCCCCACACCGTCGCTCTCGAGGAACCTGATGTCGAAATCGAACTCGACGACTACCGTTCCTACCATCGCGACAAGCGCAGCTCAAAAGACAAAGCGAAATAAAAGTAAAGGTAAGTAAAAAGGTAAAAAACATAACTTAAAACCCAAAACATATGAAACGACACATTATTATCCTATTGGCAATGCTCCCGATGCTCTTTACGGCAAAGGCAGCAGAGGTTAAAGTCGACTCCGTCGGCAAGTTAGCGACACAACTCCCCGATTCCATCCGCTTCACCATTGCGGAGCTGAAAATCAGCGGACCACTCAACGGGCAAGACCTGAAACTACTGCAGCAGATTGTCACCCGTACCAAGACAAACAAGAAGAATCCCGCTGAGTGTCTGGTGACTTCCGTCGACCTCTCCGACGTCATCATCGTTGAAAGCAAAGACGGACTGAAACCCCAGAACGGCCAGCTGCCTGCCAGCCTTTTCTCAGGCGCCAAGAATCTGCAGACAGTTGTTCTGCCAAAGAGCATCACGGCCATCGGAAAGTCGTGTTTTGAGAATTGCGAGAGTCTGACGGACTTTACCCTGCCCGAGAGTGTGAAGGCTATCGAGGCCAATGCCTTCGAAGACTGCAAGGCCATCACCGCGATGGTTATCCCCGCCGGTGTCCGCATTCTGGAGGCCGATGTCTTCAAGGGATGTACCAGTCTGACATCGGTCACCTTGCCCGAGGAGCTTTACATCATCGGCAACGAGGCCTTCTATGGTTGCGAGGTGCTTAATAACATTGACATTCCGAACGTGAAGGAGATTGGCGACGGAGCCTTCGAGAAATGTACGGCCCTCTCCAATATCAAGATGGAGAATGTCACCAAGATAGGCAGCAGTGCCTTTGAGGAGTGCAAAAGCCTCTCTGCCGTTACGCTCAAGAACATCAACAGAATAGGCATCAACGCTTTCGAAGGATGCATTGCATTGACCGACGTTACGCTCGAAGGTCCCCTCAACGAACTCAGCAACGATGCTTTCAAGGAGTGCACCAGTCTGGCCACCATCACCATCCCTAACAGCGTAAAGACCTTCGGCAACGAGGTGTTTTACGACTGCAAGAGCCTTGCCGCCATTACATTACCTGATGGCTTGACGAAAATCGACGCACATGCCTTCGAGGGTTGCACGACTTTGAAAGAGATTGTCATCCCCAATATGGTAAAGACCATTGGCTCAAGTGCTTTCGAGAACTGCACCTCGCTCGACAGCGTGGCTATCAACGGCTTCATCACTGAAATAAGCGGCGAGCTTTTCCGCAGTTGTCACAGCCTGCGCGCCATCACCATCCCCAACTCCGTACGCAAGATTGGCATGAAGGCATTCCATGAATGTTCGTCACTGACAGAAATCACGTTGCCTCCCGCTCTGACAAGCATTAGCGAAGATGCCTTTGCCAAGTGTTCAAGTCTTACTTCTGTGAACATACCAGTCGCTGTCAAGGAAATTGGCGGTTCTGCCTTCGAGGAGTGCGTCATGCTCTCCACCATAGAGTTGCCGTCAAGTTTGAAGAGAATCGGAGGCTCGGCCTTTGCCAAGTGTTCGTCACTAAGGACGGTGATTCTCAACTCTCCCGCTCCGCCTACCATCTCGAAAAGCACGTTCAAGGGCACCGCTCCCACCTTCCTCGTTCCACGAGGCAGTGTGTCCGTCTATATGTCCCACAAAGACTGGAAGAACGTCTCAGGATTCAAAGAAAAATAATTACCTCCTTTTACGACCATGAGAAAATTAGTATGCATTTCGTTACTCATGTTAGTAACAACGGCCGCTATGGCGGTCCCTGCGAAACGAGGCCTGTGGAGCACAATTACGCTTAGCGACGGCACTCAGGTTCGCGTCGAGCTGAGAGGTGACGAACATTTGCATTACCTGCAGGCTACCGACGGTACCTGCTATGTTAAGAACAACGGCGTCTATGAGCGCGTGGATGCAGCAACGCTGCATGCCAGACGCGTCCAGCGCAAGTCAAGTCGACGTGTCATATATGCCTCAACTGCCGACGGCCTGGGAGAGTATGGCAAGATGAGCATGGGTTCCCTTCCCAGCATCGGCGAGTACACCATTCCCGTCGTCATGGTTCAGTTCTCTGACATGGAGTTCCAGAGCACGACTACGGTAGAGAAGATGACACGTTACTACAACGAGGAAGGCTACGCCGACGAGCAATACTGCGTAGGCTCCGTGCGCGACTATTTCAAGGCACAGAGTGGCGGCATGTTCGTGCCCACCTTCGACGTGGTAGGCATCATCACCCTCAGTAAACCATATAAGTATTATGGTGAACACGATGAAAACGATGAGGATATTGTGGACAAGCGCGTGGATGATCTTCCCGGCGACGTCATCAGCGCTGCCGTCAGTCAGCTGGGTGTCGATTTCTCCAAATATGTTGTACCGGCCGGTGACGAAAACCATTCCGAAGGCGTACCCCTCATGGCCATGTTCTTTGCCGGACCTGGCGAGGCTACCGAGCCCATGGAGACTGGCGCAGACTATCTGTGGCCCTGTGAGTGGGATGCTACCGATGACCCTATTGCACAAGGAAACTACGCTGGTGTACACTTCAATTCGTTTTTCATAGGAAATGAGTTGAATTACGACAGGACGCTGATGGGCATGGGTGTGTTCTGCCATGAGACGGGCCACGCGCTGGGCTTGCCCGATTTCTATGTCACAGACTATAGCTATGAAGGCGACTCCGCTTTCGGCCCATGGTCTATCATGGATTCAGGATGCTATATTAATAATGCCCATGCGCCTGTCGGCTATATGGCATACGAGAAGAGCTGCATGGGCTGGCTGGAACTGAAAGAGATTGGTGATGCAAAGGAAGTCACCCTGCAGTCACCAATCGGTTTGGCAGAGAACTCGGCATATATTATTCGCAGCAGCGACACCGAGACGTTCATCTTCGAAAACCGTCAGCCCTCCACGTGGTATCCCAAAGGCATGGGTTCAGGTGTCATGGTGTCACGCATTGCTTACGACCAGGAGCAATGGGCCATCAACACGCTTAACAACATCCAGTCAGCCAAACGTGCCCTCATGCTGACCGCCAATAATGTAACAATGGACTTCGGCACCAATGCCTCCCCCAAGAATCTCTACGGAAACGGAGTGAACAGCATTCAGTCCATGAAGACGCTGTCTGAAGAGGATCAGGCCGTCAACATCAGCAACATCGTTAAAAATGACGACGGAACCATCACGTTGACCATAGATACCACTACCGGTATCAGCACCATTCGCCAGAATTCCGAATCCTCCACGATGTACTACACCTTGCAGGGCTGCTGCGCAGGCAACGACTACCAGCAACTGCATCGGGGCCTATACATCGTCAATGGCCAAAAGGTGGTGAAGAAATAACTATCCCTAATAAGGTGGCATTCCTTTCGTGGAGTGCCACCTTATTTTTCCTTGTTTACATCATTGTTGCGGCGCCAGCTCCTGACAGGGCGGCCACAAGGACGCGCACCACTTCGAGTACGACGTTCCACCAATTGATCTTTTTCATGCTAAATCGTATGCTTTTTCGATGATTCTGCGCTCGACGGGCTGCCCGCATTCCACGCGTATCATGGCGTCGACGAGCCGTACCATCATGTCCTTGTTGTCGTAACGGATAG
>CACWWZ010000033.1 GCA_902764705.1 uncultured Prevotellaceae bacterium | reverse complement strand
GCAAAAGCTATTGCCGAATTTTTTCAGGGGCACTGTTGGGGCGGGGTTGGGGCACCCTTTTTGGCAAACATAGCCCCTGAAAAGTACCTTTATATAAAGGGGTTTCCATAAAAAGGGGCTCATGGGGCTATGTTTTTTCAAGTTTCAGTATATGAGCAGACAGGTACCGGGTTCCTGTTAGCTCGTTAGCTCTCACCCTTGGTGAAGATGCTTCCGCTCGAAAATAAAAAAAATTGCCCAAATATTTTGCACTTTGCTCACTTATTCGTATCTTTGCAAACAAGTATCGCCGATACGTCGTTAAAACGGCGCTGGCCCACGGCATTATTACGCGACCCATATCAGCGATTGTTCAATCACCTTGCCCAAAATAACGAATAGAGAATACCTTATAATATGAACTTTGAATCGTTAGTAGGACGCATCAACCTCATCCAGGATGCATTGCAGGCGCAGGCCGCACACGCCGTTAACCTCTCGTTGACGGCTCGCAACTGGTTGGTGGGTTATTATATCGTAGAGTTTGAACAGCATGGCGAGGATCGCGCCAAGTATGGAGACAAACTGCTGAGCCGCTTATCAGAGAGTCTGAATCGGAGAGGCTTCAATCTTCGTCGTTTGCGCGACTATCGCCACGTTTATAAAGTTTATCCAACCCTTGGCATCGAGATTGTCAAGTTCCTCGAGAGCAATAGTACATGGTTGGCAAATAACACGAATTTCTCAATTCGGCTGTTTTCGACCGCCAAATTGCAAGAACCAATCAATCAGCATGATATAATTCGGCTGTCAAAAACAGCCGAATTGGAGGAATGGAGCACACCGCCTGAACGACTTTTTTATCGACTGAACTACACCATCTTATCATATTTGGCCACAATTGATGACCCACTGAAGCGAGCTTTTTACGAGCAAGAGACTATTCGTGGGTGCTGGACGCAGAAAGAACTCGACCGTCAGGTGTCCTCGCAATACTACGAACGTATGGGGTTATCTAAGGACAAGAAAGCCTTGCAGCGTCTAACCGCTAAGAATGCGCAGCAGGTGACACCTCGTGACATCCTGCACAATCCCGTTACGCTGGAATTCCTAGGTATGGAACAGCAGGATGTCTATACAGAGACCAAACTGGAAACCGCCATTCTGAACAACCTGCAGCGTTTTCTCTTGGAGATGGGCCGTTGCTTCTGCTTTGAGTATCGTCAGAAGCGCATTCTCATCGATCAGGACTACTATAAGGCCGACCTCATCTTCTATCACCGCATCCTGAAGTGTCACGTCATCATCGACCTGAAGATCGACCGTTTCCGTCATGAGTACGCCTCGCAGCTGAACCTCTACATGAATTACTTCAAGCACGAGGTGATGCAGGAGGATGACAACCCGCCCATTGGCTTGTTGCTCTGTACCGACTATGGCGAGACCACTGTGCAGTATGCCACCGAAGGTCTCTCGCAGAACCTCTTCGTCAGTAAGTACCGCCTGCAGTTGCCCTCCGAGGACGATATCCGCAAATATATGCTGGAGAATATTACAGAAGAGCAGTTTAAGGCGATGATGGAAGAAGACTTGAAACATGAAACATGAACCCTTCAGTAGGCTTATACCCTCGGAGATGGCTCGGTGATGGAAGAAGATACCAAGAATGATGCATGAAGATATAGAAACGAAAAGAAACGATCATAGTATATGAAAAAAGAAGAGATACTTGCTCTATTTAAGAGTTATGAGGAAGCGGTCTGCAAGATTGACGAGACTGAATGCTGGAGTGCAAGAAGTCTGTGCTCATTGTTTGGGTACACCCAATGGCGCAATTTCAATAATGTGATAGACAAGGCAAAAGAGGCTTGTAACAATGCAGGTCAATCGGTTTCAGACCATTTTGCTGACGTCAGCAAAACGATAATTCTATCACCATGGAGCATGTCGATAACAATGCAGCCGTCCGCAAGATGCTGACAGAGCGCGGCATTATTCCAGAAGACCTGCCTGCAGCTGAGGATGTGAAGAAAGTGGAGCGTAGGTTGGCCAGTGAAGAAAAGAAGATGCTGGGAAAGAAAAAGTAAAAATGAAAACAATAAAGATATGGCTAAACGAAATATGATAACTGTGAAGGATGTAAACATCCGTACTATACAGAAAGATGGGAAGGATTACATCAGTCTCACCGATATTGCAAAACAAAAAAACGTGACTGATCCCAACGGCGTTATAGGCAATTGGATGCGTAATCGTAACACCATAGAGTATCTTGGTCTTTGGGAAGCGCTTCACAATCCTAATTTTAATCCCCTCGAATTCGAGGGGTTTAGGAGACAGGCAGGTTTGAATGCTTTTACCTTGTCGCCTACACAATGGATAGAGAGTACCAATGCTGTCGGCATGACTGCCCAGGCTGGCCGTTATGGTGGAACCTACGCAATATCAGACATTGCTTTCAAGTTCGCCAACTGGGTGGCTGTAGAGTTCGAACTCTATCTTGTGATGGAATATCAACGCATGAAGGCTGCCGAGCAGAAGCAGATAGCATGGACTGCCAAACGCGAACTATCAAAGCTGAACTATCACATTCATACAGATGCCATCAAGAACAACCTTGTACCAGACGAAGTGACGCCAGCACAGGCCAGTATTATTTATGCCGAGGAGGCCGACGTGCTGAATGTTGCCATGTTCGGAATGACTGCCAAGCAATGGCGAGAGGCCAATCCTGACCTCAAGGGTAATATCCGCGACTATGCCACCATTAATGAGCTCATCTGTCTTGCGAACATGGAGAACCTCAATTCTGTCCTCATCAACGATGGTGTGCCACAAGGCGAACGACTCGTCAAACTCAATCAGATTGCCATTCATCAGATGCAGGTGCTGGAGGATAATGAAGGGCGGAAGCTGTTGAAGGCTGCGAATTAGTGAGAGCAAAGAAAACAAGTTTTCATTTGCCGAGCGGAAGCAGGCTCGACCGGAAGTCAAGTAAAACGAGAGAAATAAGATGGACTACGACGGCAGATTTATCCACAAGAATAATCTACACTTCAACCACATGAACCAAAGGTCGACGGCCGAAGGGAAAGTCAAGTTTCAGTTCGAGTTTCAAAATGGTGAGGTGCTGAGGCTGCAGTTGTATGAGAATTTGAAAGTATAGAAAAAGTAATATGACCAAAAACTATAAAGAAGAATTAAGTAAACATGTAGAAAACATCTTCAAGGAGTATGTTACTCCAGGTGTTCACATCTGTGATATTGCCACAGGTGGCGGAAAGTCATATACTATTGGAAAACTAACGTGCGAATATTATCCTCAGTATTTTGATCGTATTATTATCTTATGCGTTCAGAACAAGCTTGTTGGTAGCATGGACAAGGAAATTGAAAGATTCATTTCATCTTCTAGCAGTCAAATTAAAGCAAAAGACAAGCTGGTAATTGAGAACAATCCAGAGGTCATCATGAAAGCGATAAAGAATTCCTGTTTTTCCTCTTTACTAGAAGAAATGGAATTCCAAATTGATGACCAAAAGAAACGAGAAACAAAGGTTACCGATTTAAGATACAGCTATAACTGGGTAAAGAAAACATTCGAAGGATTATCAGGTCTTGTTAAAACCTATGAGAACAACAACAATGAATATTTACGCCAACAAATAGATGAAAGTGAAGCAAACCTACGTAAGGCTGTACGTGTTTTTTTTGAGAATTACAAGAAACACTTAGAAAATACGAAGCAATATAAGCGGGTGTCTATAGCCACACTTAACAAACTGTTTCCTCATTTGAAGTTGGTATATCCGCAAGTTGACTACAAAAACAAGAAGGTGCTTCTCATGACGGTTCACAAAGCCATGTACGGCATAGATCCTATTGTGGATGAAAAAGTGAACATTTCGAATTTCTCTCAAAAAGGGAAGAAAACATTAATCCTTTTTGATGAGTCTGACCAAGCCGCAATTGCAATGAGGAATGCTATCATTGACCAATCAATTGATAGCACAGCGGGCAATAAAAGATTTGCAAAAGGATATAATGGTTTCTTACAGTACAAGGCATTGCTTGAAAGTCCTGAACATACATCCAATTCTTATTATGGAACTCGTTTGGAGGATTGTGTTCATAGAGCACGATCCATCATAAAAGCTAATTGGGAGAAGGTTTTTGGAGATACCAAACCCTACAATAGTATATTCCTCGATGATTCAGAGGAATTTGAAGAGTTTAGAAGAGGGGTCTTCTTTTCGGGGCCAGTAAGGCTGAACATTTCTCAAAGTGGAGACAAGACTAATTCATATGTTTGTTATAGGAAGAACAACAGACATCTTAGCTTAGTGCACAGTACAGATATGGATCAACTTTTGTCTGATTATTCAATTGTGCTTCCTTTAGACAAATTTCTGACACTTATTACGAGAAATATCACCTCTGTAAAATCACAATTTAGAAGTGTTATAACTGAAGCTTTAGAGAATAGTCGCAAGAAGTTTGATGAGGAGATAAAAGAAATAAGGAATAATGCAACAGGAGAGAATCCTTTCCTAGGGTATCCAACGTTGGAAAGAGAAATTCACACATTCTTTTCTCGGTTTGAATCTGCATCAGAGTATCATTTTGAGCAGCAACAGACAGAATTCATGACCAACAGGAAGAATCTTATTACAACAAAAGATGAAAAGCCTATAAAGTTGCCAGACTATTCTGTATATTCACAGGGCGTTCAGTTCTTCCAAGAAGAAATTGATGAAAGAGACAATCAACACCGTGTTAGATTATCAAGCCGAGAAATTACTAATACGCCAGAAAAAATAATATTAGATCTCACCCATTTCGATAATACTTCTGTCGTTTTGTGCTCTGCTACAGCTTCATGTAAATCTGTAGTAAGCAATTTTGATATTGTCTATCTAAAGGAAATATTGGGAGAAAAAGTTCATTTCTTGTCAAATCAAGATAAAAAAACATTTGATGAATTGGTTGATAAAACATACCCAGAAGAGCATAGAATAGAAATCATCCCTTTAGGGCATTATGAATTTAAAGACAAAAGAGAAAATCATCTTGATCTTCCACAGAAGTACAAGGAGATGTTTTCAAAAGATGCACAAGAAGAAGGGCTTGCGGATAAATGGTTTCGTATTACTCTCAGGATTCTTAGAAGATATGACAAAAAAACGGAGAATACTCTGTTCCAATTATACCGTCTATTCCAATTCATTGAATCATATCATTGGTTTGTCAAACATGATGACATTCATAGTATGATTTATTTTCAAAACCGGACAGGTGATAAAGACAAAGTACAAATACAAACATTGAGTTGCCTTATTGATGGCTCATATAAGGAAATGCCTTCTGTTCTCGAAGATGAGTTACCTGAGGATTGGAATAATTGTCATATTAGAATTTCCAAAGACTGGGACGAGGTAGAAAATGATATACTATTAGAACTAAGCCAGAACAGAGATGCCAAAATAATGCTGGTATCTGCATATGGAAGTTTCAAAGCAGGCACAAATATGCAATATGAGATTCCTGAAGGACTTGATTATGTTTTTGGTGACAATTGGACGGATAAAGGCAAAAGATTAAGGAAGGACTGGGATGCTGTATATCTACAATCGCCTACAGGCTATTTAATGATGAGTGAGGACGGGTATGAATCAACTTTTGAAAAAAGCTTCTATAATGCAATGTTAGTACTAATGATGCTTTTTGAAAGAGGCTGTCTGTCAAGAAACGATGTTGCAAGGTGGTTATATCAGGCACTTGCTAATACTTTCTATTTTAGTGAGAAGACAGACCCTGGCATTGCAAATGACAAGGCTGCTTGGGCACAAACTATTGTAGAACAAGCTGTAGGTCGCTTGTGTCGCACTCGAAACAAACCAAGGACGACGTATCTACTATACGATAATACGATGTCATCATATTTTGTTTCTGATGTTTTTGATAAATCATTAACAAAAGAGTTTAGGACTCTAGCGAAGTATATTTTTGAGCATCCTGCAAACAACGATACAGAAGTGTCAGCAGAAGAAATAATGCTTTGCAATGATGCCAATTATTCTCAAAGTCTGCTTAACAGGATGCGAAATCAGGCATTATTATATACGCCTCATAAAGAAGATTTCGAAGATGAGTTTGATGACGAAGACAATGACGGAATCATTCCTCATAATGTGTTGGTCAACCAAAGGATGAATCAAAGTTATAAACGAGCAATAATTACTAAGCCTGTAATATCGGGATGGGGTGATTTTGACGAAGAAGACCGATATCTAACGTTCATTACAAAATGTTATGGTAACTGGAAACGTAATGAAGAAGGTGGTTACTATTTTTCATACGACAATTACAAAATCTGTCCCGATGGCAAGGGCACTAGGTATTACATAGCACCTTCTGATGTTCGTCTAGACATATTAATGAAAAACGAAGTTATAAGAAATCATTTCGTAAAGAATAAATTTGCCACCGACTGGAAAGGTGATGGATTTATACTACATCCACAGATATTAAGATCTGAATATGCTGGAGAAATTGGAGAAGAAGCATTCAAAGCATTGCTTCTATATTACACAAATTGTAAGGAGGACGAGATAAGGCATCTGGAAGGCAAGGATTACGAATTAGCCGACTTTGTAATATGTAATCCTGACGGTAGTTATAGAATTGCCTTTGATGTTAAGAACATGAATCCTAAAGCTGATCACAACGACAACTTTGGAGATATGCCAACTACGGAGAAAAGACAAAAGAAGATATCAAGGCTCAAATGTCGGCTGGTTACTGTAAACATTTTGCAACTTGATGAACCTCTGATGGATGAAATCAATGAAATAGGTGGACTTATTGATGAGAATGGCATTATAGTACCAAAAGGTATCGAAACATTAAAGAAATTGGTAAATACAGACGAGGAATTATGACGTTGAATGTGGATGACATAAAAGCATTGCCTCTAACCACAAATAAGATAAAGGTAGTTTATGACAGGGAAAAACTATTCTCTGAGTATTCTATCGTTTCTTATTATAGTTTGGACAAGGAATACAAGAATTTGGCTTACGAGCAACTATGTGACATTCCCTTCATATCTGTGTGTGGAGTAAAAGCAAGATGGAAAGACATGCGTTATCCTGGCATGCGTTTTTTCATATTGGTAAATAAAGATGCGACGGCAGAAGTATTGAAAAGCCTTCGTAATTTTGAAAAGATAAATTCTCGTATTGACTATATAGATGATTACGAAGAAGCTACTCAGCAACGTATCATTGCATCATTGGCAATAAACTCTCTTGGGCAGATGAAACCAGAACGAATGATGTATAATAATGCCTCATTGCTATTATGTGACGACAAAAACTTTTTGATTCCCCAAAGTCGAAAAGAATTAGTCTGCCTAAAAATAGAAGTGAATGAATATCTAAATCTTATTGCAAAAACGACATCCTTTTCCACCCCTCGAAATGAAGATGAACTTAAAAGGAAGGGTAATTGTGTTTTCCATGTCAGCCAAGACATAAATGGACAGTGGTGGTCTGGCTTGTCTGTTAAGCCAGTTATTATTAGAGGGTTGAAAACAAAAGATATAAACCTGCAAGATTTTTATATTCAGAGAAAGAGATTTGCCGACAAACATAATATTGTTCCATATTGGCCATATAATCCAGAAGACTACACACATGGGAGGTTATTTGCTCTATCCCAGGTGATTGAATCTGTCAACAAAAAGTTTGGTTCATTGTTGAAAATAGAATTTACTGATTATCACGTAGATTTCTATGATGCGTATAAGCCAGAAAAGGATATGCTTGCGTTTTTGATACAATATCTCGCAGGTAAAAAGATCTATATTGATGATCCATTTAAGACTGTGGATTCTAAGAAACTTGTAGAGCAGATGAAATATGAATTTCAGCTTATAATGGATAACTCACTAGAATATCCACATAAACAGCAGGCTGGCGATTTGTTAATCAAATTATGTGAGCCGCAAGAAGAAACTTTACCCCAAACTCACTATTTGAAATCTTTATATAGGATGGCATATAGTGGAACAGCTATTCAGCACAAGATATTCTATAACAATGAAAAAGATGATTCTTTTACGAAATCGGAAGCACGAAGAATACTTATTGAGTTGCTCGTGAAAGACTGCTTAATAAGAAGACAATTACCCAAGCAACTCCAGACTCTTGCAGAAGGATGGAAATATTACAGATATAAAATATGTGATGGTAATGTTATAGGAGCATCTTTGTACACAGTAAACGATAAGATTGAAATTGAAGAAATAGGATTCCCATCAGCAAAGATTCAATTAGATTTTGAAACATTTGCTCAGATCCATCTTTGCTACAACAATATTGAAAAGATTGCCGGGGCTAGAGATTATATAGCATTGAAGAAACATGGAAATGTGTATCTAATTATTGATACTGATGAAATTCCCATCCTTGACGTTTCGTTAATTGATGAAGCTTATGGCGAAATCATTAATAATAATGAGCCTTTGTCACTTTTCAAAAGGAAAAAAGTAGCGTATCAATATCTGAGAGGGTACATAGGCTTCCATCTCTGGAAGTCAGATGGCCTTGATGGAGAGAAAAATGTATCATATTCGTATATTTCAGGCATGAATAGTGAAAATATGCAGATAATGAAAAGTACAAAAATGGACAGAATGCCTAGAGCGAGACGTATTTTTGTTCTCCATAGTGAAAATCCCTCAAAGATATCCAATGACATACTGGAAATAGAGAATATGTTAAGATTTGGATTTGGTCGGTGGAATGAGATGATGACATATCCATTCCCGTTCAAGTTCTTACAGGAGTATCTTGACGATGTATGTGAAATTATCTTTTGTAAACATTGGAATGAAATATAGGAGATTATTATATGAATAAATCTACGGGAAGATGTCTATATACAGCTACGTTCAGCGAGTTCTTGAGCAAAGAACCGCTGGCGGTGCTAGGTGCCATGCACAACAACTATCATGGGGATTCGCTGACGACGACTGATGAGGCTTGGATGGGCGAGATAGAGGTGATGCAGCAGGTGCTGGAGCCTTGGAAGGAGGAAAAAGGGCAGATAGTCTTTGAGTATGACATTCCACGACTCGGCAAGCGTATTGATGTGGTGCTGTTGCTGCGAGGTATGATTTTCTGTCTGGAGTTCAAGGTTGGCAAGAAAGAGGAGTTTCAGGCTGGCATAGAACAGGTGATGGACTATGCGCTGGACCTGAAGAATTTCCATCTATTCAGCCACGACAGGAAAATTGTACCGATACTGATTCCAACGAAGTATAAGGAGTACACGACAGTGTTCCAACCTTCGGTTTATAACGATGATATCTATAACCCGATGATAACAGGCGAGGAGCATCTGCAAGAACTGATTGCGAAGGTGCTGGAACACGCTGGAGCAAAACAGGAGGATGGAGTGATAGACAATTGGCTCATCAGTCCTTATGCACCGACTCCAACCATTATCGAGGCTGCTCGAACGTTGTACGAGAACCACTCGGTAGAGGATATCACACGCCATGAGGCGGACAAGGTCTCGACGGACACCACCATCAACTATATTCTGCAGGTGATTCATCAGAGTAAGGAAAAGCAGCAAAAGAGCATCTGCTTCGTGACCGGAGTGCCTGGAGCCGGAAAGACGCTAGTGGGCCTCGATGTGGCCATCAAGCAGACGTATAAAGACGGTGAACTGGACAAGGAGAATGGTGCCGTGTATCTGTCGGGCAATGGTCCGTTAGTAGCTGTTCTTACAGAGGCATTGGCAAGGGATAATCAGAAAAAATGCTCACAAAAGGGAGAGCGGAAAAATATGTCTGATTCTCGCCGCGAGGTTAGCGAATTCATCCAGATTATCCACCGCTATCGCGATAATATGCTAGCCAAGATTAAGAATCCGGTGGAGAATGGAATTGTAGAGATTGACCCAGAAAAGGCTATCAAACTGACTGCTACGGGATATGGCGAAGTGGAGCATGTGGCCATCTTCGATGAGGCACAACGCAGTTGGACGCACAAACGCATAGCCGACTATCTGAAACGAGGTGGAACTTATGGCAATAAACTGAAAGTGCCCAACTTTCCTATGTCGGAGGCAGAATTCTTGATATGGTCGCTCGACCAACGTGAGGATTGGGCGGTCATCATCTGTCTGGTAGGTGGTGGGCAGGAAATCAATACAGGTGAGGCTGGTATCACGGAATGGGTTAAGGCATTGAACAATCGGTTTAGGCATTGGAATGTGTATATCTCCAACAAGTTGACTGATCCGGAATATGCAGAAGGACGTGTGAATGAACTGTTAGCAGGGAATGATAAAGTGAAGTTCTCTGATAGCTTGCATCTGGCAGTAAGCCTGCGTTCATTCCGAGCTGAGACACTGTCAGCCTTCATCCATTCGCTACTGTCGTTTGCTCCTGATGCAGCATCGCTCTATCAGGATGTAAAAGGTAAAAAATACCCCATTATGCTCACCAGAGATATGGATAAGGCCCGTCAGTGGTTGCGCAAAATGGCGAGAGGTACACAGCAGACAGGTGTTCTGGTGACGAAAGTTGCTGCACGATTCAAACCGTTAGCGGTAAACATTCTTGCACAAGGCGACGAGAATGCTGTGCACTGGTTCCTGGAAGATAAAACCGACATCCGCTCGTCGAACTATCTAGAGGATGCAGCGACGGAGATCCAGGTTCAGGGGCTGGAGCTGGACTACGCCTGTGTGCTATGGGATGCAGATATGCGTTGTGAGGATGGCCATTGGGCGTATTACAAATTTAATGGAAAGAATAAGTGGAATCCGGAAAACAACGAAGAGAGCAGGAAATATATGCTCAACGCTTATCGAGTGTTGCTAACGCGTGCCCGACAGGGAATCGTCATTTGCGTGCCCTACGGTAATAGTAATACAACACCCGAAGGATTCCCTGAAGATCCCACACGTCTGCCTGAGTATTACGATGGCACTTATGAATATTTGAAGTCACTTGGATTGGAAGAAATATGAAACAAATAGAAGTCGTAGCAGCGATTATTCGCAAGGCTGTGATTGAGCAAGGGCAGAGTGATGCTAGCATTAACTCTGCCGAGCGTGAACAGGCTCGATCGGAGATCAAAGGAGATAAGATATTCGCAACTCAGCGTGGATATGGCGAATGGAAAGACTGGTGGGAGTTCCCAGGTGGAAAGATGGAGGTTGGGGAAACGCCTGAGGATGCGCTTAAACGTGAGATTCGCGAGGAACTTTCGACGGAGATTAGTGTGGATGAGTTTCTTTGTACGGTTGAGTATGATTATCCTCAGTTTCATCTCAAGATGCATTGCTATCTCTGCTCGTTATTGACGGAGGCATTGCACTTGAATGAGCATGAGGCAGCGAAGTGGCTCACGAAAAATGAGCTAGATAGCGTGAAGTGGCTGCCAGCAGATATGTTGGTAATCGATGCACTAAAGAATCGAAAAGTAAAAGAATGAATATGGATAAACTCTCGAAACAGCAGCGACATGCCAACATGGCGGCAATTCGGTCGAAGGACACGAAGCCGGAGATGATTGTGCGGCGTGGGTTGTGGAGTAGGGGATTCCGTTACCGTTTGAATCATAAGCGACTGCCGGGGCATCCTGACTTGGTGCTGAGAAAGTATAGGACATGCATATTCGTGAATGGTTGCTTCTGGCATGGACATAAGTGCAGCCTCACCCCCGACCCCTCTCCAAAGGGCGAGGGGAGTACGGACTTGGAAAGTAGTGAGTGTTGTAAGATTCCGAAGACGAATAGGGAGTTCTGGGTGGCGAAAATTCGCAGGAACAAGAAACGAGACAAGGAGGAACAGAAGAAACTTGCGGCGATGGGTTGGCACTGCATCACAGTATGGGAGTGTGAACTGAAACCTGCCAAGCGTGAAGAGACATTGGACTCTATCGCTTTTACTCTGAATCACATCTGGTTACAGGATCATGGGGCGAAAACCATCCCATATCCGAAACTGGATGAAGAAGACATACAGATGCCTCTAGCGGCAGAAGACCGTGTCTAATTGTAGTTGATAAAATCGAAGAACCTAAAAATAAATAAATATGAGACACAGAATAAAATCAGGTAAGGTTGGCTCATTCACACCTGAGAAGCAGAAGGTGGAGGTTGAGCAACTGGAGGACATGGAAGTCGCTAATGAAGTTGAGGAAATCTTTGAAGAGGATTCTGACTTCAGTAATGATGACGAAGCCCTGGCAGCAATGGAATTCTACGACAGCCCAGACGCAATGGAATGAGCTGTTCGCATACTCTAGGCTGCTTCTAGGCTGCTTCTAGCCATACTCTAGGCTGCTTCTAGGCTTACTCACGAGTATGGCAAGAGCGAGAGTGGTGCGAAAAAAGAAAGAGATAAAAACGTTATAATGATATATGGCAAAGAAAGAATTGATACAATTGTTCGGAGAACAAAAAGTACGAACAAAGTGGGATGATGAGAAGCAGAAATGGTTCTTCTCGATTGTTGACGTGTGTGGAGTGCTGACGGATCAACCCGATGAAGAGCACGCGAGGAACTACTGGAAAGTACTGAAACATAGACTAAAGAAAGAAGGTAATGAAACGGTTACAAATTGTAACCAGTTGAAACTTCTTGCAGCTGACGGGAAAATGCGACTGACTGATGTGGCAGAGGGTTAGCTGATAACTACCAATTTATTGTTTGGCAAGTCGTACCTGATAGGATGAGCAAACGATATGCTCTTTCTGCCTGTTACGTCTGTGGTATCGATACCGCGATGGTGGAACTCGTCAAGGAGTGCTTGGTCGTGGTAGGCTCGCATGGAGGACCGCCCGAAGGCGACTGCTCTTGATGCTTTCTGGGGGCAAAGATACGAAGATTTTTTGGATATTCAAAAACTTTTGCTTAATTTTGCAGCGCACATTAAATATAATGATTATGAAGAAGTTTCTTTTACTGGCAATCATTGCACTCATTACCTGCACGACAGCAGCAGGGCAAAACATGTTCAGCGGCTCAACAGACCTGAAAGTAATAGCCAAGGAATGGGGAAAGACAACCCTGAACGGTGTAGCCAATGGTTCACTTGTTACTATGCTTGACTGCTTCAACCAGAAATGGCCCACATGGATGCTCAATGCAGCCGTCAAGACCATGAAGAAAGGTGTGGCGGGCAGAGACACCTATAACAATGAACAGATTGTGGTGCACAACAAGCCTAAGAACGGTTTTGTACAGGTAGACTGGTGGGGTAACGCCGAACGCCACGAATTCATGAGGGCATGTTACTGGAACCGTTCCAATGGCAACCGCCTGCTCGGAATATACTTTGGCGGGACAGACAACTACCCCAATATACATTTCGTATGCTTCTACAACTACGACACCAAGCGTCACACCCTTACTCCCGAGCCACAGATTATTGATGGTTTCCGAACGACGGAAGACACGAAATACTACTACGACTTGCCAGAGGAAGGCAAGGAACTCAATATTACTGAATACGGACCAAAAGGCCACTTCATACACACTTTCAAATGGGACGGGATGAAGCCCGTGCTATCTCATAGCGAGAAGATAGAAGACGAAGCCGACGGCGAACACTGCGATGACGATGAGGAGTAAGGTGATTTTGATAAAATCGAAGAACCTAAAAATAAATAGATATGAGACACAGAATAAAATCAGGTAAGATTGGCTCATTCACACCTGAGAAGCAGAAGGTGGAGGTTGAGCAACTGGAAGACTGTGAAGTAGCTAATGAAGTTGAGGAAATCTTTGAAGAGGATTCTGACTTCAGTAATGATGACGAAGCACTGGCTGCAATGGAATGCTACGACAGCCCGGACGCAATGGAATAAAGTGAGAATATAATAAAAAAGATTGATATGAAGACTTACATTTTATTTTGGAATCCTGCAATCTCCAGTTACACATTGGATGATTTTCAGGAGAAATTGGGAGAATTGGAATATAACGACCTAAACTGGGCCGTTTGGGAACATGAGAACGCCAGTTGTGGTGACCGTTTCTTCATGGTTCGCTGTGGCGAAGGTAAAACTGGCATCTGCATGAGTGGATATTTTGCTTCTGACCCCTACAAGGGTGAAGACTGGTCAGGGAAAGGCAGAGAAGTTTTTTATATGGACTTAGACCCAGACGTAATGATCCATCCAGATTATCGAGCAATATTGACAACAGAAGAACTATGTCGTGCTATTCCAGATTTCGACTGGACTGGTGGTCATTCAGGCAGACTGTTAGAAGCAGGCCTCGCTGAACAGCTGGAGGCGTTGTGGAAAAAGTTCTTGGATGACAACGAGGAGGCCTTTGCCGTACATGCTGCAAAACAAGACATTGACCAGACATATTACACTTCGAAGAATGACGATAAGCAAATCATTTATCTGTCTCTTGATGAAGAAGGCAAAATTCAGGGTTTCAACGAACCGTTTGAGGTGAAAGCGGAGGGGTATGATGATGTCGAAAGTCTCGTAAAACAGATTACTGAGCAGATATATCAGAAGACTGACAAGAGACCCGAGATACAAATATATTACAGGTATATAGAGGAAGACTATCAAGAACAATATGGAAAAGCTGTTAGGTTGTTTCTGGAAAGTAAGAAAGAGGGTGATACCTATGATGATGTGTATTATGAGACAGAGGGGCAAATCGTTTATCTTTTGAGTAAAGCATCCATGAGCGCATCTAAACTGAATGAGATGGGCTTCTCTGAGGAAATTGTCGAAGCAGTGGAAGCGATGAAGAAGAAGGACGATGAGACGTTCATCCAATATGTGGAAAGGGCTGCGCAAAATCAGCTTGCCAGAGAGTTGATAGAAGACAAGGTACGTCTCGCCGTTGACATAAGTTCCCTGAAGAGCATCGATGAAGCCATGGTGAAGACTTTGAACGAGAACTTGGAAGCATTGCACTATCTGGAGTCGCTTGAAATTGTTGAGTAAATCATGGCTTACACATATAAATATCCAAGACCGGCTGTAACGGCAGACTGCATCGTGATAACTAAAGAGGCAGAGCCAAAGGTGCTGCTGATTCAGAGAGGAGACCAGCCTTTCAAAGGTGGCTGGGCATTCCCCGGCGGTTTCATGAATATGGACGAGACGACGGAACAGTGCGCTGTCAGGGAACTGGAGGAAGAGACTGGGCTTCGGCTGTCGAAGATTCAGCAGATAGGAGCCTATTCCAAGGTTGACCGTGACCCAAGAGGAAGAACTATCACCGTTGCATATCTTGCCATCGTTGATGCTCCAGTTGCCGTTACTGGCCCACTATGACATTATGCAGGATGCAATCCAGAAGTATAAGGAGATTGTGAAATGAATTACAATGATTTTATAGAATACCGTCATAGTCTCTGATGGCTTGACGCCATTCATCGGGAAACGATATGGACTGTTTTTGCTCCAGGTCATAAAGCACCAATATCGATAGGCACCGGCTCTTCACTTCCTGCGTATCAATGTCAAAGATTTCCTGTTCCAGACGGAAACTCTTGTTGCCGAGGTGTACTGTACGGGTGCGGACAGCAATCCTGTCAGCACCTTTTATCTGGGCAAAAAACTCCACCTCTATCTTCACCACGAAAATAGCGTACTGATCCCAGTCAAAGCTTTTGCACACAGTAGAGACATAGTCAGTCTTACCAGAGTCGTAGAACTGAAAATATATGGTATTGTTCACGTGTCCGAACTTGTCAACGTCGTTGAAACGTATCTGAAGCGCCACCACATTGTGAAACTCTTTTTTTCTTTCTTCTGTCATCTTTTTAAATCACAATTGCTGAAATCGGCTGCAAAATTACAAAAAAAACGGCAAAACATCTAAATTCTGCCGTTTCAAATTTTTGAAAAGCCTTCCATGGAACCGCTCTCATCGACAATAATCAGGTTGTGAACTCGCTTAGTCTTAACATCATTCGTTTGCATAATCGTAACATTTTTTTTAAATGGTGAATACTTCTTTTTTGACTAGTCTTTATCTCTTTAAAGAAGAATTTGCAGAAAAATTAAGCGATGAAGCGATTTTTTTGTAATTTTGCAGAAAATATATCGAGTTATGTACTATCAGCGACTGTCAGACAAAGAGATTATGGAGAAAAGGACAACACCAGAGTTTATAACAGAGCTGCAGCCCAACGAGATATTTGTGTTTGGCAGCAATCTCAAAGGTATGCACGGAGGTGGTGCAGCGTATATCGCCTACCGCAAGTTTGGAGCCATCATGGGTCAGGGCGTGGGTCTGCAGGGACAGAGCTACGGCATCCCGACGATGCAGGGCGGCGTAGAGACTATTCGTCCGTATGTGGATGAGTTCATCCTGTTTGCCAAGGAGCACCCTGACCTGATGTTCCTTGTGACTCGAATTGGTTGCGGCATAGCAGGATTTACCGATGAGGAAATATCTCCGCTATTCGAGAATGCCCACGACGTGGAGAATATTGTGCTGCCACCTAACTGGTAGAAAAACAATTAAATAATATGGCAAAAGAACAATCACAGCTAAGAGAGCGGCAGCGGACGGATTTAAGGGAGCCGCGACGATATAAGGTTATCATCTACAACGATGACTTCACGACGATGGAGTTTGTGGTGATGATCCTGAAACAGGTGTTTTTCAAAAGCGAGGAGGAGGCCCAGGCACTGATGCTGCAGGTGCACCACTCCGACAAGGCGGTGGTAGGCATCTATAGCTACGATATTGCAGTGTCGAAGGCCCGCAAGGCTACTACGATGGCGCGCGAGCAAGGCTATCCGCTGAGACTAACTGTTGAGAAAGAGGAGGAATAGCGTATGGCAGAGATAAAACAGACATTGAGAGCATCGAGGGTGCTTAACAAAGCCTACGAGTGCAGTAAGGAATACAGGCATGAGTTCATTATGCCTGAGCATCTGCTATTGGCGCTACTGGAGGAATTTAATTTTAATGCGGCAGTGAACATCTTCTACAGTCCGTACCAGTTGGAAGACCGTATTAAAGATTATCTTGACGGTGTGGAGTCATTACCAGAAGGAACTGAATACGTGCCAGAGACCTCTGCACAGATGGGGCGAGTGATAGAATTGGCAGTAGAGCAGGTGAATTCGAGCAGCGCCAAAGCTTTGGATATTCCACATCTGGCAAGAGGTGTTTTAGCCCTTGAGGATTCGTGGGCTGCATACTTGCTGAAAGATGCTCTTTATGGCAAAGAGGCGAATTTTATGAGTCAGCTGATTAACTTCTGCGATTTCGATGACGAACTGGAGGATAAAGGTGAACAGTCGAGCGATAAAGCTGCCTGGAAGAAGTTGGTGACCTGCATGAACGACCTATATAAGCAGCAGAACCCGCTGATTGGCAGGGAGCAGGAACTGCAACGGACCATTCAGGTGCTGTGCCGCAGGGACAAGAACAATCCGCTGCATGTGGGAGAGCCTGGTGTGGGTAAGACGGCGCTGGTTTGGGGCTTGGCACGGATGATTGAAGAAGGCAAGGTGCCTGAGCGACTGATGGGCTGTAAGATATACCAACTCGACATGGGAACGCTATTAGCCGGCACGCAGTATCGTGGCGATTTCGAGAACCGCATTAAGATGATTATGGACGGAGTGGCAGCTGATCAGGACTATCCTGCAGAACCCGTGGCCAACATCGTGTACATTGACGAGATACACACGCTGGTGGGAGCTGGTGCTACCAGCGACAGTGCGATGGATGCGTCGAACATGCTGAAGCCCTATTTGGAAGCAGGCAGCATCCGCTTTATAGGTTCTACGACCTACGAAGAATACAATCGCTATTTCTCGCGTTCGAAGGGTATCGTGCGCCGTTTTCAGCAGATTGATATTCCAGAGCCGACAGTTGACGAGGCGAAGCATATCCTCAAGCAGTTGCAGCCCAGATACGAGGAGTTTCACAATGTGAAATATGAGGACGAAGCCATCGATTTTGCCGTAGAGGCGAGTGCCAAGTATGTGAACGACCGTTTCTTGCCCGATAAGGCCATTGACCTGATAGACGAAGCGGGAGCGAGCTTCGAGGTAAGAGGTAAGAAGGCTGATGTAAGAGTGACCAAGGCGGACATTGCCGACGTGCTAGCAAAGACGTGTAAGGTGGATGCACTGGCCGTGGCCGAGGAGGACGACATCTCTAAACTCTCAACACTCAACGCTAAACTCACGGCACAGATATACGGACAGGACGAAGCCATCCGTCAGGTGGTGGAAGCCGTTCAGATGTCGCGTGCAGGACTGCTGGACGATAACAAGCCACTGGCCTCGCTGCTGTTCGTCGGACCTACGGGCGTAGGTAAGACAGAGGTGGCACGTGTGCTGGCCAAGGAGTTGGGCATTGAACTGATACGCTTCGATATGAGTGAGTACACGGAGAAACATGCAGTGGCGAAACTTATCGGTTCGCCTGCCGGCTATGTGGGCTATGAGGACGGTGGATTGCTGACAGATGCCATCCGCAAGTCGCCTAATGCGGTGTTGTTGCTCGACGAGATAGAGAAAGCGCATCAGGACATCTATAACATTCTGTTGCAGGTGATGGACTATGCGCGACTGACGGACAACAAGGGGCGCAAGGCCGACTTCCGTAACGTGGTGCTCATCATGACTTCGAATGCAGGAGCGCAGTTTGCGTCTGCAAGCATTGGCTTCAACAACAGCGTCAGTCGTGGTGAGGCGATGATGAAACAAGTAAAGAAAACCTTCAAGCCCGAGTTCTTGAACCGCCTGTCGGGAACAGTTGTGTTCCACGATATGGACAAGCAGATGGCGACACTGATACTGCAGAAGAAACTGCGTGAACTGGATGCCAAACTCGTAGCTAAGCAGGTGAAGATGACGCTCACGACAGAGGCTTTTGACCATCTGCTGAAAGAAGGATTTACAGCGGAATACGGTGCTCGTGAAATGGATCGTGTCATTGCTCAACAGCTGAAACCGCTCCTGATGCGCGAGATTCTCTTTGGCAGTCTTAAACAGGGTGGGGACGTAACTGTAAATGTGAAGGATGGCAGTCTGGCAATTGGATGATGAGTTGTGGTTCCCAGATCCACGCTGGGGCGAGGATGACGGATTGGTGGCTATTGGTGGCGACCTGTCTGTCGAACGTCTGGTGTTGGCCTATAGTAACGGCTTCTTCCCGTGGTACGCCTTCCAGATGGAGCGTGAGCCACACTGGTATTGTCCGCTTGACCGCTATGTTATCTTTCCCAACGAGATTCACATCAGTCACTCCATGCGTCAGCTGTTGAAGCAGCATAAGTACGAAGTGACTGTCAACCAAGACTTTGAGGGTGTCATCAATGGCTGTTCCCAGGCGCAAGGTCGAAACGAGGAGAGTGGAGCCTGGCTTGGTCCTGATATCATTGAGGCATTCACCCGCTTGCATCATCAAGGCTATGCTGCCAGTGTCGAGGTGTGGGAACCAACAGACACGGCAGCTGGCAGACGACTCGTAGGTGGACTGTATGGCGTCACACTGTGCAATGCGTTTATGGGTGAGAGCATGTTCTCGCTGGTTCCCAATGCCTCAAAATTGGCACTAATTCACTTGGCAAAAGCGATGGAGCGCATAGGTGGCCGCTTCATCGATTGCCAGTTTGAGACCCCGCTGTTCAAATCGATGGGTGGCAGACATATCACATACGAGGAATATATGAAGATAAGCCGGAATATGGCTCCAGCAAACCTCCGGAGGTAGCAAAACAGATAATGGCGCCTGACGTCAAACAATATAAGGGAGTAACGATTGTTACCCCCTTATTATATGTTTTTGGACCTTGTGCTGTTAATAGTCGAAGGTGCCGAACTCGCTCTTGATAGTCAGGCTCTTCTTGCCTTCTTCGATGTGACCGACGACCTGAGCGTCGATGTTGAACGACTTCGAAAGGGCGATGACCTGGTCGGCGACTTCAGGACGGACATAGATCTCCATGCGGTGGCCCATGTTGAACACTTGGTACATCTCGCGCCAGTCGGTGCCAGAGCACTCGTGGATGGCACGGAAGAGCGGGGGAACGGGGAACATGTTGTCCTTGATGACGCGGCAATTATCATTCACGAAGTGGAGCACTTTGGTTTGTGCACCGCCTGTGCAGTGTACCATGCCGTGAATCTCAGGACGCAGCTCATCGAGCAACTTCTTGATGACAGGAGCATAGGTGCGGGTGGGCGAGAGCACAAGCTGACCTGCGTCGACGGGTGAACCGTCGACAGCGTCAGTCAACTTATACTTGCCGCTATAAACGAGTTCATCGGGCACGGCGTGGTCGAAACTCTCAGGATAACGCTCTGCTAAGTACTTCGCAAAGACATCGTGACGGGCAGAGGTGAGTCCGTTCGAGCCCATGCCGCCGTTGTAGCGTTTCTCGTAGGTGGCCTGGCCGGTGCTTGACAAGCCCACAATGACGTCGCCAGGACGGATGTTGGCATTGTCGATGACGTCAGAGCGACGCATGCGGCAAGTGACGGTACTATCGACGATGATGGTGCGCACGAGGTCGCCTACATCAGCCGTCTCGCCACCCGTAGGCCAGATGCCGATACCCATCTCGCGCAGCTCAGCCAGCAGTTCGTCGGTGCCGTTGATGATGGCCGAGATGACCTCACCCGGCACGAGCATCTTGTTGCGCCCGATGGTGCTGCTGACGAGAATGTTATCCACTGCTCCCACGCAGAGCAGGTCGTCGGTATTCATCACGATGGCATCCTGGGCAATGCCTTTCCAGACGGAGAGGTCGCCCGTCTCTTTCCAGTACATATAGGCGAGGGCAGACTTGGTGCCGGCACCGTCGGCATGCATGATGTTGCAATACTCGGGGTCGCCGCCCAGAATGTCGGGAATGATCTTACAGAAGGCCTGCGGGAAGATGCCCTTGTCGATGTTCTTGATGGCGTTGTGCACGTCTTCCTTGGCGGCAGAGACGCCACGCATCATATATCTGTTGTCCATATATTTAGTTGACAGTTGACAGTTGACAGTTATTTGCCAACATCAATTAGAACTTGACTTGTGGTGCTTTCTCGGCGCCGGCCTCTGCTTCGAACTTGGTCATCTGGCTGAAACCGAACAGACCTGCGAAGATGTTCTTGGGGAACGAACGGATCACCACGTTATACTTCTGGACGGTGGCATTGTAACTGTTGCGAGCCTCGTTGATGCGATTCTCGGTGCCCTCCAGCTGCACCTGCAAGTCGCGGAAGTTCTCGTTGGCTTTCAGGTCGGGATAGTTCTCCTGAATGGCAATCAGACGACCGAGGGCACTGCCCAGTTCGCCCTGTGCCTGCTGGAACTCCTTCAACTTCTCGGGAGTCATGTTCTCCGGGTCTAGGGTAATGCTAGTAGCCTTAGAACGTGCAGCAACGACACCCTCCAAGGTCTCCTTTTCGTGAGCGGCATAGCCCTTGACTGTCTCCACGAGGTTGGGAATCAGGTCGGCACGACGCTGATAGGTAGACTGTACGTTGGCCAAAGCGGTAGTAGCTTCCTCCTGTACACTGACCATAGAATTGTAAGCACTTGCAGCCCATGCGCCGATTAAGACGATGACTACGATAACTGCGATAAGAGTCTTGTTAAGTTTCATAATCTTTATATTTTAATGTTAACTTTCAACTTTCAACTATCAACCGTCAACTACCACCTCGACGTGGCACCACCGCCACCGAATGAGCCTCCGCCAAAGTGACCGCCACTGAAGCCTCCGCCTCCGCTGAATCCTCCGCCAAAGTGACCGCCACTGAAGCCTCCGCCTCCGCTGAATCCTCCGCCTTTTCCGAAACCGCCACCACTGCTGACGTAGTAGCCTCCGGAAGAATAGAAGGGATTAGGCAACAGGGGTACGGCTCCCAACAGTCGGAACCATTGGTATTTGGTGTTCAGTCGCAGGAAGAATATGCCCCAGCCAATCAGAAACAACATGGTGAGTCCCATGGGAATGGCTATCGCAGCGTCGAGGTCGTCGTCGCTGGACTGACTGCTGAGTTGCGACATTTGCGGCAGTTCTTTCTTCTGAAGGGTGGAGTAGACTGCTTCTGCCAGATAGATCATGCCGCTGTCGGGCAGTTCCGCCCTCATGGCCGGCACGACATATTGTTGCTCCAACCGGTGGCATTCTGCATCGGTAAGGTCGGCCTCCAACGCTCTGCCTGGCGACATGTTGATACTGTGGTCCAAATAGCCCACCACCACGACCAGTCCGCGGTTCTGAATGCCTACGCCATATTTGTTGCCAACGTCTTGAGCCATGCGGAACGGATCGTCATTCTCGATATGGTTGACAACGATAAAGACAGATTGTATATTCAGTTCTTTTTCAAGACGTTGCAGTGTTATGTTCATGCGGTTTACGGCCCCTTGAGAGAGTACGCTGTCAGGGTTCGACACGTATTGGCTGGCATCCTGAAGATAGGGTATGGGAATGTTTTCAGCATTCCAGTAGGGAGTCTCTTCTGCATAGCTGCTCAATGAGGAAGCAGTACCCTCCTCATAAGGCAGCGAGGCGCCACAGCATACCAAAGCCGCCATGAAGCCACCAAAGAAGATCCATATCCAGATGTTGCGCCATTTGGCCCATTCGGGATTGCTCTTTTTGTAGGCCGTTGCTATTTCGTTACACTTCTGCCGATATTCGCGTTCCAGAGCTTCGTAGCGCTTGGAGTACTGGCGTTTCAGTTTATACGACGATAAGAATGCGTGGGACTTATTCTCCAATTTATAGGAGCTTTCCAACGCACGAATGACGTCGTTATACTGTCGCGTCAGTTGGTTTATATTGTCGCTAAAAGTAATCACTTTAATCTATCAACTTTCAACTCTCAACTTTCAACTCTTACTTACTCTTCATGCCAGAACTCCCACGAAGCAAAAGCCTGCAGAAGCAGCATTTCCAATCCGTTTTTGGTTTGTGTGCCATGTTCGGCTCCACGTTTCATAAAGAGCGTCTCGTCAGGGTTGTAGATGAGGTCGTAGAGGATGGTATGGCTGTCCATCGCTTCATAGGGCAACATCGGGCACTCTTCCGTTTTGGGATACATGCCCAGTGGTGTACAGTTGACGATGACGTTATATTCCTTGACCACATCGGGCGTGATTTTGTCATACTGAATGGTTCCGGGACGCTCGTAGCGAGAAACGAAGACGGTTTCCAACCCTAGGTTACGCAGTCCGTAGTCGATGGCCTTTGATGCTCCACCGGTCCCCAGTATAAGTGCTTTTTTGTGCCACTTTTTCTCAAGCATGGGTTCAATGCTTTGTGTGAAACCGATGACGTCGGAGTTGTAGCCTTTCAGTTTTACATCCTTCCCATCGTGGGTAACGCGTATGACGTTGACTGCTCCGATGGCACGGGCTTCAGGGGAAATACTATCGAGGAAAGGTATTACCTTTTCTTTGTAAGGAATGGTAACGTTCAGTCCTCGTAGTTCCGGATTCTGACCGAGTACTTCGGGCAAAATGTCAATGGAGGGAATCTCAAAGTTTTCGTACACCGCATCAATGTTCTCGTCGGTGAACTTTTGATTGAAATAACTGATGGAGAACGAGTGCCCCAGCGGGTATCCTATAAGTCCGTACTTGTCCATAGTGTTTGTGTTTGTTAAGCTGAAAACTATTTGATTGCAAAATACATAGTGCAGATGCCAAAGGTGAGTCGTCGGAACGACGCTTCGGAGAAGCCTGCTTTCAAGAGAATCCCCACCATGCGTTCACCTTGCGGAAAAGCTTCGATGGTTTTTGTGAGGTACGAATAAGCACTGTTGTCGTGCGAGATGAGTCGTCCGTAAACGGGCAGTACCGTGTGGGCATAGACGTGGAACAACTGTCGCATGGGAAACGAGACGGGTGTTGTCAGTTCAACGATGCTCAGAACACCACCTTTTCGGAGTACGCGGCACATCTCTGACAGTCCTTGATCCAGGTTGTCGAAGTTGCGGATGCCGAAAGCTGCCGTCACCGCATCGAATGTCGCATCAGGGTAGGAGAGACGGGTGCAGTCCTCGCGTTCGAAACAGATTCGGTTCGTAAGTCCCATCTGACTAACCTTCTTCCTGCCTACCTCCATCATACCTTCGCTGATGTCGATGCCCGTAATATGGATGTCGTCCAGCAGCTGACAGGCTTGTATAGCGAAGTCGCCCGTGCCCGTCGCTACGTCTAACAGACTCTTGGGAGCGTAAGGTTTTATCTGGGTGATGGCCTTGCGCCGCCAGCCTTTGTCAATGTTCCAGGAGAGACGATGGTTCAGTGTGTCGTAGGTAGGAGCGATGTTGTCGAACATCTGCTCCACCTGCTGAGCTTTTGAGCCTTGGCTATACGGGGTTATCGTCTCTTGCTGGTACATTTTTATTCTAATATTTCTAGTAGGACTAGTATCTCTAGTATGACTAGTTTATCTAGTTTTCAGATATTCGCTTACGTTCTTTTCGATGCGGGCGGCGATGTCGCCTTCTTCCGTAGCCTTGTCGAACTTCTCGCCAACGATGTGCTCATAGAGCTCGATATAGCGGTCGCTGACACTCTCGGCATACTCGTCGGTAATCTCAGGCATCGTCTGTCCAGGCTCGTTCATGAAGTTGTGCTCGATGAGCCACTGACGGACAAACTCCTTCGAGAGCTGACGCTGGGGCTCGCCTTTAGCCAACTTCTCCTCATAGCCGTCAGCATAGAAGTAACGGCTTGAGTCGGGGGTGTGAATCTCGTCGATGAGGTACACCTTGCCGTCGCGCTTGCCGAACTCGTACTTGGTATCTACTAGAATCAGTCCGCGCTTAGCGGCAATCTCCTGACCACGGGCAAAAATCTTGCGGGTGTAGTCCTCCATGATGGCATAGTCCTCAGCAGAAACGATACCCTGAGCGATAATCTCTTCCTTCGAGATGTTCATGTCGTGACCCTCGTCAGCCTTGGTTGTCGGGGTGATGATGGGCTCGGGGAAACGTTCGTTTTCCTTCATGCCATCTGGCAACTTCACACCACACAACTCACGGCAGCCGTTCTTGTACTCACGCCAGGCAGAACCCGTCAGGATAGAGCGGATAATCATCTCCACACGGAAACCCTCACACTTCAATCCCACGGTAACCATTGGATCAGGGGTGGCCAGTTTCCAGTTGGGGCAGATGTCGGTAGTGGCATCAAGGAACTTGGCAGCAATCTGGTTGAGCACCTGACCTTTAAAAGGAATACCCTTTGGCAGCACTACATCGAATGCTGAGATACGGTCGGTGGCCACCATGACCATCAGGTCGTCGTTGATGTTATACACGTCGCGTACCTTACCATGATACACGCTCTTCTGTCCTTCGAACTTAAAGTCAGTCTTTGTTAATGCTTTCATCTTTATTGTTATCTTTATCTTGTTCCATTATGTTGTCGCGAGTCTTGTCAAAAAGCTCATAAGCATTGACGATGCGCGTCACCAGCTTGTGGCGGACAATATCCTTACGGTTCAGTTCAACGACACCGATGCCTTCGATACCCCTGAGAATTCCCAGTGCCTCGACGAGTCCTGATTTCTGAGAACGAGGCAGGTCTATCTGTGTCATGTCGCCCGTGATAATCATCTTGGTATTCCATCCCATGCGAGTTAGGAACATCCGGATCTGCTGGGGGGTCGTATTCTGGGCTTCGTCCAGGATAACCACTGCGTCCGAAAGAGTGCGTCCTCGCATAAATGCCAGCGGGGCTATCTGAATCATGTGTTTCTCCATCATATCCTTCAGTTTTACCTGTGGCAGCATGTCCTCAAGTGCATCGTAGAGCGGTTGCAGATAGGGGTCAATCTTATCCTTCATGTCGCCAGGCAGGAATCCCAATTTCTCTCCAGCCTCTACGGCAGGACGTGACAGAATGATTTTCTTGGCCGTCTTTTCTTTCAGCGCTTTCACCGCCAGTGCGATAGAGAGGTACGTCTTACCTGTTCCGGCAGGACCTACAGCAAACACCATGTCGTTCTCATGAAAAGCATCGATAAGACGTTGCTGGTTCTCGCTGCGAGCCTTGATGGCACGTCCGGACATAGAGTAGACTACCACACCGTCAGGAACGTCGTCCTGCGTACGATGTCCTTTTACGATATCAAGTATATCCTCCTCGCGGAGCGCGTTGAAACGGACAATGTGTTGGCGTATTTTCTCGGCAGCTTCCTGAAAAGCAGCCATCTGCTCCTCATCACCCAAGATGCGCATCACGTTATCGCGTGCTACGATACGCAATTTCGGAAACAGGGCCCGCAACATTTGCAGGTACTGATTCCCAATGCCATAGAACATCACCGGGTCGATGTCTTCTAATACGATATGCTTCTCTATCATGAAAACTATAATATGCCCGCAAAGGTACACATTTATTTCGACTTCTGCAAGCATTTACTCTATTTTTCATTATTTTTTGCGTGTCTTTTTGCCTTTTGTTTGGCCGTTTCGGAAAAATGTCCTAACTTTGCACTGGCTATGAGATATAATACAAATGTACAGGGAGAATGGGAGCACCTGACGGTTAGTCAGGAACAACCGCTTCTTGAGTTTCTGCTGGCTAACGTCCAACAGAGCCGTACCAAGATTAAGCAAACCCTTCAGGGTCAGGGTATTAAGGTTAATGGCAAGACGGTAACACAGTTTGATTATCTGTTACAGCCTGGCATGAAGGTTGCAGTGTCGAAGACGAAGCGTAATCAACAGCCTTTTCGGAGCCGATATGTGAAGATTGTCTATGAGGACCGCTGGCTGATTGTGGTAGAGAAAGCCGTAGGTATTCTTTCAATGGCGGCAGGTCATTCGTCACTGAATGTCAAGGCCGTTTTGGACGAGTATTTCAAGAAGTCCCGCCAGAACTGCACCGCTCATGTCGTACACCGTCTGGACCGCGAGACATCGGGATTGATGGTTTACGCCAAGGATATGGACACGGAGCAGATGTTGGAGCATAATTGGCATCAGATGGTCTACGACCGCCGCTATGTCGCTGTGTTGTCTGGTGAGATGGAGCAGGACGAAGGTACTATCGAGAACTGGTTGAAGGATAATAAGGCCTACGTGACCTATTCATCACCCTACGACAATGGCGGTAAGCTGGCTATTACCCATTTCTACGTAATGGATCGCACGACGGAACATTCGCTGGTGGAGTTTAAATTGGAAACGGGCAGAAAGAACCAGATTCGTGTACATGCTGCCGATATGGGACATCCCGTTTGTGGCGATACGAAGTATGGTAATGGCGACGACCCGCTTCATCGTCTCTGTCTGCATGCCTGGCTATTGTGCTTCTATCATCCCGTCACTCGTCAGCCCATGGAGTTTGAAACTCCAGTGCCTGCTATGTTTAGGCATTTGTTTAAGAAGAAGTAGGGAAGGAGTTGAGGAGAGAAGGAGTTGAGGATTTAAAGGAGTTAAAAAATGGAGAATATGACCTATTATATTGCCTTGCTGGCGCTGATTATTATCGGTTTTATCGTTGTGAAGAAGGTGGCTTCTTGCATGATTAAGTCCGTCGTTACCATTATTCTCATTCTGGTAGCAGCAGCGCTCTATTGGCTGTATCTGAAATAAGGTTGTTGTTTTACAGCAATAGCAGTCCGATGGTTACGCAGAGACCATAGATAAAGATATTGCGTGCCGTCTCGCCCAGACATTCGTTCAATTGGCGTCCATAATTCATGCGACGCATTTTTATCCACGTGAATGTGTGGAACAGCAAATAGATGAACGGCAATACGAAAGCCAGTATATGCCCGTTTGCCCAAAACACCAGCCCAATCAGACAGGCTATGCACCCCAGCGCCAGATAGAGCCATTCTGTTGCATCAGCTCCAAGCATCACTACCAACGTGCGTTTACCGTCTGCTTCATCGTTGTAGCGGTCACGGTAGTTGTTGACGATTAGCAGTCCATCGATGACCAATCCGCAGGCTACAGAAGCTATAATTACCTGCCAAGTGACAGTATGTAACTGAACATAATAGGTACAGCAGACGGGAACAATGCCAAAGAATACCAACACCAAAACGTCGCCCATTCCTATGTAGGAGAGATGGGTGGTATAAAGGAAACAGAATACCACGCAAAGCAATCCGACGGCTATCATTTCGAATCCGCCGAAATAGACTAACGGCAATCCTACGAGACAAGCCAACACAGTGGTTGAAGCGATAGCATGTTTCATGGCTTCTAAGGTAACCCAGCCCTGTGTGCAGGCCCTCAAGGGGCCCAGACGTGTGCTGGCGTCATCATTGCCGCGGACATAATCGAAGAAATCGTTAACAAAATTGGCATCAATCTGCATGGCAAATGCAAACAACAGGCATAGCACTGCCGCTAGCCAGCTGAATGCACTACCGTCATAATATACTTGGTCATCGGTATAAGCTAAAGCCAATCCTATCACCACAGGAACGGCACACCCAGTCAGTGTCTTCGGACGAGCTGCCAGCAACCATGCTTTCAGCGAATTTTGTTTGATATTCTCTTCGCTCATGCTGTCTCTTCTGTAAATATCTTGTCAAACACCTGCCGCATTTCGTCGGGGGCGGTAATCAGCTTTCGCAATTCATTCAGTTTGCGTTCATTCTCCGAACCTTGTATCCAAAGACGGATGTAGCCGTTGACGGAATATTTTTCGTCCATATGCTGCATAAAACGTTGCCAATGCCCCTCCTTGTCCAGTTGGGGATAGTTGGAAAGGCCATATTGAATGGTACGGCGGATGACAGTCTCGGGATCGATGTCGCGATCGGCTTCTGCTACAATCTTACCATAGATGCTGCGCGGTGCTCTTGATGCTGATGCGCGGTGATCCTCTACAGCCTCCTTCATCATCTTCAACTGTTCTGCAGAGAACCAGCGTTTAAGCCTTGCATCGGCAATTAAAATTTTCCCGCTCGTCAAATGGTGTATAGCACGAGGACCGGAGAGCCCTAAATCGTGGTAGGCAGCAATGGCGTAAGCCATATTGAGGTCGGCCCCGGTTTTACGGGCCAAATCCAATGAACGGCGGATAACCCGTGTGGCATGCTCCATATTATGAGCCTTGTCAAATTGAGCATATTGGGGAAGAATTTGTGTTTCTACAAATTCCACCAAGTCAAGGGAAGGGTTCTGCGTCATCATTGTACTAATTGATAAAAGTCCATGAGACACCCATTCTGAATGTCCGATTATTCATTGGGTAGTGAGGCGTCAGGAACTGCATCTTCGAACCAGATCCTGCATTGACGTGAGTCATTGCGACGAAGAATCGGGCACGTTTCAGCTGCATGTTGGCATAGACATCGACAAACGGATAACCGCCCAATTCAACACGGCTTTCAGCATTTTGCTGAATCGCAAATTGGTTTAGCATTGGCAAATAGTCAGGTGCCTCGTATTTGGTGAAGTAGGTGACACAACCACCAAGTTCGACATCCAATACACGGGCTATCTTGAACTTCAGGAAGAGGTTCGAGAACACGTTCAGTGCAGGTAATGGCAATACCTCGGTGTTGCTAGAATTCTGGTAGGTTACCACATTCTCCCAATTCAGCGGTCCCAATTGGAAATTCTGCATCAACTGTGCTGTCAACACATTAATATTGCCAGACTCTTGAAAAACGCCGCCCGTCAATCCCGTTCTGTTCAGTTGGTCGTCAAGTGTGTATTTCATGCCGAAATACGTGTATTTCTGTATCTCGTCGATGGCTATACGGAGTTGGGTTTGGGTCTTTTGGTAACTGAAGAGACCTTCAACATGCGTACGCGTTTCGCTATCCAGATCTTGATTCCACCAAAGATGCTTTGAATGGTAATTATTCAGGAAGAAATTGGGGGTGACGCGATGAAAATAAGCCTTTGCTGCCAACTGTACGGTATCACCGAAGAGTGGGAAATTGAGGTCTGTATTAAAATCAATGGCCAATGAGCCGGCATCCATTCCTGTTACGCCTAATTCTGCTTCCAGGTCGAAATGGAAGGTCTTGCCTTGGTGGCGCGACAGCTGTCCACCGATATTCAGACAGTGTCCTGTCCATTTGTTCATGAAGTATGCAGTAGAGTCACCCGTCAAATCGGGCATTTGGTATTTACGGTATTCATACGACACAAAAGCCTTTAACCCTGCCTTCATATATTTATTGAAGCCTTCTAACAGAGCAAGTGCAGCAGTGTTTTTGATGGACAGAAACTGTGTCTTGTCGTAGATGGAGTCACCACGGTAGGCATTATCGTCGTTCAAAGTATAGAAGGTGTTGGCATAGTACTTGCTGCTGGGAGTGGCATAGGCCTGATAGATGCGGTCATAGTTGTTGATATCTACTGTGTGGATAATGCTCGTTACAGGAACATACATCTTTTTGGTCGTTGCATCAAGAGAGTCTTGCATGGCCTGAACCTTCATCAAACTGTCCATTTTAGCATCTGTGTCAACCTTGATGCGTGTAGTGTCGTTAGCTAAATCAGGTTTTTCTCGGTCGGGTTCGTCACCCATAATCTTTGCATTGACAGGACGGCCTTTAGGACCTTTTGCTGGGGAATTCATGACATCGCGCCCCTCTGGCCCCTGCTTTTTGTTTTCGCGGGCTTCTTTCTCTTCGGCCGATTTCCTGGCAAACTCACGAGCCTTGATTTCTTCTGCTGTTAATGGTACACGTTTGTAGAAACCGATGTTGTAACGGTGCGAGAAGAATAAATGCTGTGAATTGTTGCGATTCCAGTTTTGTGAAAGCACCGTTGGGATTTCTTCCTCCGTAAACTGGTCCTGCTGAGTCTCAGGGTGGGTAATATACTCATCATTGACGATTCCTCCGTTCTCAGTGGCTTTGCGGTGATAGAGCGAGCCCAGGAAATGCATTTGGTATTTATCACCTGTGTAATAACCATAGAAGGTAGAACGGAAGTGCGAGGTGCTCTGGTTGGCAAAATACCCCATGCCGTAATGGTAGTCAAGATTGAAACCTATACCGAGATTTTTGGTGGCATTGACACCAAACTTGGCTTCGATATGGTCTTCTCCGAATTGTTTGTCACCACAGTTGTCGTAAGTAATGTTGGTATAGGGCGACAGCGTATTCATAAACAGGAAAGCGTCAGGCTCCTTGGTGGTATAGCTGTATGCGTCCGTAAAAAAGAAATTGCTGATACCTGGACGATCAGTGAAGATGCGGTTCTGACGGGCGGTATAGTTGTTGCCAATCGAATTGAAATTTCCGTAAATGCCCGTGTTGTATATGGTGTTCTGGAACAGATGATGGAGTGTATCCGTCTCTGCGGGAATGATGTCACCGAACTTGCGGTGTAACGTCCAGGAATAGACACCATATGGTACTTCCTTAGCACTCGAGGTTGTGTCGTTGCTATTGGGGTTGAAAGGGCTGTTTTCATTACGCTGAGTGAAGTTTCCGCTATCGTCCAACTGGTTATAGGTCTGAGCCTGCACAACAAATGTCATGCAGCATGATATCAGGAGGCAGGAAATCAGTCTTCTCATAGCTTCAGCATTCTCAACCCGAGTTCGATAAACTTGATAATCATGGAGGCAAGAATAATGTAAGTACCCGTTTCCTTATGACCGAACAGGTAGTAGCATACTCCTATAACAGCCACAAGCATAAAGATGATATTCAAGTAATTACGAAGTGTCTTCAGACTCATTTCAGTAACGATTCAAATTTGTCGAAGATAAAGTCCTTGCGGTCGATGGTCTTACGACGGAACTTACCAGAACCCGGGTAAAGCTTGGTGTTTTTCTTGTTCACTGCATCGTCGTCTGTAATCCAACCCTCAGCTTTGTAGCGCTCTGGCTTGCGATTTTCGTCATAGAGGTAGTGTATACGGTTCATCGAAACGTTTGCTTTGCCATTCTCACACTGGACTTCTAATACGAAATACAGACGGGTCTGGTCCAACTGAATAGCTGTCTTCTTGAACACCAGCCATTCTTCGAAACTGGCCCCCAGCTCTTGCTTCACAGAATCTTCTACTATCAGATGACTGTTAATCTGGTTCGAAGCTTTAGTCATTTTCACCATATAGTTGTGCAGAATGGTGTAAATCTGAGCTGCACTTTTGCCTGGAGCCTCGATGGTCTTGCTGAACACCACCTTGCCGTCGACTTCAGGTACAGCGCCACGCAGGTATTTTGCGTTGGGATTGACTTTAGCTTCGAGGGTTGTCTCTTCCTGTTGCTGCTCTTCTTCGGGCAGTTCCCAGGTATTGTCTTGTGCCCACAAGCCTATCGGCAATATGGCAAGTAGAATCATCCAGAATTTTTTCATCGTTTTTCTTCGTTTTTTTTTAATTTTCGTGCAAAAGTACGATTTTTTTTTATCAAAAGGGCAGAATGAATGCCGTTTTTAATCTTTCAGCGTCTATTTTAAATTTATTTAAGTTCCAACTCCTTCTCAAGTCGGATAATTTCGTCGCGATACTGGGCCGCCTGCAGAAAATCTAATCGCTTGGCAGCATCCTTCATCAACCGCTTGGTCTCGGCAATACTTTTTTCTAACTGCGGACGAGTCATGCGCTCGATAATCGGGTCAGCAGCAAATGCTGCTGCTGGTTGACTGGTGCCCATCGTGCGTTGCAACTCTTTGGCATCACTGCTATCTCCTGTTGTCAGTGAAATATTCAGGGCTTTCTTGATTTGTGTGGGCGTGATGCCGTGGTCAGCGTTGTACTTTAACTGTTTGGTACGTCGGCGTGCTGTTTCGTCAATGGTAAGCTGCATGGAGGCCGTGATGGTATCTGCATACATAATGACTTTACCGTTCACGTTGCGCGCAGCACGTCCAGCGGTCTGCGTCAAACTGCGGTGACTACGCAGAAAGCCCTCCTTGTCAGCATCAATAATAGCCACCAGCGATACTTCCGGAAGATCAAGTCCTTCGCGAAGCAGATTAACGCCAACCAGTACATCGAAGGTGCCGTTGCGTAGGTTCTCCAGAATCTTTACGCGTTCCAATGTAGTCACTTCGCTGTGTATGTAGGCAGTCTGGATACCGTGATTCAACAGATATTCTGACAGTTCCTCAGCCATACGTTTGGTAAGTGTAGTAACAAGTACACGCTCCTTGCGTTCGATTCTTAGCCGTATCTCTTCCATCAGATCGTCTATCTGGTTTTCTGTGGGACGGACTTCGATTTCTGGATCCAGTAGTCCTGTGGGACGAATCAGCTGTTCTACGACAACACCTTCAGCCTCGTTGAGCTCGTAATCGGCAGGTGTTGCCGAAACGTAAATCACCTGATGGGTCATCTGTTTGAACTCATCGAAAGTCAGCGGACGGTTATCGAAGGCAGCAGGCAGACGGAAACCATATTCCACAAGGTTCGTCTTACGGGCACGATCGCCACCATACATGGCACCAATCTGAGGCACGCTGACGTGGCTCTCGTCAATCACCATCAGGTAGTCTTCAGGAAAGAAGTCCAGCAGGCAGTAAGGACGTTCGCCAGCCTCTCTGCCGTCAAAATAGCGCGAATAGTTCTCGATGCCTGAGCAGTGGCCCAACTCCTTGATCATTTCCATGTCGTACTCTACACGTTCCTTGATGCGCTGAGCCTTGACGTCGTCACCCAACTCTTCAAAGAAGGCTATCTGTTTCACCAAGTCGTCTTGAATGTGACGGATAGCGATATTCGTCTGTTCCTCTGTGGTCATAAACAGGTTGGCTGGGTAGAGTTTGTACTCTTCAAAAACGGCCATACGCTGCATAGTGTATGCATCCAGCTCTTCAATACGATCGATCTCGTCGTCCCAGAACGACACACGTAGTATGACCTCGCTGTAGGCTATGGCAATATCGATGGTGTCACCCTTTACACGGAAGTTACCACGCTTTAATTCTATGTCGTTGCGAACGTAGAGAGCACCAACCAATTTTCTCAACAAAGCGTTCCGGTCGATAATCTGTCCGCAATGAATCTCAATGATATTCTCATTCAATGAAATAGGACTTCCCATACCGTAAATACATGAAACAGAAGATACAACTATCACGTCCTTTCTTCCAGACATTAAACTACTTACGGCACGTAGACGAAGTCTGTCAATTTCTTCGTTGATGGCCAGGTCCTTTTCTATATAGGTGTCGGTAGTGGGCAAATATGCCTCTGGCTGATAGTAGTCATAATAACTGACATAATACTCAACGGCATTCTCGGGAAAAAATCCCTTCATTTCTTCATACAACTGGGCGGCTAGCGTTTTGTTGTGGCTTAGAATTAATGTAGGTTTGTTGACGTTGGCAACGACATTAGCCACCGTGAAGGTTTTACCCGACCCGGTGACTCCCAGCAGTACTTGAGCATGATCACCACGTTCCAGACCGTCCGTCAATTGACGGATGGCTTCGGGCTGATCGCCTGTTGGTTTGTATTTGGATGTTAAATGGAAGTCCATATTGATGCAAAATTACGAAATATTTCCTAATTAGCACTCTAAATCCCTAATTTTTATCAAAAAACCTTTGGTTTTCAAGGGAAAATGCGTAATTTTGCACGTCAAAATCGATAAAGATGAATAAAAACACCATCATAGCACTCAGTTTAGCCGCTCTTTTTGCGAGTTGTACCACTGAGTTCCATACCGTTGAAAAGTCTACCGACAAGACTTATAAATATGAATTTGCCAAGCAGTCTTTTGCACAGGGTAAATTCGATCATGCAATAACTTTGCTTTCCGAGTTGGTGACTGCACAGAAGGGTAGGGAGAATGCTCAGGAAAGTCTTTACATGCTGGCAATGGCTGAATACTGCAACGGTGACTACGAGTCGGCTAGTGCCACTTTCAAGAAATATTTCCAGAGTTATCCGAAGGGTGATTTCGCCGAGCAGGCATCCTTCTATGTCGGGCAGTCGCTTTTCCAGAGCATGCCTGACCCACGCCTTGACCAGTCTTCCACTATCGGTGCCATCAATGCCTACCAGAATTTCCTGGATTATTTCCCAGACTCTTCCCTGCGTGAAGAGGCCCAGAAAAAGCTCTTTATCCTACAGGACAACCTGGTCATGAAGGAATACCTTTCTGCTGAGTTGTATTACAATCTGGGCGGCTACTTTGGTAATATCAATTCCAATACGGAGTCTAACTACGAATCGTGTATCATCACTGCTCAAAATGCACTGAAGCAATATCCATACACGTCGCTGCGCGAAAAATTCTCTATACTCATCATGAAGAGTAAGTATGAGTTGGCTCAGAACAGTTCTGAGGAGAAACGCCTGGACCGTTACCGTGATGCTGAGGACGAATGCTATGGATTCCTCAACGAATTCCCTGAGTCGGAAGAATGTAAGACTGCTGAAAAGTTTATCACCAAATGTAAGAAAGTTACTGGCGACTAAGCCTGTTATATAAAATTATATCGTAAATAGTCAAATAATAATAAACAAGATGGATTACAAGAAATCAAAAGCACCGGTTAATACCGTGACCCGCAACATTATGGACCTCTGTGAGGATACCGGAAACATCTACGAGAGTGTAGCTATTATTGCCAAGCGTGCCAACCAGATTAGTGCACAGATTAAGGATGACCTCAGCAAGAAACTGGCTGAATTTGCATCTTATAATGATTCCCTCGAGGAGGTCTTTGAGAATCGTGAGCAGATTGAAATCTCACGTTACTACGAGAAGCTCCCCAAGCCATCATTGCTTGCCACTCAGGAGTTTGTAGAGGATAAGGTTTATTGGCGCGATCCGACCCGCGAGAATTCATCAGAAGACCGCTAATCATGATTCAGCGCAAACAAACGCTATTCCTGTTGGTGGCGGTCATTTTGGGGATGGTATTCTATATGACTTGGCAGCTCTTTGTCCTGCAGATGCTGGCATCGGCTGTGAGTCTGTATACCATCTTTCTCTATAAGCGCCGTAAGGTGCAGGCCAAACTCTGTTTTATCCCCATACTGGCTTGTCTTGCGTGGTATGTGGTGTTAGCAGTTCTTATCCAACAGGGAACGCTTCCCGAGCAGTTGCCGCTGACGGCGGCATTGCCCTTGATATCGGCCATACTCTGTTTCATGGCGCGTAAGGCCATTCTTGCCGACGAGAAACTGGTACGTGCTGCCGATAGAATCCGTTGATTTTTGTAGTGAAGGAGTGTGGAGTGAGGGGTTCCACACTCCTCACTATATAATAATATAATGTATAAAAGATGCGAAGGATAATTACGGTATGCTGCTGTCTGCTGTTAGTGCTGCTGTGCGAGGCACAACGGAAAGAAATCAGTCAGGCGCGGACATATATCAAAAGCGGAAAAGACAAGGACTTGTCGTCGGCTGAGAAGTTGATGTCAGACTTGTTGACCAAAGATTCTGCTAACAGGCATAATCCCCGCATCTATGCCACATGGTACGAAACTGTGCTCTTGCAGTACGAGTCTGCCAACGAGAAGCTCTATCTGAATCAGCGTTATGACACGTTGCAATTCTTCAGCCTCATTCGCAAACTCTACAAGATTGCCGAGACGCTTGACACTCTCGACTCCCGCCCCGACAAGAAGGGCCGCGTGCGCCCTGAATACCGCGAGGAACATGCCAGCCAGTTGAATTTCCTGCGCCGTAATCTCTATTATGGCGGTACGTTTCAAGTCCGAAAAGCACAGTATGATGATGCATATAGCTACTTTGAAACATATCTGGAAGCTGATCGTCAGCCTCTGTTTACAGGATACGACTACCTGAAACGCGACTCAATGATGGTACAGGCAGCCTACTGGGCTACTTTCTGTGGCTACAAGCTGCAGAATCCCGATACAACGCTGCGTTTCCACGAGCTGGCGTTACGCGATTCTGTCAAGCGCGAATTTACGCTGCAGTATGTCTGTGAGGCCTATCGTCAGCAACAAAACGATTCCGCAATGGTTGCCATATTGCGACAAGGCTTCAAAGACTATCCTGAGCATCCATATTTCTTTCCCCGTCTCGCAGATTATTATACGTCGCAGGGAAAGTATGACAATGTGCTCGAACTGACGGCTCAAGGACTGAAGATCAATCCCCGCAACCAGTTGTTCCTGCTTGCTCAGTCGGTAGCCCAACTGAATGCCGGCTACTACGACGACTGTCTCCAGACTAGCGAACAGCTTATTGCCGTCAACGACACCATGCCTGAAGCCTATTTCAACGTGGCTACAACATACCTGAACCGTGCCCTCGCCCTCGAGAACGAGAACGAGCCTCGCAAGAATCGCGTACAGCTTATTCAACTCTACCGAGCAGCACGGCCTTATATGGAGGCCTATCGGAAACTGGCCCCTAACGAGCCGAAACGTTGGGCACCGGCACTTTATCGAGTCTATCTGAATCTGAACATGGGTAAACAGTTCGATGAAATTGACAGAGTGCTGAGAAAACTCAATAATTAAAAAAAGTAAAAAAAAACACGTAGAGATACTGATTTTGAAAATAAATCAGTATCTTTGCATTTACTACAAACAAGTCTAAAACTTTAATTACAACTATTATGGAAAATAACGAACTCATTGCTCAGTGCGAAGCACGTGCGAAGGAATGGCTTTCTCCAGCCTTTGACGAGGAGACACGTAAGGAAGTACAGGCTATGTTGGACAATGCCGACAAGACCGATCTCATCGATGCATTCTATCGCGACTTGGAATTCGGTACAGGTGGCCTGCGTGGCATCATGGGCGCTGGTACCAACCGTATGAATAAGTACATCGTAGGTATGGCTACTCAGGGCTTTGCCAATTACATCAACAAGGCATTCCCCAACATCCAGCCTGCTGTGGTTGTAGGTCATGACTGCCGTAATAACGGTCGTATGTTCGCTGAGACTGTTGCCGATATCTTCTCAGCCAACGGCATCAAGGTGTATTTGTTTGAAAGCCTTCGTCCTACTCCTGAAATCTCGTTTGCCATCCGTCACCTCAAGTGTCAGGCCGGTGTCAATGTCACCGCTTCTCACAACCCCCGCGAGTACAACGGCTACAAGGCTTACTGGGACGACGGTGCTCAGGTGTTGACGCCGCACGATGTAGGTATCATCGAGGAAGTGAACAAGGTGAAGATTAGCGATGTGAAGTGGCAGGCTGACAAAGACCTCATTATCCCCATCGGTGGTGAGGAAGACTGGGACTACATCCAGGCTGTCAAGGAGGCTATGGTCGACCAGGATGTCATCCTGCGCCAGAAGGACCTCAACATTGTTTATTCACCCATGCACGGTGCAGGCCGCGTCATCATCCCGATGGCTCTGCGCTCTTGGGGCTTCCAGAACATTCACGTCGTTCCCGAGCAGATGATTATCGACGGTAACTTCCCAACCGTTGTTTCTCCAAACCCAGAGAATGCCGAGGCTATGACACTGGGTATGAAGCTCGGTACGAAGCTCAATGCCGACCTCGTCATTGCTTCTGACCCCGATGCTGACCGTCTGGCTATTGTCTGCCGCAACAGCAAGGGCGAGTGGGAGATTCTGAACGGTAACCAGACCTGTATGATGTTCTCTTGGTACATCATCGCCAACAAGAAGAAGCTCGGCCAGTTGAAGGGCAACGAGTTCCTCGTAAAGACCATTGTGACCACCGAGGTCATTGCTGAGATTGCCAAGAAGAATCAGGTTGAGTATAAGGACTGCTACACCGGCTTCAAGTGGATTGCCAACGAGATTCGCGTCAACGAGGGCAAGAAGAAGTATATCGGCGGTGGTGAGGAGTCGTTCGGTTTCCTGCCATACGATGCAGTTCGCGATAAGGACTCCCCCGCAGCTATCTGTCTGATTTGTGAGATTGCTGCCTGGGCTCGCGACAACGGCATGACGCTCTACGACCTGCTGCTCAATATCTATAAGGAGTACGGTTTCTCGAAGGAGGTAACCATCAATGTGGTACGTCCAGGAAAGAGTGGCGCCGACGAGATCAAGCAGATGATGACCGACTTCCGCGCTAATCCTCCGAAGGATCTGGGCGGCTCGAAGATTATCCTGCAGAAGGACTTCCAGTCGCTCGAGGCTAAGAAGGCCGACGGCACCGTCGAGAAGCTCGACATGCCTGCTAAGTCTAACGTGCTGCAGTGGTTCTGCGAGGATGGTACCAAGGTTAGCGTACGTCCTTCCGGAACTGAGCCGAAGATTAAGTTCTATACTGAGGTGAAGGATCCTTCTTACAAGGAAGCCGGCGACTACGAGCGCTGCCTGAAGGATGCTGAGAAGAAGATTGATGCCCTGAAGAAGAGCTTGAACCTCTAATCTTTTATTCCTTTATTAAAACGAAGAGGACCGGGCATTTGCTCGGTCCTTCTTGATTGTTATTATTTTATTTTAAAAATATCAAACTCTTTGTCGTAGGCGGGAGAATCTATCGACAGCAGGTTCAGCACAGAATGGAAAATGTAATGCTGTTCGAGAACCGCTGGCAATTCGTCCTTTGCCTTGTAGTCTCTGAAACCTTCAGAAGTCCATACCAGAAATGGAATTTCATATTGCACTTTGGGAGCCAGATTCATTGGAAGACCATGCATGAACATCTTGTTCTCGCCGAGCGATTCCCCATGATCGGAAATAAAGACCATAGCGCTGTGCCAATCCGTCATCGCGCGCAAAGTGTTGATAAGACCGTCTAAAAGAAAATCGGTGTACAGTATGGTGTTGTCGTACGCATTAATCAGTTTGCTTACGTCTTTCTGACCTTCTTCTACATTCTTTGCCACAGGTTTGAAAGCCTCAAATTCCTTCGGGTATTTTTTAGTATAGTTGGGGCCGTGACTGGTGCTGGTATGAAGCACAATCAGCACCTTATTCTTCTTGCTTGACTCAATACGTTCGCGAAGCCCCTGGTAAAGTATTTCGTCATAGCCTTTCCTTGCGTCGGGATATTGTTTGGCAAGTTCATCGTCGGTAATATATTCATCGATATGTATGGGTGGTTCTCCCCAGTTCGATGTACGCCACGCCACGTCAACACCTGTGCGGAAGGCATAGTTCGGCAGCAGTTCATACAGATCGCCGCTGTCTTGGGGCTCCAGGATAGCTTTCGTTCCTGCTGTGGTGTACGTAGCGCACGACGTTGCTTCATATACCTTCAGCCCTTCTTGCTTCGACAGCAATGGATTGTTCTGGCGCTTATAGCCGTAGAGCTGGAAGTTGGCTTTTCTGGCCGACTCACCGATAACGAGCACCACAACAGCCTTCTCGTTGTCAGTAATCTTGCCGTCAGGCAGTTTTATCTCCTCAGCCTGTTCGTTTTGACTGAAGCTGATGATACGCCCCGTATTCACCAGATAAGACCATGGCTGCAGTAATCCTCCTAATTCTGTGTCGTGCTCACTGACGAACAGCATCTGGGTGTAATTGGCCAAAGCAAATATGAGTACAACAGCCAATGAAGCAGCGCAGTAAATCAGCGTTTTCTTCGCTTTGCCGATGACTACTGGCTGCAGCAGGCACCACGCGGCAGGCACCACGCCAAACACCAGTATGAACAGCCACAGCCACACGCTGAAGAATCCTGAAGCCTCAGAGTATCTGGTATTGAATACGTTCTCAATGGTTGTTGCATCTATCATCACGCTGTAGGTGAAGATAAAGTAAACCGCCGTCGCATTGATGATTGACAAGATGGCAAGCAGAATGCGCCCCACCATCCTAAGGAGATACATCACCAGATAGGTCATCATGAAGTTCAGAGCCAGCATGATAACCACCAGCGATGCCAACAGGAATATCCGTCCGCCTAAGCTTTCATTACTGTTGTTAGCGACATAGTTAAAGAATGGGATGTTGTAGAACAACAAAGTACCAATACTGACGATACACGAAAAGACAAAAAGCGAAATGGGACGTAATAATTTCATCGTTTTAGTTTATACAATTTATTGCTGATATTGACAATCATGTTTCTGGCAAAGAAGAAATACAGGCACGGAGTGACGAAACCGATGACACTGCCCACACAGACATCCGACAGGAAATGTTGCGAAAGATAGATGCGAGAGTACGCTCCCAGTGCCGCCAATATCAGTAGTCCAAGCATCGACACATTAATCAGTAGCCTTTTCCCGGGGTTCTCCGACTGATGGTTCTGCTGATAGTAGTATGTCAGAAACAATGCACAGCATGTAAAGAATACGAAGAATGTGGAAGCATGTCCTGACGGGAAGGAATTGCCGTGATGCATGTCCACTCCCTGTACCAGGGGCAGCATGGCATCACCATAATTCTCGAAGGCTGAGACAGGACGGTCGAAGCTGAAAGTATGTTTCAAAATCTGAAGAACCGCACCACCTGTCAGTTCGCTTATGGCAAACAACACGGTGATTTGTATCTGTTTCCAGAAAACGGGAAGTAATGCCAAGATATATAACGGCCATTCCGCCAGCATGGTATAATACTTGAAGAAGGTGTCTTCAAAGGCTGTGTGACAGGAGTTCAGCATCAAATGCAGCTCGAGTTTCGGATATGCGCACAGCAACCCGATAACCAACATAAGTAACGCGAAATATGCTATGCCATAAACTGAAAATGCTTTCTTCATATATAGTGTGTAACTGTTTTCGGCTGCAAAGTTACTCTTTTTTTTCCTTTTAACAAAAAATGACACATAAAAAGTTTGTAAGATGAAAAATAATACGTATCTTTGCAAACAAAACATTTTTTTTATTACTAACGAAACAAATACAAGATTATGAAGAAAAAGTTCATTTGCGCCGTTTGTGGATATATCTATGAAGGCGATGCTGCTCCCGAGAAGTGCCCCATCTGTAAGGCTCCTGCATCGAAGTTCTCTGAACTGAAGGACGACGGCGAGACCACCTATGCCACCGTTCACCGCATTGGCGATGGCAAGCCCGAGGGTGTCAGCCAGGAAATGATTGAAGACCTGCGTAACCATTTCAACGGTGAGTGTAGCGAGGTAGGCATGTATCTCGCTATGGCCCGTCAGGCTGACCGTGAGGGCTATCCCGAAATTGCCGAGGCATTCAAACGCTATGCTTTCGAAGAGGCTGACCATGCCAGCCGTTTCGCTGAGTTGCTGGGTGAGGTCGTATGGGATACCAAGACCAACCTGGAGAAGCGTGCTGCTGCCGAGGCTGGTGCCTGCGAGGACAAGTTCCGCATTGCCAAGAACGCCAAGGCTGCCGGTTTCGATGCCATCCACGACACCGTTCACGAGATGGCCAAAGACGAGGCCCGTCACGGTGCAGGCTTCGCAGGACTGCTGAAGCGCTACTTCAAGTAAAGAGCAATTCTAGTCTTTCTAGATAATCTAGAGTCTCTAGACAATAAAACTGCCGAAAAGTCGTTTTATCATTGTATGGTAAGACGACTTTTCTTTTTCATCGCAATGATAGCTGTGCTGCTGACGGCCTGTACGGACAATGATTCCTTCAGCACGGGCACAGGTAATCGCCTGTCGTTCTCGGAGGACACCATCCGTTTCGACACGCTGTTCAGTACAGTGCCTTCCGCCACGCAAACCTTCTGGGTCAGAAACGAGAGCGGCGACGGCATCCGCATCCGCACCGCGCGTCTGGAACGTAGCAACCAGTCGGGCTATCGCGTAAATGTCGACGGAACGTATCTTGATCCTGTGGGTTCCGATTTCGAGGTGCGCGAGGGCGACAGCATTCTCGTGTTTGTCGAGATTACAACCCGCGAAAACCATTCCCCTGAGCCGCTATTGGTCGAGGACAACCTCATCTTTACACTGGAGAGTGGGGTAGAGCAGCGCGTAAATCTGCGGACCTACAGCTGGGATGCCATGAAGATGACCGACCTCGTCGTCAGTCGGGACACCACAATCGAATCTACTCTTCCCATCCTTGTCTATGGCAACGGAATTCGCGTGGAAGAAGGCGCTACGCTGACGCTGCGCAACACCGATTTCTATTTCCACGACGGAGCAGGCATTGAGGCCAAAGGAGTTGTCGAAGCAGAACATTGTCTGTTCCGTGGCGATCGTCTCGACCACATGTTCGACTACCTGCCCTACGACCGCGTCAGCGGACAATGGCGAGGTATCAGGCTGCAGTCGTCAAGTGGCGATAATAAGTTTACAGACTGTGAGATACGCAATGCTGTTGATGCGATTGTTTGCGACAGCACCACGCTGCATCTTTTTAATACCATCGTTCACAACAGCAGTGGCGAAGGCCTGTCAGCCCGCCATTCGACGGTCGTTGTTGACTATTGCCAGTTCACCAACACCTATGGCGATTGTCTGGGTTTGCATGGTTGTCAGGCAACCGTCCAGCACAGCACGCTGGCACAGTTCTATCCCTTCTCGGCCAATCGTGGCTACGCCCTGCACTTCGTGAACACCAAGCAGTACCACATGACGCTGGAGTGTCTGAACACCATCGTGACAGGCTATGCCGACGATGTGGTGATGGGAGTGAAGGCCGACTCGACGACGACGGATTTGGTTTATCACTTTACCGATTGTTTGTTACGCACACCGAAAAAAGAGGACGAGGAACATATTGTGCGCGTTATCTTTGAAACGCCCAAGGATTCCGTGCAGGGCAAGCAGCACTTCCGAACCATCGACGAGGACAACCTGTATTACGACTTCGCCATTGACAGCATCTCCCCTGCCTTCCAGAACGCCATCGGCCGCATCGTCCAGTGACTTCGTAATTTATCTTTCGAATCTTCTGAACCGGTTAACGCCACCATACCCGTACTCACAATTCGTGATGGTATATTGGTTGCCCCCTAAGCGGTCGAAGATGTCGTTGTCGCGATACAGCTCCGGAAAGTAGCAGCCTATCAACTGTCGCATGTAGAAGTTAATCGTCAGCAGCGAGTATGTCGAGAAATCCTCATCCTTCGAGTAGGCAATCACGAACGTCCTGTAGTAGGGCGACTTGTCCTCTGTGAACAGTCTGACCTCATAGTCCCCCAGAAAACCCTCGCAGACTCCGGCAACCTTTGCGTCCCAATGGAAGTCCTCGGGATAATCGATGATTTTTAGTTCTGAGTATTTTTTCTTTTTTATCAATGTGGCACGATAGTCCGACAGGTTTTTCTTCCCATGAGGCGGAATGGCGATGATGCGGTGAATCTGACTCGTATCGTCTCTTTCCGGGTCATAGTAACAGTATTTATTGCCATTATGGTAGACTCTGTAACAATGACTCTTGTCAATGTATAGCGTCTGGTCGGACTTGTTCTTGATTTCCACGAAATACATGCGGTTTTCCATGTCGTCGACGGCCGCATCCTGTACCCACCGCTTCACCACGTTCACCTCGGCGTCGTCAGTCGACATGATTGAATTTTCTTTCACACCAAACACCGCCGTATATCCTATGGCTCTGCCCGACATATGCGGATATCCCCATCTGTGGGAATAGCAGTTATACCGCTTGACAACCTTCTTGTTGTTCTTGTCAGGCGCCGCAAAAACCATCGTCTGCGCATACATAGCCGCCGACATGGTCATTGCCATGAGAAACAGAACACTTTTTAGGCACATTCTTTTCATACTCATCCTGTTCGTTTTACACATTCTGCTGCAAAACTACAGTTTTTCCCCGAAACCAGTAGGGGGAAATCGCCTAAAACAGAGTAGGGAATTTCCTATTTTTCATTTTTTCTTTGTTTAACACTATTTAAAGTGTTAGAAGAACGTCATGCGTCACAAGTCACAACGTCACGTTTTTCCCCCCTCCGAGTTGACGCTAAATGAACGAGAAGCCGTTTCTCTGCCAGCGAGAGGCCGTTTCTCTCGCAGCGAGAAGCCGTAACGCTCCATCAAGCATTAAACATTAAACAAAACCCCTACATTTTTTCTGCAAAATTCGGGCGAAAAATAGGGGTCGAAAAAGGCGGATTTTGGGCGTTTTATTTGCAACGTACGATAAAAGTTCGTACCTTTGTACTCGCAATTGAGAACCAAGCGCGCAGGTTTCGAGAGAGCACAAAAACTAAATAAACTAACAAACTAAATTATTAACCAATTAAAATTAAAAATTAAAGCGTATGGGAACAATTCAGATTAAGAAAGTAGAAAAGAAGGTGGTCACCGGCAAGGTGGGCGAGAATCGCCAGAAGGTGACGAAGACCTACGGCAAGATCATCTATCGCGGCACGCTGGGGCTGAACGAGATGGCCGAGCACATCATGAAGCACGGTACGGTGTACACGGAGGACGTGGTGATCGGCGTCATCACCAAGCTGAAGAACTGCATCCAGGAGATGCTGGCCGACGGCTACAAGGTGAAGCTGGACGTCATCTCGTGTGGACTGAGCTGCCAGTTCCAGAACCCTGACCCCACGAAGCCCGGCGTACATGTGGCACTCGACGACCTCGGGCCCTACGTTGCTTGAACTGCGGCAACGTGTTGCTGCGCTTCTCCATCGATTCTGACACGCGGCCAATCACCTGTCCCTGACGCTTGTAGAATGTCATGCCACCAATGCGCATCTTCTTGGGAATCAGCAGTCCCATACCTGCAACTTGCTTCTTTTTCATTTTTTTATCCTATGTTTATTGTTTATATGATTTCTGTTACGTTATTCTCTCGCCTTAGCCTTACTGCACCTTTGAAGTTCCTTCGTAGTACCCTAAGTTGTTGTCCGCTACTTGTCCGCTACTTGTCCGTTACTTGTTCGATTATTCAGCGGACAAATAACGGCCCCATCTCGGACAAATACCGCACATATATCGAACAAAAACAGGGACTACTCCCTTGCATTATCGGCGCAACTTCTAGACTACACCTTGCCATCTATGTCAAATTTTATACGAGCTCTTTACCGAATGGTGACCCAAAAAGTGGTTTCACATGCCGCGTGAAAGGTTATTTTTATTTTTTTGGGGGATAAAGCGATATAAATTCCTAAAAATTTCGTATCTTTGCAGTGTTTTCTGAAGAATGCCGAAGCCCAAGGGCTGAGATAGCTGTTCCCGGCTTCTTTGACTAAACATGGATACAAGATGAATACAAAAGAGAAAAAAGAGTTTAACGTCCAGTTCTGGAGGTTCTTGTGGGCATCAACCCTCATCGGATTGTCGGCCTGCCTGGGAAACGTGGTTGATGCGATGATTGTGGGCAACCTGATTGATGAGGACGCTGTGAGCGCCATCAACCTGTCTTTGCCTTTCCTTCAGTTTATGTTTACCGTCAATATGCTGCTGGCTACGGGAGCGGGCATGCTGGTAGGTATGGAATTAGGGAAAAAGGACACACGGCGGGCATCGTACATCTTTGTCGTCTCGATGTCGGCCTGTTTGCTGACAGGTTTAGTGCTGACAGCATGCGGCGTGCTGAGACCCGATGTCGCAACACGGCTACTATGTGATAACGAGCAACTTTATCAACCCACATACGAATACCTGCGGGTGACGCTGATAGGAGCACCGGCCTACTT
>CACWWZ010000032.1 GCA_902764705.1 uncultured Prevotellaceae bacterium | reverse complement strand
TGACTCGGTCTGATTGTATGAGTCGCTCCCGGGGCTATGATGACATGTTGCGCCAACTGGTACTCCGGCGAGAGGACAGCAACATCATCACTTGTCAGTTGCTGAATCTACAGGAGCAGTGCTCCTTCGACTGCAAGGTGGAAACTATGATGGACAGTGACGGAACGCTACTGATTACCTATGGTGACCAAAGCGACGATGAGGCCGACTGTATCTGTTACTTCAATGTGACCTTCCATGTGGATAACGCACCCTTCAACCATTTCCACCTGAGGCTACAGGAGAAGGATATCAGGTGGAAGAGTCCTTACCTGCTCTACGAGGGCGACGTTATGATCATTTTTCAAGATAGACAAAGTATAAATGGAAATGTAAATGAAACAAGTAATGAATTATCATAAAGATAACGGACTTCTGAATATGATCAGAAGACCCGACCCCTGCTCCACACTTACCGTATATCTATTATCCTTTATACAACATTAATACTTTCAACAATAGTTTAAGAGAAGAAATTGAGTATAATAAGTTATTTATTCCAAATAATTGGAGTTTTCCATATTAGTCTGCTTTTTATTTTGTAATTTTGCAACATGGAAAGATTTGTGAATCATATTTTATATGCCATACACATGTTTACTCGAAATTTCGAGCCTGCTATTTACGAAAATGGCAGAATCAGTTATGGAGGGTTAGTTGCAGGCAAGGTTTTTCTTATTATGACGATGAATTATTTATGGGCAATCTTTTTCACAGTTATGCAACTGCTTGGAAGAGATATTGCAGAGCCATTGTTTCGTAGTCATCTTTTTGAAGTTGCCTATTTGGTAGTAATCATCATTATTGCAAATGTTCTTAGGTATATTTGGTTTTTAAAAGACAATAAAGAAGAGAAATACTATTGGGAATTTGCCTCTATGCCCGACGATGTGCATCTTAAATGGAGATTTGCAGCTTGGGGACTTTTTCTATTCTCTATGATCATTTTTCAAGATAGACAAAGTATAAATGGAAATGTAAATGAAACAAGTAATGAATTATCATAAAGATAACGGACTTCTGAATATGATCAGAAGAACCGACCCCAGCTCCTCCCAAGACTGAACGTAAGAAGTTTGTACAAAACATGAGAAGAAAGGGCGTTGCTGATGCAAGAATCGATCAGGCAAAAGGACTTGATGTTGGAGGAGAAGTCAAATACAAAAAAGGGGCAAAAATAGATGGACATCATACTAAAAAAGTTTCTAAAAATCATGATGAGATGACAGACCCAAGAACTATTGAATTCATGGAACAATCAGATCACATTAAATATCATCAACAAAATGGATACTAAAAAAAATATAGTAATTGGCAAATGGTTCTGTGCCGATTTAGGGATAGCAATTGCAGAAAGGTTTCATGATTTTTACTATGAAGAGTACAATAATATTCCTGAAGGGAAAAAAGTTGGAGATTATAAATTCACTGCGGTGGAGTATAAGCAGTTCTGCGATTATGAAGGCAAGCCAACAAGACGCAACAGGTTTAAAGAATGTAATATAGAATACTGTGACACTCTTGATAAGGAGTGGGAAAAAGTGTTAAACGATAGCATCAAGAATCATCCAAAAGAATACGAGTCTTTTAAGAAATTTCTGAAAGAGGTCAAGCATACGTATGGAGATATAATTGTCTATTATGAAGTACCAGAGGACAAGAAGCTTCAAGTAGCTCAGGATATGGAAAGAATACAGAAGTCTCTCCCTGAGAAGTTTACGTATGAGGATTTTATAAATAAAGGAGAAGAATATAAATGTTCCATTAATCTGAAAAAACCACATTTTGACTATTTAATGGACGCTCCTGTATATCTACGAGTAATGATGGGCTACACGTATGGAGACTTTGCAGGAAAAAGGGTTTTGTTTGACAGATTAGTATATAAAATATGCGATATGCAGAAGTGACGGATATGAAAAGGTTTTTTGGCGGCACCCTTACGCTGAAGAACGGACGCATTGACAAGTATCAGTTTGACGAAGGCTACTGTCAGGCAGAAAAGTACATCTATAATACCAGTCAGGACGACTTCACTTTCTGCTATTACGACCAAAATCATGTGAAATATTTGTTATTAATTTCAGTGTAATGCCACAGGGACAGGAGACTGGCATACTGGTGGAAGAGGGAAGATGTAAGAGGTAACGGTTGTTTTGTTGTCTAAATTTGGTGGTTTCAGAAATAATATGTATATTTGCACCAAAATTCAAAGTTGACGATTATGAACAATGCAAACTTTTGGGCTTCCATAAGAACTATTATTACAGAAGGCTATACGCCTGAGGGTTTGCTTAAACTGGATAGTTATGCAGAACAATTCATCAGTGGAAAGTTGGTTTATCAACGATTTTCACCGCAGGAACAGCATGGCTGCGCAGCGGGAGGTACAACAAATGTCATTGCATCCTTGCTCGCGGGAGCAGAAGCTGGCTCAGATTCGCAGAATCAAGGAGCACTCAGCGACTACCAAAGAGAGTGCCAACTTGGAACGCAGCAAGAAAAAGTAATCGAAAAATGGGCCAAAGCCGTTGGCTTGTGGACAGAAAGTGTCGAAGATTCATTGCCTCTGAGCCTTGGTGAGCAAATTGCAGAGGGAGGTGAGGCTGTTGTTTACGATCATGGCTCCACACTCATCAAGTCTATTGGCCTCGACTATTTCATCCAGCCCATCTTTGCCCTCGACAGGGTATCTCTTCACAATACACCCCAGAATTGCGGACAGGGGGAACCAGAAGCCTAACTACTTCTGTCGTCTTTGAAAAGTAGCTGCCTTTTCCATGAGCGCTTTCAGAACTCTTTTTGATGGTATCAAAGAAGGAACAATAGCCGCCTGGTATGATACGAGATGGTACATTTGCATCATGGCCATCGTTCTTGTGGTGTATCTGGCCATCAAGGCTCTGAAGAAGCTATTCAATAAGAAGTAAAAAATGAATTTGAAAGTGAATGGAGAATAATTTCACTATCCGCAAGATTTGCATGCTATAGAAGATGGAATAAGGCAGATGGAAGAGGTAAGATGTTATAATATTGCGAAGATAAAAACGTTATAATATAAAGAATAGCAATGATAGAACTGAAGAATGAACTGTTGGCGATTCGTGTCGCTGAGATGGGAGCAGAACTCCAGAGTGTGAAGGACAGTGAGGGTAGGGAGTATATGTGGCAGGCTGGGGAGGAATGGTCCAGGCATTCGCCCATCTTGTTCCCTATTGTCTGTAGTGTGAACAATAATACTTATGTGGTGGATGGCCAGGAGTATCATCTGCCGCGTCATGGGTTTGCGCGTGATACGGAGTTTACCGTCATCAGTCAGACGAAAGAAAAAGTGACGTTGGCCCTGCATGAGTCGGAGGAGACGCTGAAGGTGTATCCTTACCGTTTCAACCTCGCCATCACTTATCGTCTGGAGGGCAACAAGGTACATGTTATCTGGCATGTGGAGAATACAGACAGCCGGGAGATTCACTTCCAGATAGGCGGACACCCTGCCTTTAACATGCCCGGCGGCAAACTGGAGGGAATGATCAAACTGGACAACGAGGAGCCGATGGATGCCCTGAAGAGTTATGCCGACGGTAGTCACGATATGGTGGAGGTTCCTCTGGAGGCTGATATGGGCATTCTGGAAATCTGCAACAACTTCTTCCGCAACGACTCGGTGAAGATTCACAAGTGCCAGACGCGTCGTGCCATGCTGATGGATACAAACGGTGAGCCCGCCGTGACGGTGGATTACAAGACACCAGTCTGCGCCTTCTGGAGTCCATACGGCAAACAGGCTCCCTTCGTCTGCATAGAACCCTGGTATGGCATTGGCGACCCCAGAGATTTCAAGGGTGAATTTAAGGACAAACCCCTGATGAACCATCTGCAGCCCGGGGCCTCGTTTATGAGCAGATATACAATCACGATAGGGTAAGGATTACGGGACTTTTTGTAACAAAGTAAAAGCCGGAGGACAGACTATGGTAAAACGACTATTATTCCTGATGACTGCGATGGTGGCGCTGCATGTGAGTGCTCAGACGGAAGTCGGCAGCGAAGGACTGTCGGGTAAGGATGTTGACGTGCAGAAGATGGATGTGGGAAAGCAGATGCAGGCTGATTCCATGCGTTATCGTACGGAGATGATGCAGCCCCAGTTCTCGGCTCCCACGAATCCGGCGGTGCAGAGCTTTACCAATCTGACGAAGCAGGGTGGGACAGGACTGCGCTTGTGGAAAGGAGCGTATATCGGTTTTGCTGGCATGACGGACCAGAAACCAGGACTGATGACTACAGAGACGGGCTCGGTGTCGTTGTATCAGAATTTGGGCCGTTGGCAGTTCACTGCGTCAGCACTGGCCAACAAATATTGGATGCCTTGGCAGCGAACACTTTCTACGCAGTATGGTGTGGGTGGTACTGTGGCTTATATACTGAGTGACGCGGTGTCGCTGCATGCCTTTGGTTATTATTATGCCAACCAGTTGCAGGTAGGTCCGGCCATGACTCCCTATATGAACTCTACGACGTATGGCGGCTATGCCAATATTCGTTTCAGCAGTTTGTTTGGTACCAATCTGGGTGCACGTCGTTATGTCGATCCGATGACGGGGCAATGGACAACAGTACCCATTATCAATCCTTATATTAATATTGGTGGCGGCAGGTTGGAAATACCTCTTGGCGATTTGCTGAAAACTCTGGTATGGGACCGTAACGACCGTTCCCGTCAACGTGCGTGGGAAGAAAACAAGATGAACTTCAACCCAATGAACGGCTTTAATCCTTCAAACGCGCCAGTCGTTCAGCCTCCCAGACCTGTCAGGCCCCCTATGCATCGATAAATCGACTCTGGGTGTGATAGTGATTTTATACGTTATTTTACCACAATCTTTTTCCCTTGGACAATATAGATGCCGGCCTTCAGAGGACCAAGAATCTTGCGTCCTTGCAGATCGTAAATAGGGCCTTGCGCATCGTTATGATTCCATCTGACAACATTGATTCCTGTCGGTTCTTCGGGAGCGATGGTGAAACTGACGTTACCCGTCTGGGTGTCCTCAGTGATGTCGTTAAGCATGAATCTAGTGGGAATCACGGTATTGTCGTTATAAAAACAGTAGTTAGGCAATTCCATATCAGTGGTCAGCGAGGTGACATTCTGAGTGCCGGGAAAGGGACATGCTGCTATCGTTGCAAGCCATTGCTCAGTGGTATATTGCTTGCCATTTCCACGCAGACGGTTGTTGATAAGTAATCCTCCTGCGGGAACTGCCGCTACGGCAGGATGTCCAGGGTTGTTATTAGGTGTATCGTTCATATTGACGCTGGCATTGCGATAGTCGACGTGATAGACCAGCAGTCCATGGCCCTGGACGTATTGGTTGAGTCCGCGTTTCTGGATATTCTCCATCACGATGAATTCGCGGTCGTTTTCGCTGTTCACCAGCTTATAGGCCTTACCGTTCTCTATCAATGGAAGGACATCATCCAACTGATATGTTTCGTCTGATATCAAACTGCTGACATCTTCCATCTCTGACCAGCCTAAGACCTCCTGTTCCCAAGCAGTGTAGGCTGTGGGGGCATAGCCATTACGCGTATAGAGTCCGTAGTCCATGATGCTATATGACTCCATGCCTTGGTTGTTGACGAAGGCTTTGGAGCTGGTGGCATAGAGGTCGGGCAGTCCCATGCAGTGGGAGAACTCGTGGATAAAGACACCTGTGCCATTGATATAGTCGGGATATTGGGGATAAAACAATTCTGAGCAACAGTTGAAACGGGTGATGGTCAGTTGGTCGTTCACTTTCAGATTCTTAACAGAAGCCTTGGCCCAGATAGTATTGTCGGCACCGCCCTGGTTCTGTCCGAAGCCAGCAAAGATAACGCAAACCAACTCGACACGGCCATCGCCGTCATTGTCGTAGACTGACCAGTCGCTGACCAACTCCCTGGCCTGATCCATAGCGTCCTTACAGAATTCCGTAAACTTGTCGTCTGAGCCGGTGCTGCTGCTTCCGCCATAGAATGCCATTTTCTGAGGTAGGGTAACAGGCCCTACAACATCGAACTGTGGTGAGAACTGCCCATGGCTACAGATTTCAAAATACTGGTGCACACTGGCTATATTCAATTGATTGTGATTGCCCAAGTCTTCCTGCACGTCGCCATTCAGATACTGTTCGAAAGCCTGTACGGGATTATTGACGGTGAAGTCCAGGTCCTGATAGGCGGCCAAGATAGTCAATACACGGGGACTGCCGGAATGTTGCAGATAGCTCCCTTCACCTATCAATGATTGCGAGGGACACGGAGTATCTCCGTAAAACGGGGAAACAGCTTCCGCTAATGGGGCTGCAATAGTGCCATTAGCCGTTTTCATGGGCATGAGTACACGCAAAGGTGGTGCTGCCTGAAGTCCAATAGACATCAGGCCAAAGTAAATAGTCAAAAACAGAAGTCTTTTCATAGCTTCTTATATTTTGTTGATGTCTACATAGCCGTGCATGACAGCATAGATGGTGAGTGCTGAAACGCTCTTCATACCGAGCTTTTCCATGATGTTTTTGCGGTGGGTGATGACGGTGGTAAGGCCGATGTTCAGGCGGTCGGCAATCTCTTTGTTGATGTATCCTTGTACGATGAGTGCCATCACTTCGATTTCCCGGTCGGTCAGGATTTTGTGTTGCAGTATACGTGGAATGGGTGGCAGATGCTGGCCTTGTCCGTGGGCATGTTGCTCTAATTGGAGTAATTGGCGGATGAGTTGCGGCTCGGGTTGGTTGATGCAGAGCGAATGGAAGTCGGAAAGTTGTGAGGTTTCGGAAAGGGAGAGGATCAGAACGATGGTCTTGCGGCGACGCTCAGTGAAGAAAGGACGGTTGTTGAGGACGATGTCCAGCGAGACGAAATAGTGCATATAGGCGTCGGGCTGGTTGGCCTCGAGTTCTGTCATCGACCCAAAGGTGTCGACAGTCATAATCGGCATGATGTTCAGTAACAATTGCTTTAGTCCCAGCACAGCGAGTGTGTTGGTATCAATGATAGCAACTTTGGGGCGTGAAGAGGTATTCATTACTTAGACTTACTCATGAATTCCAGACGATTCGCTTGTTCCATAACCATAGAGGCGAGCGTCTCGTTTTGTGGCAACTTACCGTTAACGGTATCAAACAGCTGAACGAGGGCCAACTTGCCTCCTCCCGTCTTGAGTAAGTGGACGATGCACAGGTTTTGCAGTCCGATGGTCTCGGCAAGAATATCGATGTCCGTGCAGCCCAACTGAAATAGTGCCAACTGGTAGGCATCATCGAAATTGTCGCGCATGAGTCGTTCTACATCACCTAGGGTGCGCATGCCCATGTGGCGCAAGGCGGCCAGATAGGGAATCATAGGTGCTTCGTGAAGCTCGGCCTGGGTGATGGCTGCAATCTTGTGGTTCAGTTTGTCGAAGGGACGCTTGTCGAGATAGCTACGGAAGGTGTCACCATCGAGGGGAACTTCTTCGAAACGTCCGCTCTGCACCAGACTTTGTGCACGACGACGATAGTCGGCAATGGCATTGCGGATACGGCTGAACTCATTGTCGGCAAGTTCGAGCATGCCTGCCAGACGACTAAGGTTACGGTGATACTCCATAGGAGTTTCAATCTCTGACTTATAACCAATGTCGTGCTGAATGGCAGACCAGACGTGCTGCAAGGCCGTGCGCATCTGCAACTCGAAACGAACCTGGTTGAGTTCGGGCATTTCCGGGTCGAAGTAAAGTGATTTGGGCAGGCGGCAGATGTAGTGGAGAGAGTTGTAACCGAAACTGTCGAATTCGTGCATCTGACGCTTGTCGACGGAGTTGGACCAGTCTATTTCAAACAGTACCTCAGCCATCGAAGCAATACGGTCGACGTCTTCATTATAGAATGTAATGATACGGGCACCGAAGATGTCGGTGATGTCCAGCAGCGAGGTGTATTTGTGGCCTTTCCGTTGAAGTTTTCCTGCCAATGAGGCCTCGCCCTTGATGCGTGACTCCATGGAATTGACCTCAATGCCGCTTTGTTTGACCAGTGCACCGAGTTGGTCCATCACCACAGATTGAAGCTTCTCAAAGAGTGACTGCTTGGCGCAGTACTCTTCGAGAAGCATTTCTCCGTGCAGGTCGAGACCGTATTCGTTCATTGCTGTTTAGCGGATGTCAAACAGATTGAAGAAACCGGTCATCATGAATACCTTCTTAATCTCGTCGTTGATATGCTCGATAATAACCTTACCACCCTTGGCAGAAGCTTCCTTACGGATGGTGAGGAACAGGCGAAGACCAGATGAACTGATGTACTCCAGATCCTTGCAGTCAAGGATGATTTCCTTATCGGCATTTTCCAACAGCGGGGCGATCTCCTGCTGAGCCTTTACGGCTGCAGGCGTATCGAGACGTCCACTGACAGTGGTAAGATAACCGCCGTTTTGTTCTTTTATATCAAAAATCATATTAATTAAGTTGAGTGTTGATTACTTAATGATAGCTTTGTGAGCATCATTGATCTGATCCTTTGCCTTAGCAACTTGATCCTTCAGCTCAGCAACAGTTGTGGCGTTGAGCACGTCCAGGGGAGCCAGAGCCTTAGCAACGGGCTGGATGTCGGGATCGTACTGAGCCAGACGATTGATGGCATCGAGGATGAGGATGATGCGGAAGGTCACGTTTGAAGCAGCCTCGTCGGTGAATGTGCTGAGGAACTTGTCAGGATTCTGGTTAGCCACATAGAGTTCTTCGATGAGAGCTGCAGAAGCCATCTGCCAGAAGAAGTTGATGCGACCGTTCTCGTTCATGGCGTCGTAGAGGGTTTGTGAGGTCTCATAGAGCGTGTTGGTGTCATCGATGGCCTTGAACGAAGGATCGTTGATGTCGGCAACGAGTTTGGTGATAGCCTTATCGTAGTCCTCGGTAGGCATCTCATAGAGAGCAGCAATCTTCTTGTCTACGTTCAGGGCGCTGAGGATGCGATACTTCTCAGCTAATGTGGTTGCTTCATCTGCAGCAGCGGGATTGAGCAGATAGTCGGGTTTTACCTGCTTCTCTTCCTTGGTCAGCTTCAGACCATCGTCACCTTCAGACAGGAAGGGGAGCTGCTTCAGCTTACCGATCTCGGCAGCAATGCTGTCGAAGTGCATCTTGATGCTAGCCTCGATCTGCTGCTGTTCGAAACTCTTCAAGCTGTCAGCATTCTCTGCTGCCTGTTCACTCTTCTTACCACCACATGCAGCAAAAACAACAGCTGCAAAAGCAATAGCTAAAATTGATAATTTCTTCATTTTTTCTTTTTTTTGAGTTATTAATAATGTTAATTGTTTTATTTCATGTTCTAATTGTCCATCTTTCTCATGTACCGTCCCGGGAAGTCTGTCAGAAGGAGGATGGTCGTTAAGATGCACATCAACAGTAGAACGCCCATGTTGAACCATAGCGTCTTGATGTGCCACTGTCCCAGAATCTTCTCACTGCTATAGAACGGTGCCCGGCCTATCGTGCTCCTGGGAGTCAGGAAGATAAGTCCGGTGCGGGGCACCACGTAGTTATCAATGACCTCGGTCATGTGTTTCTGGTCTGCGCCAATTACACAATCCTCCAGTTTGGTGTTATAGTTCTTCCGCTTCAGGTCGAGAAGGTGCTCCTTGCCATGATTGCGGATGAAAGCTGCGACATACTGGTCAGCCTTCAGCGACAGTTCGTTGCTTCGCTTGGCGAGCAGGTTCTCGGCTTCCTTCATATAGTCGAAGAGCGACTGGTAGGACTCATCGCCCTGATAGGGCTTCATGTTGCAATAGGCAGTGACAAGAGGCAGGTTGGTGCGAATGACCTCCATGTGGTTGGGATTCACCTCCTTGCCGCGTTTCTGCTCATCCTTCATGGTCTCCAGTTGTGACTGCAGTTCGTAGAGCAGTCCCATATTGTAATATTGCGTCTCGTATTTCTCCTTTTCAATGGCGAAGAAGGGACGCTTGTAAGCATTATCGGTAAAGGATGTGACTGCCAGCGCCTCGTACGACCAGCGCGAAGGAATGATGTCACCGATGAGTGGTACGTTGCCCGTGGTGCTCTTGGGGTTGAGGTCAGTAAAACTGACTACCAGTCCGCAAAGCAGAATCTGTGGGATGAGCAGCATGGGTATGCTGATGTAAATGGCCACCACAGAATTAAGGCACTGCGAGAGCAATAGTCCTGTCAAGTTTGCCAACAAAGCTGTAACAAAGAGAATGAGCCACCAGGTCCAGAATAGTCCGTGGAGTTCCATGATGGTATTGCCAACCAAGATAAACAGCACCGTCTGAATCAGTGACACACAGGCCATATATACAATCTTCGACCAGATGTAACTGCCATAGGACAAATGGAGGAATTTCTCGCGTTTGAGCAAAGCGCGGTCTTTGATGATTTCCTCGGCACTGCCGCTCATACCTGTGAACGTAGCCACGATAACTGCCATGAAGAAATAGCTGACGAGGTTCTTGTTCCCCATCACCGTATATCCTTCGGGTGGAGCATAGCGGGTGAGTAACGAACACACCACTGCCAACAGGGGAGCCTGGAGAAGCGTGATGGCAAGATACTGTATGTTGGTAATCTTCGTCTTGAAGTTTCGATGCAGGAAGATGGCGAACTGTTTCAGTACGTTGGGCTTTTTCTGGTCGGATGGTGGAATATTGCTTACAGGAGGCTTGGGCAGTTCCGGACGGTTCTTCAGATAAAGCTCGTGCCACTCCTGAGGCGTCATCTTACGATCGTCCGACAATTCGCCATTGCTGTTTAGCGTCTTCTCATCGATGATATTGAGAACGATTTCCGGATTGACATTGCCGCACATGGGGCAGGCGCTGGTTTCAGCGTCGGCATAGTTGGCAGCTTCCTTGAAATAAGTGATAGCGTCAATGGGGTTGCCGTCAAATACCGGATATCCGCCACGATCAAGCAACCACAAGCGGTCAAAGAGCTTGTAAACGTCGCTGGACGGCTGGTGGATATTGACGATAATCAGCTTTCCCTTCAGCGTCTGTTCTTTCAGCAGGTTGATGACCTTTTCTGTGTCAGCGGACGACAATCCAGAGGTTGGCTCATCGAGAAAAAGGACAGCCGGTTCGCGAATCAGCTCAAGAGCAATATTCAGGCGCTTGCGCTGTCCGCCAGAGATGTATTTGTTGATGGCAGAACCGGCCTTCAGGTCTTTTACAGCATCCAACCCCAGGTCTTTGAGGGTCTTCATGACTCGACGATCGAGTTCTTGGTCGGGCATGCCCTCAAAACACAACTTGGCCGTAAACCACAGATTCTGGTAGACGGTAAGCTCTTCGATGAGGAGATCGTCCTGAGGCACGAAACCTATCAGGTCTTTGGCCCGAGGCTCGCTGATGTCGTGGCCATTGATGGTAATGGTGCCTTCCTGAGGTTTCATGCTTCCGTTAAGCAGGGACAGCAGGGTCGTCTTTCCTGTTCCCGATCCACCCATAATAGCCAGTAATTCTCCATTATGAAGTGTAAAGCTTAGGTTGTGCATACCGTTGTCACTACCTGGGAATCTGAAAGTTACGTCGCGCCCGCAGAACTCTACGGCATGAGTAGTTTCCTCGTCCTTAGTATAGGCTCTGATGATAGAGGAGTAGTAGACCGGTTGTCCGACAGCATTCTTCAATACACTGCTCTGTTGCCACACCTGATAAGTGCCGGCAAGCACAGGGACATCGTTGAACAATACCGTATCATTACCCATATAGGTGAATATCAGTAGTCCCGTAGAACGGTCAAGCAGGGTCTTTAAAGTACCATCGAAGCCCTTGATATGGTGTAGCATGACATGCTCCGACTCCTTGTTGTTGACATAGTCGGTAAAGCTGGCATACTGGCTCTCTGTAATGTGGAACTGGTGAGCCATCGTGTCAAACATGTCGACAGCTTGTAATCCATCGTCGCTACAGAATTCCATCAGACGGAGCAGCAGGAGAGCCTCCTCGGTGGTGCGAATTTTACCATGCAGACTGGAGCAGATAGAACTGACAGTATCCTGAGTATTCAGGTCGTCAGTCATCTCATAAGCCATGCGCATGTCGCTATAGAGATCCAGATAGAGGTCGATATTCCTGATGCCGAATTGGTGACGCAAATAACTCACGAGCATTTCTTTTGCCCGTTCCTCGTCCACCTGCTCTACTTTGCCGAAAAGAGCAAACAGACTAATAAAACTTGATATGATGACGTCAGTCATTTCTTCTATTAAGTTTGCAAATTTAATTAAATTCTCAGACTATAGTCTTATAGTGTCAGTTAAAAAACTTTAAAACCTATTCAAACGAGCTTTTTCCGTAATGTCAGAACGTTCTTTCCGTCTGTTCGCTCGTAGTTGATGGAGTCCATTATTTGCCTGACCAGATGGATGCCCAGACCACCGATAGGGCGTTCTTCTGCCGGCAAGGTGGTGTCGACTTCCGTCTTTGCTGTAGGGTCGAACGGTGTTCCCCAGTCGGTGATGACGAACTTCAACCGTTGGTCGTTCGCCTTGGCCTCGATGTTTATATTACCTTTTGTGCCGGCAGGGTAGGCATAGTCCATGCAGTTGACTACAGCTTCCTCGATAGCCAGGTTTAGGCTCATGGCTGTTGACATGTCAACGCCTATTGCCTCACAAATTTCATCGACGAATGCTGCCAGTTGGGGCACTTCGTCGATATTGTTGGACAGCGTAATGGTACGACATAGTCGGGCATTCTTGTCCTGTTCTTTCGTGTACTGAATCGCTAACATAGTTTGATCGTCGTTTTGTTCAGCATTATCTGTAAACTGGTGTACGGCTTCTGTCATGCTTTGTATCAGTTGCTGCGGATGATGTTCCGACAGGCGAATTGTTTCGATGATTCGTTCTTCCTGGAACTGGTCGTAAAAGATGTTTTCTGCCTCAGTCAGTCCGTCAGTGTATAGGAAAATGATGGTCTCGGGGTCGATGATAGCCTCTTGGGCAGTAAATTTCCAGCCTTCTTCGACACCTATAGGCAAGTTTGGATCGCAGGGGAGTTTACCCGTATTCAATTTGCCGATGAGCAGGGGGGCATCATGGCCTGCATTTGTATAGCGGAGACGTCCTGTGGGCAGGTCGAGCACACCGATAAACAGGGTGATAAACATGTTCGAGTCGTTGTCCTCTGCGATGGATTCGTTGATGGTTGTCATGATGCGGACGGGCAGTGACTCGTGGGCAGACACTGTACGGAACAGCGAACGTGTGACGGCCATCAGCAGTGAGGCGGGAACACCCTTGCCGCTGACGTCTCCTATGCAGAAGAATAACTTCTCATCGCGGATATAGAAGTCGAATAAGTCGCCTCCAACCTCTTTGGCAGGCATCAATTGTCCGTAGATGTCGATGTCGTCGCGCTCAGGGTAGGGGGGGAAGGTCTTGGGCAGCATTGACATCTGGATCCTTCGGGCAGTCTGTAACTCACCCTCCATGCGTCCTTTCTCTGCGTTGATAGCCTTGGTTTCCTCAATCTGTCTGACCAATGACAACTGCATGGTTTCGAAGGAGTTGCGCAGACGGAACATCTCGTCCTTGGTCTTGATCTTGGGCAGTTCTGCCGTGAAGTTTCCTTTAGCTATTTCGTCAGCAGAGTCGGCAAAAATCCGTAGGGGTTTGGTGACGCGACGGATTGTGGCCCTGCATACTAAGCCGACGATGAGCAGTCCGATGACCATGAGGACGACAAACCCGACGATGAAATCGTTGACAGGTCCCAGGATGACCTTGACGGGTATGATGGCTCCCATCACCCAGCCGTTACTCTTCAAACGTTTGAATATAACGACTTGCCAGTGATTATCACGATCATAATAGGCCTTAATCCTTGAATTGAAATTTTCGTCCTTAATGTAAATTCTTTCGCTATCGTCGGTCTGTTTCTTGAAAAAATCCTCAATGTTTTCATTGAGCACCAGCGTGGAGTCAGTATGTGCCACAAAGGTTCCTTCGGCTGTAGCCATGAAACTGGTAACCTCTCCATTTTGGTTAATGATATCGAAGAACGAGTCTTCTGTCTGTGTAATCAGTTCGTTGAGCCATCCGATTCCCATGTCGGCAGTCATGACGGCATACACTTCCCCTCCTTTGTCAACGAGCGGCAGGGAGTAGGTTATCATTGGTACATTGCTATTTCCTTTGTCCTGATATGGCTCTGACCAAGTTCCTTTTCCCTCTTCACAAGGTTTGGTGAACCACTCCTGATTCAGGTAATCGTATTTCTTGTTGTTCAGCTGTTTGGTATAGATGCTGGTGCTGTCCCTTTCGTCACGATAGGCAAAAGCTGCAGATTTCTTTCCCCTCATGCGCTTGCTGTCAGGATTGTAGGCTACTGCAGCACCGATGATATCGGGATTCAGGTTCAACAGTTGTTTTTGGGCATCATATAGCTTGGCGCCGTCACCGAAATTATCCTCGACAACGGCCTTGTTGTTGTTTACCGCTACCTCGATGTTAGTGAAGATATTACTGATTTTCTCGTTGGTGACATCCATTCCCTTCGTCGTATATGCGAGAAGGGCTGCGCTTCCGACAAACCAGACTACACCGAAAATAGAGGCGGATATGATAGCGAAGACGAGTGTCACCGTCAGGATGACACGCCACGTGAGCCGGCGGGCAATGGAGCGTTTTCGCTTGAATATATTGGGTAGCTTCATGAAGTTCTAAGTTTAATATCCGTGCAAAGATACGAAATATTTTTAACTGATGGCTTTTTTTCGTTGATTTTTTGTATCTTTGCACGAAATTTTGCGATTTTGGCGTTTATGGAGATACGAAAATATGTAATTGCAATCAGTTTTCTGGTCTGTTTGAGTGCTGCTCAGGCCCAGGAACATACCCGTTTTGTCGATCAGCCATTAGACCTTCCACCTGATGAGCTGGTGGATGCTTTGCAGGATAAAGGTTTGCAACAGGAGGATCGATACGAGCTCTCCGGACGTATCGCCGGACTGGATGTGTGGATTTACGTGAATGTCAGCAAAGACTCTACGAAGATTAACCATGTTTTGTTGACGACACAGTTGCAACAGGGAAATAGCCTGCGAGACGACTATATTGCTTTGCGGAAGTGGATGCAGAAACACTATGGTGCCCCAACGTGGGAGTCGACGGTGCGTTCCCACCCCTTTGCCCGTTGGTATGTGGGGTTTGATCGTGATATTGTGATGATTACTACAGCTTCATCGGGTATTGAAATCTGGTTTTACGAGAATCATCAACGCAGAAATATTGACTACTATGCCATTTTGAAATATTGCGAGCGGAATCCTGCTCCGAACCTTCCTCTGATGACAGCCCAGGAGAGTGTCACATGGAAAAGTACGGGCGATACGTCCTCGTTTAGCAAGAAGAATGTTGTCAAGCGTCGTGTGCGTAAAGCCACAAAGCATAAAGCCGTCAAACGCAAGAGTTCGCCAAAGCGTCGTTCCATGACTGCTAAGTCCAAGAAACGACGCAAGCGTTAATCAGAAAAATGCCCCAGGTAAACAGAACGTTACTTGGGGCAGTCTTTTTATGGATGATAATCCGATTCGTGTTACGATAGGAATCCGAGCAGGGCGCCAGCAGCTACTGCTGAGCCGATGACTCCAGCCACATTGGGACCCATGGCGTGCATGAGCAGGAAATTGTGGCGGTCGTATTCCAGTCCGAGGTTGTTCGAGATGCGTGCTGCCATTGGCACTGCCGATACTCCGGCATTACCGATCAGCGGATTCAGCTTCTTGTCCTTAGGCAGGAACACATTCATCAACTTTACAAAGCAGACACCGCTCATGGTGGCAATGATAAACGCTCCGGCACCAATGGCGAAGATGAAGATCGTGTTCAGTGTCAGGAACTCAGAGGCCTGTGTCGAACAACCTACCGTCAGACCCAGCAGCATTACTACAATGTCGTTCAGGGCAGCACCGGCAGTCTTGGCCAGACGGGTGGTCTTACCGCTTTCCTTCAACAGGTTACCAAAGAACAGCATACCCAGCAGAGGCAGGCCGGAAGGTACGATGAACGTAGTCAGCAACAGTCCCACGATAGGGAAGAGGATGCGCTCTGTCTGGCTGACCTCACGGGCAGGCTTCATCTTGATAAGGCGCTCCTTCTTGGTAGTCAGCAGACGCATCAAAGGAGGCTGGATCAGGGGTACCAGCGCCATATACGAGTAGGCGCACACCGCAATGGCACCCATCAGGTTGGGCGATAGTTTCGAACTGAGGAAGATGGCTGTGGGACCGTCTGCGCCACCGATGATGGCGATACCGGCAGCCTGGTTTGGCTCAAAACCGAGTGCCAGTGCCAGCATGTAGGCTCCGAAGATACCGAACTGTGCTGCGGCACCAATCAGCATCAGCTTAGGATTTGCCAATAGTGCCGAGAAGTCGGTCATTGCACCGATTCCCAGGAAGATAAGCGGTGGATACCAGCCTTGGCGGACACCTTGGTAGAAGATGTTCAGCACGGAATTGTCTTCGTATAGACCAATCTCCAGTCCGGCATCCGCACGGAAGGGAATGTTTCCGAGAATGATTCCCAGTCCAATGGGAACGAGCAGCAGGGGCTCGAAGTCCTTCTTGATGGCGAGCCAGATGAAGAAGGCGCCTACTGCTATCATGATGAGGTTTCCTGCCGTCACATTGGCAAAGCCTGTGTAGGTCAGGAAGTCATTGAAGTTGTCGATGATAAATTGCCACATAATTCGTTGAATATTTACCCAATGGTCAGCATGACGGCACCCTCCATGACGGAGTCACCGGGATTCACAAGAATACTTGTCACTGTGCCGGCATTCTCAGCCTCGATGTTGTTCTGCATCTTCATGGCTTCCAGCACGATAACAATATCGCCGACATTCACCTTGTCGCCCACCTTCACATTGATGGCGTTGATGGTTCCGGGCAGCGGAGCCTTCAGGGCATTACCGGCACCAGCAGGAGCAGCGGGTTGTGCGGCAGGAGCAGCGGGTGCAGGTGCTGCAGCAGGAGCACTGGCAACGGGAGCCTCTACGGGGGCTGCTGAAGCTGCTCTTTTCGTTGCGGCCAATGCGGGGTGCTTGGCGGCATTGATGGGTTTCTGCATCTCAATCTCGAAAGGGATGCCGTTTACGTTCACTTTGGCGATTTTTCCTTCTACCTCGGCGATTTCTACCTCGTAGTCTACGCCTTGTACTTTATATTGATACTTTTTCATTGTTGTGTTCTTTTTAGTGCAATTCGGGAGTTGATGGAATGTTAGGAGCATTATGGCTGGTGGGGATGAAAGCTTCGTGCAGATGAGTCATCTGACTGTATTCATCGTCCCAACCTGTATCTTTTGGAGCAATGGTGATGATACCTGACTCTACGTCGTGTATTTCGTCTTCATACTGGCGCAGTGCCAAGCCAATGACAGCCATATAGACTTCCTTGTCGATACCCTTGGTGTTAAGGCCTTCTTTCAGGATGATACCAGTCTTGTGGCCAACCTCCATGGTCATCTCCACCGTCTTGGTAATGGGCTTGATGGGTTGCTGGTGAACCACCTTCTTGGCAGCGTCCATGTGGCGCATTACCATGCCAAACAGCGTAAATGTAATCCACAGCAACGCCAGACAGAAGAACACGATTCCCATTGCCATCAGCGCCATACCGAAGCCGTGTGGGTCTTCGCGCTTGAACTTCTCCACTTTCGACTCGCTGACGACGAGTTGGTTCTGGATTCCTGGAGTAACGCGGTCTGCCGACTTGATTTCCCAGTCAGCTGCCGTGCCGTTGTTGGCAATGCGGGCATACGACTGATCGATGCCCAAAGCGGGTACCGTAACGGAGTCGATGAGCTGTGTGGCATTACCGTTGAAGAGGGCAACCCACGTCGGTTCTGTGGCGTTGACCTTCACAGAGAGATGAAGAGAACCTTGTGCAGGATGACTGCCAAGTTGGAACACAATGAGCTGGCGTCCTGACAGGTTGGTACGCTCGTCGCCGTTGGGAATCTTGCTCATACGGCTTACGCGCTCAGGAACGCTCATCTTCTTGTCGAGTACGGAGCGGTCGGTGGTCAGATACATGCCACGGATGTTGTACGTCGAGTGCGAGATGTTGGCTATCTCCACCCAGGCATTGTGTGCTCCGTATTCGTCAATCAGGCTCGTCTCGTTCTGCGTCATCACCTCGTTCAGCTTGATGCTGGCATCCATCTGGGCCAGCATGGGCTGTGAAGCGAAGGCAAGTAGTGAGCCTAACAGGAATGCGAATTTGTTCATTTGTCTTTTATTTATTTCGTGTATTATTTTTTCTCTCTAGGTTTTCCTGGGATTTCCTAGGCTGTCATAGGCCTGTTACCCGCAGAAGAACAGCACGACGATTTGTGCCGTAAATATTCTGAGGAACATCGATAGCGGATAAACCGTCGAATATCCCAGTGCCGGAGCCTCTTTCGAACAAATGCTGTTGGCATAGGCTAGGGCAGGGGGATCGGTATAGGTACCTGCTATCATTCCCGCAATGGTGAAGTAGTTGAACTTGAATTTTATGCGTGCAATGGGGCCTATTACCAGAATCGGGATGATGGTGATGAGGAAGCCTGTCATCACATAGAGCAGTCCGTCGCCGTCGATGACCGTGTCGAAGAACCCTGCTCCGGCCTTGATACCAACCGAAGCCAGGAAGAGCACCAGTCCTATCTCGCGCAGCATCATGTTGGCCGACGTTGTAGTATAAGTTACCAGATGGATCTTATAGCCATAGCGTCCGATGAGGATGGCGATGATGAGCGGACCACCTGCCAGACCGAGTTTCACGGGAACAGGCATGCCGGGAATAGCCAGCGGGAACGAACCGAAGATGAGTCCTAGAATGATGCCCACGAAAATTGTGGCGATATTGGGTGCATCCAGTCGGCGGATGGAGTTTCCCATCTGGTCTGCCACATTGTCGACAGCATCTTCCGGGCCTACTACCATGATTTTGTCACCAACCTGCAAGGGCAGTCCAGCTGAGGCAAAGAGATCCAGTCCGTGACGGGTGACTCGGGTTACGTTGACACCATGAACACTCGAGAAATGCATCGAGGAGAGTGTCTTACCATTGATTTTCGGGTTGGTGATGAGGATGCGTTTGCATACCAGTGGCTGATCCTGCTGCTCGAAATCGATGTCAAGCTTCGGACCGATAAAGGCCATGATAGCCTCTTGGTCAGCCTCGGCACACACCACCAGCATCTGGTCGCCCAAGTGGAAAATGGTGTCGCGGTTGGGGATGCATACTTTATTGTCATGGACGAGGCGCGATACCACGAAGTCGCGGTTCAGGAAGTCGTGAACCTGTAACAAGGTCTTGCCCTCCAGGTACTTGTTCGTTACCTCCAAGTGCATCTTGTAGGGCTTTTTGTTGGCGTTGGTCTCTTCTAATGCCTTCAGACGGGCCTCTTCCTTTTCCAGTTTGATGTTACAGATATACCTTATTAATATAATAGCACCGATAATGCCAACCACACCCAAGGGGTAGGCACAGGCATAGGCAGAGGCAATCTGTGGGGCGTTCTGTCCGAATACTGTTCCCAATGCTTCGTTGGCAGCACCAAGACCAGGGGTGTTTGTGACGGCACCGTACAGCGTTCCTACCATCATCGGCAGGTTCAATTTGTTGTTGGTGTCGAAGAAGATGTAGTAGCAGGCAAACATCACCAGAATGTTCAGCAGGATGGCTCCTGCTGCCAGTCCGTTCAGTTTGATGCCCTGCTTGCCGAAACTCTCAAAGAAGCCGGGGCCCACCTGTAAACCGATCATGAAGACGAACAGGATGAGTCCGAAGTCTTGTACAAATGTAAGGATGTTTGTCGGGGCAGTAAATCCGATGTGTCCCGCTACGATGCCAGCAAACAGCACGAAGGTGACGCCCAGTGATACACCGCCAATCTTGATTTTTCCTAAATATACACCCAAGGCAATCACAACAGCATAGAGCAACGCAATATGCGCTACTGAGTCCGTAGTTGTAAATAATTCTTTCAACCAATGAAATGATTCCATAAAGTACTTTCTCGAAATTGGCTGCAAAATTACTAAAAATCTGCTCAAATCATGCAACTTTGTGCAACTATTTTTCATAAATATAAAATATTTATTAAATTCTTCTTTATTTCAGAATTATTTGTTACCTTTGCAAACGCGTTCGCTCAGAACAATATTCTAAAACAACTTATATAATAAACACTATTTATGGCTAACAAAGAGAAACTCTTCAGCGAGTTCCAAGCTCCAACCAAGCAAGAATGGTTGGACAAGATTGAAGTGGACCTGAAAGGCGCCGACTTCCAGAAGCGACTCGTTTGGAGAACAAATGAAGGATTTAACGTACAGCCCTTCTATCGTCGTGAAGACCTGAAGGATTTGAAGACCCCTGATGCTTTGCCGGGTGAGTTCCCGTTTGTACGTGGTAACAAAAAGGACAACAACGAATGGTATGTCCGTCAGAACATCGCCGTCGAAGATGCCAAGGAGGCTAACAAGAAGGCACTCGACATCCTGAACAAGGGTATCGACTCGCTGGGCTTCCGCATCAAGGGCAGCGACGTGAGTGCAGCGTTCATCGAGACCTTGCTGGACGGCATCCTCTGCGAGATTGTCGACCTAAACTTCCGCACCTGCCCCCGTCATGCACTGGAGCTGGCGCAGATTATCGACGCTTACTTCACCAAGAAGGGCTTCGACAAGGAGAAACTGTCGTTCACCGTGGGCTTCGACCCCATCGAGTCTATGCTCACCAAGGGTAAGGACGTGACAGAACTGCTGGCCGAGGGTCCGAAGATTGTGGAGGCTTTGAAGGATTATCCGAAGGCTCATGTAATGACCGTTCACACCGAGACGCTGAACAATGCCGGTGCCTATATCGTCCAGGAACTGGGTTACGCACTGGCTTGGGGTAACGAGTACCTGCAGCAGTTGGTGGATGCCGGTGTCGATGTAGACCTGGCTGCCCGTCAGATGAAGTTCTACATGGGCGTCTCTGAGAACTACTTCATGGAGATTGCCAAGTTCCGTGCCGCCCGCCTGTTGTGGGCTCAGATTGTGAAGCAGTATGAGCCGAAGTGCGACTGTGCCTGCAAGATGACCATCAACGCTACCACGTCGACATACAACCAGACACTGTTCGACAGCTATGTCAACCTGCTCCGTTCGCAGACGGAGGCTATGAGTGCCGCTCTGGGTGGCGTTCACTCAATGGTGGTGACACCGTTCGATGCTCCTTACGAGAAGGCTACTGACTTCAGCGAGCGTATTGCACGCAACCAGCAACTGCTCATCAAGGAGGAGGCTCACTTCGACCGTATTGTCGACGCATCAGCCGGTTCTTACTACATAGAGCACCTGACGGATGCTCTGGCACAGGAAGGCTGGAAACTGTTCCTGAAGATTGAGGACGAGGGTGGTTTCCTGGAGGCCTGCAAGAAGGGCATTGTTCAGGACGACATCAATGCCACCAACGTGAAGCGTCACGGCGACGCCGCCAAGCGTAAGGAGTTCATCCTCGGCACCAACCAGTTCCCCAACTTCACCGAGAAGAGCGAGGGCAAGCGTGCCGTTGATGCCAAGGCCTGCTGTCATGGTGGTGAGTGCGAGGCTCCCTTCAAGAAACTCGAGACTACTCGTCTGGCTGCCGACTTCGAGGACCTCCGCATCCACACCGAAGAGACCAAGGTGCCTGTGGCCTTCATGCTGACTATTGGTAACTTGGCAATGCGTCAGGCTCGCGCTCAGTTCTCGTGCAACTTCCTGGCTTGCGCTGGTTATAAGGTGATTGACAACCTCGGATTCAAGACCGTTGAGGAGGGTGTTGATGCTGCGCTCGAGGCTAAGGCCGACATCGTAGTCATCTGCTCTAGCGATGATGAGTATGCTGAGTATGCTATTCCTGCATTTAAGTACTTGAATGGTCGCGCTATGTTTGTAGTAGCCGGTGCTCCTGCTTGCATGGAAGACCTGAAGGCTGCCGGCATCGAGAACTTTGTTCACGTCAAGTGCAACGTGCTCGACACTTTGAAAGAATATAATCAGAAACTTGGTATTTAAAGAATAGGAGACTTGAATTATGCGTAAACAATTTAAAGATATTGATATCTATGCAGGCATCAAGGCTCAAGATGGTGCCAAGTGGATTGCCGACAATAAGATTGAGGCTAACTGGAAGACCCCGGAGCACATCGAGGTTCGCCCGGTTTATACAAAGGAAGACCTCGAAGGTATGGAGCACCTCGACTTTACAGCAGGTATTCCTCCCTATCTGCGTGGCCCGTACTCCATGATGTACCCCTTCAAGCCTTGGACCATCCGTCAGTATGCCGGATTCTCTACCGCTGAAGAGTCAAACGCTTTCTATCGCCGTAACCTGGCTTCTGGCCAGAAGGGACTTTCCGTCGCCTTCGACCTGCCTACTCACCGTGGTTACGACCCTGATAACGCTCGTGTGGTGGGCGATGTCGGTAAGGCTGGTGTAAGTATCTGTAACGAGGAGAACATGAAGGTGCTCTTCTCTGGTATCCCCTTGAACAAGATGTCTGTGTCTATGACTATGAATGGTGCCGTGCTGCCTATCCTGGCGTTCTACATCGTGGCGGGCCTGGAGCAGGGCGCTCATCTCGAGGAGATGGCAGGAACCATCCAGAACGATATTCTGAAGGAGTTCATGGTGCGTAACACCTATATTTATCCCCCTGCTTTCTCGATGAAGATCATCGCTGATATCTTTGAGTACACCTCCCAGAAGATGCCGAAGTTCAATAGCATCTCTATCTCAGGTTATCACATGCAGGAAGCTGGTGCTACCGCTGACATCGAGTTGGCTTACACTCTGGCTGATGGTATGGACTATCTGCGTACTGGTGTGAATGCCGGTATCGATGTGGATGCTTTCGCACCCCGTCTGAGTTTCTTCTGGGCTATCGGCATGAACCACTTCATGGAAATAGCAAAAATGCGTGCAGGACGTCTGCTGTGGGCTAAGATCGTGAAGAGCTTTGGCGCTAAGAATCCTAAGTCGCTCGCGCTGCGTACTCACTCTCAGACTTCTGGTTGGTCATTGACCGAGCAGGACCCGTTCAACAACGTGGGTCGTACCTGTATCGAGGCTATGGCTGCCGTGCTAGGTCACACCCAGTCGCTGCATACCAACGCCCTCGACGAGGCTATCGCCCTGCCTACCGACTTCTCGGCTCGTATCGCTCGTAACACCCAAATTTACATCCAGAACGAGACGAAGGTCTGCAAGCAGATTGACCCATGGGCTGGTTCTTACTATGTAGAGACCCTGACCAACGAGTTGGTTCACAAGGCTTGGGAGCACATCCAGGAGATTGAGAAGCTGGGCGGTATGGCCAAGGCTATCGAGACTGGTCTTCCAAAGATGCGTATCGAGGAGGCTGCTGCCCGCACTCAGGCTCGTATCGATAGTGGCGTCCAGACCATTGTGGGTACCAACAAGTATCGTCTTGAGCATGAGGATCCTATCGACATCCTCGAGGTCGACAACACCGCTGTACGCAAGCAGCAGGAGGAGAGTCTGAAGGAGGTTCGCGGCAAGCGCGACGAGGCTGCTTGTCAGGCTGCCCTGAAGGCTATTACCGACTGTGTGCGCGACTTCAAGGAAGGCCGCAAGAGCGAGAACAACCTGCTCGACCTGGCTGTCAAGGCCGCTCAGCTGCGTTGTACACTGGGTGAGATATCAGATGCCTGCGAAGAAATCGTGGGCCGTTATAAAGCAGTAATCAGAACAATTTCAGGCGTGTATAGTTCAGAATCAAAGAACGATAGCGACTTCGAGTTGGCTTGCAAGCTGACCGATGAGTTCGCACAGAAGGAGGGTCGTCGTCCGCGTATCTTCATTGCCAAGATGGGTCAGGACGGTCACGACCGTGGTGCAAAGGTAGTGGCAACGGGTTATGCCGACTGTGGCTTCGACGTCGATATGGGACCGCTGTTCCAGACGCCCGCCGAGGCTGCCCGCGAGGCTGTGGAGAACGACGTCCATGTCGTTGGTGCCTCATCACTCGCTGCTGGTCACAAGACGCTCATTCCTCAGTTGATTGAAGAACTGAAGAAGCTTGGCCGTGAGGATATTATGGTCATTGCAGGCGGTGTTATTCCCGCCCAGGACTACGACTTCCTTTATCAGGCTGGCGTCGCTGCCATCTTCGGCCCCGGTACTTCCGTAGCGAAGGCTGCCGTCGAGATGATGAAGATTCTGCTCGATAAAGAGTAATCTCTGACAAACAGTTTCCCCAGTCGATGTTTTTCGGCTGGGGATATTTAATAAAGGAGCACCTTCATCACGAAGATGCCCCTTTTCTTCTTTCTTTTCTATGAAATAAAAACTAATAGGTTTACTCGTAATACTCGATGGTGCGGGTCTGCTCCATCTCCTGGCCCATCATCGAAGCCTTGCGGCTGATCCAGTTGCCATGGTCGTCATACTTGTAGTCGGTGTAGGGATTCTCCATCTCCTGACCGCCCATGTTGATCTTCTCTGAAGCAGGGGCACCCTTTTCGTTATAGGTGCGGGTTGTCACCATGTCGTTGCCCATCATGCTCATTGACTGAGTCTTGATGCGGCCGTTCTCCCAAGTGTACTTGATGGGCACCTCATTGCCCTGGAAACTCATCTTCACCGAGATCAGATAGCCGTTGGCATCGTACTGGGCGTCAGTCATACCCTCGCGCGACATCTTGCCGTCCTTCGTGAAATTGATGGTGAAATCGCGGCCCATCATCGAGCTCTTGATACACTTCACGGCACCCGTGGCATCGTTAGCCTCTACGTCGTGGAACTTCGTTTGTGCCTGCATGCCCAACGAGAGCACCAGCAGAGACATCATCAAAAATACTTTTTTCATTTTCGTTTTTTGTTAGTTAATTAAATAATGTGATATAAGTCAGATTTTACCCTTTGACGAATAATCTTCAAAAAGGTTTAATCGCGAAGCAAAAAAAATTTTTATTTGAACAGCCATCATATGCGGCGTTTGCGCCGCAAACCACACCTGTCCTACAATAACCCACGCTTATTTTCCAATAACCCACGCTTATTTTCCGATAACCCTGCCTTATTGCGCAATGAGGGATGCGCTCGGGGTGGCTTCCCTTCATGGCTGGTTGCGCAGGATGTCGAGGATGCGGCCCACTCCCAACCCTTGCGACTTGCTATTTATATTTCAGGCCCATGTTGTAGAGGATGAAGCTGTAGATGTCGGCTTGCTCTTCGAGGACTTTTGCCAGGGGCTTGCCACCGCCGTGTCCGGCCTTGGTGTCGATGCGAATGAGCACAGGGTTGGCGCCCTGATGGCATTCCTGCAGGGTGGCAGCAAACTTAAACGAGTGGGCGGGAACGACGCGGTCGTCGTGGTCGGCAGTGGTGACGAGGGTGGCAGGATAGGCCGTGCCGGGCTTCAGGTTGTGGAGTGGGGAATAGCCGCGCAGATATTCGAACATCTCCTTGGAATCTTCGCTGGTGCCGTAGTCGCTGGCCCAGTTCCAACCGATGGTGAACTTGTGGTAGCGCAGCATGTCCATGACACCCACTTCGGGGATGGCGACACGGAACAGGTCGGGACGCTGTGTCATGCAGGCTCCGACGAGCAGTCCGCCATTGGAACCGCCGACAATGGCCAGTTTCTCCTTCGAGGTGTAGCCCTCCTTGATCAGGTATTCAGCAGCACCTATGAAGTCGTCGAACACGTTCTGCTTCTGCATCTTCGTGCCTGCCAGGTGCCACTCCTCGCCATATTCGCTGCCGCCGCGCAGATTGACCTGGGCATAGATGCCGCCCTGCTCGAGGAACGGGATACGAGTAGCTGAGAAGCTGGGCCCCAGCGAGATGTTGAAGCCGCCGTAGCCATAGAGGAAGACGGGATTCTTGCCGTTGCGCTTCAGGCCTTTCTTATAGGTTATAAACATCGGTATGCGCGTGCCGTCCTTGCTCTGGAAGAACAACTGCTGGCTCTCGTAGTCCTGCTGACGGAATTTTACGCTGGGCTGCGCGTAGAGGGTGCTCTCGTTCTTCACCATGTCGTAGCGGTAGATGGTGCCAGGCATGGTGAACGAGGTGAAAGTGTAGAAGCACTCGGGCTGCTTCTCGTCGCCCGTAAAGCCCACACTGCCCACTGATGGCAACTTTACCTCGTGCTTCAGTTTGCCGTCGATGCCGTAGAGGTAAGCGTGGTCGGAGGCGTCTTTCTGATAGGTGAGGAAGAGCTGGCGGTTGATGACGTCAGCACCACCCAGCATGTTCTCCTGCTCGGGAATCAGTTCCTGCCAGCTGTCGATGCCGGGCTGACGGATATCAGCCTTCATGATACGACCCTTGGGGGCACCGTAGTTAGTGTAGAGCCAGATGTGGTCTCCGTCGTCGTAGACGGGGCTGTACTGATAGTCCATGTTGGAAGTCATCTGGACAAACTGTGACTCGGGTTGTCTGAGGTCCCGAACGAAGAGGTTGTTGCCAGCGCCAGCACCTGCCTCGTAGAGATACATCAGCGTCTCCTCCTCGTTCACGCTGGTGTAATAGAATCGCATGGGGTAGGCGGCGTTCTGATAGAACAGCACGTCCTGGCTCTGGGGAGTACCGATTTTATGATAATAAATCTTGTGGCCGGAGTTGACGTTCGAGTACTCCTTGCCTTTCACTGGAGCATCGTAGGCGCTGTAGTAGAAACCGTCGCCCTTCCAGGCTGCGCCTGTGAATTTAGCCCACTCGATGTAATCGCTGGTGAGCTGGCCCGTCTTGAGGTCGATGACGAAGATTTCCTCCCAGTCGCTGCCGCTTCGCGAGATGGTGTAGGCAGCATATTTGCCGTTGTGGGAGAAATAGACACCCTTCAACGCTACCGTGCCGTCGTCACTCAGTTTGTTGGGATCGAGGAACACTCGTGGCTCGCCTCCTAGCTCGTCCATCACGTAGAGCACGTATTGGTTCTGCAGGCCGTCGTTCTTCGAGAAGTACCATTTGCCATGGTGCTTGCGCGGTGCGGAAATCTTCTCGTAGTTAGCCAGCTCGGTGAGTCGTTTGAGCAGCTTGTTGCGGAAAGGAATCTTGCCGAGATAGGCATTGGTCACCTTGTTTTCTGCCTCGACCCATGCTGCTGTCTGGGCGCTGGTGTCGTTTTCCAGCCAGCGGTAAGGGTCTGCGACCTTTACACCAAAATATTCGTCTATAGTGCCGTCCTTAGCGGCCTTCGGATACTGCAAGCCCTGTGCCTGCAACAGGTTTGTGGCGATGATTGCCATTGTCATGATTAGAGTTCTTTTCATAATTCTTGATATAATTTTCTGCAAAGATACAAAGAAATTAAGAATTAAGAATTAAGAATTAAGATTTTTTTTGTACCTTTGCAAGCATAAAACCTATAACGATGGAAAATATTAAGCGAATCGTATTGACAGGCGGCCCCTGTGCGGGCAAGACGACGGCATTAGTGCGTATTATTGAGCACTTCTCGAATCTGGGCTTTAAGGTGTTTACGGTGCCCGAAGTTCCTACCATGTACAGTCAGGGCGGATGGAGCTATCTGACGCCGAATCACGACCTGTACTATGAGGGCGAGTTGGCCATTCTGCAGACGCAGCTGGCGCTGGAGGACAGCTTTATGAGACTTGCTGAGACCTGCACCAGGCCGACGTTTGTGGTCTGCGACCGCGGTACGCTGGACATTTCTGCCTATATCGACAAGCAGATGTGGGGTGAGCTGTGCGAGAAGTGCGGTACGTCGGCCAACGATCTTCGCAATCGCTACGATGCTGTATTGCACTTGGTGAGTGCTGCCGACGGTGCAGAGCAGTATTACACCACAGCCACCAATTCGACTCGTTACGAGCAGGCCAACGAAGAAGGTCTTCGCATAGCACGCGACCTGGACAAGAAGGTGAACCGTGCGTGGACAGGTCATCCTCACCTGCGAGTCATCAATAACCATGATGATTTCGACGCCAAGCTCGGTCGCGTCATCATGGAGATTTCCAATGTGCTTGGCTTGCCGCAGACCGTCAAGGAAGAGCGCGTCTATCTAGTAGAAATCACGGGCGAACTGCCTGAGTGCATTGAGAGTGAGATTACGCAGACCTATCTGGTGGCAGATCCCGATTGTGAGGTGCGCCTGCGTCGCAGAAGCTGGAGCGGTGAGTTCGTCAACGTTCACAAGACCAAGAAACGCATCTCGGCGAACGAGATACTGGAAACGGAACGCCAGGTGTCGAATGCCCTTTATGAGTCGCTGTTACAACAGGCGGACCCCTATAGGGCTACGATTCGCAAGACGCGCCGCAGCTTTATCTGGAAAGGCCAGTATTTTGAAATAGACTCCTTCCACGCTCCCGTCGATAACCTTGTGATGCTTCAGACTAAGGGCGTCGAGAGGCAAGAAACAGTGAATTTTCCGCCATTCCTCCGTGTGGTAGCGGACGTGACGGGAAATCCACAGTATTATAATTACAATATCGCTCTCAGGAAATAGCTGCCTCTCACCTTTTACTTCTCACTTCCGACAATCTCGGAAGCGCGGGTCAGTGCGAGGTCGATGTGGTTGCAGATGTTTTCTTCGCCCAACAGCTGCTGGAAGTTGTTGCGCTTCAGTACTGCGTCGACCTTGGGATTGACGCCTGACAGGACGACGGTTACGCCTTCTTTCTGACTCATGCGGCACATGTTCTCGAGGTTGTGCAGACCCGTGGAGTCGATGAAGGGAACCTTACGCATGCGGATGATACGCACCTTGGGACGTCGGCCGTAACGCGCCATGATGTCCTCGAAACGCGTGCCGGCACCGAAGAAGTAGGGACCATTGATTTCGTATACCTCAACGCCCTCGGGGATGGTGAGGTGTTCCAGATTACCTGCCTGCATGTCGGCATCCTCGTTGAGGTCGATCTCGTTGAGTACGGCGTGTACCTCGGTGGTCTCAGCCATACGACGCATAAAGAGCAGACAAGCGCAGATGAGGCCGAACTCGATGGCTACGGTGAGGTCGAAGATGATCGTCAGGAAGAACGTCAGCAACAGCACGGTGACGTCGCTCTTGGGATTGCGACGGGCCATAGCCAGGAACGAGCGCCATCCGCTCATGCCATATGCCACTACTACGAGGACTCCCGCCAGACAAGCCATCGGGATGTACTGTGCCAGCGGCATGAGGAAGAGGAAGATGAGCAACAGCACGACAGCGTGGATGATGCCGGCAATGGGGGTGCGTCCGCCATTGTTGATGTTGGTCATGGTGCGGGCAATGGCGCCTGTAGCGGGGATGCCGCCGAAGATGGGCGAAGCAATGTTGGCAATGCCCTGTCCGATGAGCTCGGTGTTCGAGTTGTGGTGGTCGCCAATGACACCATCAGCCACTGTGGCCGAGAGCAGCGACTCTATAGCACCGAGGACTGCAATGGTGACAGCCGGACCGACAAGTCCCTTGATGACTTCCCACGACAGTTCAGGAACCACGGCGCCAGGCAACTGTGACGAGATGCTGAAACGGTCGCCAATGGTCTCGATAGTGGTAATACCTGCATACTGCTTGAGCAACAGGGCGACTACTGTCATGATGATGATAGCTACCAGAGAACCAGGCAGCGATCTGAGAGGTGACAGATGGAGCTTGCGTGCCATCATGGGCCATACGGCAATAATCAGTACGCTGACAATACCCACCAAGGCACTCCAGCAGTCTATATTACCTATATTATATATATAGGCAACCCATTTCTCGATGAAATCGCTGGGTACGCTGTCCATCGTCATACCCAACAAGTCCTTGACCTGTGTGGAGAAGATTGTGACGGCAATACCCGACGTGAATCCCACCACAATGGGGTAGGGAATGTACTTTATAATGGTGCCCAGGCGCAACACGCCCAACAGGATGAGAAATACACCGGCCATGAGTGTGGCAACAGTCAGTCCCTGCATGCCATATTGCTGGATGATGCCGTAAACAATGATGATGAATGCACCGGTCGGTCCGCCAATCTGTACTTTCGAACCACCGAAGAGCGAGATGGCCAGGCCGGCTACAATAGCGGTGATGATACCCTTCTCGGGCGACACGCCGCTGGCAATACCGAAGGCAATGGCCAAAGGCAGTGCGACAATACCTACAATGATACCGGCCATGAGGTCGGACATGAAGGTCTTCTTGTCGTAATGCTTAATTGCCGATAGGAATTTCGGCTTAAAATCTAATGTCTTTTTCATTGATGTTATCCTAAATAATCTTTTTCCGGGTGCAAAGGTAGCAGTTTATTGGTAAATATCCAAATATTATACGATTTTTCCTAAAATATTTGGTAGTTTTATTCGCTTGACGGACGCTATGCGGGCAGTGACTTCCAACTGTTAAGGCATGGCATCTATATCGTCAATGGCAAAAAGGTCGTGAAGTAATTTGCTTTTTGGCAATAAAGAAAGGCTGACGGAAGTGATTCCGTCAGCCCTTTTTTAATGATGCTCAGAGATTTACTTCGTCTTCAGCAGGTCACGAATCTCTGCCAACAGCTCTTCCTGAGTAGGTCCGGCGGGAGCTTCGGGCTCGGGCTCTTCCTTCTTGCGGTTCAGCTTGTTCATACCTTTGATCATCAAGAAGATACAGAAGGCAATGATGATGAAGTCGATGATGTTCTGGATGAATGATCCGTAGGCGAATACGGATGCACCGGCTTCCTGAGCGGCTGCCAGGGTGGCATACTTCGTGTCATCACTGAGGTTGACAAACAGGTTGGTGAAGTCAATACCGCCCGTGCACAAACTGATAATTGGCATCAAGACGTCGTTGACCAGACTTGTTACAATCTTACCAAATGCACCGCCGATGATTACACCGACTGCCATGTCCATCACGTTGCCCTTCATGGCAAACTCCTTAAATTCTTTAATAAATCCCATAACGTTTAAATTTTAAAAGTTAATGTAATATGTTTAAGTTCCTAATTCTCTTGTCTTTAACGTATAAATTGCAATCTGCGTTTAGCAATCTTGACCTTTAGGTCTTGATATAGCTCATTTTTCACATTCCGTTTGGTACTTTTCACATTAATTATGAATGAAATGACGTGCAAATATAAGAATTATTTTGTAACTTTGCACACGAAATCGAAAAAAAAGTGTCGAAAAGACGCGAAAAAGTTGGAAAATTTAGGTATAACCCATTTAAATAATTAAGAAAAATGACAAAAGTAGCAATTAACGGTTTCGGCCGTATCGGTCGCCTCGCTTTCCGTCAGATGTTCGAGGCTGAAGGTTATGAAGTAGTAGCTATCAACGACTTGACCAGCCCCAAGATGCTGGCTCATCTGTTGAAGTATGACACCGCTCAGGGTGGTTTCTGTGGCAAGTTCGGTGAGAACAAGCACACTGTTGAGGCTGGTGAGGACTTCATCGTAGTCGATGGTAAGAAGATCACTATCTACGCTATTCCTAACGCTGCTGAGCTGCCTTGGGGTAAGCTGGATGTAGACGTTGTTCTGGAGTGCACTGGTTTCTATACTTCTAAGGAGAAGGCTTCTGCCCACCTGACCGCTGGTGCTAAGAAGGTTGTTATCTCTGCTCCTGCTGGTAACGATCTGCCCACCATCGTTTACAACGTTAACCACAAGACTCTGACTCCCGCTGACACTGTTATCTCAGCTGCTTCTTGCACCACAAACTGCTTGGCTCCTATGACCAAGGCTCTGAACGACTACGCTCCCATCCAGAGCGGTATCATGACTACCGTTCATGCTTACACTGGCGACCAGATGATTCTCGACGGTCCTCAGCGCAAGGGTGATGTTCAGCGCGCTCGTGCCGGTGCTCAGAACATCGTTCCTAACTCAACTGGTGCTGCTAAGGCTATCGGTCTCGTTATCCCCGAGCTGAACGGTAAGCTGATCGGTGCTGCTCAGCGC